>DATIKQ010000081.1:0-77388 GCA_035477395.1 Longimicrobiales bacterium
CTCCGCGCCTGCCTCGCAGTGGATCTCTCCTACGAACCTCGCACGCCGCGGGACGCCTCCCCGCATCGCTCCTAAGCTGCTGCTCCGCTCCGCCTCGACCCACTACACCTGTACAGAGCTACTCGCTTATTTTGGGCCTAGACTCCCCCCCGAGATCGCGTGGCCGGTTACCCCTCAGGAGGCTCGATCATCCATGCGCGTGCGCTCCATATTCGCCGTCGCCCTGGCCGCTCAGCTCGCCGGGCTCGCCTCCACCCCCGTCGTCGCCGCCGCCCAAGCAATCGACTGGGGCGGGATGCGCCGCCAGCTCGAAGCCCGCATGGCCGAGCACAAGGGCCAGGTGGGCGTCGCCGTCATCGACCTGGCCAGCGGAGAGACCCTGTCCATCCGCGGGGATGAACGCTTCCCGACGGCCAGCAACATCAAGATCCCCGTCCTCCTCGAGCTCTTCACCCAGGTCGAGCGGGGCCGCATCAAGCTCAGCGACCCGGTGGTGATGCTGGACGTGGACCGCGTGGGCGGCTCGGGGATCCTCCAGCACTTCGACGCTCCGCTGGAGATGACCGTGAAGGACGCCGCGACCTTCATGATCAACCAGAGCGACAACACCGGGACGAACCTGGTCGTGGACAAGCTCGGCATCCGAGCGATCAACGAGCGCATGGACAGCCTGGGATACCCGGGCACGAAGCTCTGGGCGAAGGTGTCGCGGTCACGCCAGACCAGCATCGACCCCGACTCCTCGCGGGTGTGGGGCCTGGGCGTGACCACGCCCATGGAGAACGCCAGGATGTTCGCCAGCATGTACAAGGGCGAGGCCGTGTCGGCCGAAGCGTCCAAGCAGATGATCGGCATGGCCCGCACGCAGGCCTGGGGGTACAACGAGATCCCCCGCTACCTTCCCAGCGGCGTGGTGGTGGCGCACAAGACCGGATCGGTGAGCGCCACGCGCAACGACTGCGGCATCGTCTTCACCCAGCGCCAGCGCGGCAAGACGATCTTCGATCCGCCCCAGGCGGGGATGCGCGACTTCGTGGTGTGCGTCTACACCAACGAGAACGAGGACCGGGGATGGCAGCCGGTGGACAACGCCGCCGAGGTCCTCATCGGCGACCTGAGCCTCATCGTGTGGAAGGTGCTGAACCCGGCGCCGCCGCCCACCTGAGTCATTTCGCCCGGTGCCCGAACAGCGCGTTCTGGATCTGCGGGTGGTGGAACATGTCCTTCGGGCTGTGACCCGGCCCGTCGGCGATGACCAGGCGCCAGTTGAACTCCCACTTCCGCTCGTGGGCCAGGTCCATGGCGTAGTTGAACCAGCGGATGTTGCGGGAATAGCGGTGCACGCCCTGGGCGTATGCGTCCCCCTGGGGGAGCTGGGCCATCTCGGTGTCGTTGGTCCCGATATAGATGGTCATGGGGAGCGCCAGGTACCGGCGGATGCGGTCGTCGTTGCTCAGCTCGTCGGGCAGGTTGCCGAAGCCCAGGCCGAAGTCCATGTCCCGGGTCGGGAACACGATCGAGCCGCCGGCCATGGCGATGACCCGCTCGGCGTCGGTCTCCATGAACACCATCATTCGCGACACGAACTGGCTGCCGGCGGAGAAGCCGGCGAGCAGGTAGGGCATCTGGGCGTTGCCCTCACGGGCACGGATGTACGCGACGATCTTCGGGATGAACGCGAAGGTCCGCTCCTCCGGGGCGGCGAGGGAGCCGTCCGGGCGGAACACGCCGCCGAACTGGTAGCGCCACTCGGGGAAGCGCTCCTGATCGAAGAGGGGCACGACCACCAATCGGCCCGAGTCATCGGCCATCCCCACCGCGTTGTCTCGGTAGGACTCGGCCGCCCTCGACGCGCCGTGGAGGAGGAGGATGAAGCCCTCCCCCTGGTAGGTGACCGGCTTGTAGGCGAAGAGCTGGAGCACGGTGCCGTCGAAGTCCGCTTCCAGGACGCTCTCTCCCGTGGGGAATGCGTCGGCGGACGAGGGGTTCTGGGCGCGGACGGGCGGCGCGGAAAGCGCCACAAGGGCCAGCACGGCGAGGGATGCCGGGCGGAGCCGGGGGCGGGGCACTCGGGTCGGCGTGTTCATGCGTGGGGTCCGGAAGGGGGATGCTGTCGATGGTCGGGCGGGCCGCGCGAACGCGCCCTGGTCGGTGAGGGAGAATGTCGAAGCTGGCGGGCCTCCGCCAGCGCACGACGTGCCGGCTTGACGCCCCCGCTTCCTCCGGGCTATTCCTGCGTCGAGCGGGCTCTCACCGCCCTGCGCGCTCCATGCCGACCCGTCCTACACCCCTGGCCGAGGCCTCAGAGTGATGGTTCCCCTCTACTTCGCCTTCCCGGACGGGGTCTTGCACTACGTGTGTTCGGAATGCACCGCGCTCTGTTGCCGCGGCCATGGCTTCGCGGGCAGCCTGGGCCGGGAGATGGGGCGGCTCCTCACGCTCCACCCGGAGCTGGCGAGCGCCGTCGTGGAGCGGCGCGGCGAGATCCTCACCGTCGCCAACGCGACCAGCGGCTGTCACTTCCTCGACGGCGACGACCTGTGCCGCATCGAGAAGGAGCACGGTCGGGCCGCCAAGCCCGGCGTCTGCATGCTGTTCCCCTTCAATTCCTTCTCCCGCATCGGCAGGACCGTGGTCGTCAGCCCGCACTTCATGTGCCCGCTGCGCGTGCAGGCTCCGCCCAGGCCTGGGGAGGTGGAAGGCACGCACGCGAGGCTCGAGCCGCTGGTGCGGGAGAGCGGATTGGTGACCGAGGCCCATGTAAGGCTGGTCATGAAGCCCGCCCGCCTGCACCCCTCCGAGGGGGTGCGGTCCGTGCTTGCGCGTGAACGGACATTCCGCGACCGGTGCGGTGCGGCGATCGGCGTGGGCTCGTTCGCCGACACCCTGCGGGACGCCGCCGCGGATCCTGCGAGGATGGACCAGAACGTCGTTCGAGCGGCAGCGCTGCTAGGGCTCGCGGTTCCGGCGGGTCCGGTTGCACGGGATGGCATCGACGACGTCCTCCTTGCCGTAGCCCCGGCCATGCGATTGGAGTTCCTGCGCCTGCCGGCCGATGGGATCGTCCTCGCCCTGGCCGTGGCCGAGCTGCTCGTGCGACGCATCACTACGCTCAGGCCCGGCCGGATCACTCCTCAGGGCGTGCGTGACGTCATCGGCTCAGTCTTGCCTGCACTCCACCTGCTGGGATGCGCGGATGTGCCCGTGGAGGCGACGCACAAGGGGCGCCCCAAGTCCCCGCCCTTCGGGGACCCGGCCATGGTGTTCGCCGGCTACCGCGTGCTTCGCGGGGTGTCCGGCGGCGACGGCATCCTCGACGTGCTGGAGGTCGGGATGGCGCGCCTGTCATCCGTGGCGGACCGGAGCGCGTTCCTCGTCGAGATGGGAACGCTGATCGGTCCGTCCCTGAGGCGAACGCGACGGACGCCGGCTACCGGGTCAGCAGAATCGTCGGCGTAACGAACGTCGCATGGTCGGCTTCACGAGGAAGCCCCGCGGCCGAAGGCCCCGGGGCTGCATTCCAGCTTCCACGCCGTGACGGTTCGCGCCCGCCGCGGCGGGTCGGGCTCAGGCTCCCTTGTGGGAGATCGCCCAGATGTACGCCGCCAGGTTGGCCACCATGGTGTCGTCGATGGCCGTGCCACCCCGGGGCAGCATCGGCCCGGCCGATTCCTTCGGCTGCGGGACCCCGTTGACGATCTGGGTCTTGATGGCCTCGAAGCTCCCGTCGGAGTGGAGCCAGGTCGCGTCCGTGAGGTTGGGCCCGAGGGCCGTCACTCCGTGGGCATCCGGGCCGTGGCACGCGATGCACGCCTGGGTGGGCCATGCGGCGGCACCAGCGTTGACCATCTCGGCGGTCACGCCCTCGGGGAGCGTGAGGCCGGTGAGGTCCACGGCGACCGACGGCGCGGCGGCAGGGGTGGACGCGGGGGCGGCCGTCTCAGCGGCCGGAGCTTCGGCGGCGGGTTCGCCGCCGCCGCAGGCGGCCAGCGCGGCGAGAGCGGCGAGAGCCCAGATGCGACGATGGATCATGGCGGGGCCTCGGTGAGGTGCAAGTGAAAAAAAGTGCATCCGAAGCTACCGCCTCATGGCCCCCGATGCCACGGAGAGGCTAGTAGCCGTATCCCCAGAGATCCGCGCGCCGGACGCCCAACTGAGTGTGATCCCCCTCGGCGATGGCCCGTTCCACCCTCGCGCGGTCCAGGTAGAGCGAGTGGTGGCGCAGATTGTGGAGGCCGAGCCCCCCCGCGGTGAGGAAGCCGCAGACGACGGCGGCCTCGAAAACGATGAGCCAGCGCCTGCTCTTGGCGAAGAGCCACTCGTAGCAGTGGAACGAGTAGAACATGGCGAGCGGGAGCAGGATGCAGAACGTGTGTGGGCTGGGTTCCTTGACGGAGAAGAAGAACGCGACCCAGGTCATGAGCACGGTGCCCAGCGTCACCCATGCGAGCCTGTGCCACTCCCGACTCCCGTCCCTCCGGAAGAAGCCGGCGGTGAAGAGGACGAGCTGCAGGCACCCCACGGCGGAAAGGAAGACGACCAGAGGCACCATCCACGGCAGCTCCACGAGCACCTCGCCCCGCGCCACGCCGCTGTGCCCCAACCAGAGGTACACGTCGAAGCCCGCGAACAGGAAGAACCGGCCGAGGACGAGAAGGAGGTTCCCAAGGTTGTCGGCGTTGAGGGTGACATTCGCCGTGGTTGACGGGGTCCGCACGGCGTCCTGGAGGAACGTCGGCAGGAGCGTCACCGCACCCAGGAAGAGGCCCAGGCCGTACGATGCCACGAGAGGCGCCACGTGGCCTCGCGCCTCCCGCGCTGCCGACCCGCGCGCCTCCCGAGCCGCCGACCCGAGCGCCAACAGGGCGAAGGGCACGAGAAGCACCCACGACAGGTGCAGCTGCATGATGCACGTGGTGGCGAGCCCCATGAGGAGCAGGCTCGTCCTCCGGCCCAGAAGCCGGTTGCCGCCCAGAAACGTCTCGAAGAACGCGACGAAGAACGGCACCGAGAAGACCAGCACGTACGACGGGTTCACGACGCGCGTGCCGTAGTTGATGGTCCACGGGGCGGTCATCACCCACGTCCAGACCAACCACCTGGGCATGCCCGGAAACCGCCGGCACACGTACCACGCGAGGAGCGACAGGCTGGCGAAGGTCAGGGCGTTGAGGAAGACCGTGGGCGCCTCGGGCACAGGCGCCACGAAGAACGGCAGCCCCACGAGGAGTCCCTGGAGCGCCCCGGGGATCTGGGTGTGGGTGTAGACCACGTCGGGGCCGAGGTAAGGCCAGGCGCCGGTGGTGAACCACTTGAGGCCGAGCAGGTAGATCTGCAGTTCGTCGTCGAACCAGAACTCGGATGCCAGGCCGTAGGCGAGTCGGAAGGCGAAGAGCCCTGCCAGCATCAGGGCGAAAGGAAGGGTGCGTCGCGAAGTCACGGATGTCCTGGAATCGGGATCCCCCACCCCCTCGGGGCCGTCGGACGCACGGTAGGAGGGGCCGGAGGGGGCAGCAAGCTCGGCCGCAGGTCCCGCATCCCCGTGCGCTCCCGCCCCCACCCACGGTACCTTCTCCTCCATGACGATCCTCATCCGCACCGCCGCCGTCGCCGCCGTCGTCCTCGTCCCCCTGGCCTGCGCCGAGCCGGCTCCCGAGCCGGCCGCCGAAGCGCCTCCCCCGGCGGTGACCGCGGGGGCCGACCGCCTCCTCGGGGAGTACGCGCACCTGATCAGGGGAAAGCGCCTAGCGCTGGTCGCGAACCACAGCGGCCGCCTCGCCGACGGCACGCACCTGGCCGACGCGCTCCACGCCTGGCCGGACGCCGACCTGCGCGTCCTCTTCGGGATGGAGTTCGACGTCCGCTCCAACGACTACTCCGCCCCGCGCGACCCGGAGTCCACGGTGGACGCCGCCACCGGGCTCCCCAAGCACAGCCTCTACGGCGAGATCCACAAGCCGACGCCGGAGATGCTCGACAGCATGCAGGTGATCGTCTTCGACGTCCAGGAGGTGGGCGCCCGCTTCTACGAGCACGTCAACATCCTGGGCTTCGTCATGGAGGCCGCGGCGGAGCAGGGGATCGAGGTGGTGGTCCTGGACCGCCCCAATCCCATCACCGGCCTGAAGATGGATGGGTTCGTCGCCGACCCGGCCGCGCTCTTCCGCTTCGGCTCGTACGCGCCCATCCCCGTGGTGCACGGGATGACCATGGGCGAGCTGGCCCAGCTCTACAACGGCGAGAAGCTGCTCCGCGGGGGGCGCACGGCCACGCTGCACGTGGTGCCCATGACCGGGTGGGCCCGGGACATGTGGTACGACGAGACCGGGCTCGCCTGGTCCAAGCCTTCGCCCAACCTGCTCACCTTGGAGTCGCTCACGGCGTACGTGGGCACGTGCCTCTTCGAGGCGCTGAACGTCTCGGAGGGGCGGGGGACCGACCACCCGTTCGAGATCATCGGGGCGCCCTGGCTCGACGCGGCGGCGGCGGTGGACCTGATGAACGGGCTGGGGCTCGCCGGCGTGACGTTCGAGGCCGAGGCCTTCACGCCCGAGCAGAAGCCCTACCACGGCCGGCCGCCGGAGCTGGCCGGCGAGCTCCTCCAGGGCGTGCGTATGCGCGTCACGGACCGGGATGCCTTCGAGCCGTACAAGGCCGGCGTGGCGCTCCTGTGGGCGGTGAACCGCCTGCATGCCGATGAGCTCGTGTGGAACGACGCGGCGCTCGACCGCCTGGTGGCCACACCGCGCCTCAAGGAGATGCTCCTGGCCGGCGCGGAGCCCGCGGAGATCTTCGCGTCGTGGCAGGCTGAAGTGGAGGTGTTCCGGGCCCGGAGCGCCCCGTATCTGCTGTACGAATAGGGGGATCGCAGAATGGAATTCCTCAACTTCCTCATCATCCTCTTCGTCGCCTGGCTGATCTGGCGCCGCCCCGAGAAGGAGCGGCTGGCCTTCCGCCTCATGGTGGCGAGCTGCGTGCTCATGGCGCTCATGTTCCTCATCGCCACGCACGGTTCGCTGCTGCCGGGGTTGAACCTATGACCGGCATCTCCGAGGCACGGCTGCGCACGGTCCTCGCCTGGGCCGTCGTCCTGCTCACAGCGGGGCCCGTAGGCGTCGCGGTGGTGCTGGGCATCGCGTTCGGCGAGTCCCCCTGCATCCTGTGCTGGGCCCAGCGCGTGTCCATGGTCCTCATGGCGCTGGCCGGGCTCTTCGTTCTCCGCTACGGCCCGCGTCCCCGCTACCTCGGCACGGTGGTGCTCCTGGGCGCATGGGGATCGTTCATGGCCATCCGCCACTCGGCGCTCCACCTGGCGAGGGACGTGGGCCAGGGATTCGCCGCGTCCTTCTTCGGGGCGCACACCTACGTATGGTCGTGGGTCATCCACTTCGTGGTCCTCGTGACCCTGGCGGTCCTCCTCATCCTCCTGCGCGAGGACTCGGTGGAGCGGGGCACGCGCGAGCTGGGACGCACGGGGCGCTTTGCCCTCGGGCTCTTCATGGTGGTGGTGGGCGCCAACGCGGTGCAGGCGTTCGTCTCCACAGGGCCCCCGCCGTTCATGGGCCAAGGTGACCCGATCCGCTTCTCGTGGAACCCGCGGAACTGGGTGTGGATGTTCCGCGGCGAGCTCCGCGGCGCCGTCACGCTGCGCGGGGCGTGGGACATCCCCAAGCCCGACCCGGCCCACGTGGAGGCCGACGCCGATCCTGCGAACGGTCCTCTGGCGGACCTCTCCTCGCTGGCCGTCCAGGCGTGGGAGAGGGTGTCGGTGCCGCTGGACGGACGGCTCACCGACCTGGCGCGCGACCCGGCCACGGGGCGCTTCCTCGCGGTCACCGACCGGCACGGCGTGTACGTGCTCGATGCCTCGCTATCCAAGGTCGAGCACCGCGTGAGGCTCGACCCCATGTTCTCCGTGGACATCCAGGCGCCTTCCGGCGCGGCGTTCCTGGGCGACACGCTCGTGGTGGGGACCATCAACAAGAGCTACCTGCTCATCCGTCCCGATCCGGCCGCCGACGAGGGGTTCGAGTGGCGCCACTTCCTCGAGACCAGTGGCGGCATGAGCGAGCTGAGGCGCTCGCGCTTCGCCACGGTGCGGGCACGCCTGATGTACGTGTCTTCGCTGGCGCACGACCGCGCCGCGCACGAGATGGTGACGGTGAGCGTGCCGTCGCCGCGGCAGCGCCGCATGGTGGTGTCCACCTTCGACGCCGGCGACTTCGTGCTCGCGTCGGAGTTCCTCCCGCGCCTCGGGCCGGGGCTGGCCCTCGGTGAGAAGCGGACGCTGGCGGAGTACGTGGTGACGGGCGCGGTGGTGGAGGACGGACTGCTCTACGCCATGAGCGCCGCCTACTCGACGCTCCTGGTGCTCGACCTCGCCGCGAAGACGGTTGTGGAGGCGTACGCGGTGCCGAGCCTCGATCAACCCGTGGGGATCGCGTCGCGCGACGGCGAGCTCCTCATCGCTCAGGCGGACGGGCGCATCGCGGTGGTGACCAGGCCGGGGACGGCACCGGCCGCGGCCGGCGAGGCGGAGGGTGCGGCCGTCGCGGACACCGCATCGGCTCCGGCGGCCTCGCCCGGCGCCTGAGCCCTGCGCTCAGATCGGCGTCCGGAACCCCAGCGCGGCGGCGGCGTCGCGCTGGGCGGCGTCGAGCGTGACGAAGTCGATGTCTCCGGGGGACTCGGCCAGGTAGAGGGCGCAGGCGAGGTGCCAGAGGTCGGCGCCCCGAACCTGGCGCGCAGTCAGGACCCGGTCGATCTCGGCGGTGAGACGCCGGTCCGGAAGGACCCACGTCATCGTGTCCAGGAACTCCTGCCCGCCCTCCACGCCCTCGCGTCGGAGCGCCGAGCGGAACTCCGCCTCGAGGAGGTCGGCCGAGCAACGTTGCTCGTAGGCCTCCAGCTTCCGCGCGAGGGACCGCGCCCCGGCCTCGTTGAACGCGATGGCCACGAGGCAGGAGGTGTCCACGTACGCGACGCTCATGCGTTCCGGTCGGCCAGGAAACGGCCCAGGGCTCCGGGTCGGCGTGCCAGGGGCTCGAGTTTTCCCTGCTTCCGCACGGGAGCGGCAAGGACCCCGCGGGAGCGCAGCCACTCCAGGCGCGCCGCAGTGCCCCCGGAGCGGTCCAGCGGCCGGATCTCCGCCACCGGGTTGCCTCGATACGTGATCGTCACGGTGCGCCCCTCGCGCACGAGGCGGAGGACTTCGGAGAAGCGAGCCTTGGCTTCGTAGGTGGAGAAGGTGTCCTGTGGCTCCATGCAGAATGCTGCACAATCTAGTCAGACTAGTCAAGATCGATCACCCCGGCTCCTCGTCCAGCCTTCCCCCGATCCTCCCCCCCCTCTAGCCTTCTGGTGCGGGACCGGCCCTCCGGCCGCAGACGGCCGAGGCCGGCCCCCTCCCACCGCCCCGATTCCCGGGGGCGGCACGACACGGGCGCGAGGAGCGACGACCATGGCCGGCTTCACATATCAGGATCCGTTCCCGCTGGCTGGTGACGGCACCACCTACCGGCTTCTGACGAAGGACCACGTCACCGTCGGGAGCTTCGACGGCAAGGAAGTTGTGCAGGTGGACCCGGCAGGGCTCACCCTCCTGGCCCGTGAGGCCATGAAGGACGTGTCCTTCTACCTGCGCTCCAAGCACCTGGAGCAGGTGGCCGCCATCCTCGACGACCCCGAGTCCAGCGACAACGACCGGGGCGTGGCCATGGCCATGCTGCGCAACGCCGAGGTTTCGGCGGAAGGCGTGCTGCCGTTCTGCCAGGACACGGGCACGGCCACCATCTACGCCAAGAAAGGGCAGCAGGTGTGGACCGGAGGCGGCGACGAGGAGGCGCTCTCCCTGGGCGTGTTCGAGACGTACACGCAGGAGAACCTCCGGTACTCCCAGACCCTTCCCCTCACCATGTACGAGGAGAAGAACTCGGGCACCAACCTCCCGGCGCAGATCGACCTCCACGCCGTGTCCGGCGCGGAGTACAAGTTCCTGTTCGTGGCCAAGGGCGGCGGCTCCGCCAACAAGAGCGTCCTCTTCCAGGAGACCAAGGCGCTGCTCAACCCGGGGAAGCTCCTCCCATGGCTGACGGAGAAGATGAAGAGCCTCGGCACGGCCGCGTGTCCGCCGTACCACCTGACCTTCGTCATCGGCGGCACCTCGGCCGAGGCGACGCTGAAGGCCGTGAAGCTGGCCAGCACCGGCTACCTGGACGAGCTGCCCACCCAGGGGAACATGGGCGGGCAGGCGTTCCGCGACCTGGAGCTGGAGAAGCAGCTCCTTCTCGAGGCACAGAAGACAGGGATCGGCGCGCAGTTCGGCGGCAAGCACTTCGCCCTGGACGTGCGGGTCATCCGCCTGCCGCGCCACGGCGCGTCGTGCCCGGTGGGGATGGGTGTGTCGTGCTCCGCGCACCGCAACGTGAAGGCCAAGATCAACAAGGACGGGATCTGGCTCGAGGAGCTCGAGCGGAACCCGGGCCGCTTCATCCCGGCCAGGTACCGTGCGAAGCGCGACGGCGGCGGGGTGCCCATCGACCTGAACCGTCCCATGAAGGACGTGTTGGCCGAGCTGTCCAAGCATCCGGTGAAGACGCAGCTCTCCCTCACCGGCACGCTCATCGTGGCCCGCGACATCGCCCATGCGAAGATCAAGGAGCGGCTGGACAAGGGCGAGGGGATGCCCCAGTACATGAAGGACCACCCGGTCTACTACGCCGGCCCCGCCAAGACGCCCGCGGGTCTGCCGGCCGGCTCCTTCGGTCCCACCACCGCCGGGCGCATGGACTCCTACGTGGACCTGTTCCAGTCCCACGGCGGCTCCATGATCATGATCGCCAAGGGGAACCGGTCGAAGCAGGTCACCGACGCGTGCAAGAAGCACGGCGGGTTCTACCTGGGCTCCATCGGCGGCCCGGCCGCCGTGCTGGCCAAGGAGAACATCAGGAAGGTGGAGCTCCTGGAGTACCCGGAGCTGGGGATGGAGGCCATCTACCGCATCGAGGTCGTGGACTTCCCGGCGTTCATCCTGGTCGACGACAAGGGGAACGATTTCTACGAGTCGCTGAAGTCGTAGGGCCCTCAGCGTCGTCTCAACTCGTAGACCGCAACCCGCTCGACATCGTTCTCATCCCTCTCGACACCGGCGACGAAGTCCTGGCCGGCGTCCATGAGACGGAACCGAGCCGGCAGGGTCACATCCGACAGCCACACGCCGGCGCTCGAGTACACGGACCACTTCGTCGGCGCCGTGGGGGATGGGTTCATCACGCCGAGCGTCTCGTCCGCCGGGACGAACTCGCCCACCCAGATATCGCCGTTGTTGCTCGCAACCATGCGACCGTAGGGGGGCAGCGTGCGCGAGAACTTCGTGGTCTGCCGCATGCGCTGGCGGTATTCCTCGCCCCTGGGGCCCGGGTTGGCGACGTCGATGCCGTGGAAGAAGGTCTCTTCGTCCTCCTGCGTGACGGACCTCCCAACGACCCCCGGCCGAGTGACCTCGAACAGCGCCTCCCCGGACGGCGTGAAGCACGCAAAGGCATACGTGTCCGGGTACCCCACGCAGAAGATCGTGTCCACGACCACCACCCTTGCCCGCGGCCCGTAGACGACTGACGCTGGCTGCTGCGATCCCTCACGATGGATCAGCCGGCCAGGGAACCGGCCGAGTGACCGCAGCTGGTCCCGGTCCTGGCGGTACAGCGCCATGGAGCGGACCGACTCCCCGGACGGCGCGTTGGTCATCGGCTCGAAGTGGTAGCCCAGCGCCGTGCCGTCCGCGAAGTACCCCGCGCGGGTCATGCGTTGACCGGAGGGTGACACCAGCGGCTGCCCGGTGCGAAGGTGCTTGCCCGCCAGCGAGAACGTCTGCGTCTCTTCGCTGGCATCGACCCCGACCAGGAACCCGCCTGCGAGCCAGATGCTCCAGAGACCGGCGAACTCGCCCGGGCCACGCCCGGCTCCGCCGAAGGTGCGCAGGTGGGTGCCCTTCCCATCGAAGACGCGGATCTCGCTCGAGCCGTTGTCGGCCACGACGATGGAGCCGTCTTCGAGAATGATCACACCGGCGATCATCCAGAACTGGGCCGGCCCACCCTCGGCGCCGATCGTCGCCCGCCGCTGACCCATCCGCCACGCGCCTGCCGGACGGCTGGCTTGATCGTACACCCACCGCTTCGCGGGCCGGCCGACGGGGGTCTGTGCCTGGACTGCCAAGGGGATGGTCAGCGAGGCCCAGCACGCGAACCAGAGCAGTCCCATGCACCATCGTCCGCGGCAATCCCGACGTGCGTTCATGTGCGATCTCTCCGGGAAGTGTGCCCCCGGCGCTGAGGCGCGCCGATAAGGGTGGGTTGCATGGACCTGCGGTATCACATACCCCCTCGGGCACGGTCGGTCTCGCGCTGAATCAGGAGGGCATCGACGTACTGGTTGAGGTGGGAAAGCCCTGGGCTCCCCTGGAAGAGGCGGTCATTGATGAGCAGGTATGGCGTGCCCGTCACGCCAAGCGTGCGACCTGCTGTGGCGTCCTGCCGTACGCGGTCGAGGGTGGCAGTGTCATCCAAGCACGTCTTGAATGTGATGGTATCCCTCACTCCAGCCTCATTCGCGAACAGCGTCCACGCCTTGACACCGAACGAGTCGGGCTGCGCGAACAGCCGACCCGCCATCGCTTCAAACGCGCCAGCTTCACTCGCGCATTGCGCAGCCATCGCCGCATGGAGGGATGGGTCCGTCAACGGGAAGTGCCTGAAGACGAGGGTCACCTTGTCTGGATGCAGACGTCGGACTTCCCGCACGTCCTGTGCTGCCTCTCGAGAGTAAGCACAGCCGAAGTCCAGGAAGACCACGACCGTAACGGGCGCATCTTGAGGACCGAGCCGTATGCCCATCCGCGTGTACTGGCCCCAGTCTCCGACTTCCGCAGGCGGCTCCACCGAGCCTGCGCCCTCAGGGCTTCCTGAGGAGAAGTAGAATACTGCTGACGCCGAGGCCGCCATCAGCGTTGCCACGACGGCCGCGAGGGTCAGCAGTCTGTCTCCACGCGGGCCATGATTCAGGGTCATGCCGAAGTTGTCCGCGCCCGTCGGCTCACGGCCACTGACACGTACCTCCGTCTTCGGTGTCCCAGTCGCAGTGTGCGCACTGGATGGAGCAGCCGTTGATGGTCACGCAATGCACAGGCTCGCACACCCGCCGTGGGGCGGCCGCCTCTCGCGCTTCTGCAGTACCCGCGCGTCCCATCATGGCGACTGTGATAGCGATCATCGCCACGATCCAAGCAACCCTCTTCATCTGCTCCTCCTGGGTCAGAAGTTGGGATTCAGCCCAACGTTGAAGTGCGCGAAGCCTCGCGTCGCCCGGTGGCTCTGCGCCCCGATGCCGGCACCAACGGCACTCCAGTGCCGACCACACGACATTCAATAGACGCGCGCCAGCCTGAAAGCGTGCAACCACGATCCGGTCCTCTGAGCGAGCCGACGCGGGGTGCTGAGTCCCTGAGGTATCCGGCGGCGCCGGCCCCGGACGGCCCCGCTGCCGACGTGCTTCGTTGCGACGCTGTTGGAGCATCGACCCGGTCGAGCGTAGCTCCGCACATAGGCGACCACACCGTGTCCTCGGAGCCGCCGCCAGCCCCGGCACCGCGCGGGAGCAGCGTGTCCCAGTCCCCCATGCTGCAGCTGTGCCACTGGCTGCCTTGCACGCATTGGGGCCCGTGTGCGTCTTGCTGGTGACCTGTTTCAAGCGCCTGGCAAGACGAACGGACCGGCCGCGGGGTCGAAGGCCCCCGACGGCCCCTTTACCATGACATCACCCCAACGAGTTGTGGTCGCCGGCTTGGCATGCCTTGCCGAGGCGGCCTGCCGCACGCGGGCGAGGGTGACAGTGTCGGCCAGGCATGCATTGGACGTGATTGAGCGACGGGTCCGTCAGCGGGAAGTACCTGAAGACGAGGGCCACTTTGTCCTGACACCGACGTCGGATCCGCCGTTCTCGCCCCGCCCCTCGCCTGATCGCGTGGCCCTCGCCAGGAGCTTCCGCCACGCCTGCCCGGTAACCGCCGGAGGCCAGCGCCATCCTGGGGTGCAAGCAGGTAAGCGTGCGGTCCCTCCTGCGCGAGGGCCTCGCGAAGCTCCGGATCGCGCTCAATCGAGAGACCCTATGAACCACGCGTGCCCCGATCTCGATACGCTCATCGATCTCGTCCCGGATGGAACGGGACCTGAAGAGGTTCTGGCTCACCTTGCGATCTGTCCTTCCTGTCAACGCGAGTTGCATTTCCTCCGTCAGGTACACGGCGTCGGGGCCTCGGAGCTGGCTCACGCCCGTGGGTGGATCGACAATACCTTAGCGCAGCTGCCGCCGCCCGGTGCGTTGGCCGCGGACCGGTCACGCTGGCGCTCCCGGGTCGCGTCGCTTCCCGCGTCCGCGCTGGCGTTCCTCACCACCATCTTGGCCTGCTTTGCGGGTGGGGCTCCCTTATCCCCTGCCGCGATCGGGCTCGCTCTGGCTGCCGCGTCCGTCGGCTACACAGTGGATCAGCGGATACCCTATTCCTCCTAGTGGATCGCGGTACCCGGTCGTCGCCGGGCCGGTCCTTGTGGACACCACGACATTGAGCTTCGCCGGGCGAGGATCAAGCAACGCCGCAGGATCAGCATCTCAACCAGGGGCGGACCTGACTAGGACGCATCCTTAGATGCTCGAGGGCTATCGATTGTGGTTTCTGGGAGCTGTAGGTGGGCGCGCAGGAGCGTGATTCAAGTGGTGGTGGGGGTATTTCTTGGAAGGAACGCTTGTGATGTGATCGACCGCGATCTCACCTCCGATCTCCCGTGTGGTGATGTACATCAGGCGTGGCCGGCGCCTCGCTGCAGCCGGATCCCAGTTGTCTCCTTACCCATTCCGTCGAGAGGGCCTGCCATCCTTCAGCGGTGGTGTCAGCAGCCTCAGCGAGCGGCAACCCCGCGCCGTTGGAGCTCTTACTGATCCATATTCTCGTGATCGAGTCGGGGGCGAGCACCATGAAACGGTCGGGCCTCTCCCCGGAACCCTGAGGCACCAGGATCGCAGCACACCCCCCCACTTCACCGACGACGGCACTCCTGAGCTCCGGGCCGAGGCCACGGGCGGTCACCCGCACCTGGGCTCCGAAGCGCGGGAGTACCGTGTCGCCGGCGGCCGAACTGCGCTGGCTGGCCTGATCCTGTGACCAACAGGGACTGCCAGCAATCGCCGCTAGACTCACCAGCGCCAAGCCGACTGCGGGCGGATTTCGACTGGAGGACATGGCCGCGACAGTCGCGTACCTGCGTCGAGTCAGCTGCAGACCATTGGGATGGTGCAGCAGAACCCCGTCCAGCAGCAGTCTTGGCAGGTGGGCCCCACCTCTGAGTCCAGCAGGAACTGCCACTCCGCCGCCTCGAGCGCATCATCTCTTCGAATTGCTGGCTCGACCAGTACGATCATGCACCCCAGCACCGTAAGGAGTGCACCCAACCCCACGTGTGCTGTCCGGATCCTCTTCATGTGTTAATCTCCTCTGTGGATGTGGAATACCCTACTGCTTCTGCGCCCCGCTCCCGATCGCCGGCCTGCCCGATTTACTCAGCAAGACGGTTGCGGCGCTGTCGGCGGACGCGGCGAGTTCCTCTCCCAAGAACGCCCGCCATGACGCCGCCCACAGCACCACATCACCATCAACCAAGTACAACTCCGGGGTTGCCGCATTTAGCCAAGGCCCGGTCAGGCTCTCCTCGGGAACTCCGACCACCATCGCCTTGATGCGGCGCTGTCGAAGGAACGCGTTCAACTCCTCGTCTTCGCCGTCGTTGGCTCCGACGTGCACCACGGTGACAGGAACCGTATTGCCGTGCCTGCCTTGAAGCCGCCTGAGCTCGTAGTCGAACGACTGGCAGTGCATGCAGTCACGCGTGCGAAGAACCCACACTGCCCGGAGGTGTGGAGCCCCGCTCATCCGCATATGCCAACCCGAAGGCAGCGGATCCCCTGCAGCGACGGCAGGACCATGGGTCGCGGAGTGCTCGCCGCGGAGGCGTGCGATGTACCATTTGTTCGGCGCCATTGCGCCCGGCGCTTGGAAGAACAGCCTATCCCGTGGGGTATCGACAGCGATGAACTTGGGCGATTCCCTGATCTCGAAGAGGCCTCTCCCCTGATCGCTCATGGCGACCAGATGCCACACCCGCTCCAACGCTGCCGTGGGCCTCACGGATTGGTAGAGAACCACCAAGACACTATCAGACACCCACGCGATATCCGACATCAAGTCAAACGTGGATAGCCAGACCGCCGCGCGCTGCGGATCGGCCGTCCCCCGAGGGCCGGGTCCTTCCGGGACCCGTCTGAAGGTCCCAGATGGGAGTGGGAGTTGCGCAACCGGCGCCCCATCTAGACGGAAAAGGTACACTGTGTCGCTCGTGGCGAAGATCGCTGCGAGCCGCCCACGGTGAACCGAGATCTTGGTCCACCCGGCCATGACGGCGGCATCGAAGCTCGGCGCGTCCGGCAGCGGTGCGAAGAACGAGTTCTGGATCTTGGACGTGCGCGTGTTGAAGATGTGGATCCGCGGCCCATACAGCCCCTCCCGCCCGGGCCTTGCTGCGGCGAAGGCTACGAGCGTGTCGTCCAGAACCTCCAAGTCCTCCAAGCGGGTCAGCGGGAGCCGCAGGGTGTATGCAACGGAGTCCAGGTCCCGTGTGAACAGCGCGACACCGCCGGAGCTCTCCGCAGCAAGCACCTGCCCGGATTCCAGCCGCCCCGCCGTGGCTAGGTTCATGAACTGCCCCGGTCCCCCTCCCTTCGCCCCAGCGAATTCCAGGATCCGCCCCTGCTCGGAGTATCTTCTGACCTGCTGTTCCATTCGGTCGGCGAGAAGGAAGCCGCCTTCTGGATCGATCCTCGCGACCGGGGCCACGTTGACCACTAACTGGGTCTCTTGAAGGTCAATGCTGTCGATGACTTCGAAGGCGACGTCATAGGAATACTGGGGAGCCGCGAGCGGCTCCGCGTCCGTTGTGGTGCCGCACGCCATCATCCCGATCGCCAGTCCGAGGGCATTCGTGCGAGTGAAGGCGGCTGGGGCACGGAATCGCTGCATGCTGCTGACACCTTTCCAGAATGCGCCTCGAGGCGCCGGTCGTCTCTGGAGACCGCGGATTGCTAATGAGACGCACGAGTGCGCCCGACCGTGCAACCTCGCTGAGAGGCTGTCCCTGATGCGATTCGCGCAGAGGTGCCACCCGGATTGGGTTTCGTGGCTCCCTGAATCCGCGTTCGTTAGGTCGCCAGGGCTGTCAGCGGCGCCAACAAGAGGCGTTGACATCAAGACATCATCGTAATGATGTTCTGATGTATGAGAACCACCCTGACCCTGGATCCCGACGTGGCCGCGGCCCTGGAGCGCTGGAGGGAGGCGGAGGACCTCACCCTCAAGGCGGCGGTGAACGAGGCGCTCCGCCATGGCCTGAAGGCCCTCGCCGCACCTGCCGGGCCGGCGCGTGAGCCGTACCGCATCCGGCCTTGGAGAGCGGGTCGGCTCCTCGTGGAGAACGTGGACGACGTCGCCGAGGCGCTGGCCGCGGCCGAGGGGGAGGCGTTCCGGTGATCCTCGTGGACGTGAACCTCCTCGTGTACGCCACGGTGGAGGAGTTCGCGCAGCACGCGCGGGCGCGGGTGTGGCTCGAGGAGCGCCTCAAGGGTCCCTACGGCGTGGCCCTCCCCTGGCCCGCGCTCACCGGCTTCGTGCGCATCGCCTGCAACCCCCGCATCCTCGGACGCCCGATGCCGCTCGAGCGTGCCTGGGAGCAGGTGGAGGAGTGGCTCGCGCTGGAGGTCACATTCACGCCCGAGCCCACCGCCCGGCACGGCGAGATCCTGGCGACGCTCCTCCCAGCCGTGGGGAACCGCGCCAACCTGGTCCCCGACGCCCACCTGGCGGCGCTGGCCATGGAGTACGGGCTGACGCTCTGCTCCACCGACGCGGACTTCGCCCGCTTTCCCGGGCTGCGCTGGGAGAACCCGCTGTCTGCATCTTGACATCATGATGCGCACGCATCACTCTCGAGCATGCGCACGACGCTGAACCTGGACGAGGACATCCTGCGCGCTGCCCGGAGCCTGGCTCGGGGGCAAGGGCGGAGCGTGGGAGACGTGTTGTCCGAACTGGCCCGGAAGGGCCTTGCCGGGAGCGGGGAGAGCGCCTACCGGGGTGACTTCCCCGTGTTCCAGGTGCGGGAGGGCGCGGGGCCGCTCACGCCCGAGATGGTGGCTCGGGCGGCTGAGGACACGTGACGTCCCTCCTCGACGTGAACGTCCTGGTTGCGCTCGCGTGGCCCAACCACATCCACCATGCCCGGGCCCACGCCTGGTTCGAGCGGACCCGCCAAGGTGGTTGGGCCACCACGCCGCTGACGCAGAGCGGCTTCATCCGCGTGTCCTCCAACACCAGCGCCATCCCGGAGGCGCGCACCCCGGCGGAGGCCAGGGAGCTCCTGCGCAGGATGGTGGCGCTGCAGGGGCACGAGTTCTGGCCCGACGACGTGGCCGCTGCCGACGAGACGAACCGCCCCTTCGACAGGGCCGTGGGATACCGGCAGGTCACCGACGCCCACCTCCTCTCGCTGGCGGTGCGCCGGCGCGGGCGCCTGGCGACGTTCGACTCGGGGATACGGGACCTGATCCCCGAGGGGATGACGGTCGAAGGTGGCGTGCTGGAGCTGATCCCCTGACTCCGAGGCCTTCGAGGAGACGAACCGGCGGCCCGACACTGGCGGGGCGCCGATGCGCGCACATCTTGGTCGAGTCCACTCCGGACGAGTCGTCCTCTACCGCAGGCCCTGTCCTCGCCGAGAGCCAATGAATGAGCCAATCCGCCTCTTCATCACCGGCGGCACCTTCGACAAGGAATACGACGAGATCAACGGCCGCCTCTTCTTCGAGGACACCCACCTGCCGCAGATGCTCGAGCTCGGGCGGTGCCGCGCGGACGTGCGCTCGCGCACCCTCATGATGGTGGACTCGCTGGAGATGACCGACGCGGACCGGGATCTCATCGCGCACAACTGCGCCGACGCGCCGGAGCGCCACATCGTCATCACCCACGGCACCGACACCATGGTGGAGACTGCCCGGGCGCTGGCGGCGAGGGTGCAGGGAAAGACCATCGTCCTGACCGGTGCCATGGTCCCCTTCGCCTTCGGCTCTTCCGACGGCCTCTTCAACCTCGGCGGTGCCATCACCGCGGTGCAGGTGCTCCCGCCGGGGGTGTACGTCACGATGAACGGGCGCGTCTTCCCGTGGGACCGGGTGCGGAAGAACCGGAGCACGGGGGTGTTCGAGGAGGTGGAGTAGCGCCCCGGCGTCGGCCGAGAGCGCGGGACGGCGGCCCGCCGCGCCCCGCGCCTCGACGCATCGGCTTGACGGGGACCCCCGGGGCCGCACCTTGAGGGGTTGGCCCGTGCGACCCGCTCGACATCCACCGGAGGCTTCCGTGCGCCGCTCCGTTCCGTTCCTTCTCTCCGCCGCTCTCCTACTCCTCTCCTGCGCCCCCGAGCCCGACGTGGACGTGGTGCTCCGCGGCGGGACGATCTACGACGGGACCGGGGACCCGGGCGTCGTCGGGGACGTGGCCATCCTGGGCGACTCCATCGTGGCCGTGGGCGACGTCGGAGACCTGGAGGGCGCCACCGAACTGGACGTCACCGGGATGGCGGTGACCCCGGGCTTCATCAACATGCTCTCGTGGGCCACGGAGTCCCTGCTGGTGGACGGCCTCGGCGAGAGCGACCTGCGCCAGGGCGTCACGCTCGAAGTCATGGGTGAGGGGGACTCCATGGGGCCCCTGAACGAGACCATGAAGACCGACATGGTGCGCTTCCAGGGCGACCTGAAGTACGACGTGACGTGGACCACCCTCGGTGAATACCTGGAGCACCTGGAGAAGCAGGGTGTCGCGCTGAACGTGGCCTCCTACGTCGGCGCCGCCACCGTGCGCATCCACGAGCTGGGCTACGAGGACCGGGAGCCCACCGAGGAGGAGCTGGCGCGCATGCAGGAGCTGGTCCGCCAGGCCATGGCCGAGGGGGCCATGGGTGTGGGCTCGTCCCTCATCTACGCCCCGGGCTTCTACGCCAAGACCCCCGAGCTCATCGCGCTGGTGCAGGCAGCGGCCGAGTCGGGCGGAGGCCACATCAGTCACCTGCGCTCCGAAGGGAACCGACTCCTGCAGGCGCTGGACGAGTTCCTGGAGATTGCACGCGCCACCGGCGCCAACTCCGAGGTCTACCACCTGAAGGCGGCGGGACAGCCCAACTGGCCGAAGATGGACTCGGTCTTCCTCAAGATCGAGGAGGCGCGGGTCCAGGGGCTCAGGGTCACCGCGGACATGTACACGTACCCCGCCGGCGCCACCGGCCTGGACGCGGCCATGCCGCCGTGGGTGCAGGAGGGCGGCTACGACGCCTGGGCCGAGCGCCTGAAGGACCCGGAGATCCGCGCACGGGTCATCCAGGAGATGCGCACGCCCACCGACGAGTGGGAGAACCTCCTCCTGGCCGCGGGGACTCCGGACCGCGCCATCCTCGTGGGCTTCAAGCCCGACTCGCTCAAGCGCCTCACCGGCAAGACGCTGGCGGCGGTGGCCGAGGAGTATGGCGTGTCGCCCGAGGACGCGGCGGTGGACCTCCTCATCAAGAACGGGGACGACGTGAGCGTCGTCTACTTCATGATGGACGAGGAGAACATGAAGAAGCAGCTCCGCCAGCCCTGGCTCTCCTTCTGCTCCGACGGCGCCGCGCTGGCTGCGCGGGAGCCGTTCACGAAGTCCAGCACGCACCCCCGGGCGTACGGCAACTTCGTCCGCGTGCTGGGCAAGTACGTGCGCGATGAGCAGGTGCTGAAGATGGAGGACGCGGTGCGGAAGCTGTCCGGGCTGCCGGCGGCCAACCTGAAGCTGCGCCGGCGCGGGTTGCTCAAGCCCGGCTACCACGCCGACGTGGTGGTCTTCGACCCCGCCACCGTCACCGACCACGCCACCTTCGAGAACCCCCACCAGTACGCCACCGGCGTCCTGCACGTCTTCGTCAACGGCGCCCATACCCTGAAGGACGGCGAGCCCACCGGCGTGAAGGCGGGCCGCGTGGTGCGGGGCCCGGGCTGGACGGGCTGGCGCCAGGGCCAGTGACGACCGCATCCCACCCCTGAAGCGACTCCAACGGGAGATCCCCGATGTCCAAGCAATTCCCCGCCGTCGATCCCGACGGGCTCCTCGAGTTCTCCGTGGTGTTCACGGACCGCTCGCTCAACCACATGTCGCAGCGCTTCCAGCAGGTCATGCGTGACATATCCGCCGCGTTGAAGAAGACCTACAACGCCGACGCCGCGATCCTGGTTCCCGGGGGCGGCAGCTACGGGATGGAGTCTGTCGCGCGGCAGTTCGCGTGCGGCAAGAAGTGCCTGGTCGTCCGCAACGGCTACTTCAGCTTCCGCTGGAGCCAGATCTTCGAGACGGGTCAGATCCCCGCCGAGACCATCGTGATCAAGGCGCGTCCGGTCGCGCCCGGGCCGAAGCAGCCCTGGGCGCCGCCGCCGGTGGACGAGGTGGTGGCCGCCATCCGCCAGCACAAGCCCGACCTGGTGTTCGCGCCCCACGTGGACACGTCGTCGGGGATCCTCCTGCCCAGGGACTACATGCAGGCCGTGGCGAACGCCGTGCACGAGCACGGCGGCATGTTCGTCCTGGACTGCGTGGCGTCGGGCACCGTGTGGGTGGACATGAAGGCCATCGGCGTGGACGTGCTCGTGAGCGCGCCGCAGAAGGGGTGGAGCGCCTCGCCGTGCGCGGCGCTGGTCATGCTGGGCGCCACCGCCCTGGAGCGCATCCCGCAGACCAAGAGCAGCAGCTTCGCGGCCGATCTGCTCAAGTGGCACCAGATCATGCAGGCCTACGAGAAGGGCGGGCACGCCTACCACGCCACGCTCCCCACCGACGCCCTCGCCCACTTCTGCGACTGCATCCAGGAGACGCTGGCCTCCGGCATGGAGGAGATGGAGCGCCGGCAGTGGGACCTGGGCAACAAGGTGCGCGCCCTCCTAGCCCGCCACGGGTTCGCCAGCGTGGCGGCGAAGGGCTTCGAGGCTCCCGGCGTGGTCGTGAGCTACACCGACGACCCCGAGATCCAGAACGGGAAGAAGTTCGCCGCGCTGGGCATGCAGACCGCCGCGGGCGTTCCCATGATGTGCGACGAGCCCGCGGACTTCAGGACGTTCCGCCTGGGGCTCTTCGGCCTGGACAAGTGGGCCGACGTGGACGCCACCGTGGGTCGCCTGGAGACGGCGCTGAAGAGCATCGGGTAGACCCGGGGACGCGCACCCGTCCGAGGAGGGCGCCGCCCCCGTGTCACCGGGGGCGGCGCGGCTCGGGCGGCATCACCATGACGTGCGTCGTCCGGCTCCGCCGGGCGATGTCCGGGAAGCGTGGGTCCGTTCTCAGCACGTCCCAGACCGGGTCCCGCTGCAGGAGCACCAGGCCCCGGTCGTGCTGCGCCACCGCCTGCTCCAGCGCGTGGAATGCACCCTCCTTGTCGCCCGAGCCGGCCCGGGCGGCCGCCAGCTCCAGGGCGGGCACGTGCTCTCCCGCCGCCACGCGCGCCTCGAGGCGCGCCTCCATCCATCGCCAGTAGCCCATGGCGCCGTCCCGGGCCACGGCGTCGCGGAGGTCCCGGAGTTGCATGGTGGTGGGCGCAGCGCGGTCGCCTCGGGCGCTCCACCCCTCCATCGCGGCCACCGCCCCCTGCGGGTTCCCGGCGGACATCTGGGCCCGGGCCAGGAGCTCCCAGGCCGGCCCCATGTCCGGGGAGGCGGCCAGAACGTCGGAGAGCAGCCCCACGGCGTCTGAGTACTGGCCTGCGGCCATGAGGCCGCGCGCCCCCACATACCGCCCCATGGTGGCGTCGTGGGCCGAGGCGACGCCCCTGACGCGCACCTGCTCCTCGATCTGTCGCCCGAAGCGGGTCAGCGCCAGGAACCAGGCCGTGTCGGGGGTGCCGGGTGGGGCCGGCACCGCTGCCGGCGTAGCTCCGCGGGCGGGAAGGCTCTGCTTGATGAGGTCGAGCACCTCCCTGGCTTCCTGGTAGGCGGTGTCGAGCGCCACCGCCCTCTCTGCCTCCTCCTGCGCCCTGGAAAGCTCCTCCGGGCCGAGCGTGGTGTCCGCCAGCCCCAGCAGGAAGCGGGTTCCGGCGAGCCCCGCCAGCGCGGGCGCGAAGGACGAGTCCTCCTGCACGGCGGCCTCGAAGTGGTCGCGGGCCGCGGCCAGCCCCTCCGGCGTGCCCTTGTCCGCCTCGTAGCGGCCACGCAGGTACGCGTCCTGGGCCTCGGGATCGACGATGCGCGCGGCCACGCGCTGGAGCACGTCGGCGTCCTCCGGGCTCACCTCGGCCTGGATCTGGCGCGCGATGTCCAGCGCCACCTCGCTCTGGAGCGCGAGCACGTTCTCCAGGGAGCGGTCGTACTGCTGGGTCCACAGGTGGGTGTCGCTGGCGGCGTGGATGAGCTGCACGGTGATGCGCACCTGCCCCTCGCCGCGACGCACCGAGCCCTCGATGACCGCGTCCACCTGGAGATCCCGGCCGATGCGCGGGATGGGGACTCCGGCGCCGGCGTAACGCTGCACCGAGGTGCGCGACACCACCCGGAGGCCGGGGAGCTGGCTGAGCTGGGCGATGAGCTCCTCCTGCATCCCCGCCGTGAAGTAGTCCTGCGCTCCGTCCCCGGAGAAATCGTCCAGGGGGAGCACGGCCAGGGACCGGATGGGTGTCCCGGCCTGGTAGGCGACGAGGGCGGGCTCGTCCGATCCGGGCGCCGGGCCCCGCCCGGGCTTCACGACCTCGGGCTCGTCGAGCACCCCTTCCCTCACGAGCCACGCGCCCACGCCCAGCATCACCAGCACCGTGACGCCCAGGAGTGCCAGCTGGGGAAGGAGTCCCGCGCGGAGCTCAGGGGTGTGCTCCGTCCGCTCGATGCCCTGGGTGGTGACATCGAAGATCCACGCCAGCACCAGCGCCGGGGGGAACAGGAGCGCCACCACGACCACCAGGATCCTCAGCCCCGTCTCGCCGATCCCGAACGCCGGGAAGACGATCTCGGCGAGCTGGAGGACGACGAACGCCACGGCCGCGTACCCGAGAGCGAAGCGGACGACGTGCCTCCGCTTGGTCTCGGCCACGAACTGGCTCAGTCGCGACGGGTGGGTGTCGGGTGTGCTCATGTCGCCCAGTTGGACAGCGTGACGGTGCGAAAGGTTAGTCGCGGCCCCCTGCTCTCAGGGATGCCCCGGGGTGGAATCACCCCCCGGGACGCCCTCAGCAAGCTGCGTGCCGACTCCCCGTCAGAACAGCTTGCCGAACACCTTGGGGTCCCGGCGCCGGAGCACCGCCTGAACGCGCAGGATGAATCGGGGCGGGTCCACCGGTTTCACGATGAAGTCGTCGGCGCCGGCCTCGAAGAGCTCCATCTCCACCACCGGGTCGTCCGAGCCCGTGGCCACGACCACCGCGAGGTCGGCCGTGGCCAGGCGGCTGCGGATCACGTTGAGAACCTGGAGTCCGTGCATCCGGCCCATCTGCAGGTCGAGGGTGACCAGGTCGAAGGGGTCTCCCTCCTCCAGCATGGTCAGCGCGTCGGGACCGTCGGGTGCCTCGGCCACCCGGAAGCCTGCCGACTCCAGTGCGCGCCGCAGCAACAGGCGGGTGTCCGCGTCGTCGTCCACCACGAGGACGTGGGGCCCCCCCTTGGCCTGCCGCTCCAGGGGAGGGAGCTCGTGGCGGAGCGCTCCCGAGGAGGGATAGGTGGCGTGCAGAGCCTGGGACAGCGCCAGGGGCGAGGCCACCTCGAAATGGACGGCGCGCCCGGACACGTGGGCGAGCTCCCGCTCGGCCTCCATGGCCACAGGGTCGGAGGTGGCCACCCAGAGCCAGCGGTCCGTGTAGCGCAGCGGGAGGACCTGGAGCTTGTGGACCACCCGGCTGGGGAGGAGCTTGCGGGCGTGGGGGTCGGCGGTGGACAGGTCGGCCACGGAGAGGCGGTAGTGGGCCGCCACGTGGCCAGCGAGGTCGTCCTCGCTGATCCCCGCGGCCAGCGCCGTCACGCTCCACGCCCCGGCCATGGGCGTTTCGGAAGCCACGTTCAGGCTCTCCGCCCCCTCGAGCCGGGCGACTCGGGCGACGGCCACGATCCAGTGTTGGATGACCGGGAAGTCCACGGCTGGTCTCCTGGCTTGCGGGGGGGAGGGGTTGGGTCGGGCGTGCCGGATCACCAACTTGTAGTTGGCGCAGGGACCCCGCCACCCCGAAGTTGACCTTCCCCATGCGAATCGGATACCTGGACGGCCCCCGTCTCCGCCGGTCCCTGGTCGCAGCCTGCGAGTACGCCCAGGGTCAGCGCAGCGAGTTGAACCGCATCAACGTGTTTCCCGTGCCTGACGGGGACACGGGGACGAATCTCGCCCTTACGGTCCGTGCCATCGCCGATCGCCTGAGGGGTAACGACGATGACGACGTCTCCGACGTCGCCCGGGAGGCGGCCCAGGCGGCGGTGCTGGGAGCGCGGGGGAACTGCGGGATGATGCTCTCCCACTTCCTCCTCGGGTTCTCCGAGCACGTCCGGGACCAGGCCCGCATCACCACCGAGGAGTGCGGCGCCGCGCTCCGCAACGGCGTCCAGAACCTGCACCAGGCGCTGGAGCGGCCGGTGGAGGGGACCATCCTCACGGTCATGCGTGACACGGCCGAGGCCGCCGAGCGGGTCCGTCACCGGGATTTCGCGGAGCTCCTGCAGCACCTGGTGGAGGAAGCCCGGGCGTCGCTGGCCCGGACCCCCGACCTCCTTCCGGTGCTGAGGAGGGCCGGTGTGGTGGACGCCGGTGCCAAAGGCTTCGTCTCCCTCCTCGAGGGGGTGGTGGGGTACATCCACGGCGACCCCGCCGTCGTCCCGGTGAGCGGGGGCGTGCGGTCCGGGGCCACCGGGTGTGGGGAGGGCGAAGGCGCGGAGCGGTCGGCGCTGCCCGCGTTCCCGGAGTGCCCCGAGCGGTTCCGCTACTGCACGGAGGCGCTCGTGCGCGGCGACGCGCTCCCGGCGCAGAGGCGGGTGCATGAGGTGCTCAGGGAGCGGGGCGACTCGCTCATCGTGATCCGCTCGGGCGCCGTGCTCAAGGTGCACATCCACACCGACGAGCCCGAGAGCGTGTTCGCGTATCTGCGTGGCCTGGGCACGCTGGTGACGCACAAGGCCGAGGACATGTTGGCCCAGCGGGCAGCGGTGGCCCGGGCGGCGGAGGCGCACGTCCTCCTGGCCAGGCGCCCCGTCGTGGTGGTCACCGACTCCACCGCCGACCTGTCCGAGGAGATCGTGCGGGCCCACGGGATCCACGTCACCCCCCTCGTGCTCCTGGACGGTGACCGGCCGTACCGGGACGGGGTGGACATCACCCCACAGGAGTTCCACCGGCGGCTGACGGATCCCTCGTTCATGCCCACCACCAGTCAGCCCGCCCCCGCCGACTTCCTCGAGACCTTCGCCCGGGCCGCGGAGGACGGGGAGGCAGTGCTCGGGGTGGTGGTGGGCTCGGGCCTCTCCGGCACGTACGCCTCGGCGCACGCGGCGGCGGCGCGCTTCCACGGAGCTCCGGTGCACCTCGTGGACTCCCAGGGCGCGTCGCTCCTCACCGGGCTCATGGTGCTCAAGGCGTGCGAGCTGGCCGAGATGGCCGTGCCGCCGGAGGAGATCGTGGAGCGCCTGAATCGCATGCGGGACCGTTCGGGGGTCGTCATCACCGTGGACGTCTTCGGCCGGCTCCTCGCATCCGGACGCATAGGCCGCGGCCGCGCCCTCCTGGGCTCCATGCTCCGCCTGAAGCCCATCCTCGGGGTGGACCGGGCGGGGAAGCTCTTCCCCGTCGGGAAGGCCTTCGGGCGCAAGCGCGCCACCCGGGCCTTGCTGGACGCGGTGGCCCGGCAGATCCCGGACGGGGCGCGGGTGCGCTTCGGCATCGTCTGGGTGGGGGAGGACGACGTCGTCGCCCCGGTGAGCGAGATGCTGCGGGCGCGCTACGGCAGGGACGTGGAGATCCTCACGGCCCCGGCCACGCCCGTGATCGCGACGCACACGGGGCTGGGCGCCTGGGGACTGGCCTGGCTGGTGGAGGACTGAGGCCGGACCGGCCGCGAGCCCTACCGGAGTTTCTGCTTCCCCGCCACCAGCACGTCGTAGGTGGCGCGCTGGGCCGAGGTGAGCTCTCCCGGGAGCCCTACCAGGACCGCGCGGCCGCCCTTCGCCCCGGGGAGATGGAGGACCAGCCTGTCCCGGGGGCAGGGGGCCTCGTAGGGGCGCGCCCGCCCGGTCCCGTCCACGGAGACGGTGCGACCCGGGCTCACGGCTTCGGCCAGGCGCCGCCCGTACTCCGTCCACGCTGCCAGGGGGTCCCCCTCGCCCGACGCCACCTGGGGGATGAGGGTGTCCCTGTAATACGTCACCGCGGCCGCATACCCCTCGGGGTTGGCCTGCTTCAGCTCCTTCAGGCGCTCCCGGTAGAATTCCCGGGGGTCCCGGGCCCCCGCTTCGTTGAGGGCCGCCTCGAGGAGGGCGTCGGCGCGCGCGTTCTGGTCGTCGGACATGGGGGTAGCTTCGCCGGGGCGCGGGCGCGTTGCAACCCCACGCGGGCCGAGGTACGTTGAGTCCATGATGACCTTCCCGAGCGACTTCACCGGCGCCGCCCCGCGCCCCACCGAGTACCTGGACCTCTCCTGGGAGATGTTCGGGGAGCTCTGCCGGGCGTTGGCGCTCAAGGTCGCTCGGGACTTCGAGCCGGAGCTGGTGGTGGGGATCGCCCGGGCGGGTGTCATCCCGGGCGCCGTGGTGGCCTCCATCCTGCGGGTGGACTTCCACTCCATGAAGATCTCCCGGCGCGAGGGCGACGAGATCGTGCGGGAGCGCCCGGCCGTCCTGTCCTCGGCGCCCATGCAGGCGGCGGGCAAGCGGGTCCTTCTGGTGGACGAGATCGCCAGCTCGGGGGAGACGCTCCGCCTGGCCCTCGCGGCGGTGCGGGACGTCCGGCCCGCCGAGGTGCGCACCGCCACCAGCTTCGCGCGCAGCCGGGGCTACAGGCCCGACTACTTCGCGCTGTCCACCGACGCCACCATCATCTACCCCTGGGATCGCAAGATCTTCGACGAGGGCGAGCTGGTGGTGAACCCGCGCTACGGGGGCGTGCTGGACGAGTAGAGCGCCATGCCGCCTCCGCCCGTCCGCACCTCGGAGGATTTCCTCGCCTTCCAGGCCGCAGTGGCCGGCCGGTACTCCCTCGAGCGCGAGCTTGGCCGGGGCGGCATGGGCATCGTATTCCTCGCCCGGGAAGTGGCCCTCGACCGGCTGGTGGCGCTCAAGCTGCTTCCCGCCCACATGGCCCCCCGTCCCGGGTTGAAGGAGCGGTTCCTCCGGGAGGCGCGCACCGCCGCGCGTCTCTCCCACCCCAACATCGTGCCCATCCACGCCGTGGACGAAGCGGGCGGCTTCGTCTTCTTCGCCATGGCCCACGTGGAGGGCGGGACGCTGGCCGACCGGATCCAGGACCGGGGACCCCTCTCGGTCAACGACGCGGTGCGCATGCTCCGGGAGGTGGCCTGGGCCCTGGACCACGCCCATGTGCACGGCGTGGTCCACCGGGACGTGAAGCCCGAGAACATCCTCCTGGAGGCGGGCACCGGCCGGGCGATGGTCACGGACTTCGGCATCGCTGCGGTGGCCGGGCCGGGGGAGACGCATTCTGGACGCGAGGTGGTGGGAACGGCGGAGTTCATGAGCCCCGAGCAGGTGCGCGGAGACGAGGTGGACGCCCGCGCCGACCTCTACGCGCTGGGGTGCGTGGGCTACCAGGCCCTCTCCGGCCGCGTGCCCTTCGACGGGCCCACGCCGGCGTCCATCCTGTCCCGGCACCTGGCCCATCCCGCGCCGCCGCTTCTCTCGGTGGCTCCGCACGTGCCCGCCTGCGTCGCCTCCGCCGTGGACCGGTGCCTGCGCAAGGAGCCGGAGCGGCGCTTCTCCAGCGCGGGGGCCTTCGCCGAAGCACTGGGCTCCGAGGGGAGCGCGGACCGGGAGCTACCCGTGCCGCTGCGTGTCTTCATCAAGCAGAACCGGGCGTGGGAGGGCACCCTGGCCTGGAGCGTGCTGGGACTCTTCGTTGCCGTTCCCGCGCTCCTGGGCTCGCTGGTGGCCGGGGCCGCGCTCCCCGCTGCCGTGTGGGCGTCCCTCTTCGTGGCATTGGGCAGCTTCCCCATGGTGAAGCTCCTCCGCGACGTGCGCAGGATCCTGCGCGCCGGCTTCACCCTCGACGACGTCGCCGCGGCCTTCGCCCAGGACATCGAGCTCAGGGACGAGGAGTTCCGCTTCGAGGTCGGAAACCGGGTGACCATGACGGACACGGTGATCCGCTGGGTGAAGCGATTCGGCCTGGCGGGCGCCGCCGCCGCCGTGGCCCTCGCGCTGCTGGGTCGGCGGGACCTGCCCACGTTCGGCCTCTTCGCGTGGTCCCTCCTCAACACGCTCGTCGCCAGCGAGGTAGAGGAGTTCCGGGCCCGGGGGCGGGCCGACGTGGAGGGTGAGCGCTGGCTGGGTCTCTGGCGGGGATGGATCGGCAAGGCGCTCTTCAGGATCTCGGGGATCGGCCTGAAGCGCGTGGCCCCCGCGGTCGCGGGCGTGCGCCGCGCCACCGAGGTCGCGCTGGGGCTGGCCGCGGACCGCCTCTTCGAGGAGCTGCCCAAGGACGTACGACGGGGGCTCGGGGAGCTGCCCGCCACGGTGAGGGCGCTGGAGGACGACGCCCAGGCCATGCGCCGGCACGTGGCCGAGCTGGACGCGGTGCTGGCCGAGATCGGGGACGACGACCCGTCCCGCCCGGGCGCGGAGGAGCGGGCCCGGGTGCGGGCCGCGGTGGAAGCCACCCGGGACGAGGCGCGGGAGAAGCTCCGCCAGGCCGTGAAGGCCCTGGAGACGATCCGGCTCGGGCTCCTGCTCCTGCACGGCGGGGGCGGCACCGTCGAGAGGCTCACGCAGGATCTGTCCTCGGCGCGGGAGATCTCCGGCGCTCTGGGCGACCTGCTCGCCGCTCACCAGGACGTGGCGCGTCTCCTGGAGGCACGGCGCACGACGGGCAGATTCACCATGCCGGCGCTGGGATCCGGCGCCGGCGCCACCGTGCCCTGAGGACCGACGCCCGCTACTCCCCCCGCGCCATGGCGTCGAGGAACTCCTTGTTGGTCTCCGTGCGCTTCATGCGGCCCAGGAGGAACTCGATGGCCTCGTCCTCGGGCATGTCGGCCAGGAAGTTGCGGAGGAGGTAGACCCGGTTCAGCTCGACCTCGGTGAGGAGGAGCTCCTCGCGGCGCGTTCCCGAGCGGTTCAGCTCGATGGCGGGGAAGATGCGCCGGTCGGCGATGTGCCGGTCCAGGATGAGCTCCATGTTCCCGGTGCCCTTGAACTCCTCGAAGATCACCTCGTCCATGCGGCTCCCGGTCTCGATGAGGCTGGTGGCGATGATGGTCAGGGAACCGCCGTCCTCGATGTTCCGAGCCGCGCCGAAGAAGCGCTTCGGCTTGTGGAGCGCGTTGGCGTCCACGCCGCCGGAGAGGATCCTGCCCGAGTGGGGGACGACCACGTTGTAGGCCCGGGCCAGACGGGTGATGGAGTCGAGCAGGATCACCACGTCCCTGCCCAGCTCCACCAGGCGCTTGGCCCGCTCCATGACCATCTCGGCCACCTGCGTGTGGCGCTCCGCAGGCTCGTCGAACGTGGACGAGATCACGTCGGCGTCCACGTGCTCCTGCATGTCGGTCACCTCCTCCGGGCGCTCGTCGATGAGCAGCACGATGAGGTGGACCTCCGGGTGGTTCACCGCGATGGAGTTGGCGATCTGCTGGAGGATGGTGGTCTTCCCCGCCTTCGGCGGAGACACGATGAGCCCGCGTTGGCCCTTCCCGATGGGGGAGATGAGGTCGATGATCCGCGCGGCCAGGCTCCCACCGGGATGCTCCAGGCGGAGGCGCTCCTCAGGGTAACGGGGACGCAGGTTGTCGAAGCTCGCGCGCTGCCTGGTCTCCTCGGGGTCCATGCCGTCGATGGACTCGACCTTCAGGAGAGCCAGGTAGCGCTCGCCGTCCTTCGGAGGGCGGACCTGCCCGACCACGCTGTCGCCGGTGCGCAGATCGAAGCGCTTGATCTGCGACGGGCTGACGTAGATGTCGTCGGGCCCGTACAGGTAATTGTAGTCCTGGGACCGTAGGAACCCGTACCCCTCGGGGAGTATCTCCAGCACGCCCTCGCCCCGGAGCACCGTCTCCTTCTCCAGCAGCGCCTGCTCGAGCCGGAAGATCAGGTCCTGCCGGCGCATCCCGGCGTAGCCCTCGATGGCCAGCTCCTCGGCCATGTCGTGAAGCTCGCCGACGCTCTTGCTCTTCAGGTCCGAGATGTCCACGGGGGGATTCCGGCGAGGTACGGTCGGCGCGTCCGCGGACGGGACGCAGGCGGGGGAGAGAAGGGGCAACGGCCCGGGGGCCGCGGGGGATCGCGCTGCCGGTCCGGCCGCGGGACACCGCGCCTGGCGGACGGGGGGCCGGCATGGAGGATGGGGGGTTGGGGAAAACGAAAACTAGGGTTTCCGTCCGCGTGAGGTCAAGCATTTCTGGAAATCCGCACGAGTTCGACCCGCTTCCGGTCCCGAGGGATTTGAAAAACCCCCTGGCATGCAAGAGCGAGGATCCCGCATTCCGTAGGCTTTCCGGGTACGCACGGCGAGAGAAAACTTGACAATCGGGGGGGTGCCGGGAAACATTCGTTTACGTCTTTTTCTGGAACTTCCGGCCGGAGGGATCGGGTGGCGCGTCACAATCGCGAAGGTCATGGCGCAGACCAACGCGGCTTCGAGTATGCCGTGAATTACCAGCCCGATTGGCTGAAGCAGGTGAAGGTCACGCGTCAGCTGGAGACGGGCCGGCAGTCCACCAAGACCCTCTTCCGGAACTCCCAGGACATGCCCGAGGCCGAGCCCGGTGACCGGGTGCGTACCCGCATCACCTCCGGCGGACAGCAGCTGGACTTCGAGGTGTGCCTGAGCGACCCCCGCGCTGCGGTGCGCCGCATCCGGGTCTCCTACGCACTCCCGTCTCCCGACGGGACCCGCGAGGAGGAGGTCGAGTTCACCCTCGAGTCGGAGCCGGCGCCTCCGGCGGAGTGACGGGCGCGCGCCGCCACCGGAGGGACGGCAAAGGGCTTCCGCCCAGGGACCGCCCGGCAGGCGCCGGCGGGCCGCGACTCGCTCCGACCTGGTCCGGCGACCTGCTAGATTGGATCCCATGAGCGATCTGACCCATGGACCGGCTCAGGCGGTGGGACGGGCCGCCCTCTCCTCCGTGGCCTCGGTGGGGAAGGCAGGGTTCCTGGCTCTGGGCGCCGTCAGGGCCCTGCGCCGGGGGCGCATGTGGGCCCCACAACTGGTGGCCCAGCTCTCGCGGATCGGCGTGGCATCGGTCCCCATCGCGCTCTTCATCGCGGCCTTCACCGGCGTGGTGATGGCGCTCCAGGCATCGTACACGTTCACCGGCGCCATCCCCCTCTACTTCGTGGGGACGCTCGTGGGGAAGACCATCATCCTCGAGCTCGGCCCCGTCCTCACGGGGCTGGCGCTCTCCGGGCGCGTGGGCGCCAACATCGCGGCCGAGCTGGGGACCATGCGCGTCACGGAGCAGGTGGATGCGCTGGAGACGCTCGCGTACGACCCGGTGGCCTACCTGGTCGTGCCCCGGATCATCGCCGGCGCCGTGATGTTCCCGCTCGTGGTGCTCCTCGCCAACGCCATGGGGATCGTGGCGGGGTGGACCACCTCGCTCTACCTCCTGGACATGTCCACGCCCGAGTTCGTGAAGGGGCTGCGGCTCTTCTTCGAGCCCTGGGATGTCTGGTACTCGGCCATCAAGTCGGTGAGCTTCGGCGTGACCGTGACGTCGGTGGGGTGCTTCTTCGGCCTCCACACGGCCGGTGGGGCCGCGGGCGTCGGGCGCTCCACGACCCATGCGGTGGTGGCCAGCAGCATGATCATCCTGGTCCTCGACGCCTTCTGGGCGGCGGTGCTCCTGTGAGCATCGTCATGAAGGACGTGCACAAGGCTTTCGGGCCCAAGGAGGTCCTCCGCGGCTTCAGCCTGGAGGTCCGTGAGGGGGAGACCCTCTCCATCGTGGGGGGCTCGGGGTCGGGGAAGTCGGTGGCCCTGAAGCACATCGTCCGACTGCTGGAGCCGGACCGGGGCGAGATCTGGGTGGACGGGCGGCACGTCGGGGCCCTCTGCGAGGAGGAGCTGTACGCGCTCCGCCGGGACGTGGGGTACGTCTTCCAGTTCGCCGCGCTCTTCGACTCCATGACCGTGGCCGAGAACGTGGGCATGGGGTTGAAGCGGATCCGGGGGATGGAGGCTGCGGAGATCGGGCTGCGGGTGGCCGAGTGCCTCCGCCTGGTCGATCTGGCAGGGTACGAGTCACGATATCCCGCCGAGCTGTCCGGGGGGCAGAGGAAGCGCGCCGGGCTGGCGAGGGCCATCGCCACCCGGCCCAAGTACCTCCTCTACGACGAGCCCACAACGGGGCTGGATCCGGTGACCACCGCGGTCATCGACGGGCTCATCGTCCGCATGCGCCAGGATCTGGGCGTCACCGGGGTGGTCATCACCCACGACATGGCCAGCGCCTTCAGGATCTCGGACCGGATCGCCATGCTGCACGAGGGGCGGATCCGGTTCGAGGGAACTCCTGGGGAGATCAAGGCTACCCAGGATCCGGTGGTGAAGGGGTTCATCGAGGGGAGGCCCGACCTCCTGGACTGCGAGGTGGCATCGTGAGCCGGGGACGCGAGGTCCTGGTGGGGTCCGTGATCATCGCCGCCGTGACGGTGGGGGTCGGGGGCACGCTCTGGCTGAAGGGAACGAACTGGGGACGCGCCGCCGTGCCCATCGAGGTGCTCCTCACCGACGTGTCCCAGCTCTCGCCGGGAAGCGCGGTGAAGTTCAGGGGCGTCCAGGTCGGGCGGGTGGCGGGGATCGAGGTCGAGCCGGACGGCGAGGCGGTGCGGGTGAGGCTGGAACTGGGCACCGAGCTCGCCCTTCCACCCGACGCGGCCGTGCTCCTGGCCCCAGAGTCGTTCTTCGGCGACTGGCAGGCCGAGATCGTGCCCCGGAGCAGCTTCCCCGGGTTCGACTTCTACCCGGTGGCTCCCGACACCCGCCACGACGGGGTCCGGGTGCTGGGCGGCTACACGCTCCCCGAGATGTCGCGCCTCACAGCGTCGGCGGAGCAGATCTCCTCGAACCTGGCGGACCTCACGGACCGGTTCGAGGTCGCCTTCAACGACTCCACGGCGGTGAACCTCGCCCTGGCCATCGAGAACTTCGCGGCGGTGAGCGCGGATCTGCGAGCGCTTGTGGTCCAGCAGTCGGACATCGCCATGAGCATCACGGTGAGCGTGGACAGCGCCGTGGCCGAGATCGAGGCGTCGTCGCGAGTGGCGCGGCGCTCCTTCGAGCGCATCGAGCAGATCCTCGCCGACGCCCAGCTGGACTCCATCGTGGGCAACGTGTCCGACGCGACGCGCGACGTCAGCAAGATCGCCGCTGACCTGGCCGAGTCCAGCGACGAGATGGCGGCGGCGCTGGCCCGGGCCGATTCGGCCTTCGCCCGCCTCGACCGCCTCACCGCCCAGGTCGAGGCGGGGCAGGGCACCCTCGGGCGCATGGCGACGGACTCGACGCTGGCCGTGCGCGCCGAGGACGCCCTCCTGGAGTTGGCCACGCTGCTGAAGGACCTCCGAGAGAACCCCAAGCGCTACGTGCGCCTCACCATATTCTAGATCCCCATGGCGAAGCGGACACGGGCCAGGATCGAGCGGAGCGCCGGCGGCGTGGTGGTCCGCGCCATCGGCGGGGAGCCGCACATCCTCGTCATCCGCGATCCGTACCAGAACTGGGGGCTCCCGAAGGGGCACCTCGAGAACGGGGAGCGGAGCGGGGAGGCGGCGATGCGCGAGGTCCGGGAGGAGACGGGGCTCAGGGACCTGGTCCTCGGGCAGGAGCTGGCCTCCATCGACTGGTACTTCCGGGCGGAGGGGAAGCTCATCCACAAGTTCTGCGCCTTCTATCTGATGACGTCGGAGCGCGGGGAGCCGAAGCCGGAGGCGGCGGAGGGGATCACGGAGTGCGTGTGGCTTCCGCTCCCGGAGGCGGCGGCCCGCATCTCCTATGACAACGCGCGCGACGTGGTGAACGTGGCCCGGGAGCTCCTGGGCGGCGAGGCGCAGTAGCGGCCGGCACGCAGGCCGTCGTCATCCAGGCGAAGCCCGAGGAGGGTTCGTGGAGCGGACCGAGATCACGATGTGGCGCGCCGTCCAGGCCGCGGCGGTGCTCCTCGTGCTGGGGTTCTTCCTCTTTGCCCTGCGCGGCGTGCTGAACCCCTTCGTCCTCTTCCTGCTGCTCTGGGCCCTCCTCTCGCCGTTCCGCGGCAAGCCGGGGCACGGCACCCTCCTCGCCGTCGCCGGGCTCCTGGCGGTGGACTGGCTCCTCGTCACCGCCGGGTCTGTGCTCGCGCCTTTCGTGCTGGCGGTGGCGCTGGCGTACATCCTGGACCCCTGGGTGGACCGCCTGGAGGCGCGCCGGATCCCGCGCGTGCTGGCCATCGCCGTGCTCGCGCTCCCCGCCCTGGCGCTGGTGGCGGTGCTCATCTTCCTCGGGATCCCCGCGGCGTTCCACCAGCTCTCCCAGGTGGCCGGGGACGCGCCCGTCCTCTTCCAGCGCCTGGCCGCCGGGCTCGAGGGCCTGCGGGAGCGGCTCTTGCGAGTGGACCTCCCCATCCTCGACGAGGAAGCGCTCGCGGCACGCCTGCGCGCGGTGGACTCGGCGGCGGTGATGGCGTTCCTGGAGGCACGCAGGGAAGCGCTCGCCGGGTGGGCGTGGCGGAGCGTTCTGGGGATGGGGCGGGGGATCGGCGCCTTCCTGACCATCGCGGGATACGTGGTGCTGACGCCGGTGCTCACCTTCTACCTGCTCCGGGACTGGGACCGCCTCAAGGCGGCGGCGGCCGACCTCCTTCCGGAGCCGCGCAAGGACGCACTCCTCACGCTGGCTCGGGAGTACGACCGGCTCCTGGGGCGGTACCTCCGCGGACAGATCACGGTCGCGGCGGCCATGGGGCTCATCACCGGCGCCGGGCTGGCCCTCCTCTCCTTCCCCCACGCTGGCATGCTCGGCCTCCTCGTGGCCGTCTTCAACGTGGTCCCCTACCTGGGGCTCGTCCTCAGCCTGGTTCCCGCCCTCTTCCTCGCCCTGGTGAGCGGGAGCGTGGGGACGTCGCTCCTCAAGGTGGCCGTTGTGTACGGCGCGGCGCAGGTGCTGGAAGGCTCCGTCATCAGCCCGCGCGTCGTGGGTGACTCGGTGGGGCTGCACCCCGTGTGGGTGCTGCTGGCTCTCGCCGTGGGCGGGTTCTACTTCGGCTTCGTGGGGCTCCTCATCGCGGTCCCGGCAGCCGTGGGCGTCAAGCTCGTGGCGGTGCGGGGGGTGGCGCAGTACAAGGCGTCGAAGCTGTTCCGGGGGGAGGGGACGGGAGGCGTTGGACCCATTCCCGGCGCGGGTTAGACTTCATCGCTCGAGCCCACACGCCCCGACAGGACCCTCATGGCCGACGAAGTCCGCGACATCACCATCATCGGTGGAGGCCCCGCGGGCCTGTTCGCTGCGTTCTACGCCGGGCTACGGGGGCGCGCCACGCGGATCATCGATGCGCTGCCGGAGCTGGGCGGCCAGATGGCCGCCCTCTACCCCGAGAAGGACGTGTTCGACGTGGGGGGATTCCCACGGGTCCTGGCCAAGGATCTGGTGCGGAGCCTCATCGAGCAGGGGCTGCAGTTCAATCCCGAAGTGGTCCTGGACGAGCGCATCCGGGCGGTCATCCGGGAGGAGGAGGGCTTCCGACTGGTGGGGCGCCGGGGCGAGTACCGCACCCGGACCGTCATCCTCGCCGGGGGGAAGGGCTCCCTGGAACCCATGGTGCTGGAGGCCGCCGGCTACGACGCGCTCCTCAACAGGGGGGTGGAGCACTCGGTGAAGGACCCTGCCGCGTGGGCCGGGAAGCGCGTGGTCGTGGTCGGAGGAGGCGACTCGGCGCTGGACTGGGCGCTCATCCTCAAGGACCACGCCGCCTCCACCACGCTGGTGCACCGGCGCGACGGGTGGCGCGCCCACCACGCCACCGTGGCGCGCATGGAGGCCGCGGCCGCCGCCGGAGGGATCGCGCTCCGCACCTTCCACGAAGTCCGCGAGATCCACGGCGAGGAGCGCGTCGTGGCGGTGACGATCTTCGACAACCGCACCGGCGAGGAGACGCGCCTCGCGTGTGACGCGGTGTTCGCCTTCCTGGGCTTCAAGCCCGACCTGGGCCCCATCGCGCACTGGGGGCTCGACGTCGAGCGGCATCGGGTGAAGGTGAGCGCCCTCATGGAGACCAGCGTCCCCGGCATCTTCGGTGCCGGCGACCTGGTGGACTACCCAGGGAAGCTCGATCTCATCGCCGCCGGCTTCGCGGAGGCGGCCATCGCCGCCAACCAGGCCGTGCACTTCGTGGATCCCACGGCCCGGGTGAACCCGGGGCACTCCACGTCGTCCAAGCACTTCAAGGACAAGTAACCCACCCGCAGGCAGAGACATCATGGCCGACACCACGCATCGCGAGCACGAGAAGGTCGTCATCATCGGCTCCGGCCCCGCCGGCTGGACCGCCGCCATCTACGCCGCCCGCGCGCAGCTCGAGCCCCTCGTGTTCGAGGGCGCCGGGAGCCGCACCATGATCCCCGGCGGCCAGCTCATGTTCACCACCGAGGTGGAGAACTTCCCCGGGTTCAAGAACGGCGTCCTGGGGCAGGACCTGATGATGGAGATGCGCGCCCAGGCCCAGCGCTTCGACGTGCGCATCCTCACCGAGGACGTGGTGGACCTCGACGTGGGGCAGCGCCCGTTCACGATCAAGTCGAGCGGCGGCAAGACGGTGAAGGCCGACGCGGTCATCCTCGCCACCGGGGCCAACGCCAAGTGGATCGGCCTGCCCAACGAGGAGCGCCTCGCCCACTCGGGGGGCGGCGTGAGCGCGTGCGCGACGTGCGACGGCGCGCTCCCCCCGTTCCGCAACCAGGTGCTGGCGGTGGTGGGGGGGGGCGATTCGGCGCTGGAGGAGGCCACCTACCTGACGAAGTTCGGCAAGGAGGTGCTGGTCATCCACCGGCGCGACGAGTTCCGCGCGTCGAAGATCATGGTGGATAGGGCGCTCTCCAACCCCAGGATCCGCCCGCTCTGGAACAAGGTGGTCGTCGACGTCCTGGGCGACGACTTCATCACCGGGCTCCGCCTGAAGGACACGGTCACCGGCGAGGAGAGCGACGTCCAGGTGGCCGGGCTCTTCGTGGCCATCGGGCATCAGCCCAACACCGCGTTCCTGAAAGGGAAGGTCAAGCTGAAGGCCAACGGCTACATCGAGATGCCCGTGCCGTGGCGGACGCACACCTCGGTGGAGGGGATCTTCGCCTGCGGCGACGTCATGGACGACTACTACCGACAGGCCATCTCGGCCGCCGGCACGGGGTGCATGGCGGCGCTGGACGCGGAGCGGTGGCTGGCGCACGGAGGGGGGCACTAGCCTGGGCCTGCGGGCGGCCCGGACTCGAGGGCCTACCCCTCCGGGCTTCCACGGTCGAACTCGCTCCGGCTCCGGCCGTCGGGCATGGCGTACCTCAGGACCCATTCGGCCAGGAAGGGATCGGAGATGGCATCGCCCCGCGCGTTCACGAGGTGCTGGACCTGGAGGCGCCCGAGCGCCTTCAGGACGCCCGCGGGCGTGGGGAGCGCGTAGGACTGGATCGTGTCACGCGCGGTGAGGTGCACCGCGCCATCGGCCAGGGCGCGAAGGACGCCTCGCTGCGAGGGCGCGAGGTCGACCCAGATCCTCTCGTAGGTGGAGCGACGGTCCGAGACGATCCTCCCCAGCGCGGCGGGGACGTCGGCGGGGGAGACCGCTCCGCCCGCGATCCCCCCGTCCCAGACTTCGCGGGCGAGCCGGAGGATGTCCTCCGTCCTCTGACCCGCCCATGCCACGACGCGCGCCCCCGTGCCGGCCGCGGGCTCGACGCCGTGCGAGCGGAGCCGGTCCTCGATCCACGCGGCGAGCAACGCCGGCTCGATGGGGCCAACCGCGAGCTCGTCGAAGATCCCGTGGAGCGGCCCCTCCGGCCCGACCAGCTCGCGCACCAGTGAGAGGGTCGAGCCCGCGCAGACGAACGCGAGATGATGACTCTCTTGCGCGGCGCTGCGCAGGAGTGCGCCGGCGCCGCGGTCGACTTCCTCGATGCGCTGGAACTCGTCGAGCACGAGCGCCACGGGGGCTCCCGACTCGCCCGCCACCACGTCCAGGCGTGCGAGCAGATGGAGGAACATCTCTCTCGCGCGCCCGCCCCGCAGCTCGCCCGGCGTGCCCGTGAGCGTGAAGATCGGTGCGCCGGTGGGATCGGAGGTCACGCCGAGGGTGAGCCCGAGATCCAGCCAAAGCCGTTGAAGACGCTCGCGCCAGGCCCAGGCCCAGGGCACCGCCGAAACAACGCGCCGGACCACTTCCTCCAGGCTCGAGACGGTCCACAGGTCGAGGGCCACCACCGTCGCGCCCCGCCCCGTCGCGTGGAGCGTGGCCTGACGCAGGATCGAGCTCTTGCCGACGCGCCGCTCGCCCGTGAGGAGGAGGCGACCGCAGCGCAACATGGCGCGCTGCGCGACGGCGACCTCGCGGGAGCGGTCGGTGAAGTGCTCGTCCGCCACGATCTCACCCGTCCGGAACGGGGGATCCCTGCGGGAAGAAGCGGGCGGAGTCATATTACCGTAAGGTATATTACCTTATGGTAAACACAAGGGTCCTGGCATCCCACAAGTGCGCGTCGGAAGCACGAATGGGGAATCCGAGCCATCGTACGGGGCCCGTTGGCGCCTTTTCGCGCTACGCCCCTGTCCTCTCCTTCTCCTTCAACGCGGCCAGCTGCTCGGGATAGGTCCTCGCCACGATGGAGTCCCAAAGCTCCGCGCCCTTGATCCCCAGGCGCTCCGGCACGAAGACGGGATCGAGGCCCATCTTCTTCTGCTGCTCGTAGTCCCTCAGCGTCGCGATGCCGGGCTTCGTCAGGAGCAGGATGACCATGACGTTGAACCAGGCCATGGCGCCCACGCCGGCGGAGCCGAAGTTCCAGACCACGTCCGCCGAGGACAGCGTGCCGATGACGACCATGGCCACCAGCAGGACCCGCGATGTGGCCAGCGTGATCTTGTAGCCGGCGCCGCCGGTGTTGTGGCGGAAGAGATACCCGACGTTCGAGTCGGTGTAGAAGGCGTAGGCCAGGACCGTGGTGAAGGTGAAGAAGAACAGCGCGACGGCCACGAAGCCCCCGCCGAAGCCGGGAACGACCGTGTTGACCGCGGTCTGGGTGAAGTTCCCATAGACGACGCCGGGGACGTTCTCCGTGATGAACCCACCAGCCGGGTTCGCGGTGTTGAACGAACCCGTCGAGATGATCATGATGGCCGTGGCCGTGCACACGAAGAGCGTGTCCACGTAGACGGAGAACGCCTGCACCAGGCCCTGCTTGGCCGGATGCGACACCTCCGCGGCCCCGGCCGCCTGCGCGCCGGTGCCCTGGCCCGCCTCGTTGGAGAAGATGCCCCGCTTCACGCCCCAGCTCACGGCCAGCCCGAAGACGGCGCCGTACACCGCGTTCATGTTGAACGCGGAGCTGAAGATCAACCCGAACACGTAGGGGATCCGGGAGGCGTGGACGAAGAGGATGACGATGGAGAGCAGGACGTATCCGATGGCCATGAACGGAACCACCAGCGATGCGGTCCTTGCGATCCGCTTGCCGCCGCCGAAGATGACGTAGGAGATCAGAGCGCCGTACAGGACGGCCATGTACACGAGCGGGATGTTGAACGAGGCTTTCGCCGCCATGGCGAAGGAATTGGACTGGATGCCGGGGAGGAGGACGCCGCAGGAGAGGATCGTGAGGATGGCGAACGCCGTCCCCAGTCCTTTGCTGTGCAGCCCCTTCTCCATGTAGTACGCGGGGCCGCCGCGGTATTCGCCGTGGATCTCCTCCTTCCAGACCTGCGCCAGCGCGGACTCGATGTACGCCGACCCGGAGCCGAGGAACGCGATCGCCCACATCCAGAAGATGGCGCCCGGACCGCCGAAGAAGATCGCGGTGGCCACGCCGGTGATGTTCCCGGTGCCGACCCGGCCGCCGAGCGCCATGGCGAAGCCCTCGAACGACGAGACACCCTCCTTCGAGCTCTTCCCTCCGAAGAGCTGGCCCACCATGTCCTTGATGAGGCGCAGCTGCGGGAACCGCATGCGGATCGAGAACCAGATCCCCGCCGACAGGCAGAGGTACACCAGGAACTTGCCCCAGAAGAAGCCGTCCAGCGCGGTAGATATCTTCAGCAGGTCCATCGAGGGACCTCCCTCTGGTCTGAATGACGGATGGAACGCCTACGCACGGTGCGAGCCGAGCCGCACGGTACTGGACAGGTAGGGGTGAGGCAAGGCGGAGGGCGGCGTTGAGCCGCGCCGAGGCTCAGGCCGCTCAACGATCCCGGGGCGGGTCAGTCCTCCGTGCCCAGATAGCTCAAGTCGTCCAGGTCCTTGGGCCTTCCGCTGGCACGCTTGTTCTTGATGAGGGCGTCGAGACCGATGAACCGGATGGGGATCTCATCGCCTTCTCCGACGATCACGGCCTCCACGTGCCCCGCCCACGCCTCGTCGAACGAAACGCCGTCGATGGCGTTGAGCAGATCGATCCGATTCGGCGGCTGGCCGAACTGAACCACCACGCCCTCGGGCGCGAGCGCACTCGGAGAATCGATGCCTGGGACATCGCCATCCCAGAACGACTCGAGGGCGGCAAACAGAAGGCGCAGGTTCTCGGAGTCGCTGGAGTAATACACATCCACGTCACCCGTGAGGCGGACGTGTCCGTGGAGGATCACGGCCTCGCCGCCCACGACGACGTAGCGGACGCGCTCTGCCGCGAGGGCCGCGAAAAACGCCCGCGTGTCGGGCGAGAAGTGGCTGGCGTCTATTCGGACCGGTGACACGCGCGGACGTCCTTCGCCTGTCGACCGTAGGCCCGGTCCTTAAGGGCCCGGGCGGCCCGCAGCCGTGCCTCGGGGGTCATCGAACGCTGCTGTTCGATGTCCCAGCGCCGTGCTTCCTGGTGGCCTGACGCCTTGTGGACGATCCGCTCCATCGGGCCTCCCTGACTTTCAAGAATATAGCGGAAGCCGGATGTCCTATCACGGGCTCAGCCCGCCGCGCCGCTCCCGTTCAGGTAGGCGTCGATCGCGTGCGCGGCCCGCTTCCCGTCGCCCATGGCGAGGATGACCGTGGCGGCACCGCGCACGATGTCGCCGCCGGCGAAGACGCCGGGCATGCTCGTCATCCCGCTCCCGTCCACCTCGATGTAGCCCCAGCGGTTGACTTTCAGGTCGGGGGCGGTGGAAGTGAGCAGCGGGTTGCTCCGCGTCCCGATGGCCACCACCACCTGGTCGCAGGGGAGGACGAACTCGGAGTCCGGGATGGGGATGGGGCGGCGCCGGCCCGAGTCGTCGGGCTCCCCGAGCTCCATGCGCCGGCACCGCAGCCCGGTGACCCAGTTCCGCCCGTCGCCCAGGACCTCGATGGGGGCCACGAGGAGCTCGAAGCGGATCCCCTCCTGCTCGGCGTGGTGCACCTCCTCGGCGCGGGCCGGCAGCTCCTCGCGGCCCCGGCGGTAGACGATGACCGCTTCGTCGGCACCCAGGCGCTTCGCCGTGCGCACGGCGTCCATGGCCACGTTGCCGCCGCCCACGACGGCGACCCGCTGTCCGTGCAGGATGGGCGTGTCGGCGTCGGAGCTCCAGGCGCCCATGAGGTTCACGCGCGTCAGGTACTCGTTGGCCGAGTAGACGCCCTTCAGGTTCTCCCCGGGGACGTCCATGAACACCGGGAGCCCGGCGCCCACCCCGATGAAGACGGCGTCGAAGAGCCCGCGCAGCTCGGGGAGGGTGTAGGTCTTCCCGATGATCGTGTTCGGCTCGATCCGCACGCCCTGCGCCACGAGCCGGTCCACCTCCTGCTGGACGATGTCCTTGGGGAGGCGGAACTCGGGGATCCCGTAGATCAGCACCCCGCCGGGCGCGTGGAAGGCCTCGAAGATCGTGACCTGGTGCCCTGCCTTGACCAGCTCGCCCGCCGCGGTGAGCCCCGCGGGCCCGGAGCCGACGATCCCAACCTTCTTGCCGCTCGGCGCCACGGGAGGGAGGGCGACCTCGCCCGGGTGGGTGTTCGCCCAGTCGGCGACGTAGCGCTCCAGGTAGCCGATGGCGACGGGCAGGCCGTGCTTGCCGCTCTTGCCGCGGACGCACTCGCCCTCGCACTGGGTCTCCTGGGGGCAGACGCGGCCGGTGACGCAGGGGAGCGCGTTGTCGTCCAGGAGCGAGGCGGCCGCCCCGGCCATGTCCCCCTGGGCCAGCAGCTCGATGAAGCGGGGGATGTTGACCCGGACCGGGCACCCCTCGATGCACGTCGGCTTCTTGCACTTCAGGCACCGCTCGGCTTCCAGGAACGCGATCTGCTCGCTCAGGCCGAGGTTGACCTCGCGGAAGTTCCGGGCGCGGAGCTCCGCCTCCTGTTCGGGCATGGCCTGGCGGCCGATGGCCATGCGCTCCTTCTTGGTGAGCACCGGGCGCTCCCGGAGCGGCGCGCCCTCGGTCATGGCTCGTGCCCCAGGCGGCACGCCCCGCGGCGCCCCACGGCGGCGCGCTCGAAGTCCGCGTAGGCCGAGAGCCGGTCGGCCAGCACGTCGAACTCCACCTGGTGGCCGTCGAACTCGGGCCCGTCCACGCAGGCGTACAGCGACTTCCCGCCGATGCTCACCCGACACCCGCCGCACATCCCGGTGCCATCGATCATGATCGAGTTGAGCGACACGATGGTGCGGATGCCGAAGGGGCGGGTCAGCTCCGACACGGCGCGCATCATGGGCACGGGGCCCACGGCGTAGACCGCGTCCACGGGGCCGGCGGCGAGGACGTCCCTGAGGGCCTCGGTCACGAACCCTGCGCGCCCGTGGCTCCCGTCGTCGGTGCAGGCGATCACCTCGCCGCACGCGCCCAGCTCGTCCTCCAGGATCACCCACTCCTTCGAGCGTCCGCCCACGATGCTGGTCACCCGCACGCCAGCATGGTGGAGCGCGGCGGCGATGGGGTAGACCACCGCCGTCCCCACCCCGCCTCCGACGCACACCGCGTGTCCCGCCTCGAGGAGCTCGGTGGGCTTGCCCAGCGGGCCGGCGATGTCCTGGATGGCGTCCCCGGCCGCGAGGTCGCAGAGGTCCATGGTGCTCTTCCCCACCGCCTGGATCACGAGTGTAATGGTGCCGCCGGCAGGGTCGGCGTCGGCGATGGTGAGGGCGATGCGCTCGGCACCCGGGCCCCGGCGCACGATCACGAACTGGCCCGGCCGGCGGACCTCCGCGATCCGGGGGGCGACGACCCGGAGTCGGGTGACGCTCGGGGAGAGGACGGTCTTCTCGACGATGGGGTGCATGGGTGGCGTGACGCGGGGGGCGATTCGGCCACCAACTATACACGATCCCCGGGAACGCTTGTAGGACTTGGGCGAGGCCCGCTCGGCGCTGGCGACCTGGATGCAGGTGGCGGCTCAGCCTCCATGTCCCGCCGCCATCCCGGCGATCCCGGGGCCTCGACACGGGGACGCGCCGTTCATCCTCAGCCCCCACGATCCGAACACGCTCTACGCCGGCCTCAATGAGCTGTTCAAGAACGCCGACCGGGGCGACCACTGGCGCTCGCTGGGGGACCTGACCACCCGCACCGATCGGCGCACGCTGGAGATCATGGGCCAGAAGCCCGACTCGTTCACGCTCTCCCTGGACGACGGGATCCCGTACTGGCCCACCATCTCCGCCGTCGCCGAGTCCCCGTTCACCCCCGGCGTGCTCTACGTGGGGACGGACGATGGGCAGGTGCAGGTGAGCAAGGACGACGGACGCACCTGGGCCAACGTGACGTCGCGCATCCCCGGGCTCCCGCAGATGGCCTGGATCAACAGCCTGCACGCCTCCAAGCACCGCGATGGCCGCGTCTTCCTGGCGGCGAACAACTACCGCAACGACGACTACGCCAACCACCTGTGGCGCTCCGACGACCACGGCTCGACCTGGACGTCGGTGGCGGGAGATCTCCCCGCGAATCGAGTGGCGCGCACGCTGCGCGACGATCCCTGCAACCCGGACGTCCTGTACCTGGGGACCGAGTTCGGAGTGTTCTGGTCGTGGAACGGCGGCGCGAACTGGGTTGAGCTCCGCGGCGGGCTCCCCACGGTGGCCGTCAACGACCTTCTGGTGCATCCCCGGGACAACGACCTGGTGCTGGCCACGCACAACCGTGGGGTCTGGATCCTGGACCAGGCGAACGCGCTCCAGGAGATGACGCCCGCCGTCGCCGGCAGGGCGTCCCACCTCTTCTCCGTCGAACCCTCCGAGGAGGTCCGCTATCGCGCGCATACGGGCAACATGATCTTCGAGGGCGCCAACCCACCCGCGGCGGCGATCCTGGACTACCGGATCCAGGACGAGGGCACCGAGGTCCCGCTCACCGTCCACGACGCCACCGGAGCGCAGGTTGCCAAGGTGCAGGGGACAGGCCACCGCGGCATCAACCGCGCGCTCTGGACCTGCGCTACGCAGCTGGCGTCCCGGGCGTCGGGGCTCCGGTCGAGCGTCGAAGCCTGGATGGGCCCGCTCACCGCCGATCACGCCTCGCAGAAGGCGTTCTTCGCCGAGACGCTCGCGACGCTCACGCGGGAGTGGGAGGGGGTGAGGGGAAGGGTGAGGTAGAGCGCTGGGGGACCATCCGGCTCGACGGAGGGGCGACCTGCAGAGTGGTGAGGTGAGTTCTTGCCCGCCTTATATCCGATAGGATATACTAGGGCATGGGAGAGATCCGTCGTCTGCGGCGTCTCGCGGGGCTGAAGCAGGCCGAACTGGCCCGGGCCGGAGGCACGTCCCAGCCCGCCATCGCGGCTTACGAGGCCGGGCGGAAGAGCCCGACGCTCGCCACCGTGCGGCGGCTGGCTGCGTCGGTGGGGTTGGAGGCGACCGTGCAGTTCGCCCCTCCCATGACGCGCGAGGAGCGGCGGTCGCTACACCTGCATGGGGCCATCGCCGAGCGGCTCAGGTCAGAGCCGGAGCGGATCGTCCGTCAGGCACGGCTCAACCTCCGGCGCATGCGGGCTGGCGCTGGGGAGGGATCGCAACCCCTGCGGGAGTGGGGCGTCGTTCTCGATCGCCCCGTGGAGGCACTGGCGGAGGTCCTCACCGATCCGTCTCCGTGGGCTCGCGAGCTCCGGCACGTGACCCCGTTCGCAGGCGTGCTCACGGCCCAAGAGCGTGCGGAAGCGTATCGGAATTTTGCCGAGGAGGAGGCTCGCCGCCGATGAAGAGGGATGCCTTCGAGCACGCCATCCGCGCCGCCGGTGCGGTCCTCGGCGTCCGCGAGGTGTTCGTCATCGGAAGCCAGGCGCTGCATGCCTCCGTCGAAGGGGACGTTCCCGAGGAGGCCATGCGGTCCGTGGAAGTGGACGTGGCCGTGTTCGGTGACGAAGAGGGCCGGCTCGCCGACCTCCTGGACGGCTCCATCGGCGAGGCGTCCATGTTCCACTCCACGTTCGGCTACTACGCCCAGGGTGTGGTTGAGACCACCGCCGTTCTGCCCGCGGGATGGCGCGATCGCCTCGTTCGTTTCGAGGCTCCCGGCACGAACGGCGTTATAGCCTGGTGCTTGGAGGTCCACGACCTGTGGATCTCCAAGGCCGTCGCGGGACGACCGAAGGATCGGGAGTTCTGCCGCGCTCTCGTGACGGCCGGGCTCGTCCGGGGGAGCGTCCTGCGCGAGCGCCTTGCCGCGACGCCGGGATTGGACGGTCGTGTGCGAGGGCACGTCGAGGGATGGATCCCGGAGTGAACGACCGCACGGGGTTCGTACGGCTCCGGAGCCGCTCGACCGTCCGCCGCCGATGCCTCTCGACGCAGCGCCGGAACATCGAGAGCCACGGAGTTGGAGCCACTCGGGATGCCCCCCCTGGCGCCGCACGCGACAGGGCGGTCACGACGTCGCATCCTGGGCTTGGCCCTCGGTGTCAGGAGCCTGCCCACTACTTCGCGACGCACACCACGGCGAACGAGGCCGTGGCTGTCTGCTGTGCGATGACCTCCAGTTGTACCAGAGGCCCACCCGATACCGTGCAGTTGGCGGCGACTCCGGTCAGACCGACGACATAGGCGCCCACGGGCATGGACAGCCGCACGAACTGGTTCGGCCCCACGAGCACTGTGCGGAAGCCGGAGTTGAAATCGAGCGTGTACATGTCGTCGATGTCTTCACCGGTCGTGGCGATCGTCACCTTCGCGTACCCGTTGATCGTACATGTGATCACGAAGGGCACGTCCGTCTCCTCGCCGGCGACCACGTCTATTGAACGCGGATTACCACCCCCGACCAGGCAGTTGTCGGCCACCCCCTCGAGCCCGATGCTGTGCGTTCCTTCGGTTGCCGAAAATGTCACCACGGTGTCCGCGTGAACCTCGTAGGTCGTCGTATCGGAGTCGAACCTGAGAAAGAAGATGGTGTCAGGTGCATCACCGACGGCGGTGACCGAGATGCGGACACTGCCCGACCTGCTGTCGGAGACCACGGTGACACTGCACGCGAGGGTGAAGGCCACGGCCCAGATTGCGCCGAGGGGGACCGCCATGCGCCTGTGCTTCATGCCATATCGCTCGCTCGTTGCTGATTAGCTCACCATGGACGGACCGCGAGGCGGGTCGGTGCAGATGGCACGAACGAGACTCACCTCAGGGGAGCTCGATGGGGCGGGTGATGGTGACGATCAGTCTGAGCTCCGGCGGACGCGCACTCCCGGGCCCCGAGAAGCTGGCGTAGGAAAAGGAGACGGGCTCGTACGTGGAGACCAACGCGATCGTCGTGGGTGTGGGGAATCTGGCTGTCGTGTCAGGTTCGAGCAGAAGACGAGCCAAGGGCGTGATCGGGATGTCGACCTCCGTGCCTTCGTCGATGCCGAAGAGCGACGCTGCGACCCGTTTGCCGGTCGAGCTCGTGATTAGCGAGCTCCCGAGAGGTGCCTTGGGGAGTGCCGCAGGGTCGAGGACGGGTCGCACGTCCAGATTCGCGCTGTCCGACGGCTGGAAGGCGAGCCCAACCTCTTGAGACCACAGCACGACAGCAGCGTAGTTGAGGGCGCTGGCCGTGAGTTCGACCGGGCACCCTCGCACAGCGCAGAGCTCTGCGGGCCCATCGAGCACTGTGGGTAGCTCGATCCGCATCGCAGTTCGGTAGGAAGGTGTGCCGCCCACACGGATGGAACCTCTGGGTGACGAGGGCTCCGGAGTGTATGCGAAGGTGAGCGCGCTTCGACTCGCCGTTACCACGACCGTTGTGTCGGGGTTCGACGAAGGACGCACGTCCACCTCGATGGAAAGATCGGTCACTTCGAGGCGGCTCCCCGCGGTGAGTGCCGACAGGCGAAGCCCTCTGGCCTTGGCCGTATCGGCCCAGGCGGCGACTCCGGCCGAGTCGAGCTCGAACACCGCGGTGGTCTTGCTGGGGTCCCATACGCCTGTCACGGCGTGCGAAACCGGCCCGGCTCCAGGCTTGTCCCATGGCGTCTGTAGGCCATGCAGGCTGTCGATCCCCATGGACCAGGAGGCCGTGGTCGGGTCCCATGACGTCTCGATCATGCCCGCCTCGAGCGTCACCGGGCCATCGCTCACCGCGCCCAGGGTGTCGATCGTAGCGACGATGCGACCGCCCAGCACGTGGAGAAGGGTGTCCGTGACCGAGGTGCCCGTGGTGTCGATAACCGTGGCGCTGGTCGGAATCTCGCCCATCGTGGCGAGCGTGCGTGCCTCAAGCGAGTCGCCCAGTTGGTGGGCCACGATGCCCACTCCGAGGTCGATCGGCGCGCCCGCACCCACGTAGGTCAGGACGTTCGACCCAAACTCGTCCCACGGGATTCGGATTTCGACCGTGACCGGCGTTTCCGGAACGACCCCTGTAGGGCTGATCTCGCTGCACCCCATCCCCACCATCACCGCTGGAAGCAACGCGGCCGCGAGTCCCAAGTTCATAGCGCGCCATGAGCGGCAGGACTTCGGCTGCGCCACCGGGCCTTCGCCCATCGACTTCCGGAGAGCCCTGCCGCACATCAACGTACCGCGAAGAACGCGGAGTCCGCGGCGAATGCGGTGAATACGCCCAGGGCGTTCTTCACGTTGGTGGGCGGCTCGTTCAGGTCCCGCGAATCCTGGCTCAGTCCCCGGTAGAGGTCCGCGTACTCGTCGTTCACGCGGTAGAGCCTCAAGCGATGACGGCCGTAGTGCGTCAGGGAGAGCGACCGGATCACGGAACTGTCGGCCGCCGTGGGCTGAGACACGAACCGCGGCGCGAAGCCGCCGAATCGTTCCGTAAAGGGAAGGGCCTCCGGGGCTTCCTCCAGGTTGTCGACCACCAGGAAGTAGAACCTGCTGCCCGGGTTCGACCACCTTGCTATGATGCCCCCGCCCATCGAGCCGAACCCCCCAAAGCCAGGTTGGAAGGTGTCATCTACGACCATACTGTCGGCCGACATCTCGAGCCCGACCGGAGCTTCTGGGACCGTCGTCTCCGCGGTCGCCGTCCGCGTCCCGACAGTGACCGCGAGCCCGAACCGGTCGCCGACGGCGACAGTGACGTCCGTTCCCGGATAGTGATACCGTCCAGGCTCGCCCGAAGTCGGCACCAACGCATAGCGCGCCCCGTTCCTCACCAGGGTGATGGTCGCGCCTGTCACGGGCTCAGCTACCTCCGTGCTGTCCGCGTCGATGGGCAGCACGCCCCTGACGGACACATCGGCCACCCGTTCCCCCGCGTAGAGATAGGCTTGGATGACGAAGTTGTCGGTGTCGGGCGTCGCGAAGGTGGTATCGCTGGCGGAGCAAGCGGCAGCAATGCCCGCCAGGAGTACCAGCGTGAGTCTCGAGCCCGTCATCTCCATCGCACCCCTCATCGCAACCCCACGCGGAGACCGATGCTGGGCGTGAAGCCAAGCGTGGTCACGTCGGTCACGAGCATGGGACTCTGGGAAAGGTCGAACTGGCGGTACCATATGTTGCTCCGCCCGTAAAGGTTGAAGATGGAGAGGTCCAGCTCGTAGAAGAGACGCCGGCTCTCGAACCGTCGAGTGGCGGACACGTCCAGCCGATGGTAGGCAGGGAGACGGTCGCCGTTCTTCTCCCCGACGTGGATCAGGCTCAGCTCCCTCCCGTCCAGCGTTGTGAGTGTGTACTGCGCCTCGGGTACCGTGTACGGCTTGCCGCTACCGAACACCCAAGTCGAGCCGAATGTCCAGCGCCCGAGCTGATAGACGCCGACCACCTTCAGCTCGTGACGCTGATCCTGACTGGCCGGGAAGGACTCATCGTTGTTGAAGCCGACCAGGTCGTAATCGACCCTGGACAGCGTGTACGAGACCCATCCGGTCAACCGCCCACGCTTCTTCTGGGCCAAGAACTCAATTCCCCGAGCCCTCCCGGTGCCGGAGAGGAAGAACTCGGTCAACTCCTGATCGGGTCGGGATCGCGCGCGGGTCGAGAACTGGGAGACACCATCCAGGACCTTGTCGTATGCCTCGGCATCCAGGAGAACGACGTCGTCCTCGTAGGTGATGCCGGCGATGCGATGCTCGGCGTAGGCCAGTGGCAGGTTGTCTCCGGCGAGGACCCAGAAGTCGCGGCTGCCCTGCTGGATGTTTTCGTTCTCGACACGCTTCACGAACTGGTGATAGCGACCCCATGCTGCCTTCAGAAACCACCTGTCGGACACCTGCAGGTCAGCTGCCAGCCGAGGCTCCAGGTACGTGCCACCCGTCTGATCGTACCAGGTGTTCCGAACGCCCACGGTCAGGTCGAGCCACCCGGCGGGCGACCATTGATCCTCCGCGTACAGCGATGTCAGAAGCCCGTCGCTCCCGAGGTCCAAGGAGCCTCCTACGGAGTCTCCCCGGAGCTGCTGAAACGCATATCCGACCTCGCTGTGTGTGGTTTCCCACCCGAAGCTGATATCGTGGCCACGGGCAGGCTGCCACTGATTGTCGAGCCGGAATCTGGCCTCCTCGACCCGGTTGTCCTCGAGGAAGCCCTGACCCAGACCGCCAGCCGCGTTGGATCGATTCCCTTCGCTGTAGTATCGCGAGTAGGCCGCCAGGACATCCGACGTGAAGCGGCTCCCCCACCGACGAGACCAACGGCCGCTAGCTCCCGCGTTGCCCCAGTTACTCTTGTCGATCCGGTCGGAGGTCACCAGCTCGCGTCCGTCGGGTGCGAATAACGTCTGGCCCGCACTGGACTGGTCGAGGTTGTCCTTCCCCGAGTAGAGTGACACCGCTACGACGTCTTCCTGTGTCGGCGCGTAGGTGAGTTTGCTGTTGAGGTCGTAGAAGTAGAAGTCGGGCACAAGAGTCTGAGAGGCGAAGTTGCCTCGTCCCCGGAAGCCTCCTCCCGGTCCCGATCCGGCCAGCGTCGACTCCTCCTGTCCGCCGACGGCGCTGAAGATCCGGTCGTACAGCCCGGTGCGGATGACGTCCGTGTACGATCGCCGGAGGGACAACAGCCACGACCCCTTTCCCCCGAGAGGCACTTCGGTCACGGCGCGCGCGCTGAGCAGGTTGACGCCGGCGGACAGATTGTAGCTGTCGTTGCTGCCCGTCTTTCCGACCATCTCGACCACGCTCGACGTGCGGCCACCGTACTTGGCCGGGTAGCCTCCCTTCATCAATCGGATATCCTTGATCGCATCCGCGTTGAAGGCGCTGAAGAACCCGAAGAAGTGGTCCACATGGTAGACGGTCATGCCGTCGAGCAGGACCAGGTTCTCGTCAGGAGTGCCACCGCGGATGTAGAGCCCCGATGTCGCGTCGTTGGTCCCGCTTACGCCGGGCATGAGCTGCAGCGCCCGGAACACGTCGGGCTCTCCCACTGATGGCAGTGCGTTGAGCTGGCGAGGGGAGATGCCGACGGTGCTGATCTGTCGCGCCGGCTCCACGATCGCTCTGCTGGTCTGCACTGTGAGGCCCTCGATCTCGATCGCCTCAGGCACAAGGAGGATCGTCAACGCCTCCAAGGGGCCGTCGGGAAGCGCAACCTCCTGACTTCGATGCCCGATGTATTCCACACGGAGCGTCTGGGGACCCGGCCCGACCCTCACGAACGAGAACCGGCCGAACTCGTCCGTGAGCGTCCGCCGGCCCGCACCCACGAGGTTCACGAACGCATTGGGCAGCGCCTCGTGGTTCGCGGAGTCGCGGACGACTCCCCTGATGTCCCTGCTTTGCGCCGGTAGGCCCATCGGCCCAACGACCCCGGCCAGGAGCATTGTCGTCAGCAGCCGCCACGCGGCCCCGCGTCCAGTCATTTCCAGCCCTCCCTGACTCTCGGCACCTCACCCCGGGACGTGCGAGCGCGGCAGCTCGCGGCGGCATCTCCACATTACAGAGGGCCCAGGATCTCAGAGCGTTAAGGCGAGGGGCGATGAGCTAACGCTTTGGCGGCTTTCACCGTCTTCAGGGGGACTGGCACGATCATGCATGGACGAGATCACACGGCCCACCTGGGCATCGTGGAGTAGCTGTTGATTTCAGGGAAACGTGGGTCGCTCCCGCCCGATTCGTACGCTGACGCCCACCTGGTCGCTCAGGTCAGGCAAGGCGATGAATGCGCATTCGAGGCGCTCGTGCGCCGCCACCTGGGAGCGGCGCGCTCGCTGGCGTGCTCCATTCTCCGAGAGGCTGCCGACGCGGACGATATCTGCCAAGATGCGTTCATTATCGCGCTTCGACGCATCGACCAATGTCGAGCACCCGAGCGCTTTCGCGCTTGGCTTCTCACCATCGTGCGCAACGCAGCCCGCGAGATGGCACGGCAACACGGCCGCTGTCGAACAGTGGGCCTTTCCGATTCACCGGAACAGCGAGACTCTTCGGATCCGAGCCTGGATGCGTATCGAGCGGAGATCCGTGCGGCTCTGCGCGAGGTGGTCGATACGCTGACCGAACTCCAGCGCAGCGTCCTCGTTCTGCATGACCTCGAGGGGTGGCGTCATCGTGAGATCGCGGATGAGTTGGGAATCACACCAGTCTCCTCTCGAGTGCACCTTCACAACGCTCGAAAGGCCATGCGCAACGCCCTTCAGTCCCGATACTCGGAGGCGTAACCCATGACGGCCCCTGGCGACGGTAGCCGTGGACGTTCCTCAGAAGTGAGCCTGGAACCCCCAGACGAGCTGGTCCGGGCCATCGTAGACCGAGCGCGACCGATCCTCGCGGCCAGGCGTGCTGCCAGCGGTGGCGTTCTCGCTATGATGGAGCGTTGGCGCCGGCCGATCTTCTCGATTTCGGCGGGGTGCAGTGCCGCCGGAATCGCTGTCTTGTTATTGACGGACGACCGCCCGCATGCGGTGGAGCCGTTGCAGGAGAAGGCGTTTCCTGAGGCGCTCGTGCCCCGACCAATCGCTGCGTGGCTCGGCCGCGGTGAGGCGCCCGACCTTCTCGAGTTGATGACCGCCATCGGAGATTACCGGCAATGATCACCAAGCAAGCCTTGTTCGCAGGTCTCATCCTGCTTGCGGTGTACGTGGCAGGTGCGATCTCGGGCGTAGCGCTGACGCGCATGACGAGCACCGGGCGCGGGCCGGGCTTTCCGGCGTTTCCGCCGGGCTCCGCTGGGTTCCCGCGGCCCGGGCTATCTGCGGGCGAGGGCGTCCCTTCCGATCGGGGCATCTTCGCCGGGATGCTCGCCCGGCGTCTGGACCTGTCCGCGGATCAGGAAGGGCGGGTTCAAGAGATCCTCGAGGTGCACCGGCAGAGGCTCGATTCCGTTCTGGCCGGCATCCGGCCGAATGTGGAGCAGCAGTTCAGCGAGATGGACACCGCGATCCGCGCCATTCTGACTGCGGAGCAGGCGAGGGACTATGGGGCGTTCGTGAACGAGGAGTTTGCCCGACTCGGAGGACGGAACCCTCTCGGACCTCCCTACCGGCCCCGTCCGGACTTCCCCGGTCCGCCTTGAGGGGCCCTTGCCGATCAGGGCTCCAGGCTGGTGTCTCCGCAGTTGGGATTCGCTCCGTAGACGAAGCGCACGCGCAGAGCCAACAAGTCGATGACGATCGGCTCCATCTTCGCGTAGTAGATGCACGTCGTCTCTCCGTACGCGTCGGAGTGCTTCCGGGTACGAATGATATAGGTCGCCCCAAGCTCCAGTGGCACGGCGGCGAGCCGCTCGTACTCCGTCGAGTCTCGGGGCGCGCGGACGACGTCGTCGAGCGTGCCGGAGACCTTCTTGACGCCGGAAGTCGTCTCGACCGCCAGGGCGCCCGTCGGAAGCAGTGTAAGGCCCCCAGCGTCACCGCCTACCGCGACGTCCCAGGAACCGGTTCCGTCGAGCGTCTCAATGACGACCGGGTAGAGGTTCACGAAGTCGAACCCGTTGTAGAGTCCTGGGCGCGGATTTTTGATCGAGTATAGATCGACCGTGTCCGCTCCCTCGGTCCAATCGGTGTAGTACGGGTCGTCGCAGCCGCCGAGCAAGAGCAACCACCCCGAGGTGGCCAGAGCCACGAATGTCGCGCGGCGGCGCGCCGTGATGGCATCGTCGATGATCATGCGCTCGCGACGCCGACCTCGGGGCTCGCCGGGGGCGTTGCGAGCGGCGGGGTGTGCCCGGACTGGGGAAGGGCCTGCTGCGGTGTGGCGGAACACGGAGAGGTACCCGGCGAGGTGGTGTCCCGCCAAGCAACGCCAAACAATGCGCCCAACAAGAAGGCACCCAGAAGCGCGAGTCCCGGGGCTGATGCCGGGACCCTCGAGTCGCCGTGCATTGCCACGTAGCGTGTATTCATGATCGTGGCCGTGAAGGAGCGTGTCCACCACAAGAGGGTCGAGCACCCGTTTCTGTTAGCTGCCCTCACGCGTGGGGATCGCGCCGGGCGCGGCAGACGCTGGCGATCCAATCGAAGCACAGGCTAACGGAATGTCGCCGCAGTCCGTCTGTGTGTTGAGGTTCGAGTTCCTCTTCAGCCGGAGTTGCCCCGTTCCATGTCCCACCTGCGCCTCCATGCCGTGCTGGCCGGGTCCACGTTGTTGATCGCTTCCGCATGCGGCGGTACCAAGCACATTGCGGAGATCTCTCCAGCCGTCGTCGATCAAATGTCTGGCTCGTGGCAGTTCAATTCCGCGGAGAGCGATAGCATGCCAGACCCTGCCGAGCTGCCGGGACCGGGAGCCCTCGAGCCGGGGGCGGCGCCCGGTGGCCGCGGCGCGCCGGGCGGCTCGCCAGGGGGCGGTGGACCGCCCGGTGGACGGGGCGGGATGCCCGGCGGACGGGGCGGGGGGCCAGGTGGACGGGGCGGGATGCCCGGTGGCCCCGGCGGGGCCCCGGGCGGGGCGGAGCGCATGAACCCGGCTGCGGTGACGGCACTGCGGCGAATCGTGATGGTCGTTCCAACTCGCCTCGACATCCAGCTTGCCGACTCGGCGATCACGATCGTGTACTCGGGTGACCCCGACCCGTACTTCATGCCTTTCGGCAAGGAGCTGAAGCGGGACCTCGGCGGTGAGCTCAAGCTGACGGCGAAGGCGAAGTGGGACGGTGGGTGGATCGTCGTAAACCGCAGCGTCGGTGGCGGCGGCTCACTGACCGAGCTCCTGATTCCGTCGGCCAACGCCGAACGGCTCACGGTGGTGCTCGAGTTGGGGCAGGGTGGCCGCGAGGGGATGAGGATCCGTCGGGTCTACGACCGAAGGCAGGCGCCTGTGCCCTGAGTCCAGGGGCTCCACCGCGAAGCCGCGCGCGCCGCGCCCCGGGGATCTGACACCGCCCCCATCTTCGTGGACCCAGCAGGTTGCCTTGAGTGTCGTGCGGGCCCGGCGGCGCTACCGGGCCCGCATCCAGGGAAACAGCCCGAAGTAGCCGATCAGGCCGGTCCTCTCCCGGATCGCCACGATCCTGTCCGCCGGGATGGGAGGATCGAACGGCCGCACCCCGTCCCACAGTCCCACTACCTCCCCGGCGATCACGGCCCGGTCGTCCACGGCCACGTCGCGGTACCTGCTGCCGTCGCCCAGGCGGACGTCCACGACGTGGTGTCCCGCGCCGTGCCGGGCGACGAACCGCTTCCAGAGCGCCGCCGGGATGCGGGGAAGGGATTCGGCGTTTCTGTCGCCTCCGGGGCGGGGCGGGTCCTCGTCGTCCACGGGCTAGGCTCCGGGCTCAACCCGTGGCGTTGGGCCGATCGGAGCTGAAGAACCAGTGCGTGATCACCCAAGGTCCGTCGGAGCGCTTGCGGAGGATGTGGATCCCCCGGCCGGAATCGGAGACGAGATCGGCGGCTCCCAGCGGGGCGATCGACACCGCATACGACGCCTTCACGTACGCGAGGTCGCCGCAACCGACGATGGACTCCACCGTCTGCGCGTAGCTCTTGAACGTCAGGTCCTCCCACGCCTTCAGCCACTCCCTGACCTGGCCTCTCCCGACGACGTCGGCTTGGTTCGGGGCCATCAGCACGATGGCGTCGTCGAGGACGGCGGCCATCGCCTCGAAGTCGGAAGCCTGGATCTGCCCCGCGTGTCTCACCTCCAGCTCCTGGATCCAAGCGACGTCTTCGGCGTGGAGCGTGCACGTCGAAGCCTCGGCGATCCGCGTCGGGTCGGGTGTGGAGCAGCCGCCCAGTGCGACGGAGAGCAGGGCCAGCAGGGTCGCGAAGATTGTTCGCGAGTGGCCATGTGCAAAGGTCATGATCCGACCTCCTTCAGCAGGATGATCAGCCCGAGCTCCTGGACGGCCGGCCCGTCCGGACGCCCCGGACGCCAAAGGGCTCCGAGCGGTAGACCATCCGCACGGAGCCCCCGGGCGTTTTAGCACGTTGATCACCCGGATGCAATCGCCGGAAAGGGCCGGGGCGCGCGACACGCACGCAGGCACAATATGCGTCGCGGGTGCCCGGAGGGCCAGGAAATTCTTCGGCGCGGTGGATCCGGACGGCTCGCGGATGACCGTCCACGCCTGGTCGGAGGACGCGGTCCGGGACGCGGCCATGGACGAGTTCCCCACGCACCTGCTCCTGGGGGCGCAGGGGATCTGAAGCGAGGTGGTGCGCCGCGGCGCGCCGCTGCGGGTCAACGACTACGCCGTCGCGCACGGCATCCGGAGGGGCCTGCCGCGGGGGCACCTGCCCCTCCGCACGCTGCTCGTGGTGCCCATGCTCTCGGGGGGGCGCGTGACGGCGATGGCGGCCGTGGCGAGCCGCGAGGGAGGGTACACCCAGGAGGACGAACTCCAGGTCACGTCGTTCCTCCACACCCTCCAGACCGTGATGGACGCCCGGCGGGCCGTGGCCGAAGAGACGCGTCTGCAGGCGGAGCTGGAGCAGGCGCGCAAGCTGGAGTCGGTCGGCCGGCTGGCCGGAGGCGTGGCCCACGACTTCAACAACATGCTCGGGGTGATCCTCGGGCACACCGAGATGGCGGTGGACCTCCTCGAGCCCGGCCACCCCGCGCTCGGAGACCTCCTCCAGGTGCAGCGGGCCGCCGAGCGCTCCGCGGAACTCACGCGCCAGTTGCTTGCGTTCGCGCGCAAGCAGACCGTGGCCCCCCGTCTCCTCGACCTGAACGAGGAGATCGAAAGTTCGCTGCAGATTCTGCGGAGGATGATCGGGGAGGACGTTCAGCTCCGCTGGATCCCCGGACAGGGGGTGGATCCCGTCCGGATGGACCCGACCCAGTTGAGCCAGATCCTGGCCAACCTGTGCGCTAACGCCAGGGACGCCATGGAAGGCCCGGGCACGGTGATCCTCCAGACGCGGGCGGACGCGCTCGAGCCGGAGGATCGCGCGGGGAGGCCCGGGCTGGCGCCCGGCCGGTACGTCGTCCCCTCCGTGGCCGACGACGGGAAGGGGATGGATCCGGAGACGCTGGCGCACGCGTTCGAGCCCTTCTTCACCACGAAGGAACTGGGGAAGGGGACCGGGCTCGGCCTGGCCACCGCGTACGGCGCCGTGAAGCAGAACGGCGGAGCCGTCGAGGTGGCGAGCGAGCCGGGTTCCGGGACGCGCTTCACGATCTGGCTCCCGGAGGCGGCCGGAGGGCCGGAGCGCGCGGCCGTGGACGGGGAAGCCCACCCGCCCTCGGGCGGGACCGGGACCGTCCTGGTCGTGGAGGGCGAGCCCGCGATCCTGCACAGGACCGCGGGTATGCTGCGGCGTGTGGGGTACACCGTCCTCGAGGCGCCCACCCCCGGGGAGGGGCTCCGCCTGGCGGGCTCGGCGGAGGGGCCCGTCCACCTCCTGCTCACGGACGTCGTGATGCCGGGAGTGAACGGAAAGGAGCTGGCCGACGGGGTCCGGGGGGTACAACCCGGGATCGCGCTCCTCTTCATGTCCGGATATCCGGCCAACGTGATCGTCCGACACGGGATCCTGGACGAGGGGGTCCGCTTCGTCCAGAAGCCGTTCACCCTGGCGGAGCTCGCCAGGGCCGTGCGCGCGGCCCTCGACCGGCGGTAGAAGGTCGCTGCAGACTCCGGGCTCAACCCGGAGCGCCGTACGGCCGACCCTCCGAAGGAGCGGGCCACCGCCGGCCCGCCCCACTCCGACAGGCCGGAACCCCATGCCCCCCACCCGAAGATGAGCGTGCGTCCCGTGTACGTGGCGGTGCGCGAGCAGCGCCTGCGCGAGCGGTGCCTCTCCGACCTCCCCGGCGCGGTGGGGATCGAGGGCGAATCCGCCCCGGAGGCCCTCGGGGGTATGCCGCCGGGGATCGTCCTGGTGGACGAGCGCGGTCCCGACCCCCTCGCCTGGGCTCCGATCCTCCCCGCCGGCGGGGGCTGGACGCTCTGCGCCGTGGCGGGAGCGGGGGACCGTGACGTGACTGTGCGCACCGTGTCCCTCGGGGCCCCGGGGTCGCTGCACGAGCTGGCCGAGGCGGTGCGGGGAGGGCACGCGCACGGGTGCCTCCTCGACCTCCACGCCGTGCTCTCCGAGGTGTCCCGCATGCGCCACGACCTGAACAACCCGCTCACCTCCGCCCTCGCGGAGGTCCAGCTGCTCCTCCTGGACGGCGGGGGCGGGCCGGACGAGGAGTCCCTCAGGGTCATCCAGGACCAGCTCCGGCGCCTGAGGGACATGCTCCTCGCCACCCGCCACCTGCGCCCGACCCCGCCCCCGACCTGAGAGTCCCCCGTGAGCTTCCTGCGCACAGCCGACACGCCGAGATCCCCGTCCGCGCCCCGGCCGTCCACGGCACCCCAACGCTCCCACCGCTTCGGCGACGAGTGGCTCCTCACCTTGGTGAGCGGGATCGGGGGGGGGGTGACGGAGGAGCCCGTCGCGGAGTGGCGGCGGCAGGGGCGGCGGTTCCTGTCCCAGGCGCTCGTGGGCGGCGGCGTGTGCTCCTTCGAGGAGCTCGGTGAGGCCATCCGCGGCCGGTACCGGATCCGATATGAAGCCCCCGACCCCGCCACGCTGGACCGCTCGCTCCTGTCGCTCGTGCCCGAGCGGACCTGCCGCAAGCACGGCGTCGTCCCCCGGGCCCTGAGCAAGCACACGCTGTCCATCCTGACCGCCAACCCGATCGACCCGGAGGCGCAGCAGGAGGTGGAGTGGGCCTCGATCCGGGGTATCGAGCCCATCTGCTGCCTCCCGGACCACCTCGACCGGCTCCTGCATCAGATGCTCGCGCCCGACGCGGTCGTCTTCGACCTTCTGGCGCGGCTGCAGGGCGGCTCCGGGGTAGAGCTCCTGGGCTCGGGACCCGACGACGAGCTGGGCGGCGAGGCGCTGGGCGAGGTGCGGGCGCCGGTCATCCGGCTGGCGAACGCGATCATCGCGGACGCGGTCGCCCGGAACGCTTCGGACATCCATGTGGAGCACGATGAGCATGCCTCCGTGGTCCGCTACCGGGTGGACGGACTCCTGCGCAAGGCCATGGTGCTCCCGCGCTACGTGGGCACCGGGTCCCTCGTCTCCCGGGTCAAGATCATGGCCGGACTCGACCTGGCCGAGCGCTGGCACCCGCAGGACGGGCGGGCCAAGCTCAGGGTCGGGGAGGCCGAGATCGGCCTGCGCGTCTCCACCCTCCCGACCCGGCTCGGGGAGAAGATCGTGATCCGCGTGCTCGACGAGCGGACGGCGGCGGTCCCCCTCGAGGGGTTGGGCCTGGACCGCGACGTGCAGCTTCGGTTGGAGTCGCTCCTCCGGAGGGAGGAGGGGGTGCTCCTCGTGACCGGGCCGACGGGGTCGGGGAAGACGACGACGCTCTACGCGATGCTGAACCGGCTCCGCGGCGACCAGGTCAACCTCGTCACCGTGGAGGACCCCGTGGAGTACCGGCTCCCGGGCGTGAACCAGGTCCAGGTCCACGAGCGGCAGGGGCTGACCTTCCCGGCCGTCCTCCGCTCCGTCCTGCGCCAGGATCCGGACGTCATCATGGTCGGGGAGATCCGCGACCAGGAGACGGCCGACGTGGCCTGCCAGGCCGCCCTGACTGGGCACCTCGTCCTCTCCACGCTCCACACGAACGACGCCGTGACGTCCATCGCCCGGCTCGCCGACATGGGCGTGGAGCGCTTCAAGCTCGCGGGGAGGCTCTTGGGGGCGACGGTCCAGAGGCTGGTGCGCCGCGTGTGCGCCGCGGGTGCGGACGCGGAGGAGATCCGGGGCGCGGCGCTGGAGGGGGGGCTTCTGCACACGCTGACCGAGGACGCGCTGCACCACATCGCGGCGGCGCACACGACGTACGAGGAGGTCGCACCGCACCTCGCTGTGGACGCCGCTCAGGCCCGGGGCGCCAGGTGCCACGATTCGCCGAGCCGCCGACGCCGCCCCGCGGGCCGGAGCGCCGGGGGGCGAGGTGGGGACGGCGGCCGCCCCGCAGGGGGTCGCGACGCCGCCGGCCGGCAGGGCGCCCGCCGTCGTGGCGGTCGGGGATGCCGCCGCGCGCAGCGATCTCGTTTCGGGGCTCTTCTCGCTTGGGGTGGACAGCGTCTCCTTCGACTCGCCGCGTGCGGCGATGGCCGAGCTGATGCGTACGGCTCCCGAGCTCTTCCTGGTCGGGGAACTCGCGGCGGGCGGCGGGGCGGTCGAACTCGTGAGGGCCGTCCGGGGCCCCATGGGCATGCTGGATCTACCCGTCCTCGGGCTCACCTCGACGCCGGACGAGGCCGACGCCGTCCTGGCTGCCGGGGCGGACGACTTCCTGCTCCTTCCCTTGCGGCCGGCCGCTACCCAGGCCCGGCTGCGCGGGATCCTCCGGAGCTCGAACCGGTGGTCGGCCCTCGCGGAGGTCGCGCGCCCCAGGATCCCGTCCAACGAGCCGCAGCGCCTGGCGGAGCTGCACTCCCTCGGGGTCCTCGACACCCCCCCGAGGAGCGCCTCGACGCCCTGACCCGCGAGGCGGCGGCTCACTTCGCGGCGCCGATCGCCATGGTGTCGCTCGTAGACGCGGACCGGCAATGGTTCAAATCCAAGCTGGGCGTGGAGAACTCGGGCACCCCCAGGGACATTGCGTTCTGCGCCCACGCCATCCTGGGTGACGACGTGTTCGTGGTAGAGGACGCCTTCCTGGATCCCCGCTTCGCGGACAACCCGCTCGTGACCGGGGACCCGGGGGCGCGCTTCTACGCAGGGTATCCGCTCCGGGGTCCGGAGGGGCACCACATCGGCTCCTTCTGCGTAGTGGACCGGAAGCCGCGCAGCGTGAGCCCGGCGGACGTGTCGGTGCTCGTCGGCCTGGGGCGACGCGTCGAGGCGGAACTCTGGAGGGGGCGCGGCGCCTAGACAACCCGGCACCTCATCCGTGCGGCGCTCTCCTACCCGGTCCCGTCCAGGACCCTCCGGAGCGCCGCCGCGAGGTGGTCGGGCGTGAGCGGCTTGGCGAGGATCGTCCGCACGCCCGCCGCCTCCGCGGCCTCGCGCTGTGCGGGTTCCACGAACCCGCTGCACATGAGCACCGGCAGGGCCGGCGCGGCCTCGCGGACGCGCCGGGCGAAGTCCACGCCGCTCAGGCCCGGCATCGCGAGGTCCGTGAAGACGGCATCGAAGGCGCGATGATTCCGGGCGAGGACGGCCGTCGCCTTCCGGGGATCGGTGAAGGTGCGGACCGCGTACCCGAGCCTCCCGAGCCCGTCGCGGGCCATCCGGCAGATCGCTTCCTCGTCGTCCACGAAGAGGAGGCGCTCGGTCCCCGGCGAGCGGAGGCGCTTCTCGTCCCGAGGCTCCTCGGCCGGGGCGGCCCCGGACACGGGCAGGTAGACGCGGAACGTGGAGCCCCTGCCGGGCGCGCTCTCGACGCGCACCGCGCCTCCGTGGGCGGTCAGGATCCCATGCACCATGGCCAGCCCCAGCCCGGTCCCCTCTCCCTGCCTCTTGGTCGTGAAGTAGGGCTCGAAGATGCGTGACAGGAGCGCGGGATCGATCCCGGGTCCGTCGTCGGTGACCCGGAGGACGGCGTAGGAGCCCGGAGCGAGCTCCGGGAAGAGTTGGACCTCCTCGGCCCCCAGCGTCTCGCAGCCGAGCGCCACCTCCAGGACCCCTCCCCGCGCCCTCAAGGCGTGGAACGCGTTGGTGCAGAGGTTCATGAGGACCTGATGGATCTGCGTCGCGTCCGCGATCACGGTGACCGCGTCCTGGCGCAGGTCGGTGCGGATCTCGATGGTCGTGGGGATGGAGGCGCGCAGCAGCTTGAGCGCCTCCTTGACGATGGGAACCAGTCTCAGGGGGCGCCAGGCCTGGTCTCCCTGCCGGCTTATGGCCAGGATCTGCGCCACCAGATCCTTGGCGCGCCGCCCCGCCTTCAGGACCTCGGCCACGTGCGCGCGCGCGAGCTCCGGATCGCCCGCGTCCTCGTGAGCGAGCTCACCGTACCCGAGGATCGCCGCGAGGATGTTGTTGAAGTCGTGGGCGATCCCGCCGGCGAGCGTCCCGATCGCCTCCATCTTCTGGGCCCGCCTCAGGTGTGCCTCGAGCTCGCTGCGTTGATTCTCGGCCCGGCGGTGTTCCGTGACGTCCGTGACGACGAGCGCGAACTGGTCGGGGCCCATCGGGTACCCGCTCACCCACACGACCCTGCCGCCCTGGGGGCTCACCGATTCGAACTCGACCTGGCCTTCGGACGCGAGGAGCGCCTCGAAGGTCGCCAACCCCGTCGAAGCGTCGAACGGAGGCAGGTCCGCCGACCCCAACGTGTGCAGGTCATCGAGGGGGTGGCCGAAGATCCGGGCGAAGGCCGGATTCGCGGAAACCACGCGGTAGTCCGCGGCGCCCCCGCTCTCGTCGCGCACCATCTGGCACAGGGCGACGCCCTCGGCCACGTGGCGGAAGAGCTGCTGCCAGTCCTGGGCCAGCTTGCGCTCGCCCGTGACGTCCCGGGCGATGATCAGGATCGAGCGGGGCCCGCCCGCCTCGGATCCCTCGGGCACGAGGCGGCAATCGAAGACCCGCCTCCCTACCGGGAGGTCCAGCGCGAACTCCCGGCGTACGGCCTCCCCCCGGGCCGCCCGCGCAAGGTCGTCCAGGACGGCGGCCCGCGCCCGGTCTCCCAGCCCGTGGTCCAGCGCGGCGCGCGCCAGGTTCCCGACCCGGGGGAGGCCGTAGCCCTCGGCCCTCCCGCTCTCGAAGAGGACGTTCCCGCGCTCGTCGCAGCGGAGGATCAGGTCCGGCAGGCTCCCGATGAGCGTGGCGTACTCGCGCTGGCGGCGGCTGAGGTCCGCCAGGGTCCGGTTCCGCTCGGTGGCGTCGCGCACGAAGGCGAGGATCCGCCCTCCGCCCGACTCCACGTACCGCGCGCTGACCTCCACCTCCACCGGGGTGCCGTCCTTGCGGCGGTGTACCGTGTCGAAGCGGAGCACGCCCCCTCGCCGGGCGCTCGCGATCCGCTCCATGACCAGGTCCCGCCGGGGCGCGGTCAGGTCGCAGATGTGCATGCCGCGGAGCTCGCCCAGCTCGTACCCCACCATGGAGGCGTAGGCCTCGTTGGCGCCCAACAGCCGGCCGTCGATGTCGGCCTCCCAGAAGCCGTCCGGGGAAGAGTTGATCACCTCCCGGAAGCGGAGCGCCTCCCACTGCGCGCGCTCCTGCGCCTGGCGCCGGAGGACGATCTCCCACCCCTCGCGGGCCATCGTGGAGAGTACCTCCACGTCGCCCTCGTCGTACGGCGTAGGCTTGTTCCCGACCCCCAGGATCGCGGTGATGCGGGTCTCCATGAGCACCGGGACGACCAGCTCCCGCGTCACCGGGGCATGTCCCTCCGGCAGTCCCTTCCTGTGCGGGAGCGAGGGGTAGTCGTTATGGACCACGGGCGCCCGCGTGCGGACGCAGTCCACCCACACACCGGCCTGGGAGACGGGGTAGTGCAGGCCGTGCCCGTCCGCCTTGCACATCGTGGCCACGGTGTTCGTGGACCACTCCTGGAGGTAGATGTGCTCCTGGTCCTCGTCCACGAAGTGGTAGAAGCCGATGCTGCTCCCGGTGAGCGCCTCGGCCTCGTCCAGGAACATGCGCAGCAGCTCCTGGCTGGAGCGCGTGAAGGCCGCCTCGCTCAGGCGCATGCGGGCGGCCACCAGCGCCTCGGCCCGCTTCTGGGCGGAGAGGTCGCGGATGAACCCCATGAGGAGGGCGCCGGACGGGCCCCCGAGCCGCACGGCGCGCACCTCGACCGGGACCCTCGTCCCGTCCTTGCGGATCTGCACGGTCTCGAAGAGGATGGGCTCGCCCTCGCGGAACCGCGTCACGTGCCGCTGAGGACCGGCGTCGTGGGCGCGCAGGTCGGCGTCCACGTTGCGCAGCGTCAGGGCAAGGAGCTCCTCCCGCGAGTAGCCGAGGAACCGGCTCGCCGCCTCGTTCGCGTCGAGGATCGCGCCCTCGAGGTCGGTGAGGAGCATGGGATCGCCCGACTGGTCCGCCACCGCGCGGTACAGGCGCTGCCGGATCTCGGCCTCCTCGCGCGCCTCCTTGAGCTCGGTGATGTCCACATGGGTCCCGACCAAGCGGATGGGGGTCCCGTCCGGGGCGCGCTCCACCACCGTGCCCCGGTCGAGCACCCAGATCCAGCGCCCGTCGCGGTGGCGGATGCGGGTCTCGAAGGAGTAGAGCCCCCCCTCGAAGCACTGCCGGAGCAGGTCCGCGGAGCTTGCGAGGTCGTCGGGGTGGCAGAGGCGCCGGAAGGTCTCGAGCGTGATCGGCGCCAGCTCCGCGAGGGTGTAGCCCAGCATCCCGGCCCACGCCTCGTTCACGAGCAGCTCCCCGGTCTGCACGTGCCAATCCCACGTTCCGGTGCCCGTTCCGCTCAGGGCCAGGGCAAGACTCGCCGCCTCCGCCGCGTCGGCGCGCGGTGGGGTGGGGGAGGGAGTGGGTTCCGTCATGGACACCTGGCCGGTCGGGGTCCTGGGCGCGGTGCTTCCGCGAGCGGCGAGGCGGGAGGGGTGTCGCAAGCTAGCCGGAGAGGGTGCCGCGTCGAAAGAAAGGCCGGCCCGGGGGAGGGGCGCCCTTCACTTTTCCGGGGGCGCAGACGATCCTTGAGCGGGGGCGCCCCCCTGGGCGCCGAACGTACCCTTCCGACACGGGCCCCGGCGGGCCGCTGCGTACGCTGGCCTTGGCACGACCGCACCCTGCGCGAATTCCCGAGTGGGCCCTGTCCCGCACCCTTTTGGTGTCGCTCCTGGGGTGGACGGCGACGCTCGCCTTCCTGCTCGCGTGGGACCTCGGCCATACCCGCGACCAGGCGCGCCGGTACGCCGACACGGCCGCCCGCAGCGTACTCGACAAGGACCTGAGCTACCGCCGGTGGGCGAGCATGCACGGCGGCGTGTACGTCCCGGTCACGGAGACGACCCCCCCGAACCCCTGCCTCGAGGGGGGCGTGGAGGAGCAGACGTTCACGACGCCCTCGGGCCGGGTGCTCACCCTGGTCAACCCGGCGTACATGACCCGTCAGGTCCACGAGATCTTCCGGGAGGAGTACGGGGTCCGCGGACACGTCACCAGCCTCGATCCGATCTGCCCGGAGAACGCCCCCGACCCGTGGGAGAGGGAGGTGCTGGAGGCGTTCGAAGCCGGCGAGGGGGAGCGGGGGCAGGTCGTGGAGGGACCCGACGGGAGCGCCTACCGCCTCATGATCCCCCTGCGCGTCGAGGAATCGTGCATGGCCTGCCACGCCCGCCAGGGGTACCAGGTCGGCGAGATCCGGGGTGGCGTGAACGCCTCGGTGCCGATGGCGCCCTACGTGGCCGCTGTGGAGCGGGCGGAGCGGGGCCGCCTCGCGACGTTCACCGTCATCTGGGCCTTCGGCCTCGGAGCGCTCGGCACGGCGGCGCGTCGGAAGGGCCGGCAGTACCTCGAGCTCCGCGCCAGCGCAGAGGCGCTCCGCGAGAACGAACGCCTCCTGAAGGAGGCGCAGCGCATCGGCGGCGTGGGGCACTACGTGCTCGACGTGCGCCGGGGGCTCTGGACCGGCTCCGAGCTCCTGGAGGAGATGCTGGGCTTCCCCCACGCGCCGGAGCACACGGCGGAGGAGTGGGTCTCCGCCGTCCACCCCGCGGACCGGGACGCCTTGGCCGCGCACCTGGAGGGCGTCGTCGCGGCCGGGTCCCGCTTCGATCGGGAGTACCGCCTCCTCCCCGCCGCCGACGGGGGCGAGCGGTGGGTATGGGGGCTGGGCGAGTTCGAGAGGGACGAGGTGGGCGGGGTGGTCCGCATGGTCGGCACCGTCCAGGACATCACGGCCCGGGTCCGCGCGGACCGCGAGCGCGAGGCCCTCGAGGAGCGGGTGGCCCGCTCGCAGCGCCTGGAGTCCGTGGGACGGCTGGCCGGAGGCGTGGCCCACGACTTCAACAACATGATGGCGGTGGTGATCGGCCACGCCGAGATGGCGCTCGCCGAGGAGGCCGACGGCGAGGCGGACTGCGGCGCCCACATGACGCAGATCCTCGGGGCGGCCCGCCGGTCCGCGGAGCTGACGAAGAAGCTCCTGGCCTTCGCGGGGCGGCAGATGGTCCGCCCCGAGCGGGTGGATCTCAACGAGGTGGTGCCCGGGATGCTCGGGATGCTCCAGCGGGTTCTCGGGGAGAACGTCGCGCTGCGCTGGGAGTTGGCACCCGGCATCGACCCGGTCGTGATCGACCCCGGCCAGGTGGACCAGATCCTGGCGAACCTCCTCATGAACGCGCGGGACGCCATCCAGGGGCAGGGCACGGTCACCGTGGCCACGGCCAACGTGGAGGTGGACGACGCCTTCTGCGCTGCGTACCCCGACGTCCGGCCTGGACGGCACGTCGAGCTCAAGGTCACGGACAGCGGGCGCGGGATGGACGCCGCGACGCGGGAGCGGGCCTTCGAGCCCTTCTTCACCACCAAGGAGATGGGGGCCGGGTCCGGGCTGGGGCTCCCCACCGTCTACGGGATCGTCCGGCAGAACCGGGGGTGCGTGACGGTCACGAGCGAGCCCGGCCGGGGCGCCGAGTTCAGGATCCTCCTCCCGGTCGCGCCCCCGGGGGAGCCGGTCCGGGCCGCGGGGCCGGCGCAGGCCGAGCCCGCCGCCCCCGTGCGCGCCACGATCCTGCTCGTCGAGGACGAAGCCCCGGTCCTCCAGCTGGCCGCGGAGATCCTGCGGCGCCAGGGACACACGGTCCTCACGGCCTCCTCCCCGTCGCGCGCGCTCGCGCTGGCGGAGGAGCGCGGACAGGAGCTCGACCTCCTTGTCACGGATGCCGTCCTCCCCGAGATGGACGGGCGCACGCTGCACGAGCGCCTGAGCGCGCGGCTCCCGCGCCTGCGCACGGTGTTCATGTCGGGGTACCCGGAGACCGTGCTCGCCGAGCAGGGGGCCCTTCCCCCCGGGGTGCGCATCCTGGCGAAGCCGTTCGCGAAGGACGAACTCCTCGCCCGCGTGCAGGAGGCGCAGTCCGGGGAGGCGTGAGCCCTCGGGCGCTCACGCGCGCGTGGGAGGTGACGATACCCTGGGGGCGAGTTCCCTGCCTCCGCGGGACCCACCCCCATGTCCGCTTACGCCGACGCGCCGACGTACCACCTCCCCCGGCTGATCCTCAGGGTCTCCGGGAACCTCTACGCCCTCGAGATCTCGCACGTGCGGGAGATGGTCCGCATGGTGGAGGTCAACCCCGTGCCGCACGCTCCCGACAACGTGCGGGGCGTCACCCACCGGCGGAACCGGTCCCTCACGGTGCTCGACCTGCGCAGGCGGCTGGGGATGCGGGGGATGGACGAGGAGATCCAGGAGCTGGTCGGGATCCTGCGCGCCCGCGAGGCAGACCACCTGCGGTGGGTGGACGAGCTCGAGGCGTGCGTCCGCGAGGGCCGCGAGTTCACGCTGGCGAGGGATCCCGGCAAGTGCGCGTTCGGCGTCTGGTACGCGGGGTTCCGCACCGACAACCTGACCCTGCGCGGGCACCTGAAGCGCTTCGAGCAGCCCCACGCGCGCATCGCCGAGGCCCGCGAGACCACCTTGGCCGCGCTCCGGCGCCTCTTCGGTGACGCGGTGACGCTGCTGGAGGAGAGCGTCGCCGAGACGCTGGTCATCCTGGAGAACGGCGACCAGCTCCTCGGGCTGACCACCGACGAGGTGGACTCCGTCGAGCACCTCGCGGAGGGCTCCATCCGCGAGATCGCGCTCCCGGGGGACTGCTGGCACGGCGATCTGGCCCTGGTGCGCAGGACGGCGATGACCGCGCGCAGCGACCGGCTGGTGCTCGTGTTGGAGGCCGAGGCGCTCCTCTCCGACGTCGGGAGCCTGGCCGTCATGGCCTGAGCGCCCTTCCCTCCGGCGGCCGGACGACGGCCGCGGCGCGCCTCAGGCGGAGGCGCGCCCCTTCCAGCGGTCGAGCTTCTCGAAGGCACGCGCGGCCGCGTCGCGCAGCGCCGCGGCCGCCACCGGCTTGGTGAAGTAGTCCTCGAATCCGGCGGCGCGGCAGTCCGAGAGCTCGAAGAGGGAGGCGTACCCCGTCACCGCGTGCGCCACGGCCATCGGCCAGGACGTTCGGACGGCGCGGCACAGCTCCAGGCCGTTCATCCCCGGGAGGTTCAGGTCCAGGAAGAGCACCCACGCTGGGTCGCTCCGCATGGCCTCGAGGGCCGCCTCGCCGCTCTCCGCGACGGTCACCTGATATCCCGCCCGCGTCAGGATCTGCGTGAACAGGTCTCGGATGGGTTGCTCGTCGTCCACGACGAGGATCTTGCGCTCCACCATGTCATCCTCCGGCATGAAGGCCGGGGCGCGCCGCCTCGGCCAGGTCGATGATCCTGCTGCGGCCGTCCATGTACTCCTTGGCGCGGTAGCGGGTGAGCCCCATCAGCTTGCGCGTCAGCTCCCCGAGCCGCTCCACGGATTCGGTGATCCCCCGGAGCGCATGCGCGTCCACGCCCGACTCCGGCCCCTCCTCCAGGAGGAGATCGCACCACCCGCGGATCACCTGGAGCGGCTGGTTGAACTCGTGGCACACGGCCCCGGCCAGCTCCAGGGCCCCCTGGAAGCGCTCGCGCTCCTGGAGCGCGTCGTGGACCGAGAGAAGGCGCACCCCCGCCTGGATCCGCGCGCGGAGCTCGGCGGGGTGGAAGGGCTTGCCCACGTAGTCGTCGGCCCCCGCGTCGAGTCCCCGGGCGATGTCCCCCGGGCCGCTACGGCCCGTGAGGAGGATCAGGTACAGTGGGCGACCGTTCCCGCCATCCCCGCGGAGGTGCGTGCAGACCGTAGGGCCGTCGAGCTCCGGCATCTCCCAGTCGAGGAGGGCGAGGCCGGGCCCCTCGGGGGACGTGAGGGCCGCGAGGGCGGCGCGACCGTCCTGGACCGCCGTCACCTCGTGCCCCCACGCCCGCAGGAGCTGCTCCAGCAGCGCCCGGGCCATGGGGTCGTCATCGGCGACGAGGATCTTCATGCGTTCCGGGGGTCGGGGTCGCTGGCTGCATGGCGTGCCCCTAGGCTCCGAGGCGCGCCGTCCGGATTAAAGGATCGGACGCCCCGGTCCGACACTTGACAGCAAGTGGAACCCCGGGCGGGGCAGGCCGCCGAGGCAGCGCGGCGCTCAGGCCCGGGTCGTGACCGTGGATACGGTCGTCAACCCGCGTCGGGGCCGTGCCCGCCGCACAAGGAGACAAACCGATGTTCCGCAACATGAAGCTCGGCATGCGCATCGGCCTCGGCTTCGCCGTGGTCCTGACGCTGGCGGCGGGCCTGGCGTGGTACAGCACCTCCCAGGTCAACAGGCTCAACGAGGGGATCAACCTGGTGGTCACCGACCGCATGGTGAAGACGCGCCAGGCCAACGCCCTTATCGACCTGAACAGCGAGGTAGCGCGGGTCGTGCGCGACATCCTGCTGGTCACCGACCCGCAGGAGCAGCAGCGCGAGGCCGAGCGCATCGAAGAGATCCGGCCCCGAGTGAGCGCCCTCCTGGACAGCCTCACCACCACGATCACCAGCACCGAGGGGCGCCAGGCCCTCGGTGCGGTCCAGGCGGCGAGGGAGGATTACCTCCCCATCCTGGACCAGACCATCGAGCTAGCCAAGGCCGGCGACCGGGCTGGCGCGACCGCGCTCCTCCTGCGGGACCTCCGCGCGGCCCAGAACCGGTACATGGACGCCATCGTCACCCTGATCGACTACCAGACGGCGCTCGCTTTGGATGACGGGGCGTCGGCCGGGCGGTTGGCCGAGAGCGCAGTGCTCTGGACACTGCTCCTCTTCGGCGGGATGCTCGCGATTTCGCTGGGGGCCGCCTGGCTCGTCGTCTCGCAGGTGAGGAAGGGGATCGGCCGCTGCGTCTCCGTCGCGGAGGACCTCGCCAAGGGCAAGACCGACCTCGAGATCACGGCCGACACCACCGACGAGGTGGGGATGCTGCTCAAGGCCATGAAGGGGCTCACCGAGCGGCTGAACTCCCTCATCGCGGACATGAACGAGATGAGCCGCCAGCACGACCTGGGCGACATCGACGTGGTGGTGCCGGCGGAGAAATACGCGGGGGCCTTCCAGGTGATGGCTCAGGGCGTGAACGGGATGGTGGCGGGCCACATCTCGGTCAAGAAGAAGGCGATGGCGTGCGTGGCCGAGTTCGGGAAGGGCAACTTCGACGCGCCGCTGGAGAAGTTCCCGGGCAAGAAGGCCTTCATCAACGACACGATCGAGGGCGTGCGCGCCAACCTGAAGAGCCTGGCCGAGGAGCTGCAGCAGCTCATCGCGGCCGCCAAGGGCGGCGAGCTCGGCCGCCGCGGCGAGACCGCAGCTTTCCACGGCGACTGGCGCAAGCTGGTGGGCGGTGTGAACGAGATCCTGGACGCGATCCTGGAGCCGATCCAGGAGGCGCAGGAGGTCCTGGAGCAGGTCGCCGAGCGCGACATGACGGTGCGCGTGAAGGGCGACTACAAGGGCGACCACGCCAAGATCAAGGAGGCCCTCAACCGGGCCGTGGACAACCTGGACCAGGGGCTCCGGCAGGTCGCCAGCGCCGCCGACCAGGTGGCGGGCGCCGCCGACCAGATCAGCTCCGGTTCCCAGGCCCTCGCGCAGGGCACCTCGGAGCAGGCCTCGACGCTGGAAGAGGTGGCCTCGAGCCTGCAGGAGCTCAGCTCGTCGTCCGAGCAGGCCGCGGGCAACGCCCGTGAGGCCAAGGGGATGAGCGACAGCGCGCGCGGCGGGACGGACCGGGGGCTCGACTCCATGCGGCGGCTGTCGCAGGCCATGGAGCGGATCAAGGCCTCGTCCGACGAGACCGCCAAGATCGTCAAGACGATCGACGAGATCGCCTTCCAGACCAACCTGCTGGCCCTCAACGCCGCCGTGGAAGCGGCGCGCGCCGGCGACGCCGGCAAGGGCTTCGCGGTGGTGGCCGAGGAGGTCCGGAACCTGGCCATGAGGAGTGCGGAGGCGGCCAAGACGACCGCCCGGCTCATCGAGGAGAGCGTGGCGAACGCCGGCGGCGGCGTGGCGCTCAACGCCGAGGTGCTGACCAACCTGGAGGAGATCCAGAAGCAGGTCGGCCAGGTCAGCGAGGTCATGGACGAGATCGCCGCGGCCGCGGATCAGCAGAGCGAGGGCGTCGGGCAGATCAACGTGGCCGTGGAGCAGATGAACCAGGTCACGCAGCAGACCGCCGCCAACGCCGAGGAGAGCTCGAGCGCGTCCGAGGAGCTGACCTCGCAGGCCGAGGAGCTCCGGCAGCTCGTCGCCTCCTACCGCATCACGGGAGGCAGGGAGATGTCCGAGGGCAGGCGCCCGGCCCGCGAGTCGCGGATCTCGGTGGCCCCGTCCCGGGGCGGCAAGAAGGGCGGCAACGGCAACGGCCACGCCGCGAAGGCGAAGGCCAAGGTCGGTGCCGGCGCGTCGAAGGGCTCGGGCGGGTCCCGCCTGATCCCCTTCGAGGACGACTCGGTCCTCGGAGAGTTCTGAAGCCCCGCGGCCCCGGACCAACCGGAGAGCGAACCATGAGCGGCACGACCAAGACGTCCGGAGGGAGCGCGACCCGTGCTGCGGGCGGCAAGTTCCTCACCTTCTTCCTGGACCAGGAGGAATACGGGATCGAGATCCTCTCGGTGCGGGAGATCATCGGCCTCCTCCCGGTCACCCCCGTCCCGCAGACCCCGCACTACGTGCAGGGGGTGGTCAACCTGCGCGGGCAGGTGATCCCGGTGGTGGACCTGCGGCTGAAGTTCGACATGGCCGGGATCGACGCCACCGACGAGACCTGCATCATCGTGGTGCAGACCGGCGGCGCCCAGCTGGGGATCATCGTGGACAAGGTGTCCGAGGTGCTCGACATCCTGAGCCAGGACATCGTGGACGCCCCGACGCTGGGGAACGAGATCGACACGGACTACATCATGGGCGTGGGGAAGGCGGGGACCCGGGTGATCCTGCTCCTGGACATCGGGCGGGTGTTCCCGTCCGTGGCCCTCGAGGCGATCGCGGCCTGAGTCCCCCGGAGCCCTGGGAGCGTCCCATGACTCGGCAGTCGGCGCTGGCGGAGGCGGACGCGTGCGACCGGATCCGCCGGCTGATGTACGAGATCTCCGGCGTCAACATCACGGACGGCAAGCAGGAGCTGGTCCGCGCGAGGATCGCCAAGCGCATGAGGGTGTTGGGCCACGAGGCCGTGGAGACCTACGTGGACTTCGTGGAGGGCGAGGAGGGCGCGAGGGAGTTGGCGGAGATGGTGGACGTGCTCACCACGAACAAGACCAGCTTCTTCCGCGAGCTCCCGCACTTCGAGTTCCTGCGCAAGGAGGTGGTGCCCGCCTGGCTCCGGTCGGGCGGGCCCCTCCGTCTCTGGAGCGCGGGGTGCTCCTCCGGGGAGGAGCCGTACTCGGTGGCCATGCTCCTCGCGGAGGAGGTGCCCGACCTGGGCCGCCGGGACGTGAAGATTCTGGCCACCGACCTGAGCAGGACAGTGCTCGAGCGGGCCCGCGGCGGACGGTACGACGCGGCGATCGTGGAGGAACTCCCGGCGCGGATCCGCGAGCGGTACTTCCGGCCCGTAGGGCGGCGTGGGGCGGGCGGAGCGGGCTACGACGTCGTTCCCGAGACCCGGGAGCGCGTTTCGTTCGCGCCGCTCAACCTCATGGAGGTGTGGCCGATGAGGGGCCCCTTCAACGTGATCCTCTGCCGGAACGTGATGATCTACTTCGACCGCCCGACGCGCGAGAAGCTCATCCGGCGCTTTCGGCAGCTGCTCGCGCCGACGGGACACCTGCTCGTGGGCCACTCCGAGAGCCTGAGCGGGATGGAGCACGAACTGACGTACGTCCAGCCCGCGGTGTACCGGCGGTGAGCGCCCCGGCCGTGGCGAGCGCGACCCGGCGGGTCGTGGTGGGTGTCGGGGACATGAGCGTCTCCAACCAGCCCGGTGACCTGCTCGTGACGTATGCGCTCGGGAGCTGTCTGGGGATCTGCATCCACGACCCCGTGGCGGGCGTCGCCGGGATGCTCCACGCCATGCTCCCGACCGCGACGGCGGATCCGGAGCGGGCCCGGGAGAAGCCGACGAAGTTCGTGGACTCGGGGCTGACCCTCCTCTTCAAGGAGGCCTACCGGCTGGGGGCGCGGAAGGAGCGCATCGTCGTGAAGGTCGCGGGCGGTGCCAGCGCGACCCCCGAAGGGCGCACGGACAGCTTCCAGATCGGCAAGAGGAACATCGTGGCCTTCCGGAGGCTGCTCTGGATGAACGGCGTCCTCCTGCAGGCCGAGGACGTGGGCGGCAACCGGTCGAGGACGGTCAGCCTGGACGTGGCCACCGGCGAGGTGGTCATCACGTCCAACGGGGAGAAGACGAACCTGTGAGCCAGAGGGCAGGGCGGGATCGGCGGCCACTCCGGTGGCGTGCAAGGAAGGGGTGAGCCATGGCATTCAACGTCCTGGTGGTCGACGACAATTCCGTGATGCGGACGGTCATCATCCGCACCCTGCGCATGAGCGGGCTCCCCCTGGGGGAGATCCACCATGCTGCGGACGGTTCCGAGGCATTGGCGGTTCTCCGGCAGCACTGGGTGGACCTGGCGCTGGTGGACATCAACATGCCCGTGATGAACGGCGAGGAACTGATCGACCGGGTCCGCGACAATCCCGAGATGCGGGACCTCGCCATCATCGTGGTGTCCACCGAGAGCAGCGAGACGCGCATCGCCAAGGTGCTCCGGCAGGGAGCCCGGTTCGTCCACAAGCCCTTCACCCCGGAGCACATCCGGGAGACGGTGCTCGAGATCACGGGGGTGGGAGATGGACATGAACACGAGATCGGCGCTGCTTCAGGCGGCGAGTTCGACTCTTGAGTGCCTGGGCTTCCTCTTCCCCGACGAGGAGCTGAGCGAGACCCAGGCCGCGGCCGACCGCCTCGAGGGCGCGTGCCGCGTCCGCTTCCGGGGCCCCATGTCGGGCGCGCTCGAGATGGAGGTCTTCGGGAACGTGCTCGGGGAGCTGGCGGCGAACATGATGGGGAGGGACGGTCCCCCCGAGCCCGCCGTGTGCCGGGAGGCGCTCGGGGAGGTGGCCAACGTGGTCTGCGGCAACGTGCTCCCAGCGGTGGCCGGGACCCATGCCGTGTTCGACCTGTCGGCCCCCGAGACCGGGGTGGACCCGGTGCTTCGCCGCCCGTTCGCGTCCGACACCGTGGCCGTGGCGATCCTGGGGCTCGGCGAGGGCCGGGTCGAGATCGCCCTGCGGCGCTACGCCTGAGGAGGCTCCTGTGATCCGCGTCCTGGTGGTGGACGACTCCGCCGTCGTGCGCCGCGTCCTGAGCGAGGAGCTGTCCCGCTTCGGGGACATCGAGGTCGTGGGAACCGCCGTGGATCCCTACATGGCCCGGGATCGAATCGCGGAGCTGCGTCCCGACGTCCTGACCCTGGACGTCGAGATGCCGCGCATGGACGGGCTCTCCTTCCTCGCCAAGCTCATGAAGCACCACCCCATGCCCGTGGTGGTGGTGAGCTCGCTCACCCCCGAGAACAGCGAGAACGCCATGCGGGCGCTCGCCCTGGGCGCCGTCGAGGTGATCCCCAAGCCCGGATCGCAGTTCACCGTGCCCGACGTGGGGCGCAGGCTCGTGCGCGCGATCCGGGCCGCCGCGGTGGCGCGGGTCAGGTTGCGACGCCCCGCCCCCGAGGAGGAGGACGCCCCCGAGCCGCTCCCGACCACGCTTTCCACCACCCACAAAGTGATCGGGATCGGCGCGTCCACGGGCGGCACCCAGGCCATCGAGCGGGTGCTCCGCGGGCTCCCGGCCAACGCGCCGGGGATCTCGATCGTCCAACACATGCCGTCCGGCTTCACCGAGTCCTTCGCGCAGCGCCTGAACGGGATCTGCCCGATGACCGTGAGGGAGGCCCGGGACGGCGACGCGCTCGTCCCGGGGCTGGCCCTCATCGCCCCGGGCGGGATGCACCTCATGGTGCGGCGGAGCGGAGCCAAGTACGTGGCGGACGTGCGCCAGGGGCCTCCCGTGAACCGGCACAAGCCGTCCGTGGACGTGCTCTTCCGGTCCCTGGCGCGCAGCGCCGGGCCGAACGCCGTCGGGGTGATCCTTACGGGGATGGGGGCGGACGGCGCCGTGGGCCTCCTGGAGATGCGGAGCGCGGGCGCCCACACCATCGGGCAGGACGAGGAGAGCTCCGTGGTCTACGGGATGCCCAGGGCCGCCGCGGAGCTGGGGGGCGCGGCCCAGGTGCTCCCCCTGACCCACATCGCCTCGGCGGTCGCCGGGGCGCTCCTGGGCCAGAGCGTCCCCGAGGTGCCGGTCCTGGCCTGAGGTCAAGGACCCGGCCCCACCTGCCGATCCTCCGTGTGTGAGCTGTGCACCAACGTCAGCGGGCCCCGAGAGGGCGTCGCGAGGAAGCGATGAGCGAGCACCAGCCGGATCCGTTCGCCGTGGACATGGAGCTCCTCCGGCGCATGAGCGTCCTCCGGGCCGCCCTGGAGGGAGGACCGGCAGGAGCGGGAGCCCCGGACGTGTCGGAGGCGCTGGCGAGCGCCGCCGCCCACGCCCGCCGGTCCTCGTCGCCCGTCCTGGCCCTCCTCGAGGTGATGGAGCAGGGCCTCGGGGACGGGCTCGCGTCCGACCCGGCGGCCGCCTGCTTCGCGGCGGCGGACGAGGTAACCCTCACCCCGGGGGACGAAGCGGCTCTCGGCGCTCTCGCCGAGGCCGTGTCCGGACTGATGGCCGCATGGGGCGCGCCGTCGGGCCGCGAGTGCGAACCGGGCGGCGAGGCGGAGTCGGGCGGGGAAGACCAGGAGGGCGGTGCGGCACCCTGGTCGCATTCCGCGCTCGACGACGCGGCGGCCTTCCTGGTGGAGATGGACCCCGAATCCGCCGAAGACGCCGCGCGGCTCGCGGGCAAGCTGGCGGTAGCCGGACGGGAGGCCTCGGGCCTCGTGGCGGACACCCTGCGCAGGGCCGCCGACGCGCTGGCGCCCGCGCTGAAGCCCCGCGCGCGGAAGGCCGCGCGCAGCGGCGCCGTAGCGGACGTGAGCGCCCTGGTGGAGGCGGCGGTCCTCCTTCTGGAGGCGGAAGAGACCGGGGGAGGGGAGGGCGTGGGCACCGCGTCCGCGCGGCCGC
>DATIKQ010000082.1:0-9381 GCA_035477395.1 Longimicrobiales bacterium
GGGGGGAGGGGGGGTAGGGGGCGCGCGGCCTGCGCGGACGGAGAGGGGAGCGCTCTTGTCCTCTCACTCCGGTGAAGGTAGACTGGTCTAAGACCAGTCGCCACCTATCGGAGGCCTGATGCCCAAGACCGTGGGCGCCTACGAGGCCAAGACCCACCTGGCCGCGCTCCTGGACGAGGTGGAGCGGGGAGAGCGGGTCACGATCACGCGGCACGGGCGCCCCGTGGCCGTCCTCATGCCTCCGTCCGGCCTCCCCGGGCGGACGGCGGAGGAAGCGGTGGCCGCGCTGCTGGAACTCCGGCGCGGCAGGCGGCTCCGAGAGGGTGAGGGCGAGCGGCCGACCGTGCGCGACCTCATCGACGAGGGGCGGCGGTGAACTTCGTCCTGGACGCCTCGGTCACCCTCGCGTGGTGCTTCGAGGACGAGGGGGGCGAGTACGCGGAGCGCGTCCTCGGGGCCCTGCGGTCCTCGGAAGCGGTGGCGGCGTCCATCTGGCCCCTCGAGATCGCGAACGGTCTGGCCGTGGCCGAGCGCCGCGGCCGCCTGGACGCGGCCGGCGCGGCGCGCTTCATGGAGCTGGTGCTCGCGCTCCCCATCGCGGTGGATCCGGCGAGCCGTGGCTCCGGATTGAGGGAGGCGCACCGGCTGGCCCGCACGCGCGGCCTATCCGCCTACGACGCGGCGTACCTGGAGCTGGCGCTCCGACAGGGGATCCCCCTGGCCACGCTCGACGCGCGGCTCCGGGAGGCGGCCGTGGCGGAAGGGGTGCAGCTGTTCGCGGGCTGAGCTGCGGGTTGGTCAGCTCCTCGGCGATCCCTCCAGCAGCCCCACCAACGGCTCCTCGCGGGCGCCGTTCTCGTCGCACACTGCGAACGTGCTCTCCCCCTGGCCGTACATGGCCAAGCCTGCGTACTCGCCCTTCTTGTTCAGGATGAAGAAGCGGATGTCGAAGTTGGGGAGCCCGCGCGCGTTCAGGAGTCGGGGCTCGATGGTGTTGGCCTGGATCCGCCGCAGCGCCTCGAGGCCGGCGTCCTTGGGCGCCATCCCCCGGCGCATGTTCTCGACGATGAGGAAGCAGGTGAGGTTGTAGAGGTTGGCCTCACCGCGGCCCGTGGAGCCGGCCGCGCCCACGCCGTTGTCCACGTACTGCCCGGCTCCGAGGATCGGCGAGTCGCCGGCGCGCCCCGGGATCTTGAATGCCGTCCCCGACGTGGTGGTGACGCCGCAGATGCCTCCGGAGGGACTCACCGCCTCCAGGCTCGTCGTGCCCCAGAACGACGACTCCGGAATGAGCCCGTCGTCCACCATGGAGAGCCCCGCGGCGAGCGATGCCCGGGCGAACCCGTCGAGGCGCTCCGCCATCTCCTGACGGTCGCGGCGGATGCGGTCCGGGTCGGTCTCGATGCGTCCCCGGTCGATCCCCTCCAGGCGCTCCTTCGGGTCCAGCCAGTGGGTGGGGTCGATGCGCTTGCGCCACTCGAGCCAGAGGGCGCGGGAGCGGGGCGTGTTCAGGTCGTCCTCGATGGTCATGCCGATGTCGCGGGCGAACTCCTGAGCGCCCCGCCCCACCAGGAGGTGGTGGTCGGTGCGCTCGGCCACGGCCTTGGCCACCACGGAGGGGGTGCGCACGCCGGTGATGCCGGCGACGCCGCCGGCCCACTTCCGGGGGCCGTGCATGCAGCACGAATCCAGCTCCACCACGCCGTACGCGTTGGGCGTTCCTCCATAGCCGATCCCGCCCTCCTCGGGATCCAACTCCGGGATGTTCACGCCCGCAACCATGGCGTCGAGCATGTCCTCGCCGGACACGATGCCCCGGAAGGCCCGCTCGATGGCGCTCTCCGGGCCCCCGTTCTTGTGGCGGATGCTGCTGATGTCCGACACCAGGACGGGCTTGGTGAGGCGGCGCACCAGGATCTCGGGGGCGCGGGGCCGGACGGCAGCGCCGGGCGCGGCGGCACCCTCCAGGGAGGCGGGGACGGCGGCGCCGGCCAGGCCGGCGGCGGTAGCCTTCACGAAGTCACGGCGTTCCATGTGGCGGATCCGGGGAAGGAGTGCATGGGGCGGAGCGAGGCCTCCCCGCCCGTATCGAGCGAAGCGGGCAGCATAGCACGGGGTCGGGGCCCGCCGCCATCGGGCGCCGCCGCCATCCGACCCACCGCGCCCCGCTACCCGGCGGCGCGGTCGCGGATGCGCTCGTCGCGGACGGAGCGGAAGTAGATCACGCCGAGGGTCACGGCGGTCATGGGAATGACGAACACCATCATGACGCCGCCGAACAGGGGCGCGCTCTCGTGATGGGAGGCCGCGAGGAAGATGTAGACGGTGTAGGCCGCGTAGTACGCGAGGAAGTGCCAGCCCTCCCAGCGGCTGATGACCCTGTCTGAGAGGAAGACGGGGAGGCATGCCAGGGCGACGGCGATCATCACCGGAAGGTCGAACCCCCGCACCCCTGCGGACACGGGGAGCCCGGCGGGCGCCACCGCGCCGGACAGGCCCAGGACGCCGAGGAGGTTGAAGATGTTGCTCCCCACCACGTTGCCCACGGCGATGTCCCGCTCGCCCTTCACGCTCGCCATGATCGAGGTGGCCACCTCGGGCAGGGAGGTGCCCAGCGCCACCAGCGTGAGTCCGATGAGGAGCTCGCTCATGCCGAAGGCGCGGGCCAGCGTCACGGCGCTCTCGACGAACCAGCGGGACCCCAGCACGAGGAGCGCGAGGCCGACGAGGACGAGGGCGACGTCCACGGGCCACGGGCGTCGCGGCGGGGGTGCCACCGCGGAACCCTCGGGGGCCGCCCCGCCGGGGCCCTTCTTCGGATCACCGCCAGCGGGGGCGCCCTCGTGCCGTAGCCCCAGCATGACCTGGAATGCCATGTAGCCGAACAGGCCGACGCAGAGGAGCCCCGCCTCCAGCCGTCCGAGCATCCCGTCTAGAACCAGGAGGTAGACCAGCACGGAGACGCCGATCATGATCGGCACGTCGAGGCGGATGAGCTGGCGCTGGACGGCGAGCGGCATGATGACCGCCGACACGCCCAGGATGAGGAGCACGTTGAGGATGTTGCTCCCCACCACGTTGCCCACGGCCAGGTCGGGCTTCCCGTGGAGAGCCGAGACCACGCTCACGGACATCTCGGGGGCGCTGGTCCCCAAGGCCACCACGGTGAGGCCGATGACGAGGGAAGACACCCCGGCCGCGGCCGCGAGCCCCGACGCACCCTTCACGAGCCACTCGGCGCCCAGGACCAGGAGCGCCAGGCCGGCGACGAGGAAGAACAGGGTCATGATCTATATCCAACTGGAGAGGCGTAGCCGGCGCCGCCCGGCTCGAGACATCAGCGTGGCAAGGCCGGCGCCGTGGCCGGGGGCCTGCGGTGGTGCGTTGCCTGCTCGAACGCATACCCCAGACGGATGAGCGTGGGCTCGCTCCAGGCGTCGCCATAGATCTGGAGTCCCACAGGGAGCGCCCCGTCCCGCACGAATCCCATGGGGACGGTGAGGGCAGGGAACCCGGTGGGGGGCGACAGGATCGGGCTGTTGTTCCCGTGGGGCGTGGTGAGGTCGCCCACCAGACGGGGTGGGTTGTTCCACGTCGGATAGATGAGCGCCTGCACCCCGGACGCGGCGAAGGCGCGGCGCACGGCCTGGCGCAGCAGCTCCTCGTTCTTCGTGGCCTCGACGCACCCCGGGTTCGTCTCCGGCGTCCCCTCGAACTCCAGGAACGACTTCACCCGGGGCATGACCGTGACGTGGACCTTACCGCCCTGCTCGATCTCCTTCAGCGTGCGCACCGGCGGCGTGCGGAGGGTGGCCAGGTAGTTCTCGATGTCGTAGCGGAAGCGGGGGCAGGAGAGGCCACGCCGAAGCGAGTCGTACTCGGGGAGGGGGACGTCGTCCACCACGGTGACGCCGATCCTCCTCAGGTCCGCCACCGCCGCCTCGAAGCGCTCCAGCACCTCGGGATCGGCCGTCTCGGTGTACACCATCCAACGGGGGACGCCCACCCTCAGGCCGCCCACGTCGGTGTGCAGCGCGGCCAGGTAGGAGGGAGCGCGGCGCTCGTCGGCCTCGGAGGTGACCGGGTCGGCCGGGTCGGCTCCCGCGACGACGTCGAAGACGCGCACTGCGTCCTCGACGGTGCGGGCCATCGGCCCGCCGATGTCGCGGTTGGCGTAGAGGGGGATGATCCCGTCGCGGCTGGTGAGCCCCATGGTGGAGCGGATCCCCACCAGCGCGTTGTGGGACGACGGCCCCCGGATGGAGTTGCCGGTGTCGCTCCCCAGCCCCACCAACCCCAGGCCGGCGGCCACCGCCGCCGCCGTGCCGCCGCTGGACCCGGCCGTGACCCGGTTCAGCGCGTAGGGGTTGAACGTCCACCCCGGCAGCATGGAGCCCACCGTCTCGAAGGCGGTGAACGCGAATTCGGCCAGGTTGGACTTGGCCAGGACGATGGCTCCGGCCTCGCGGATCTTCCGCACCTGATAGGCGTCGTCGGGGGGGACGGACCCCGCCAGCGACGCCGAGCCCGCGGTGGTGGGCATGTCGTGGGTGTCGAAGTTGTCCTTCACGATGAACGGGATGCCGTGGAGCGGCCCCGTGAGCGTCCCCGTGCGGGCGAGGAGAGCGTCCAGCGAATCGGCGGTCTCGATCGCCCGGGGATTCACCAGAATCAGGCTGTTGAACGAGGGACCCTTCTTGTCGTAGGCCTCGATGCGCGCCAGGTACGCCTCCACCAACTGCCGCGCGGTGAGCGTGCGCGCGAGCATGGCCCGGTGGGCCTCGGCGATGGTGAGCTCCATGAGCTCCACGCCGCCCACGCGCTGCGCGGCGACGGGGAGGGGGAGGAGCAGGGTGGAGAGAAGGGCGGAGAGGACGGCGGTCCTGCCCAGGCCACGGATGTTCATCGGCGGTTCCCGGCGTTCGAGAGAAGCTCGCGGGCGCGCACCCACACCGCGTCGAACATCTCCTCGGTGAGGGTGCCGGTGAAGGTATTCTGCTGGCTCGGGTGGTACGAGCCAAGCAGGGTGAGGTCGCCGCCGGGACGCCCCGCGGAGGCGCGAGCCGCCCCCAGCGGCACCTCGGCGCCGTGGCCGAAGCGGGGGCGGGGGGTGGAGACGGCGTGGCCGCGCCGCTCCAGCACGGCCAGGGCCTGCGACCACGCGAAGCTCCCCAGCGCCACCACCACCCGCAGGTCGGGGAGGAGTTCCAATTCCGCCTCCAGCCAGGGCCGGCATGCGTCGCGCTCCCCGGGCGTCGGCTTGTTGGCCGGGGGCGCGCATTTCACCGGAGCGGTGACGAACGCGCCCCGGAGCTCGAGGCCGTCGTCCCGGCCGACCGAGGCGGGCTGGCTGGCGAAGGCCGCCCGGTGGAGCGCCCGGTAGAGCCAGTCGCCGGCGCGGTCGCCGGTGAACATGCGGCCCGTGCGGTTAGACCCGTGCGCGCCGGGGGCGAGTCCCAGCACGAGGAGCCCGGCGCGCACATCCCCGAAGCCGGGCACAGGGCGCCCCCAATATGCGTCGTCGCGGTACGCCGCCCGCTTCCCGCGGGCGACGTCCTCCCGCCACGCCACCAGGCGGGGGCAGTTTCGACATCCGGTGATGCGGGCCTCGAGCGCGTCCATCCCGCTGCGGGAGATCACGGGGCGGTGGCGCTCTCCAGCCAGGCGGACCACCACAGGATGCGGAGCATGTCGGCGCCCGCGGCGATGCGCTCGGCGGCGAAGTCCCGGGTGGCGGGGCGCATGGGCGCACCCGGGTCGAACCCCACCTCCTTCTCGAGCCGGTACATCGTCTCCACCTGGGCGTTGGAGGCCACCACGTGCTCCCAGGCCGCCTTGCGCGCCGCGCCGGCCACCGATCTGGCCTGGCCCTGCACCCGTGAGCGCACGTCCTGGTACTTCACGTGGGCCCGGACGAAGTCGGACTCGAAGCGAGCGTGGAAGTCCCGCTCGGAGGTGTACCCGTTCGGGTTGGGCTTCCCCTCCGCCCATCCGTTGAAGTGGATGGTGGTGTGGTGGGGGTTGGCGGCGTCCGCCACGTAATGGCCCAGCGTGCCCGCGTCGTTGAGGATGCGGTCCTCGATCCACGCCCGGCGGACCGGGTCGGCCTCCGCGCGCCAGAGACGCCACTCGGTGACGAGGCGCTGGTACATCTCGATGATGCGGAAGGGGAGGAACCCGGCGTCGGCCTCGGGCCGCTCCAGCCCCGCCTGGTAGAGCACCCTCACGTAGACCCACCGGTCGGGCGCGTCCATCGCCGTCGGCGGCAGGTTCTCCAGGTCCACGTAGTGGTCGTAGCTCCACGCCTGGTCCATCTCCCGCAGGGGACGGCTCCGCCACCGGTCGGGCTCCGGGCCGAGGTACGCGAGCTGGTCCACAGCGCCGCGGAAGAACGCGGGCACGTCGGCGGGGAGCGTCTCGGCGGCGGCGCGGCTCGCCATCTGGTGCCCGTCGGAGCCCCAGCGCACCGGGGGGGTGGGAGAGGTGGAGGCCACCAGGGCCAAAGCGAGGGCGAGGGAGATGGTCATGGGGCTCGAGGGGGCGAGTGGAACGGCGACGTCCGCAAAGATAGAATAGCGGAGCCGTCACATCCTCCCCCCGGTGCCATGAAGCCGCAGTCCCGCCCCCGGACCAGCCCGTGAAGCGCCTCAAGGGGCGCACCTCCCTCATCACCGGGGGCGGGCGCGGGATCGGCGCCGCCACCGCGCTGGCGCTGGCCAAGGCGGGTGTGTCCGTGGCGGTGGTTGCGCGCAACGAGGAGCAGGTGGTGGAGGTGGCCGCGCGCCTCCGGCAGAAGGGGTACGAGGCCTTCGCGTTCCGCTGCGACGTGACCAACTCCCGGGACGTGCGGGAGGTGGCCATGGCCGCCCGGGAGGCCATGGGGCAGGTGGACATCCTCGTGAACAACGCCGGAACGGCCACCTCGGGCCCCCTGACCAGGGTCACGCTGGAGGAATGGAACCACGTCATGGCGGTGAACGTCACCGGCACCTTCCTCTTCACCAAGGCGATCCTCCCGGACATGGTGGAGCGGGGGTGGGGGCGGGTGGTGAATGTCTCCGCCCTGGCCGGGCTGCGCGGGACGCGGTACGTGTCCGCCTACACGACTTCCAAGCACGCCGTGGTCGGATTCACCCGGGCGGTGGCGGCAGAGGTGGCGGGCACGGGGGTCACGGTGAACGCCATCTGCCCGGGGTACGTGAACACGCCGCTGACGCAGGAGATGGTCGCGCGCATCGTGGAACGCACGGGGCGGAGCTTCCAGGACGCGCTGGCGACGCTCCTCCAGCAGACGGGCCAGTACCGGCTCATCCCCCCGACGGAGGTGGCCGAGGCCATCGTCCAGCTCTGCCAGCAGGAGTCGGCGGACGTGAACGGGGACGCCATTCCCATGGACGGCGGCGGTCTGGACATCTGAAGCCTGGGCGGGCGTATGTCGTCGTGAGGCCGGTCCCGCCGACGCGGATCTTGTTCCCGCGTGGGGGGTGAGCATACCGTGCTTCGAGAACCCTCCCGCTCTCCGGAGATCCGCGTGGTCCTCCCGCCCCGCCTCGCACGCAGTGTCCTCGTGGCCGTGGCCCTGGCCCCGACCGCCGGCATGGGTGAGGTGTGCGCCCAGCAGGCGCGCGCCGTCCCCACGGTCCGCGTCGCCGGAAGGGTGCGGGACGCCACGTCGGGCGAGGCCGTGCCCCAGGCGCGGGTGTGGCTCATGGTGGGGGGCGCGGCACAGGCGCGGATCGTGTGGTCGGGGGTCTCCGAGGACAACGGCTCCTGGACCTCGGCGCCCCTGGCACCGGGCTCCATGGACCTCCACGTGGAGGCCTTCGGCTATCGGAACGCCGCCGGACCCGTGGAGACGCTGCAGGGGATGGAGGTGTTCGTGAGCGTGGACCTGGTTCCGGAGCCCCTGGAGATGGAGCCCCTGGTCGTGGTGTCGAGTCGGCGCTCGCGCCTGGACACCTCCGGGTTCAACCAGCGGCGCATGCAGGGCCAGGGGTCGAGCATCACCCGGCAGGAGTTCGAGCGAAGGAACCCGACGCGTCCCTCCGACGTCTTCCGGCTCCTCCCGGGCGTGTCCGTGGGGCCCGGGCGCAGAGGGAACGCAGGCCTCCTCCGGTACCGGGGATGCTCCCCGGACCTGGTGCTCGACGGCGTCCCGCTCGTGGGGGGCACCGCCCCGGACGACATCCTTTCGGTGATGGACATCGAGGCGGTGGAAGTCCAGTCCGGGGTGCTCTTCCCATCCCGGGGGATGGGGTCGTCGTGCGGGACGGTGATGATCTGGACCCGGGAGGGGAACCGCGCGGAAGTGGGACGCCCCATGACCTGGCGCCGCGCGGGGGCCGTGGCCGGCTTCGTCCTCCTGGCCATCCTGCTGACCCGCTGAGCGGGGAGCTCCGGCGCTATTCCTCCGCGGGCGGGTGGAGCGCGACGGCGTCCCCCACGCGCACCTCGCCCGAGTCCAGGACCACACCGTAGGCGCCGCCTCTCCAGTCCGGGTCGAGGGCTGCGGTGAGGCCCGGGCACTGCTCGTCCATGCGGTAGCAGGGGCGGGTCTCCCCCTGGAGGAGGATGCGCACGCCGCCCAGCCCGAGGACGTGGCCGACGGTCTCGGCGAGACGGATCCCGCTGACCATGACGTTCGCGCGGCGCATGATGGGCTGGGCGTCGGGGAGCGTCTCGTGGAGGAGGTCGAACACCTCGCGCTCGATGACGGTCACCTGGCGCTTCCCGCCCTGGTTGGCGTTCCCCACGATGCCCTTGTCGGCCACCAGCGCGGCGCTCCTCGCCGGGTCCATGGGACCCTTGTGCATGCGCTTGATCCAGATCGCCTCGACGCGTCCTGATCCGTTCATCGCTCTCTCGTCCCAGGTCCGGGGGGTGTGGCGCCCCGGAAGGATAGGCAGGGTGGGCCCGTCCGTGCTACGTTGGACGCCTCCGCTCACCCGGCAGGGAGGCTCCACGGCTCTCCTTCTCAATGTCGAGCTGGTCTACGACGCCGGCTGTCCCAACGCGGGCGGGGCGCGCTCCGTGCTCGCCCGTGCCCTGCAGGGAGCGGGCGCGCCGGCGGTGTGGACCGAGTGGTGCACCGACGACCCGTCATGCCCCGAGAGCCGTCGCGGCCTCGGGTCCCCCACGATCCTCGTGAACGGTGAGGATGTGGCCCCCGGGCCCCACCCGTGGGCGCCGCGCCAGGCGGGGAAGGAGCCCAGGTGCCGCCTCTACCGCGAAGGTGGGCAGGTCCAGGGCGTTCCGCCCGCGGCGCTCGTGTCGGCGGCCATCCTGCGGGCGCTCGGGCCCGACGTGGTCTGAGCTCGGGGGCACGCTGCGGCGCCAATCTCTGAACGTGACGGAGCGCGCCTGAGGACGAAGCTCGGCCGG
>DATIKQ010000083.1:0-20156 GCA_035477395.1 Longimicrobiales bacterium
CTTCGCCGGCTTCTAGCGGACCAGGATGATGATGATGAGCAGGATGATGATGACCGTGGTGGCGGTGAGCACGATCGTGCCTTCACCACCCGCCAGGGCCTCGTCATCGATCCCGGCCTGCTCTGCGATCCGATTCAGCGACGCGTCATCGAGGCCGGCCACCTGGGCCGACAGCTCGGGGACGCTCATCCCCAGCCCGGCCGCCACGTCCTCCGCACGGTCGGTGCCCAGGAACTCCAGTACCGCTGCGCGCACGGGAGCCGGCCGCTCGGCGACGGCGGCATCCAGCTCGGCGACGCTCACGGCGCTCCGGGTCTGGGCGGAAAGGGGAGCTGTCAGACCGAGTGTGGCGACGGCCAGGAGCATCGACAGCGAGAGTGGCTTGAACATGCGGTACCTCCGGAGAATAGGGGTGCCAGGCACCCTGCCTGAGTCTGCACCCCAACGCTACCGGGGAGTCGCGGCGCCGCCCATCGGCCATACGGACTGAATTGGGACTAGTCCGAAAGCATGACCGCGTCGCCGACCCCTAGCCGAACACCGCCCTCACCGCGAAGTAGAAGACCGACGGCCCGAGCAGGCAGCCGAGCCCCGTGTAGAACGTCGCCGTCATGGCGCCGTAAGGGACGAGCTTGGGATCCGTGGCGGCCAGGCCGCCGGCCACGCCGCTGGTGGTCCCCATGAGACCGCCGAAGACCATCGCGGTGTGCGGGTTGTCCAGCTTGATGGCCTTGGCCACGAAGGGCGTGCCCGTCATCACGAGCATGGACTTCACGAGCCCCGCGGCGATGGAGAGCGCGATGACGTCCGACGAGGCCCCGATGGCGGTGCCGGTCACGGGCCCCACGATGTAGGTGGCGGCGCCCGCCCCGATGGTGACCATGCTCTCGGTGTCGGTGTACCCGAAGGCGTACGCCACCGCCGCCCCCACCACGAAGGATCCGAAGACCCCCACCAGGAGCGACACGGCCGCGCCGGGCCCGGCTCTGCGGATCACCCTCAGATCCACGCCGAAGGCCGTGGCCACGATCGCCAGGTCCCGGAGCATGGCGCCGCCCAGGATCCCCACGCCCGCCAGCACCGGGATGTCGGCCAAGCCCTTGCTCCCTCCGGTGAAGACACCGCCCACCCACGCCAGGACCAGACCCGCGAGAATGGCGATGGCCGAGCCGTGGACGTGCCCCCTCGTGAGCCGGTTGGACGCCAGGTACGACAGCCAGGTCAGGAGCCCCACGAACGCGAAGGCCGTGACGAGTCCATTGGCGGCCAGGACGCCGCCCAGGGTTTGGAGGATGCTCATGCGCCCTCCTTCCCCGGGCCTTCACCGGGACCTTCACCCGCGCCCCCTCCGGCAGCCCCGGCGCCCACGCGCCCCATGCGGCTGATGGCAGGGACCAGGAGCAGGCATGCCGCCACCGCCAGCGATCCCGCGAGGAACGCCGCGAGGCCGCCCTCCACGGCGGCCACGACGTTCTGGGTCGCAGCCATGGCCACCACGATGGGGATGTAGACGGCGCTCCAGAACATCACGCCCTGCTGGCTCACCGGGCTCAGGCGCCCGCGCCGGATCAGGGCGTCACAGATGACCACGAGCAGGAGCATGGCGAACCCCACGCCCCCCACGTTGGCCTGCACGCCCAGGAGCTTGCCCAGCAGCTCGCCCACGAACACGCCCGCCAGCATGCACGCCGCGAGCAGCGCCACTCCGTAGATGACCACGCGTTCCTCCGCTGCCTCAGGGGCCCTGCCGGGGTTCCTCAGACCCGCTGGTGGTCCGCCCGCCAGCTCTTCACGGCCAGCTTGATCGTCTTCCGGTCGGCGATGCCCTCGGCCAGGACCCTGCGGGCCAGCGCCGGGAGCTCCTCGTCGGAGGCGAAGCGAAGCCCGATGAGCTGCTCGGTCGTGAACTCGGGGATGCGCGCCTTCAGGTCGGCGTCGAGGAGGCGCTCCATGCGCAGGCGCTCCTCCAGGCGGATCACCCGGTCCTGCACGCCCATCGCGAACATGCGGCCGTAGAAGTAGGCGAGCGCCAGCACCACAACGAGCACCAGCGACATCGCGGTGTCCGCCGAGGGGGCCTCGATGAGGCGCCAGGTCGTCCACCCCAGCAGGATCAGCAGCAGGGGCGACCCGACGAAGTGGAAGACGGGTACGAGCTTGGCGTGGTTGGCGTACGTCTGCGGCTGCTGGGACATGGGTCGGCTCCGGAGGAGGGTTCGTGCCGGATGGTAGCGCAGCGCCCGGGGGCCCGTCCATGGCGCGCGCGGCCGATGCGCCGCCCCCTTTGGGCTGGCGAGCGGAGGTCCCCCGCCCCATCCTTGCCGCCATGCCCGAGCCCATCAACCTCCCCCGCCTCTACGACGAGAAGGAGGTGACCCGCCTCCTCAAGCGGGCCACCGAGCTCCAGCGCGAGGAATCGCGCTGGCCCGCGCCCACGGGCGGGCTCTCGCTCTCGGAGCTGGAGTCCATCGCTGGCGAGGCCGGGATCGATCCCCGCTGGCTCCGCAGGGCCGCCGCCGAGCTGGACCCGGCCGGGGGCCAGGGCACCCTGGGAGCCCGCCTGGCCGGGGAGGAGACCAGCCTCTCGCGTGAGATCGTGATCCCCGGCGAGCTGCCCGAGTCGGGGTTCGAGCGGCTGGTCTCGGTGATCCAGCTCGTGTCCCGGGAGCTCGGCACGCCCAGCCTTCTCGGGCGGTCGCTCACCTGGCAGGGGGAGGCTCCCAACCGGACCCGCTCCCTGCAGGTCGTCGTGAGCGTGCGCAGGGGCGAGACCTTCATCCGCGTGGAGGAGCGGCTCGGCCAGCTCGCAGGCGCCGTGTTCGCCGTCTCCATGGGTGCCGTGGGCTCCACGGTGGGGTTCGCGGTGGGGCTCCCGGTGGCCCTCGAGGTCTTGAGCTCGGCGGTCCTGGCCGTGGGGCTCCCGCTCGGGGCCGTCGCCCTCTCGTGGGTGGGCGCCCGCGAAATCTTCCGGCGCCTCGTGCGCAGGCGCCGCAGCCTCCTCGCCGAGCTCATCGACCAGCTCGCCCGGGAGGCGGAGGCGTGCATCGCGGAGGCCGGAGAGGCGGAGGCGGAGCTCGACGGCGACGCCTTCGACTCCGGATCACGGCGGGGCTGAGACGCCGACCGGGGACGCCAGGCCGCACGCCTGGGCATCCCCGGCCGGGGCATCCGACGACCGCCTAGCTTCCTTTCACCTTCACGAAGTCCTCCACCCCCCCGATGAGCCGATCCACCTCCTCCTGGGTGGTGTAGGCCATGCACCCCGCCCGCACCAGCGGTCCGGAGAGCCCCAGGTCGCCGGGAACGTTCGCCGCGTAGAAGGCCCCGGACGAAAGAAAGAGCCCGAAACGCGACCAGAGGTGCTCCGCCACCATGCGGGAGTGGTGCCCGTCCACGACGAACGAGATCGTGGGCGTTCGCGGCTTCCCCGGGGGCGGGCCGAAGAGCCGCACCTTCGGGATGGACTCGAGTCCCCGCCACAGCCGTGTGATGAGCTCGTCGCTCCGCTGGTGCAACCCCTCGTAGGCGTTCTCCAGCCGCTCCCGGCGGGTCTCTCCCTCCGCTGCCAGCCCCGCGAGGAAGTCCACGGTGGCCGTCATCCCCGGCATGTCCTCGTGGGACGCGGTCCCGGTCTCGAAGCGCTCCGGGGCAGCCTGGGGTGCGCACGACAGGCGCGGCGGATCCAACTCCTCCATGAGCTCCTTGGGGCAGTACAGCACGCCGGCGTGGGGCCCGTAGAACTTGTACGGGGAGCACACCAGGAAGTCGCACCCCATGGCCCGGGCCGAGGGGAGCACGTGCGTCACCGAGTGCACGCCGTCCACGAAGGTGAGGGCACCCACCGCCTTCGCCTTCGCCAGCATGGGCGGCAGGTCGCTGATGGTCCCCAGGGCGTTGGATGCCCACCCCAGCGCCACCAGCTTCGTGCGGCTGGACAGCAGCTTCTCGTAAGCGTCGGTGTCCAGGGTGCCGTCCTCGGGGTGGAAGGGCACCTCCTTCACCACCACGCCGCGGTCCTGCTCCAGCGACTTCCAGGGCGACACGTTCCCGAAGTGGTCCAGGCGCGTGACGATGATCTCGTCCCCGGGACGGAAGCGGCGCCCGAGCGTGCGGCTGAGGTGGAAGGTCAGGCTGGTCATGTTGGGCCCGAAGGCCACGTCGTCGGGCCCGCACCCCAGGAGGTCGGCCATGGCCAGCCGGGCCTGGGCCACCATCTCGTCGGTCTCGACGCTGGTGGGATACCCCCAGCCCCGGTTGCCGGTGTGGTGGTAGAAGTAGTCCACGATCGCGTCCACCACCGACGTGGGGACCTGGGTCCCCCCGGGCCCGTCGAAGTAGCCGACGGGATACCCGGCGTGGATGCGCTCGAGGGACGGGAAGAGCGCGCGGATCTCCTCCACGGAGGCCACGCGCGGCTCGGTCAGGGTCGTCATTTCGTATGCGCCTCTATGGTTCAACGGCCGTCCGGCGGCTCAGCGGCCTACAGGCGTGCCGTAGGGATAGAACTGCTTCAGGTCCACGTGCTCGTAGGGGAGCGCGTCCAGGTAGGTGGTGCCGACGAAGGGTCCGGGCGCCTCCACGACCACGATGGCCTTTGCGAACCCGGTCTCCTCGAAGCCTCCGCGGAAGTGCACGCGGGACTTCAGCACGAAGACGTCGAAGTTGGCGGGGTCCACGGGGCCGAACTCGAAGCGTCCGGGACTCGTGATCTGCGTGTAGGTCGGGGCGAGGATGACCATGTTGTCGCCCTCGAAGGAGATGGCGGCGACATAATCGTAGCCGGCCCAGGGGCCCACGTACGCGACGGTCCCCTTGATGAGGTAGGGCTGCCCGCCCGAGTCGGTGATGCCGCCGATCTCGGCCTCGAAGGCGTCGCCCTCCTTGGCGCCGGCGGCCTGCAGCGTCTCCAGCGTCGCCGGCGACGTGATGGCGCCGTAGAGCACCTTCTTGATCCCGGCCGCCTGGAAGGCCCGCAGGATGTGGGTGGCGTCGCCCATGCGATCCGAGTGGTCGCCCACCGCCACGGGCACCTTTCCCGCCGCGACGGCGGCCTTCACCATGCGCGCGGCTTCGTCGGGCAGGGGGAGCTTCTGGTTGGCGAAGGTCTCGCGCACCCGCCAGATGTAGTCGGCCATGTCCTGGGCGATGCTGTCGGCCAGGGCCTGGTCGTCGTTGGTCATGACCTTAACGGTGGCGCCCACGTCGGGGACGTCGGTCCAGGGGAATCCGTAGAAGACGCTCACGAACACGTCCGTCTCCCGGGCCTCCCAGCGCGTGGCGCGCTCCATGATGTCCAGGGAGGGAGACGCACCGGTCCACTGGTACACGGTGGGGGTGATGACGCCGGTCCTGCGCGTGGCCGTGGTGGGCTTGTAGGTCCCGGCCATGGTCCGGTGGAGCGCCCGAGCGGCACGCTCACCCTGCTGCCCCGCGTCGAAGTGGGGGTAGTGCTTCGTCGTCATGGCGAAGTTGGCGTACTTCAGGAACTCCTCGTCCTCGTTCCCGTGGAGGTCGAAGCTGGCGGCGATGGGCACGTCGGGCCCCACCACGTCCCGGAAGCGCTTGGCGATCTCGGCCTCGGGGCGGGGCACGTCGCGCACGCCCATGGCCCCGTGCAGCGCCAGGTACACGCCGTCCACGGGGAGCTGGGCCTTCAACTCCTCGAGCATGCCGTTGAGGAAGTGGTCGAAGGTCTCCTTGGTGTTCCAGCTCCGCGACGAGCCCCCGAATACGTTGTCGGGTGAGGTGAGGCCGATGAGCTCCATGTCGCCGTAGTCCCGGGCCTGGCGCACGAACCCGGCGATGTAGCCGTCGGACTCGAGAAGGGCCTCGCCGGAGACGGGCGGGCCGGGCTTCATCCAATCCTCTATGGTGACGTCGCCCCCCGGGCAGAACGTGCACGTCTCGTGCTGGAACTTCATGACCGCGACCCGGAAGGTGGGTCGGGCAGCCTCTTCCTGGGACGCGCAGGCCGAGAGCAGCAGGGCGATGGCGACAGATGCGGAACGCATTCGCATGGAACCTCCTGGTTCTGGAACGGGACGACTCCGAACGACCGCCGGCGGCGTCGGACCATCCTGGAATCCGGCACCCGGTAAGAGACCCTCGACGGCGTTGAAAAGGCACCTCCGTGGCCCCCCCCGCAAGGTCGTCGACCGGCGGGGGTTCTCCCCACAGATTGGTGGTGGTTCTCCCGACAGATAGTCGGCGCGACCTTGGCGTACTTAATCGTGAAAAAAGGTGCGAGTCGACCCCCGGCCCACCTGCCCGCCCACGGGGTCCCTCAGAGCTTGTATTCCCCGCCGGAGCCGGCATGAGCAGCGTACAAGCAGCCGAGTTTCTCAAGACCGTGGAACGCCACGGGCGGTCCAGGACCGCCCTCATGGACATCCTCAGGGACATCCAGCGCGACCACAGCAACGTCTCCCCTCAGGCCATCACCCTGGTAGCGAAGGAGCTCGGGATCCCCCGCTGGGAGGTCTCGTCCTTCGTCGCCTTCTACGACTTCCTCACGCCGGAGCCCACGGGGCGGGTCGTCATCCGGGTCTGCGACGACGTCGTGGACCGGATGAAGGGGTACTCCAGGGTCATGGACTCCTTCCGCAAGGCCCTGGACATAAGTCCGGGCGAGACCACGGCGGACGGCCTCGTCACCCTGACCACCGCTCCCTGCATCGGGATGTGCGACCAGGCCCCCGCGGCGCTGGTCAACGACGTCCCCGTGACCGATCTGGCCACCGACAAGGTCTGGCAGATCGTGCGGGAGCTGAAGGCTCACGGTGACCCCAAGCGCCTCGTGAAGTCCCTCGGGGACGGGAACAACGCCCACCCCCTGGTCCACTCCATGGTGCGCAACAACCTCCACGTGGCGGGATTGCTCTTCAGCCCCCAGGTGCCGCCCCAGGCGTTGCGCCGGGCGGTGTCGCTGCACCCCGCGGAGGTCATCCGGGCCATCAAGACCGCCCGCCTGCGCGGGCGGGGCGGCGCAGGGTTCCCCACCGGGATGAAGCTCGAGTTCGCCCGCTCCGCGCCGGGGACCTGGAAGTTCGTGTTCTGCAACGCCGACGAGGGCGAGCCGGGCACCTTCAAGGACCGGGTGCTCCTCACGGAGCGGCCGGACCGGGTGTTCGCCGGGCTCACCATCGCCGGGTACGCCGTGGGCGCCAAGGAGGGGGTCGTATACCTCCGCGGCGAGTATGCCTACCTCCTGCCCTTCCTCGAGAACGTGCTGGAGCGTCGGCGCGCCGACGGCCTGCTGGGGAAGGACGTGGCCGGCAAGAAGGGATTCGACTTCGACATCCGCATCCAGATGGGCGCCGGCGCCTACGTGTGCGGGGAGGAGTCGTCGCTCCTCAACTCCGCCGAGGGGCGTGCCGGAGACCCCCGGAACCGTCCGCCCTTCCCCGCCCAGCGCGGCTTCCTGGCCTCCCCCACCGTGGTGAACAACGTCGAGACGCTGGCGTGCATCACCAAGATCCTGGAGGAGGGTCCGACCTCCTTCACCGCGTACGGCACGCAGCAGAGCACGGGCACCAAGCTCCTCTCCGTTTCCGGGGACTGCTTGATGCCGGGCACGTTCGAGCTGCCGTTCGGCATCACCATCCGCGAGCTCCTCGAGAAGGCGGGTGCCTCCGACGCGCAGGCCGTGCAGGTGGGCGGACCGTCGGGGCGCCTGATCGGGCCGAAGGAGTACGACCGCAGGATCTGCTTCGACGACCTGGCCACGGGAGGCGCGGTGGTGACCTTCGGGCCGGACCGCGACCTGCTCACGGTGGTCCGGGCCTATCAGGCGTTCTTCAGCCACGAGAGTTGCGGCTACTGCACGCCGTGCCGCGCGGGGAACGGAATCCTGGAGAAGTACCTGGACCGCGTCCTCACGGGGCAGGGCGAGCCTGCCGACCTCCGCGCGATGGAGCGGGCCGCCAGCACCATGAAGCGCATGAGCCGGTGCGGCCTGGGGCAGACCGCATGCAACCCCGTGCTCACCTCGATGGAGAACTTCCCCGAGCTCTACCAGGACGCGGTGTCCGAACATCCGGAAGGGTTCCGTCGCTCGTTCGACCTCACGTCGGCCGTAGCAGGTCACGAAGCGCTCCGGCGGGCCGCGCCGCCCGACCAGGAGCAGCCGGAACGGGCGGATTAGGAGACGTGCCATGACGAAACCGGTGAACTTCACGCTCGACGGCAAGACCATCGAAGCCGAATCGGGCCAGACCATCCTCGAAGCCGCCGACGCGGCGGGGGTCTACATCCCCCGGCTCTGCCACATGCCCGGCCTGGTGCCCTGGGGTGGGTGCCGCGTGTGCACGGTGCTCGTGAACGGGCGCCCCACCGCGGCGTGCGTCCAGCCCGCCACCACCGGGATGTTCGTGGAGAGCGAGACCGACGAGCTCAAGGACCTCCGCCGCTCCGTGGTGGAGATGCTGTTCGTCGAGGGGAACCACTTCTGCATGTTCTGCGAGAAGAGCGGGAACTGCGAGCTGCAGGGGTTGGCCTACCGTCTGGGCGTCGCGGCGCCCGAGTACCCCTACGAGTACCCCGAGCGGGAGGTGGACGCCTCCCACCCGGACATCCTGGTGGACCACAACCGCTGCATCATGTGCACCCGGTGCGTGCGGACCTCCCGGGACCTGGACGGCAAGAACGTGTTCGGGTACGAGGGCCGCTCGGGCCACCGCCGCATCACGGTGAACGCCGAGGCCCGACTCTCGGACACCAACGCCGACGTCACCGATCGGGCCGTCGGCGTCTGCCCGGTGGGCGCGCTGCTCCCCAAGCGCCGGGGATACGCGGTGCCCGTGGGGCAGCGGCTCTTCGACCATCAGCCCATCGGCTCGGACATCGAGGGCACGTGACCATGGCCAAGAAGCGCATCGCCACCACCTCCCTTGCCGGCTGCTTCGGGTGCCACATGTCCATCCTGGACATCGATGAGCGCATCCTGCAGCTGGCCGAGCTGGTCGACTTCGACCGTTCTCCCATCGACGACATCAAGCACATCTCGCAGCGGTGCGACGTCGGCATCATCGAGGGAGGGTGCTGCAACGCGGAGAACGTCGAGACCCTGCGGGAGTTCCGCAGGAACTGCGACGTCATCATCGCGCTGGGGGACTGCGCCACCATGGGCGGGATCCCGGCACTCCGCAACCTGGTTCCGCTGAAGGAGTGCCTCGACGAGGCGTACCGCAACGGGCCTTCGGTGTACAACCCCAGCAACCGCATCCCGGACGACCCCGAGATCCCCCTGATCCTGGACAGGGTCTATCCGTGCCATGAGGTGGTGCGGGTGGACTACTTCCTCCCCGGATGCCCCCCTTCGGCGGAGACCATCTGGCAGGCCCTCGTGGCCCTCCTGACGGGACAGCCCGCGGAGCTACCCTATGAGCTCATCAAGTATGACTGAGCGTACACGGCGCATCGTCATAGAGCCGGTGACCCGCGTCGAGGGTCACGGCAAGGTCACCATCCACCTGGACGAGGCCGGAAAGGTGGACGAGGCCCGCCTCCACGTCGTGGAGTTCCGCGGCTTCGAGCGGTTCATCCAGGGGCGCCCGTTCTGGGAGATGCCCGTGGCCGTGCAGCGGCTCTGCGGCATCTGCCCGGTGAGCCACCACCTGTGCGCGGCCAAGGCCGTGGACCGGATCGTGGGAGGGGAGGCGCTCACCCCCACCGCCGAGAAGATGCGGCGGCTCATGCACTACGGGCAGTTCTTCCAGTCCCACGCCCTGCACTTCTTCCACCTCGCCTCCCCCGACCTCCTCTTCGGCTTCGAGGCGGACCCGCTCCAGCGCAACGTGCTGGCCGTCGCGGCCAAGCACCCGGAGTTGGCGCGCCAGGGGATCATGATGCGGAAGTGGGGGCAGGAGATCATCAGGGCCACCGCCGGGAAGAAGATCCACGGGACCGGCGCCATCCCCGGGGGGATCAACAAGAACCTGACCATCCCGGAGCGGGACGCCCTCACGGCCGAGTGGCCCCAGATGCTCCTTTGGGCCCAGTCCGGCCTGGCCCTGGCCAGGGATTACACGCTCGGACACCTCAGGGAGCTGGCCGACTTCGGATCGTTCGAGTCCAACTTCCTGAGCATCGTGCGGCCCGACGGCGCCCTGGACATCTATGACGGCGTGCTCCGGGCCATCGACGCCGACGGCAAGATCATCTTCGACCAGGTGGACAACCAGGCGTACCTGGACTACATCGCCGAGGAGGTCCGGCCCTGGACGTACATGAAGTTCCCCTTCATCCGGTCCCTGGGCCCCGCGAAGGGGTGGTACCGGGTCGGCCCGCTGGCGCGGATCAACACCTGCGACTTCATCGACACGCCGCTGGCCGAGGAAGCCCGCAAGGAGTTCAAGACCCTGGGCGGCGGCCGGCCGGTCCACGTGTCCATGGCGTACCACTGGTGCCGGATGATCGAGATTCTCCACTGCGTGGAGAAGATCGGGCAGCTGCTGCGGGATCCCGACCTCCAGGGCACCGACCTGGTGGCCCCGGGGGGTGAGCGCCGCAGCGAGGGCGTTGGGATCCTGGAAGCTCCGCGGGGTACCCTCTTCCATCACTACCGGGTCGGGGAGGACGACCTGGTGACCATGTGCAACCTGATCGTCTCCACCACCAACAACAACGAGCCCATGAACCGGGCCGTCACGGGAGTCGCCAAGAAGGTGATGAGTGGCCAGGCGACGATCACCGAGGGTATGATGAATCAGGTGGAGGTGGTGATCCGGGCGTACGACCCGTGCCTGTCGTGCGCGACGCACGCCATGGGGCAGATGCCCCTGGTCCTGGAGTTGTTGGACCGCGCGGGCAACCTCGTTCACCGGTTCGTGAAGGATGATGGACCCTGTGCCCCGAGCGAGGAGGCGTGATGGCGGGTACCAAGGTGCTGGTGGTCGGCTACGGGAACCCCGATCGTTGTGACGACGGCCTCGGCATGGCATTGGCCGAGCGCGTCCGGGCGCTGGAGATCCCAGGCGTGGACGTCGAGGTCAAGTACCAGCTCAACGTCGAGGACGCCGACCTGGTGGCCAAGCACGACGTGGTGCTGTTCCTGGATGCCTGCCTGTGCGCACCGCCCCCCTTCCTCCTGAGAGAGGTGGAGGCCCGGGCGGGGACGCTGGAGTTCACCACGCACTCCCTGGCACCCGAGGGTGTCCTGGGCCTGGCCCAGGACGTGTTCAGGGCTCCCACGAAAGGCTACGCGCTGGCGGTGCGTGGGTACGACTTCCACGACGTCGGCGATCAGATCAGCAAGGACGCCGCCAAGAACCTGGAAGCGGCACTCTCGTTCCTCGTGGGTGCGCTACAGCCCGGCGGAAGCCTACATCCCATGGAGGTGGACGCGTGACCCAGACCGGTAAGCACCGGATCCTCTACGTCGAGGACGACCCCGACTACCGCGAGGCGGTGCGGGCCATCCTGGAGGCCGCAGGCTACGAGGTGGTGGAGGCGGTCTCGGCCGAGGAGGGACTGGCTGCGTTCCACGAGTCCGCTCCCGACGCCGCCCTCGTGGACCTGATGATGGAAGAGGTGGACGCCGGCATGACCCTGACCAAGGAGCTCCGGGCGGCCGGCGCCTCGATCCCCGTGTTCCTCCTCTCCTCGGTGGGCGATGCCCTCTCGCTGGAGCGGGCCACCGAGGAGCTCGGCGTCGTCGCCATCCTGCAGAAGCCCATCCGCGCGGAAACGCTCGTGGGCATCCTGCGCTCCAGACTCGGCTGAATCGTGGAGGGGCGCCCCTCGGGCGCCCCTCCGGCAGCTGCCGGGGGCCCGGGCACCGGGCTCCCGGCGATGTGTCAGGACGGCTTCGCCGCCCCATGCTCCGCTGACGGCAGCTCGAGCCAGAATGTGCTCCCCACCCCGGGCTGGGAATCCACGCCCACCCGACCCCCGTGCGACTCCAGGATCTTGCGCGTGATGGACAGCCCGAGCCCGCTGCTGGCCGGGTGCTCGGGCCCTGCCGCTCGCTGGGTGCCCTTGGAGAACTCCTGGAAGAGGCGGGAGACCTCTTCGGCGGCGATCCCCGGTCCGCGGTCCCGGACCTCCACGCGGGCCCACGGCCCCCGGTCTGCGATGATCGTCCTGGCCTCCACCGTCACCTGGCCGCTCCGCGGCGCATACTTGATGGCGTTGGTCACGTAGTTCACCACCGCCTCGCGCAGCAGCCGGCGGATGCCGCGCACCTCGGGCACGTACTCCCCTTCCTTCACCGTCAACTCCAACCCCGCCCCGCGGGCCTGCTCGCCGTAGTCCTCCACCACGTCGTGCAGCACGTCCGAGAGGCGCACGACCTCGGCGCTGCGTTCCACGTCCTCGGTCTCCAGCTGGCCGAGCACCTGGAGGTCCCGCAGCATCTCCTGCATCCCTTCCATGCGCCGACCGATGCGCAGGGCCCAGTCCTGCTGCTGCGGGTTGAGGGGACCCGCCATCCCCGACACCAGGCTCTCCATGAGCATCTGGGAGGCGCCCACCGGCGAGCGGAGGTTGTGGATGGCGATGCGCAGGAACTCCCTGCGCAGGCGGGAGAGCTGGTCCAGGCGCTGGTTCTTCGCGAGCAGCTCGCGTTCGCCGTGGCGGAGCCTCTCCACCAGCGAGATCATGAGCCCGTCGATGAGGACGAAGAGGATCCCGTAGACGAGGGCGATCGCGAAGGCGGTGATATCGTCCAGGGGCGTCGCATAGGCCTGCGAATGGACGGCGGTGGCCGGAGCCCAGCCCATCATCTCCGCGTAGGCCTGGACGCAGATGAGGATGAAAGCGCCCACCGACACGGCGATGGCCTCGTCCCGGGTCAGGAGCAGGTTCGCCAGCACCACGTGGAGCAGATAGAAGGCCATGATGGGCGAGCGCACGCCGCCCAGCAGGGCCACCGCCAGCGCGAGCACCACGTAGTCGGCGAGCACGGTGACGAACATCAGCCGTCTCAGCCGGTCATAGGACCTCGCCGACGACTGGGCCTCGACGTCTCCCCTGGCTTCCCGGTACAGAAGGGAGTTGAGGAGGAGGAGGGCTACCGCCGCCCCGCTCAGGACCGCAGCCCCCCGCGTCTCCAGGGCCCCGGTGAGCACGGCCAGCCAAGGGCCGACCAGAAGGGTGGCGCCCACGAGGAAGCGCAGGCGGGCATTCAGTACGAGACGCCGCCCGAGGAGCTCGCGGTAGCTCAGGGCGGCTTCGACATCCCCCGGGTCGAGCCCGGGACCGCCCAGATGGAAGGTGCGGTCGGCCATAGACCGATAATGTTATCGCCTGGAGCGGTCCCGGCGAGGGGCAGGCGTGAACTCGCACGTGGAACCCCGGGTATCCATGTTCCCGTGTGCCCGTCCCGAACGAGAGGAAAACACCCATGACCGGTGCCATGCTGCTCCCCGAGTTCGACCAGGAGATGGACAACACCCGCAAGGTGCTGGAGCGGATCCCCGCCGGATCCATGGACTTCCGCCCCCACGCCAGGTCATGGACGCTGCGGGAGCTGGCGGGGCACGTGGCCAACATCCCCGCGTGGGCCCACGTCACCCTGGGCACCACCGAGTTGGACTTCGCCCAACCCTTCCCCCGGCCCCGCCTCGACACCCCGGCGGACATCCTCGCCCTGTTCGACGGGGAGCGCGCCCTGAGCCGGGCGGCCCTCGAGGAGGCCACGGGCGACGACCTGGGGGTGCCATGGACGCTGCGCGCCGGGGAGCAGGTCCTTTTCACGATGCCCCGGGGCGCGGTGCTCAGGACCTTCGTGATGAACCACGTCATCCACCACAGGGCCCAGCTCACCGTATACCTGCGGCTGCTCGACGTGCCGGTGCCCGGGATGTACGGGCCGTCGGCCGACGAGGCGCAGTAGAGCGCCCGACCGCTACCCCTCCGCGATGGCCTCCAGAAAGGCCTGGCCGTACCGCTCCAGCTTGGCCGGCCCCACGCCGGGCACGTCCAGCAGCGCGGCGGGCGAGCCCGGCCGCCGGGACGCCATCTCCCTCAGCACCTTGTCGCTGAAGACGATGTAGGCAGGCACCCCCTGGCGGTCCGCCAGCTCCTTCCGGAGCGCGCGCAGCCGCTCGAAAAGGGCATCCTCCTCAGGGTCGCCGGGCCCGGCGGTGGACCGTACATGGGCCGAGGCCACGCCCTTCCCTGCGCCCCGGACCGGGGCTCCGTGCACGGATGCCGCCAGCTCCTCGGCGCTCACCCCGGTGCACACGTCGCACGACGCGCCGCACGGCGCCATCTCCTCGCCGAAGTGCGCCAGGATGGCCTGGTGGCGGCAGCGCCCCGACTCCAGGACGTTGAAGAGCCGCACCGTGCCCTGGCGCTTCTCGTTCCACAGATCCGGGTCGTCGAGCTCGTCGAGCAAGCGCTCGTGCATCTTCACGTCGGCCCACGAGTAGAAGACCGTGCAGTCGCTCTCCAGCCCGTCGCGCCCGGCGCGTCCCATCTCCTGGTACCAGGACTCCACGTCCCGCGGCATGTCCCGGTGGATGACGAAGCGGACGTTGGACTTGTCGATCCCCATGCCGAAGGCCACGGTGGCCACCACCACGTCCGCGTCGTCGCGCTGGAACGCCTCCTGGTTGCGCCGGCGCTCCTCGTCCGGGAGCCCGGCGTGGTAGGGCAACGCCCGGACCCCGTTGGCTCTCAGGAACTCCGTCGTCTGGTCTACGCCGCGTCGGCTCAGGCAGTACACGATCCCGCTCTCGCCGGCGTGCCGCCGCACCAGAGCCAGGATCTCCTTGCGGGTGTTGCCCGAGCCCTTCTTCCGGCAGCGGACGTGGAGGTTCGAGCGGAAGAACGAGCCCTTGTAGCCCGCCGGCTGCTTCATGCCGAGCTGCCGGAGGATGTCCCGGGCCACGGCGCGGGTGGCGGTGGCGGTGAGGGCGAGCACGGGCACGTCCAGCCCTTCCTTCAGCCCCTCCAGGCGGCGGTAGGAGGGGCGAAAATCGTGCCCCCACTGCGAGATGCAGTGCGCCTCGTCCACCACCAGGAGCGAGATGGGGCACCCCTGGATGAAGTCCCTGAGCCTTCCGTCCAGCGCCTCCGGGGCCAGGAAGACCAGCTCGTAGTCGCCACGGCGGAGCGCCGAGAGGCGGGCCTGGCGCTCGTCCAGGGCCAGGGTGGAGTTGATCTCCACGGCCCGGAAGCCCAGCCCCTGGAGAGCGTCCACCTGGTCCTTCATGAGGGAGATGAGAGGCGACAGCACCAGCACCGTCCCATCCAGGATGCGCGCCGGGAGCTGGTAGGTGAGCGACTTCCCCGCCCCGGTGGGCATGACCGCGATGCAGTCGCGGCCGGACAGGACGGCGTCGATGACCTCGCGCTGGCCCGGCCGGAAGCTGCCGAAGCCGAAGACGTCCCGGAGGACGATCAGCGGATCCCGCGTCACCCGACGTGCCCTCGGCGCCGGCCGCTCAGCGTCCCGGCGTTCCCGTGCCCGGCTGGGGAGGGGGAACGAGGGCGGCGAGGTCGCGGCCCAGCGCGCCGCCGGCCATGTACTGGAGGAGCGCCGTCACGTTCTGCGTCTGCCCCACCTGCAGGATGGGCACCGTCCAGACGGGCACCGCGATGGGGTTCTCGCCGGCCGGCAGGATCACCGCCGTCAGGCTCACCAGCTCGCCGGCCTGCAGCCGCTCCAGGTCCGCAGCCGACAGGAGCACGGATGCCTGCTTGAGCCCGCCGGTCCCCACCTCGCCGCTCCAGATGACGTCGTCGCCCGAGAGGTCTCCGAAGTGGAGGAGCAGGTGCGTCTCCCCGCCCAAGGGGGCAGGGACGGTCGCCTGCATCTCGAGGATCGGGGACATGACGAAGAGCGGGTGGTCGAAGATGTAGCCCAGGGAGCGAAGGTTGGCGTCGAGCTCGGCGACCCGCGCCGAGTCCACCTCCGCGCGGGTGCGCAGGAGGGGGGCCAGGGCGACCCCCACCACCACGTTCCCCCGCCGCCCCTGCGCCGCGGTCCTGGCGCCCGCCAGGCCACCCTCGGCGGTGCCCTGCAGGGGCTCCGCCGTGGTCCACGGACGGTAGTCCTCCACGTCCCACAGGTCCGCGGCGTCGTCCACGAAGCGGAACCCGCCCTGGGGAACCGAGTCGGCGGCGGCTCGGCACAGCCGGCTTTCCGAGCCGGCGCATGCCTCGAGCACGGCGCTGCGCACGAAGATGGCGCCATCGCACGGCTGCGCGGCGGCGTCCAGGGCATCGCCGTCGCCGATGTGCTCGCGCGCCTCGGCGCTCACCGCCTCCATGGCCGCGCGGATCCGCTCGACGAGGGCCGCGCGGCCCTCGGTGCGCTCGACCTGGATGGACTCGACCTTCTCCGCGATGTAGCGGGCGGCCAGGGTGCTGTCGGCGACGAACCAGCGCGCCACCGCCGCCTCCACCGAGTCGGTCCCGGCCAGCGTTCCAGCCTCGCCCCGGTCCTCCAGCGTGACGGCGCGGCCCAGCGCCCTCAGGCGCTCCATACGGACGGCGTAGGGCTGGAGGACGGCGTCGAGCTCGTCGATGCGGCCCAGCGCCCCCACGCAGGCGCGGGAGCGGGCCGTCTCGACCTCGGCCAGCGCGGGAGGGACGGCGGTCGCCGTGGTGTCCTGCCCGTGGAGGGCCACGGGGGCGAGTAGGGCTAGTAGAACGGCTGCGGCTTTCAACTCGGGCTCCGGCTGACGGTATCCCCCGGTCCGACTCGTCGCGGGGGCGCGCGTATGATAGCGAAAACCGGGGCAAAGAGGTCCCCTCCCTGCGTCTTCGGCCGGAACAGGCGTCCCCAGGAATGCGCCGGCGGGGCCCACGCCCCATATTGCCCGCGCCATCTCCGGCCCTGCGCCAACGTGCCGCGCCGGGGCGCCGCCCACCGAAGGAGCTTCCATGATCGCCTCCCTCCTCTTCGCCGCTCTCCTCCAGGTCCCCGGTCCCGCACAGGAGCTGTCGCCGGGCACGCGCTACGACCCCTCCATCCCCACCCTGGAGCAGGTCGCCGGGCACGGCTTCCGCGAGGCCATCACCTCGCCCGACGACGTGATCCGGTACATGGAGGCGCTCCATGCCGCCGCTCCCGGGCGCACCGCCCTGGTCCGGTACGGCACGACCTGGCAGGGGCGACCCCTGGTGGCGCTCGTCATCGGCACCGCGGAGCGCATCGCCGGCCTGGAGGCCATCAAGGCGGACCTGCGCACGCTCAACGACCCCCGTGGCCTCTCCGCCGCCGACGCCGACGCGCTCCTGGCGCGGCTCCCGGTGGTGACCATGGTCCTCCACGGGATCCACGGGAACGAGATCACCTCTTCCGGGGCCGCCATGGCGGAGGCGTACCACCTGCTGGCCGCGCAGGGCGACCCGGACGTGGAGCTCGCCTTCCGCGAGAGCCTCATGATCATCGAGCCCATGGAGAACCCGGACGGACGGGCCCGGTATCTCGCGGCCAATCAGCTCGGCGCCGCCCGCTGGCCCGACCCGGACCCGGTGGCTGCGGAGCGCAACGAGCCGTGGCCGGGCGGGCGGGGCAACCACTACCTCTTCGACCTGAACCGGGACCTGTTCATCCAGACCCAGGCCGAGACGCAGGCGAAGGTGGCGCTCTTCATGGAGTTCCGGCCCCAGATCATCGCCGACCTCCACGAGATGAGCGGCAACTCCACCTACTTCTTCCCCCCCACCGCCGAGCCGTCCAACCCCTGGTTCACCGAGGGCCAGATCCAGCTCATGGACGTCTTCGGAGCCGACATCGCCGGAGCCTTCGACAGGCGCGGCTTCGCCTACTTCAACCGCGATACCTACGACCTGTTCTATCCCGGGTACGTGGACATGTGGCCCATGACCCACGGGGCCCTCGGGATGACGTACGAGCAGGCCTCGCCCCGGGGTCTCGTGCTCCGGAAGTCCGACGGCACGCTCATGACCTACGGGGACGGGGTCACCCATCACTTCACCGCGGCCATCCGGACGTTCGTCACCGCCGCCCGCCACCGCGAGCGCATCCTGCGCGACTACCTGGCGTTCCGGCAGGACGGTGTGCGCGGGAGCGACCGCGCGCCCGCCGAATACGTGCTCACGGGGCACGATGCCGGGGGCACGGAGCGCCTGGCACGGCTCCTGGTGAAGAACGGGGTGGAGGTCTTCCACGCCTCCGGCCCGGTCCGCCTGGGCACGCGCACCCTCGAGCCCGACAACGCCTACGTGGTGCCGCTCACCCAGCCCGCGTCCCGCATGGCGCGCATGCTGCTGGATCGCGAGGTGCCCATGGACGACGCGTTCCTGCAGCGCCAGATCGACCTCCGCGCCGCGCGGAAGGACCACGAGATCTACGACGTCACCGCGTGGAGCCAGTCGCTCCTGTGGGACGTGGAGGTGTTGGAGGCGGTTCGCCCCACCGGCGTCAAGGGGGCCCCGGTGACGGCGGAGGCGCCAGCTCGCGCCGCCACGCTGCCGCCGGCCAAGGTGGCCTACCTCCTCCCGTGGGGCACCAATGCCGCCGCTGCCGTGGCCGAGGCGCTCCGAGAGGGGATAAGGGTGCGCTCCGCCGGGGGTGACTTCGTCCTGGGCGACCGGAGCTTCGGCGTTGGCACGGCGATCGTGCGCGTGGCCGAGAACGGGTCCGACCTGCGGGAGCGGCTCGGGCGCATCGCCGCGTCCGTGGGGGCCGAGGTGGTGCCCGTGGACGACTCGTACGTCCGCGAAGGCACCTCCCTGGGGAGCGGGAGCGCCCGTGCGCTGCGCGAGCCCCGCGTGCTCCTGGTGTGGGACGAGCCTGGATCCTCGCTGTCCGCCGGGTGGACACGCTATGTCCTCGAGCGCCGCTACGGCCAGCGCACCACCGCGGTGCGCACGGCCGCCCTGGGGCGCGCCGCGCTCTCCGACTACGACGTCGTCGTCTTTCCCAGCGGCAACTACGGTTCGGCCGTGGGCAAGGGCGTGGTGGACCGTCTGCAGCAGTGGATGCGCGACGGCGGCACCCTCGTCACCATGGGCGAGTCCACCCGGTGGGCCGCCCGGGAGAGCGTGGGGCTCCTGGCCACGAGGACGGAGCGCCGCGGCGGGCGCGCAGAGGGATCCGAGCCCCCCGAGGCCGACACCCCCGAGCAGCCCATCGACTACCTGGACGCCATCGCGCCCCCCGACGAGGGCCCCGAGCCCGTGCCCGGTGCCATCCTCCGCACCATCCTGGACACCGAGCACTGGCTCGCCGCGGGCACCGACGGGGAGCTGGGGGTGCTCGTGGAGAGCGACCTGGTGCTTTCGCCCATCACCCTGGACAACGGGCAGAACGTGGTGCGCTTCGCGGAGGTGGACGACCTGGTGATGAGCGGCGTGGTCTGGGACGACGCCCGGCCCCAGCTGGCCAGCAAGGCGTACCTGGTCCACCAGCCCGTGGGGCGCGGACAGATCGTCGCGTTCAGCGAGGACCCGAACTACCGGGCCTACACCGAGGGCACCATGCTCCTGTTCATGAACGCGGTGCTGCTCGGGCCGGGGAGGTAGGGGCTGCGCCCCCTGCCCGGCTGACCCTCCACGCGACCTGACCGGCACCGTGCCCCCCGACCGCCGCTCGCACCTGCGCCAGCTCGAGTCCGAGTCCATCTTCGTGCTGCGGGAGGTGGCCGCCCAGTTCGAGCGGCCCGTGCTCCTGTTCAGCGGCGGGAAGGACTCCATCGTCATGGTGCGCCTGGCGGCCAGGGCGTTCGCCCCGGGCCCGTTCCCCTTCCCGCTGGTGCACATCGACACCGGGCACAACTTCCCCGAGACGCTGGAGTACCGTGACCGTCTCGTGGCAAACCACGGCGCGACGCTCCACGTGGGGTCGGTGCAGGCATCCCTGGATGCGGGGCGCGTGCAGGAGGAGCCTGGCCCCAACCCGAGCCGGAACCGCCTGCAGACCGTCACCCTCCTCGACACCCTCACCGAGCTGAAGGCCGACGCGGCCCTCGGCGGCGGGCGCCGGGACGAGGAGAAGGCCCGGGCCAAGGAGCGCTTCTTCAGTCACCGGGACCGCTTCGGCCAGTGGGACCCGAAGCGCCAGCGCCCCGAGCTGTGGAGCCTGTTCAACGGGCGCCAGCACCCGGGCGAGCACTTCCGCGTCTTCCCCCTGTCCAACTGGACGGAGCTGGACGTGTGGCAGTACGTGGCGGCGGAGCAAGTGGAGATGCCGTCGCTGTATTTCTCGCACCGGCGGGAGGTGGTGCGTCGCGACGGCG
>DATIKQ010000084.1:0-9079 GCA_035477395.1 Longimicrobiales bacterium
GGCCTGCGCCAAGGGCAGGCGCGCTTGCAGGGCCATGGGTCGGGTCTCCGGCCTGTGAGAGTCGGACAGAATAATACGCATCCCGGGCTCACAAAGCAAGCGTTTTCAACCCTTTTCGTCACCCCATGTCTGGGGCCCTGAAGCTACCAAGCGCGGCCGGGATGGGGCGAGGGGGGAGCGGACCCTTGCTGGTCTACCGCCCCGGGCTCCGTTCTTATTAGACGACCGGCGGCGTCTCCGGGACCACCCGCTGGCGCTTCGTCCGGTCCCGGCCATGTCACGCCGCCTGGTCACCAAAGATGAGCGTCACCCAGAGCGCCAAGCGCCAAGGCGCGTATGGCAGCGATGACCTCACCCCGGTCAGCCGCTTTGGCCGCAGCCCAGCGCGCCTCCGCACCATCAAGCTCGCGGAGCCAGTGATAGCACTGCGCCAATTCTCGTTGAAGTTCGTGCAGCGAGGGCTGGGGATGAGCCAAGAGCCCTATCTCTTCATCGCCCCATTCTCCGCGGGGCGCGAGCCACTCGTCCGGGTCAAGGCGCCGTGGAGCCAAGGCCCTCTCCCAGGCAGGGCCGAGGCCGTGGTTGTCCACCCACACCTTCAGGACAGCGAGGCGGCGCACCGTATCACGGGCGAATCGGGAGTGCGGTGACGTCGTGGCGGCCCAAACGAGATCGGAGGCGTCCCGGGCCGTGGAGGACCGTGCGAGTCGGGCCACCTTCTCCGCCAGGATCTCCTCGAGCCGCATCACAGGAAGCGAGGGAAGCGCGAAACCGTAGCGACTCTGGATTGGGGTTTCCACGAAGGCTCTGACATCGGGGTCAAGCCAAGCTGGAGGACCGACATCGAGCTTCATGGACGCCGATGGGTCCCCGAAGTCGCTCGACACCTGAACCCGCCAGCGCCCCCGCACGTCCCGGCTCCGGAATCGAAACGGGCCCAGGGAAACCTCCGCCTCTGCCGCGATGAGGCCCGCGAGGGCTTGGCGGTCGACGTCGGGTTCAACGGCCGCGAAATCGAGGTCGGTGGAGAACCTGCCCCCGGAACCCGCGAAGAGCTTCCGCAAGGCGGTCCCGCCCTTGAAGCTCGCCACGTCAAAGACACCGCGCGACCAGAGGTGAGCCAAAAGGAAGTCCTGGGCAATATCGAGTATCGCGATATCCATCCCAAGCCGCGAACCCGGCGGTAGGTGCCGCGCGACGTACCCCGGGGTGAGCTTGTGGCCGTCCCCTGTCACGCTCGCCGTCTCAGGTCGGAGGGGGCCAAGGGCAAGACCGTGTCGGCCACGTTCCAGCGCGCGTCATACCGACGCACGGGGCCGCGCCGGCCGAACCACACCCTGCCCGCGCTCTTCACCGCCAATCGCGCCACCAATTCCGGGGCAACACCGGACAAGAGGTAGGAGAGCCGGGCCCGCGTAGCGTGAGGGCGCCCCTCGAGCTCGGCCAACACATCCTCCTCAGGGGCCGAGGCAACCACGTCCTCCAGGAGGGACAGGACCCCCCCCCAACTGCGCACGTCAACCGGCCGGCTGGCCAAGTGTACCAGGATGGCCGCCGGACCATGGACCGGGAGCCCCTGGACGCGGACTGCAGGGAGCTTGGCCTCGTGGCGCACAACGCGACAGCTCCGCTGCAGTGCCACCGGGACATGTGCCCGAGGGGGTAGGGCAACCTCGGGGCGTTCCGGTGCGCGATCCGCCATGTCCAGAAGCCAAAGCGCCGAGCCCAGAACCACGCTCACAGGAGTGTCTCCGGCGGTGGCCAGTACGGCCCTTACAGGCAAGTAGGCGTCCCCCGCCGACAGCCCTGCGGCACGGTCGCCTGGCACGAACTCCCAGGCCCCGTGCACGCCTGTCTTCAAGAGCCACCCCCGCTCGGCCAGGTGCTCCGCCACGCGGCCACCGGATGGCACGACCCCAAGGCGCACTCGGAGAGCTTCGATTTCCGCCGTGGTGATGACGGTGGGGCGCTCCAACTCGAGTTCAGTAACTACGGGTGCAAGCCACCGTGGAATGGACCGTGTCATAGAAATAGTCTAAATCCACACATCATGGTTTTTCGTGCATCGTGCGACACCATTATGCCCAGCTGATGCTACCTGTGTCCAGAGGCGTGCGGTGGTGGCGCGCGGCGGGAGGCCACGGGTGGAGGACTCTGGGTGGCCGCCCCCAGTCGGTCCGATCCCCCCCGACCGGCTCCTACACGACGGATGCGGGGTGCAGCTCGAACCCACGCCAGGGGTCGTCCGGCGTCGCCACGGCCGCGAGTTCGCGACCGCGGCCAAAGTCCGGATCGCAGGTCAGAAGCGGCACGCCGATCCCCTGCGCGGTGGCTGCGATGAGGAGGTCGGGGAGCGGGAGCGTCGCGCCACGGGCGCGTGCCCGGCGGCCCATCCTTCCTGCCCTCTCGGCGACTTCCCGGTCGGCGGCCACCACCGGGAGCCGGTTCAGCAGGTCCAGGATCCGCGCCTCTGCCGCAGCGTCCCGCGCTCCCACCACGAGCTCGGCAAGCGTCACCGCGGAGATGATGGCGCTCCGGGCCCGAGGCTCCACACCAGGTCGTCGCCCCCCACGGACTCGAGGACCGCCTCCAGCTCGGCGCCGGCGATGGCCTGGCTCAGGGCTCGCTCGATGGCCGCGGTGTACGTCAACCTGGGCGAACGCTACGGCTCGAAGAAGCTCGGGCCCGGCATGGGATAGTGCTTGCGATTCCGCGTCCAGAGGCGCACGCCGGCCGTGGCGGCCGCCGCGGCAATGAGAGCGTCACCCAGCTCGACGCCGTGCGAGGCTGAAAAGCGCGCCAGATACGAGCCGGCGGTACGACCGATCTCACCGTCGAGCACGATCTCCCCCCGCGCATCGAAGAACGCCTGGGTCAGCGCCTCCTCGCCGGGCCGGATCCCCGCGTAGATCTCGGCCAACGACACCGCGGAGCAATACGTGGGAACACCGGATTCCTCCAGGCGGCGGGCGGCCTCCACGACCCCCGCGCGACCCCGCAGGATCTCGATGATCACATCCGAATCATAGAGGACGCCGGCTAGGCCCTCGCTCGGCTCCGGCGAGTATCGCGGCGCAGGCGCCTCACGTACACGTCGGTGCTTCCGAGATCCTCTCGGTCCCGCCATAGCCCGCTGATCCCCTCGAGGGTGGTGAGCCTCTCATCCGCCTGATCCGGCCCAAACGCCCGGCCCACCGCTTCGCGTACGAGATCGGACACCGTGCGGCCCTGGCGCTGAGCGAGCTCCCGGAGTCGGCGGTGCATGCGGACGTCGAGGTACAGTTGGGTCCTGACCATGCGATGTATATACATCGTCCTGTTCGCCGATGTCAAGCTCGTGATCATGCGCATGTCAGCGTGCGGGATGTCGGTGCCGATGGGGAAGCCCGGCACCACCTGATCCGAGGCGGTCCCCACCCGCACGCGCCATGGACGCTCGCGCCACGCCACGGGCGCCCGAATGCCCGGGCCAGGGGCCGGGGGAGGCCGCAGATCGTGGGCGTGGGGCCGGGGGTGGGGCGAGGGGGGAGCCCCGACTCTACCCACACATCGAAGGGAGCGCCGACCTCGGGGTGTGCGGCCAGCAATGCCACAGCGTGATCAAGGTCGTCGACGAACGCAGCGCCGAGCTCTACCGATTGCGACGCGTAGTACCGCAGAGTGGCGAGGACTTCCTCCTCCGCCGGACGAAGAAACCTGACCCTCAAAGGGCGACGATCCGGCGGGCCTTGTCCAGGACCTCTTCCGCAGCCACCGCGGCGACTTCCCCACGCCGATAGGCCGCAAGACGCTCACGCGCCTCCGAAACCCAGGCGGCCTCGACACCGTCACCCTCGTCCAGGCTGGCCAGAATCCTCGCCGCGAGGCGTGCGCGCTCCACTTCTGGAAGAGACAGCACGGCTGAGTGAAGCTCGTCGAGAGTTGTGTTCATGCGGCTACCTCCCTGGCTCCGTACGTGCATCGCTGCCTCTCCCTATGCTCCCCGTCAACCTACCCCGCCCAGGCTGCGAGGAGCCATAGCTCGTTGGGACGTCTCCCTTGGGCGTGCGGGGATGGCGGCCATCCCCAGCCGGCGGGCCAGCTTCACCAGGATGACCCGGGCATCCTCGGCCATGGAGAATGGCGAGGGGGCTAGCACCGCACCACCCAAGCTTGCGGATCGCGGCGCTGGTGGAAGCACCCCACGACCAGGATCCGCTCCCCTTCGATCACGAACAGCAGGGCATAGGGGAAACGCCGCATCACTGCCTTGCGGATCGGCGCGTGCACTTCTGGAAATGCCTGCGGGAATCTCAGAATCGCCGAGGCAGCCACATCCACCGCGCGAGCGAATTCCATCCCGAGGCCGGGGGCCCGTTCCTCGTACCACGAGCGGGCGTCCAGGATATCGAGGCGGGCCTCAGGCGTGAACCGGAGGCGTTCCAACGTCAATCGCGTGCCAGGAGCTCAGCGCGCAGGTCGGCCCAGGAGATGGCCGCATCCGGTCGGCGCGCATGGCTCGCGAGGCGCCTGTCGAGCTCAGCACGCTGGGTGTCGGTCAGATCCAGCACCTCCTGAGCCTCTGAGATGCTGTCCCACAGGTCTTCCACAAGCTGGATCCGCTCAGCGATCGTCAGGCGCTCGAAGTCATGCAGACGGTACGCTGTCAGGCGCTCCCGCACCTCCGACACCCACGCAGCATCGGTCGCACCATCCTCGTCCAGGCTGGCTAGAATCCTCGCCGCGAGGCGTGCGCGCTCCACCTCGGGAAGGGACAGCACGGCTGAGTGAAGCTCGTCGAAAGTTGTGTTCATGCGGCTATCCCTCTGGCCTGGTACAGTGAGCGCGTCCCGGCTTCGCCCTGCGCTCATCGTGAAGCTACCCCGCCTTGGCCGCCATGAGCCATGGCTCGTTGGGACGGCACCCATTTCCCCTCCCCAGCAACGGGCGGCGAAATGACGGGTAGGGCTCCCCCTACCCGGCCGGGCCCTCCCACGCCGCCCGGGCGCGGGTCAACCGGGCGCATTCCTCGAGCCCGAGACGGATCGTTTCCTGGATCTCCGCCTCCTGGACCGTGGCCAGCATCCTCAACGGGAACGCACCCAGGACCGGGCGATCCAGACCCCGCGCGAGCGCCTGTCCCACCTGGGGGGCCGCAAGGCCGGGATCGCATTCCTCGAGGTCCGCCACCAACGCACGGAACCGGCTTCGGCGCTCACTCTCGCCGACCGGCCCCGAGCCCTCACGCCGCCGCCCGAGTATGCAGTGGAGGTCGATGAAGTCACGGGGCTCGAAGCGATCACACAACGCGTGCAGCTTCCCGGCGCACACGTCCCGGTACGATGCGACCGGGGGCCCCTCCGCCGTCGCCAGTGGAGGCTCCAGGCGAAATGGAGAGGCACGGCCGAACTGGACGCGGACCACCGCATGCGGAGTCCCGGGTTCTCCCATCGAATCATCGCCGAGGAGGAGTTCGGCAAACCCCCGACTCGCAGGGCCCCCGCCCAGTACGTGCAGCCCTTCCGCGGGGAGCCGATCCTCAACGAACGATCGGAAGTCCCTCGCATCCAGCGCAGGCCCCCCGAAGAGATCGAGATCCTCCGACTGGCGGTGCCCCACGTAGTACGCCGCCAGGGCCGTGCCTCCCTCCAGCCGCAGGTCGAGGGCGCCGTACGCCTCCTCCGACCGGCTTATCGCGCCGAGAATGCGCACGTGAAGCGGCGAAACCACCGCCCGGTCCGCCCGAAGTAGGGCTTCTGCCGTCATCGAGGCTACCTGCCCGGAGTCGGGGAGCCCGCCTCGGGGGGCGGGGCGCACTCTAGCACCATCCGCCAGAACGCGACGGCGTGCCGCGGGAGCGCCAATGACTCCAGGCTCGCCCGGATGACGTCCAGCGACACCAGCCGCCCGATCGTCTCCGGGCTGCCGCGCGTAAGGAGCCTCGCGAGCGTCACGGGGTTGCCCACGTCGAGTCGCGCGTCCGGCTGGGCGTCCCAGAACAGCTCGGGGTAGTCTCCGTATCTTGGTCGTCGGTCCATGCCGCCGAATCTACGGCCGGCCAGCCAGTGGCGGCAGGCCTACGCGGGGACCTCCACGTAGGCCGAGTAGCTGTGGGGCTCGGGTACGTCGCACTCGTCGTCCCTGAGCCCGTCCAAGTGGGACCGGATCGCCTCGTGCATATTCCGTTCGACTGCGTCGCGGGTGGCCCCCGTGGACACGCATCCCCTCAGGTCGGGCGAATACGCCGAGTAGCCCGTGTCGGTCTCTTCAATGACGACCAGATACCTCTTCATGCCTTGAGCCCCGCCTGCTCGAGGATGCTATTCAAGGTGCCCGCAGCCAGATCGTCGTTCATCGATCCCGGAATCGTCACAAGGCCCTTCTTCTGAGGATGCTTGTACTGATGGTGCCCACCGCGGGTTGGCGCCAGATACCAGCCTTCGGCGAGTCGCCCGTCGCCGCCGCGGTGGCCCCGGGGGGCGAGTTGCCCAGGAATGGGAGACCCACTCTTCCCCCGAGGCCCGCCGCTGTCCCGCATGGGCCTCCACCGCGAGCTCGCAGGCCTCGCGGATCTTGTCCACGTCCAGCCGGTCCGCGTAGGCCTCCATGGCCGGGGCCAGGGGCCGGGGGCGTCGCGAGGGGGGCGTGACAGAGCCGCCCGCTCCTACCTCACCCGCTGGCGTCGGGCATACACATACGCGCGCAGTACGGCGTTCATCCGCGACTGATACCCGGAGCCACCTCGCTTGAAGAACGACAGCACATCCTCGTCGACGCGCATGGTGATGGTGGTCTTTCCGTGGCGGGGGTCGAGAACCTGCGCGTTGCGCCAGAACGCTTCGCCGAGGATGGGCGCAGCGTCCAGGTCATCCGCGATCGCCCTGCCGATCTCATCGTCTCCGAGGGCCTCGACGCGAGCCCAGTCGGTGGCATCGGCCATGGCCGCGAGCTCGGCGCCGCCCGCGTGGACGAGGTCTTCAGCCGCGGCCTCCTTCCGCCGCCGCCCGCTCGACTTGCCTCCGGTATTCCGCCTCTTCATGTGTCCGCGCCGTTCGTGCCGAGATGACTCTGTGACGACCTTCGCGCATAGCGTACACGATCGCGATGACCTTCCCCGTCTCCGGTCGGATTCCATGATGAACTGAGTGTAGATACGTACGTTTGTCAATATATCTCATAGCTTCGCTCTCAAGATCACCGACGGGCATACGCCGGAGCCATGGCTGATTGGGACTGAGCCCATCGCCCGCCCCCGCCGCTGTGGATCAACCCCGAGACGAGGGGGGCCGAACCCAGCCGGAGCGTGACCAGGATGGTGCGTGTGCGGCCGGGGGCCGGGGGGGGTAAGGCGCCGGTCGAGCTCAGCACGCTGGGTGAGCGTGGTGTACATGCGCCTGGCCCGCCACGAGCCATACCTCGTTGGGACGGCGCGCCCCTCCCGCTGCTCGGTGGCCAAGCTGTGCGCGTCCACGAGGCAGAGGCAGAGGGCCTCCCGCCCGGGACCCCAAGGACGTCGCAGCGGCGCAGGGCCTCGGGATGGATGGTGCCGCCTGCCGCCCGAAGCTGGTCCACCGTCGGAGCGACACGCCAGCAAGTCCCACGCCACCACATCAGCCAGCGACGCGCGGTCTTCCTCGTCCAGCGCCCCCACCGCGTGCCGTGCCTCGAGCAGCGCGTTCACCGCACGGATGGCCTGGTGTTGACAATGTTCACAGTGGCCTCCTGGGGGGATAGCGCCGGGCGCCTACCACGGCAGGAAATCCACCTCGTACTTCTGCATCGGCCAAGCATCTGCAGCCCTGCGCTGTTCCAGCCAACGAGCGAGCGCATGGACGATCCTGGCGGGGTCCCGCGGCAGCTTGTGCGTCAGGATCAGCAGGCCCGCGTGGGGGCCGTCAGCCGCGAAGGCCTCGCGGGTTGCGGCCAGGTAGTCATCCCGATTGTACGTGACCAGGACCCTCTGGTCTTTTCCTGCGGTCCGGAGATGTACCGGATCGTCCTGGGGAAGGTGCGCGTGGGCGTCTCTCGCGGGGCATATATCCAGGCCCAGCGCCCTCCCGACCTCTGCGCACGAGTGCGGAACGTCGTCGTCCAGGTAGAAGCGAGCCTCAGGGAGCCCTTTCAAGCACCCACCCGGCGCGTGAACGGCATCTCCTCAGCGACCCGTTGGGGTGTCCAGTACGCTTCACGCGCGAGACGCTCGTCGATCTCAGAAGGATACGCCGCATAGTACGCCACCGCCGCGCGCAGCTGGGTCTCCGAGAGCTCCGGATATGCCTGAACGAGATGTGCCCAGTCCTCTCCGGCCTCCTTCCACGTCGCGATGACCTCCCACACCTCCAAGCCCGAAAACGCGACGGCCGGCCGGCGCTCGTTTCGTCTCTGAACGAACACGATGCCCGGAACCCGTGATGCCCGAACGGCTTCCTCCATCAGCGTGATCGCACCCTTGGACCAATCGCGTTCACCTCGGAACTGGATCTCCCGACTGATCTCCCGGTCCAGCTTCTCGGGGATGCGGAGACTGTGCTGTGTCGAAGGCATAGGCGGAGACTCCAAAGAAACCCACCCAATGTATCCCACTGTATCCCAGTGTAACCCACCGCTGCATGCCTGCACAAGGGCGCTTGAATTTGGAGGGTGGACGTGCTTCGCTGAAGCTACGCCAGCGGCTGGAGAGGGGGGGATGTCGGCGTGTTGGATGTCAGTGCCGGGCGCAGCAGCACCCGGCCGCTGAACGCCTGGTCCGCGGCAGGCGGCGGAATGTCATGCCCCAGATCCAAGGCTGCCTGAATCCAGCTCTCGGCGGCGTCCTCGAGGCTTGCATAGGCCTCTTCCACGCTGTCCCCCTGAGCGACGCACCCCGGAAACTCGGCGATCATGGCAGTCACCGTGCCGTTCGAGGGCGTTCAGGTCTTCCTCCCAAGCCTCTTCGCCATCCTCTGGAGATCCCACGACCGGCTCCTACACGACGGATGCGGGGTGCAGCTCGAACCCACGCCAGGGGTCGTCGGGCGTCGCCACGGCCGCGAGATCGCGACCGCGGCCAAAGTCCGAATCGCAGGTCAGAAGCGGCACGCCGAGCCACTGCGCGGTGGCT
>DATIKQ010000085.1:0-49587 GCA_035477395.1 Longimicrobiales bacterium
GCCGACTTCGGCCCCTTCTTCCTGAAGTTCTCCTCGTACTTCCCCTACACGGCGAAGCTGTGCCTCAACGGGCATGAGTACCTGAAGCGGCAGCTGGCGAAGGAGGGCATCGCCTTCGAGGCCCTGGACAACGGGATCCTCTCGTGCGCGGATCCCGTGCGCATGCAGGAGATCGCCGATGAGCTCTCGGGGGAAAGGATCGCGGCCCTGTTCCACAAGTGGCTCGAGATCGTGCCGCATCCGTTCACCCCGCAGGACGCGGCTGCCGGCTATCGTTACGATCTCTCCATCCTGCAAGCGGAGCTCTCCCTGACCCAGGTGCTCGACCGCCCCCGCACGGGGCGCATCCTCTTCGAGGATATCATCCGCGAGAACCTGGATCTCGGCCGGCCGGATCAGGTCCAGATGGTCTTCGGCCGCCGGGTGACGAAGCGCACGCCGGGCCGGTTTCACACCCGTGTGATCACCGAAGGCGTGATCCCCCCGCTCCACTTCTACTGCAAGAGCACGCACGTCAAGCAGTACCACAAAGAGGGATGGGCGCTCCGCACCGAGACCACGATCAACAACACCTGGGACTTCCGTATCGGCAAGCGACTCAAGAACCTCCCCTGCTCCGGGAGGTCGGCTTTGAGGCCAACCGACGTCTTCTCGACGTCCAACGACCGAGTCACGACTGCCGAATCGGCGAGGACGCCTTCCAGGGGGTCGTACGGCCAGGGAGATCCAGGGACAGCGGGTCCCGGCGCTCCGCTTCGAGGATGAGCGCGTGCAGCGGCTCCTGAGCGCCCTCGTGGTCTTCCGTCTCCAACCCTACGGGTTCACCAACCGCGATCTCCGGGAGCACCTCGCTCCGCTGCTGGGCCTCGAGCCCGGCGACATCACCCCGGGCCGGATGACGCACGACCTCAGGCGCCTCAGGCTGCACGGCCTCATCGAGCGCATCGCCGGCACGCATCGATGCGGGCTCGCCTCCATCCACGATGACGAGGCCGCCCCCTCCTCCAGACTCCGCGCCTCGTTCCGCCACGTAGAGCACGCCATGGACGACTTCCGCCAACTCCACGGGCTCGCCGCATGAACTTGACTCATTCGCTACATCGTTGCCTGCCCAAGCGTGGCCAGCCGCGGACGCCATGCCCCTATGATGCCTATCCGTCTCAATGACCCGGGAGGACCCACCCACGAACCAACACCCATGCTGAACGGGTAGAACGGGAGTAGCTTGCCGTGACGGCCACTGTGGCGGAGCACTCCATGGAAGCGAAGGCCAAAGAGCGACCCTACCGGCTCGTGGATCAGATCCCCGAGGAAGAGGTCCACGCGGCCGAGCGCTACCTCGAGTACCTGGCCGAGCATTGCGATCCGTTCATCCGGGCGTTGATGCCGGCACCGGAGTCCGATCAGCCCCTGAGCGAGGAGGACCGTGAGGCGCTCAATGAGGGCCGCCGTGCCCTGGTTGAGGGCGACGTGGTCACGGACGAGGAGCTGCGCGCCGAGTTCGTGAGGGCCTGACGCGGCTGGCGGAGACTGGGCACGGAGACGTCGTGAAGCTCACGGATGTCCGCCCGCGTGTGTGGCGCCTGAGAGTGGGCGACCGTGGGGCTTCTTCCAGTACGTGACCGATCCGAAGGAAATCGTGGTCCTGAGTCTGGAACGGCGCGACCAGGCCTGCTGAGCCTCGAGGTAGCGAGGCCACGCCCGTGAGCACGGGCGTGGCGGGGGGCTACGCCCGTTCTACTCCCAGCCCTCCCCCGTCCTCATCCACGCTCCCGCGCTGGGACCCTGGAACCACCACCGGTCCAGCCAGTCCATCCCCGGGTCACCGATGGGGCTCCCGGGCGGTGACGCCGGGGCCGACGGCGTGGCCAGCGGCGCGTGGGGGCGGTCCAGGAAGCGGCGGATGTCCTTGCGGAGCAGGGCGTAGTGGGCCGCCATGGCCTCGTCGGTGTTACCGGCTCCTTCCTCGATGCGCTGGTCCAGGACCTCCAGGGACCGGGCTGCCTGAGCCCTCACCTGCGCCATGGGGGCCTCACCCGCCAGCATCACCATCCGGTCCACCAGGACCCGTTGCACCGCGCGGCTCACCTCCGATTCGTATCCGCCGCCGTACCGCATCCCGAAGACGCTCTCCACCAGGTGACCCAGGACGTCGTCCAGCCCCGGGAGGTCTGCCTGGATGGCCTTCTGCTGAACCATGCGGGCGGCCCGCTCCGGGTGCAGGAGAAAGGAGAGGGTCATGTCGGCGGCGGCCGTGGCCGGGGCGACGGCGTCGAAGACCAGCCCCGTGTTCCGCTGGAAGAGCTCCTGGTGGGTCGGGTAGCGGAAGGGCCGGGGTGGGATGAGCTGCAGGATGGGGCGGGGGATCACCAGCTCAGCTGGATCCAGCGTCCGCCGGAGGGCGTCCAGCGCCGCCCACTGCTCGTCCGCGGGGACGAAGCGGAGGGGTTCCTGTCCGTCGCCCCGCAGCGCGTAGGTGTAGTAGAGCCCCGCCACCACCTTCGTGGTGGCCTCCGCCTGGTAGCGGTGGTGCAGGTAGAGGGGGACCAGGACCTCCTCCAGGGTGGCCATGGGCATCCCCGTCTTGATGGCGGTCTCCCCGAATCGGTCCAGGGCCACCCGCCGCACCTCCATCATGCGCACCAGTTCCTTGGTTGCGTCGCCTCCGTTGTCCCAGAGGTGGACGTTGGGGTGGGCGCTACCCGCAGGGCGCGCCGCCTCGTCGCTGATGAAGGTCAGGCCGCGCGAATGGGCCTCGTCCAGGATGGCGTCGAGTGCGGTGTCCTCGTCGGTCCCCGGAGCGAAGTCGGTGTATCCGTACCGGATCCAGAACTTGTCCCAGTCCCCGATCCCCCTGGGGTAGGCATCCCGGAGCTCCACCTTCCCGTTCGCATCCAGCTCGACGACGGGATGGGGGTAGTCCATGACCGAGTACGTCCGGCCGTCGGCCTGGGCGCTGGAGATGTAGTTGTGGGAGAGGCCGATCGTGTGCCCGACCTCGTGGGCTCCCAGTTGCCGGATCCTGGCCAGGGACATTTCCCGGACCTCTTCGGGGATCTCGTCCCCCTCCAGGTACGGCGAGGTCAGCCCTTCGCCCAGGAGCCAGTCCTGGCGCACCCGGAGAGACCCCAGCGTCACGTGCCCTTTGAGGATCTCCCCGGTCCGCGGATCCACGAGGGAGTTGCCGTAGCTCCACCCGCGGGTGGAGCGGTGGACCCACTGGATCATGTTGTAGCGGGCGTCCATGGGGTCGGCGTCGGCCGGGAGCATCTTCACCTGGAAGCCGTCGATGAACCCGGCGGCCTCGAAGGCCTCGTTCCACCAGCTCGCCCCCTCCAGGAGGGCCGAGCGGATGGGCTCCGGCGTGCCGGGATCCAGGTAGTAGACGATGGGCTCCACCGGCTCGCTCATGGCGGCGGCCGGGTTCTTCTTCTCGAGGCGGTGCCGGGCGATGTACTGCTTCTGGAGCGGCTCGCCCAGGGGGGTGGCGTAGTCCATGTAGCCGATTCCGTTGAAGCCGGCCCGGGGGTCGGCCTTGCGCATCGCGAAGGGCTCGGTGGGAAGCTCCACGAAGGAGTGGTGCTGTCGCACCGTGAGCGCTTCACCCTTGGGCGTCACGCTCCGCACCAGAGCGCCGGGCTGGTCGGTGGTGAAGGTCAGCGTCACCTCCACTTCGGTGTTCTTCGGGAACGCGCGGGTCCGCGGGAGGTGGATGGCGCTCCGGCTCGTCTCCAGTCGGTAGGTGCCCTGGCCGGAGCGGCGCAGCGTGGTGATGACGCCGTGGGCGTCGCGGAGGAAGAAGTCGGTGGCGTCCACCAGCACCGCGTCGCCGGTCTCGGCCGCCACCTCGAAGCCCCAGAGCACGGAGGTGGGGAAGCCGTCCTCCACGCTCTTGCGCTCCAGAGGGTCGTCGCTGACGGCGCGGTAGCCGTAGTTGGGCTCCACCATGAGAACGCGGGGCCCCACCCTTTGGAACGTGAAGACGCTCTCGGGCCCCAGGTCCCCGCGGTTCAGGCCGATGTCGTTCTGGCCCATCCCCGCCGGCAGGGACGGGTAGTAGAGGATCTCCTCGCCGAACCGGCCGATCTCCAGCCAGATCTTCCCGGTGCGCGCGTCCCAGTAGAGGGGGATGAAGCCGTCCCGCTTCTCCATCCCGTTGGTCTTCTCGGCGACGGTGGGGAGGGGCTCGGGCGCTTGGGTCCTGGCCTGCGCGCCGGCGGGTTGCGGGGGAGACGCCACGGCCGAGAAGACCAGCACGATGTCAGTGACTGTTCGAACGAGACCGCGTGTCGGACCCATGGTGCCTACCTCGTCAGGGGAGGCCCCGGTCTCCCGGGGATCCGGGAGGGATACGCATCGTGCGGGCACGGCGCCAGGGGCGCGGGAGCCACCCGGCGCTAACTTCCATCGGCGCCTCCCGCCCCACCCTTCACCTCCCGCGGCCAGATGACTCGACGCCTCCTCCTCGGCCTCCTCGGCCTCGCCCTGGTCACCCCCGCCGCCGCCCAGACGACGGCCGCCCAGACCCCCGCCCCGCGCGGCTTCCAGACCTCGGACCTGTATCGGGTCAAGACCGTGCGTGACCCCCGCATCTCGCCCGACGGCGAGTGGGTCGCCTACACGGTCAGCCGGCCCGACTCGGCCAAGGACAAGTCGGACACCGACGTGTGGATGGCGAAGTGGGACGGCTCGCGGAACATCCGGCTGACCTCCTCTCCCGACGGCGAGTCCTCGCCGCGGTGGTCCCCCGACGGACGCTGGCTGGCCTTCACCTCGGGGCGCGGCCCCGACAACAAGCAGGGCTCGCAGATCTGGCTCCTCGACCGCGCCGGCGGTGAGGCGCAGAAGCTCACGTCCCTCAAGGGCGGGATCTCCTCGTACGCGTGGGCGCCCGACGGCAAGCGCATCGCGGTCGTGTCGAAGGAGACGGACCCGGACACCACCGAGAGGAAGACGCCCAAGCCCATCGTCATCGACCGCTACCACTTCAAGCAGGACGTGGAGGGCTACCTCGACGACAAGAAGGAGCAGCTCTGGCTGGTCGACGTCGGCACCGGCAAGGCGGAGCAGGTCACCACGGGTCCGTGGGACGTGGAGGACCCGCAGTGGTCACCCGACGGCGCGCGCATCGCCTTCGTGAGCAACCGCACGCCCGACCCCGATCGGAACGTCAACACCGACATCTGGGTCATGGACGCGAAGCCCGGCGTCACGCCGTCGGCCGTCACCACCAGCCCCGGGCGCGACTGGGCCCCGCGCTGGTCGCCGGACGGGAAGTCCATCGCGTACACCGCCTGGAGCGACCCGGCGTACTACTTCTACAACCTGGAGCGGGTGATGGTGATCCCGGCCTCGGGGGGGACGCCGCGGGAGATCGCCCCGACGCTGGACCGCAACGTCGCCTCGTACGCCTGGGCCGCCGACGGAAAGGCGCTCTTCGGCCTTCTCGAGGACGACCGCGCCGTGCACTTCGTGCGCATGGACGTGGCCACCGGCGCCCTGACGCGGATCCTGGAGGGCCGGCGCGCCGTCTCGGCCTTCACGGTGGCCCCGTCCGGCCGGATCGCCATCCTCGACGGCGACGCCACGCGCCCCAACGAGGTCTTCGCCCTGGAGGGTGCGGCCCCCCGGCCTCTGTCGAATCAGAACGCCGAATGGCTGGCCGGCATCGCCGTCGGCGCGTACCGGGACATCACGGGGATGGCTACCGACGGTACCACCATCAACGCCGTGATGGTCACGCCCGTGGGCTACCGGGAGGGCACCCGGGTGCCCACGTTCCTCTACATCCACGGCGGGCCCACCTCCCAGTCCCAGCACGACTTCGACGCCACCGCCCAGCTCTTCGCCGCCCACGGCTACGCGGTGATCAAGCCCAACTACCGCGGCAGCACCGGCCGCGGCGAGGCGTTCACCCGGGCCATCCGCGCCGATTGGGGCGGCCTGGAGGTGGGGGACGTCCTCGCCACCGTGGACGAGGCCGTGCGCCTGGGCGTCGCCGACCCGGACCGGCTGGTCATCGGCGGCTGGAGCTACGGGGGGATCACCACCAACTACACCATTGCCCGGGACCAGCGCTTCAAGGCCGCCATCTCAGGCGCCGGTAGCAGCCTGCAGCTCTCCATGTACGGCGTGGACCAATACATCTACCAGTACGAGACCGAGCTGGGGCAGCCCTGGAAGAGCCCCGAGGCGTGGATGAAGGTCTCGTATCCGTTCTTCCAGGCCGACAAGATCACCACACCGACGCTCTTCATGGTGGGCGAGAAGGACTTCAACGTGCCCGCCGTCGGGTCGGAGCAGATGTACCAGGCGCTGAAGAGCCAGGGGAAGGAGACGCAGCTGGTCATCTATCCGGGGCAGTTCCACGGCATCACCGTGCCGAGCTACCTGGTGGACCGGTGGCAGCGCTGGCTCGAGTGGGCGGACAAGCACACGCGGAGGCCGGCGTCCTGAGGCGCCCTTTGCGACCGTCCACCATGGCCAGGAGCTCCCCCACGGTGCGGTGCTCTTCCAGAGGATGGCGCAGGGATCCGTCCAGGCGGAGCTCGTAGCGGTTCCGTCGGCCTTCGCGCACCCGCCGGACGATCCCCTCCCGCTCCAGGTCTGCCAGGATCAGGAGGACGGCCCGCTCGGTGACGCCGACCCGCCCCGCCAGGTCCCGCACCCGGGCCCGGGGGTCCCGGCCCAGGCAGACCAGGACGTGGGCGTGGTTGCTGAGGAAGGTCCAACCCATGGGGGATCGTGGCGCATCGCCGGAGGAACTCCTGGGCCTCTGCTTGACACATGAAGTCTAATTCCTATAATTGCGTTCGTCTATACGTCCCCAGCCCGAGCGGAGCGACCCGGAAGTGACCGACCGACCCTTGGTGGGCATCATCATGGGGAGCGCCTCGGACTGGCCCACCCTGCGCCACGCCGCCGCCATGCTGGAGTGGTTCGGCGTGCCCCACGAGCGCCGGGTGGTGTCGGCCCACCGCACCCCCGAGGCCATGGCGGACTACGCCCGCACCGCCGAGGAGCGGGGGCTGAGGGTCATCATCGCCGGGGCGGGCGGGGCGGCCCACCTTCCCGGCATGGTGGCGAGCCACACCACGGTGCCGGTGCTGGGCGTGCCGGTGGAGAGCCGCGTGCTGCGGGGGGTGGACTCGCTTCTCAGCATCGTGCAGATGCCGGCGGGCATCCCCGTGGGGACGCTGGCCATCGGCGAGGCGGGCGCCAAGAACGCCGCTCTCCTGGCGGTGTCCATGCTGGCCACCACCGACCCCGAGCTCCGGGAGCGCCTGAAGCGCTTCCGCCGGGAGCAGGCGGCGGCGTCCCTGGCGGCGGAGCTGGAATGACGGGCCCCATCCTCCCCGGCGCGACCCTGGGCGTCATCGGGGGAGGGCAGCTCGGCAGGATGTTCACGCTGGCGGCGCGGCGCATGGGGTACCGGGTGACGGTGCTCGCGCCCGAGGACGACACGCCCGCCGGCCAGATTGCCTACCAGGAGATCCGAGCCCCGTACGAGGACCTTGACGCCGTGCGGCGCTTCGCCTCCTCGGTGTCGGTGGTCACGTTCGAGTTCGAGAACGTCCCGGCCGAGACGGCGGTGGCGGCGTCCGAGCGCGCGCCGGTGCGGCCGGCGGGCTCCCTCCTCCACACCACGCAGCACCGTAGGCGCGAGAAGGAGGCGCTCCGTGCCGCCGGGATCCCCACCGTGCCCTTCGGCGCCGTGGAGTCGGAAGCGGAGCTGATCGCGGCGGTGGCGGCCGTCGGCACGCCGGCGATCCTCAAGACCGCGGCCTGGGGCTACGACGGGAAGGGCCAGATCCGCTTGAGCCGCGGCTCCGAGGCCCTCGCGGCGTGGGAGAGCCTGGGCCGGGCGCCGGCGGTGCTGGAAGCCGTCGCCCCGTTCGAGCGGGAGATCTCCGTGGTGGGGGCCCGCGGCATCGACGGAGCTGTGGCGCTCTACGACCCGGTGGAGAACACCCACGTCCAGCACATCCTCGACCTCTCGGTGGCGCCTGCTGAGCTGCCGCCCGGGGTGGCGACCCGGGCCCGGGAGATCGCCCGGACGCTCCTGGAAACCTGGGACGTGGTGGGAGTGATCTGCGTTGAGATGTTCCTGATGCCCGACGGGGAGCTGGTGGTGAACGAGGTGGCTCCACGCCCCCACAACTCGGGGCATCTCACGATCGACGCTCACGTCAGCAGCCAGTTCGAGCAGCAGGTCCGGGCCGTGTGCGGCCTTCCCCTGGGCTCCACCGCCGCGGTGGCCCCGGCGGCCATGGCCAATCTCCTGGGGGACCTCTGGCAGGGAGGTGAGCCCGATTGGGCGGCGGCCCTCGCGACTCCTGGCGTGGCGCTCCACCTCTATGGGAAGGTGGAGGCCCGTCCCGGGCGCAAGATGGGGCATCTGACTGCGCTCGGTTCCACCGCTGCCCAGGCCCGGGACCGGGTGCTCCAGGCCCGGGCCGCGGCGGCCCGCCTTCCCTTGCGGGCGCAGGAGGCATGACCGTGGACGCTTCCCTCGTCCTGGCCAACATCCTGACTCCCCCCATCCTCTTCTTCCTGCTGGGGATGGCGGCGACCCTGCTCCGCTCGGACCTGGAGATCCCACAGCCCATCACCCGGGCCCTCTCCCTCTACCTCCTCTTCTCCATCGGGATGCACGGAGGGGTGGCGTTGGCCCGGAGCGGATTCCACCTGGCCACGCTCCTTCCCCTGGGGGTGGGCGTGTTGGGCAGCGCCCTCGTGCCCCTGGTGGCGTTCTTCGTGCTCCGGCGGCGCCTCTCGGTGGAGGACGCCGCGGCCATCGCCGCCACCTACGGCTCCATCAGCGCGGTGACCTTCATCACCGCCACCAGCTTCCTGGAGGACCAGGGCGTGGCGTTCGGCGGCCACATGGTGGCGGCCATGGCCCTCATGGAGTCCCCGGCCATCCTGGTCGGCGTGCTGCTCGCGCGGCGCTACCAGGCCGTCGAGAACGGGGCGGCGAAAGGGGAGACCGCGCTGGGGCCCCTCCTGCGGGAGGCGCTCCTGAACGGTCCCGTCTTCCTTCTCTTCGGTAGCCTCCTGGTGGGGCTGGCCACGGGCGAGAAGGGGTGGGCCACGGTGAAGCCCTTCGCCGACGCGCCCTTCCGGGGCGTGCTGAGCCTCTTCCTCCTGGACATGGGCATCATCGCCGCACGCCGGCTGGACGCCCTGCGCGCCTCGGGGCTCTTCCTCACGACCTTCGCCCTGGCGTTCCCGCTGCTGAACGCATCCGTGGCCATCGCCGCGTCAGCCCTCATGGACCTTCCGGCGGGGGATGCCCTCCTCCTCACGGTGCTCTTCGCCAGCGCCAGCTACATCGCGGTGCCGGCGGCGGTCCGGGTGGCGCTGCCCCGTGCCAACGCCAGCCTGTATTTGCCCATGTCCCTGGCCCTCACCTTCCCCTTCAACGTCGCCCTGGGGATCCCTCTGTACTACGCCGTCATCACGGCGCTGTGGAGCTGACCATGGAGAACGTCCACCGCATCGAGATCGTGATCGACGCGCCCAACTCCGGCCGGGTGCTGGAGCTGTTGGCGGACCAGGGTCTCAGGGACTACACGCTCATCGGCGGGGTTTCGGGGGCGGGGGAGCGGGGCGTTCAGCGGGGCGACGACATCACCGGAGTGTCGAACAACACCTACATCCTCACCACCTGTCTTCCGGAGCGGCTGGAGGCCGTCACCTCCGCGCTGCGCGCGCTCCTGAGCCGGGTGGGCGGCCTCTGCCTCGTCTCGGACGCCCGCCGCGTGCGGCACTGACGCGTCTCCGTTCCCGCGAGGAGAGGCAGATGCCCGCCCGGGCGACGCCTCAGCGATCCACCATCGCCTCGTTCGCGGGGAAGTAGCGCGGGCCGGCGATCTTGTCCGCCGCCAGGGCCTCGTCGAGGAACGCCAAGTCGCCGGCGCTGAGCGTCACCGAAGCGGAGGCCACGTTCTCCTCCAGGTAGCGGCGCCGCTTCGTGCCCGGGATGGGCACGATGTCCGGGCCCTTATGGAGGAGCCAGGCGAGGGCGACCTGCGCGGGCGTGAGCTCCCGTCCCTCGGCGAACCCGCGGACGGCGGCCGCGGCCCGCATGTTGGCGTCGAAGTTCTCCTTCAGGTAGCGCGGGTCGGCATGGCGCCGGAAGTCGCTCTCGGGGAGCTCCTCCGCCGGCCGCGCGGTGCCCGTGAGGAAGCCGCGCCCCAGCGGGCTGAACGGCACGAGGCCGATCCCCAGCTCCCGCAGCACGGGTATGATCTGCGGCTCCAGGTTCCGCTCCCAGAGGGAGTACTCGCTCTGGAGCGCCGAGATGGGGTGCACGGCGTGGGCACGACGGAGGGTCTGCTCACCGGCCTCGGAGAGGCCGAGGAAGCGCACCTTCCCCTCGCTGACGAGGTCGGCCATCGCGCCCACCACCTCCTCGATGGGCACGGCGCGGTCCACCCGGTGCTGGTACAGCAGGTCGATGCGGTCGGTGCCGAGACGCCGGAGGGAGCCCTCCACGGCCTCGCGGACGTGCTCGGGGCGGCTGTCGAGGCCGGTGACCCGGCCTCCGTCGAAGGTGAAGCCGAACTTGGTGGCGATGATGGCTTGATCGCGTCTGCCGCGGAGCGCACGGCCCAGGAGCTCTTCGTTGGTGCAGGGCCCGTACATCTCGGCGGTGTCGAAGAGGGTGACGCCCAGCTCCAGCGCGCGGTGAACGGTAGCGATGGACTCGCCCTCGTCGCGCTCCTCGGGGGTGCCGTAGCCGTGGCTCATGGTCATGCAGCCGAGGCCGAGGGCGGAGACGGTGAGGCCCTGGGTGCCGAGGGCGCGGGGGGGGAGCATGGCTCAGCCGTCCAGCGTCCCCATGTCGATGACGAAGCGGTACTTCACGTCGCTCCGGATCATGCGCTCGTACGCGTCGTTGATCTGGGCCATGCGGATCACCTCCACGTCGGCGGTGATCCCGTGCCCGCCGCAGAAGTCCAGCATCTCCTGGGTCTCCGGGAGGCCGCCGATGACCGAGCCCGCGACGGACCTGCGGCCGATGATGAGCGGCACGGAGTGCACGGCGGGCTCGAGGCCACCGAGATACCCGACCAGGACGAGGGTGCCGTCGAGGGCGAGGGTGGGGACGTAGGGGTTCAGGTCGTGGGCGTTGGGTACGGTGTCCACGATGAGGTCGAAGCGGCCGTGGACCTTCTTCATGGCCGCGGCGTCCGTGGAGAGGATGACGTGCTTCGCGCCCAGGCGCCGCGCATCCGCTTCCTTGCCCGGTGAGCGGGTGAAGAGGGTGACCTCGGCGCCCAGCGCCTTCGCCAGCTTGAGCCCCATGTGCCCCAGGCCGCCCAGGCCCACGACGGCGACCTGCATGCCGGCTCCCGCCTTCCAGTGGCGGAGCGGCGACCACAGGGTGATGCCGGCGCACAGGAGCGGGGCCGCGCCCTTCAGGTCCAGGGCGTCGGGGACCCTGAGCACGAACCGGTCGGAGACGACGATGCGGTCGGAGTATCCGCCCTGGGTGGGGCGCTGGTCGTGTCGGTCCTGGGAGTTGTACGTCCACGTCGGGCCGTTGGCGCAGTACTGCTCCAGGCCCCGCTCGCACGGCGCGCAGGCCCGGCACGAGTCCACCAGGCAGCCGACGCCGACGCGGTCGCCGGCCTTGAAGCAGGTGACGGCGGAGCCCACGCCCACCACCCGGCCGATGATCTCGTGCCCCGGTACCACCGGGTAGGCCGCGGGGCCCCAGTCGTCCCGGACGGTGTGGAGGTCCGAGTGGCAGACTCCGCAGTACAGGATCTCGATGTGGACGTCGTCGGGACGCGGATCGCGCCGCTCGAAGCCGAAGGGGACGAGGGGTGCCGAAGCGGACATGGCTGCGTAGCCGCGAGCGTTCATGGTCACGGTGGGATCTCCAGGCTGGGTCGGAGTCGGGAGGGGCGCCCCGGGCGGGATAACCGGGCGTCTCCCAGCCTGCATCGTAACGCCTCGGGGGCGCGGCATCCACGACGCGGCGAAGACCGTGCAGGGGGTTGGGGCGACGATGGCCGGGACGCCGCTTAGTGCCGGCGCCGGCCAGGGGCTCGACGAATCCGTGCGCAGAGACCACCTCTTCCTACACGCCACCATGAAGACGCGACGGGTCATCACCCTCACGGTGCTCCTCTCCTTCCTGGCCCTCTCCCTCACGGTGCTCCTCCTGGGAGGCCGAGAGCGGGTCGCCCCCCTGGGGGCACGCCGAGGAGAGCACGCTGGCGCGCTTCTGCCAGCGCATGGAGGACCTGGAGCGCTCGGACAACCAGCGCCTCATCGCCCTCGACTACGACGCCGCGGCGCGCATCCAGGCCACGGGCTCCGAGGCGCGCTTCCAGCGGTCCCTCTCCCGGCTGGGGCAGCTCACCCTCGCGTCGTACGCCGAGCAGTACGGCTACGACCTGGCCGAGATGCAGGCCATCCTGGCGGCCGCCGGCTATGCGCTGGATCCCGACGCCAGGCTCCGGGACGAGGCGTCGCGCCTGGGCACGGACCCGGAGGGGATCCTTGAGGTGCTGAACGGGACGGGCGGGGGCGCCGAGGGCTGAGGCGCAGCCGGCGCCCCCGGCCTAGCGCGGGTCCCCCGCGAATCTCCAGGCCGTCGAGAACTCCCGGCTCAGCGCCTCTCCGGTCAGGCGCGCACGCACCATCTCCAAGGGCATGCGCCCGCCCTGCAGCAGCGCGTCGTGGAAGGCCCGGTCGGTCATGCGGCCGGACTCCACCAGCTCTCGGCGCAGTGAGCGGACCTGCATCCCGCCGATCATGTAGGCCACCTGGTAGAGAGGCGGATAGCTCCCCTCGAACGAGCGGCGCACCTCAGCCTCGGCGTTGGCCCGCTCGTGCCCGACGCGGTCCACGAGGAAGTCCACCGCCTGCTGCGGCGTCATGCGCTCGAGGTGGACCGAGAGCGAGAAGATGATGCGGGCCGCGCGGTGCATCCGCCAGAACAGCATCCCGAGCCGGTCCTCGGGACCCCGCGGGAAGTCGTTCTCCCACAGGATCATCTCCCAGTAGAGCGCCCATCCCTCGGTCCAGAATGGGGTGGAGAAGGCGTCCCGGTGCTGGTTGAAGCGGCTGGTCATGAAGCCCTGGAGATGGTGCCCGGGGATGAGCTCGTGGTGCACCGTGGCGCGGCTGAAGTGGGGGTTGTTCCCACGCATGGACATGAGCTTGGCGTCCTGCTCCATGTCGTCCGTGGGGTACGAGATCTGCATGACCTCCCCGCCCAGGAAGAACGGAGCGACGAGCTGGCGCTCGGGCGTCATCATCTCCATGCGCCAGATCTCCTGGGCCAGCGGCGGAATGGAGATCCAGTCCCGCGCGCCGACGAACGCAACCGACTCCTGCTCCAGCTCGCGCACCACGGCGGGCGCGCCGCCGGGCGCCACCGCCAGGCCCTTCACGTGCTCGAGGGCGGCGCGCCAGTCGTCTCCGAAGCCCAGCTCGCGGGAAGCGGCCAGGCGGGCCTCCTCCATCCACTCGAACTCGGCCTCTGCGATGCGGATGAGCTCTTCGGCGGTGTAGGGGATCATCTCGTGGGCCAGATGGGCGCGGAGCCCGGCTTCGCCGATGGGATCGCCCACCACCGGACCACCGGCGGGGACATGGCGCGTCCGCACGGCGGCCGCGTACGCCTCCAGCGCCTTGTCCAGCCGCGTGTACGGCTTGGCGGCCCACCAGGTGAACAGGGGGTCGTACCCGTCGTAGAACCCGTACCACCCCTTCAGGACGCGACGGAGCTCCTCGAGGTGGCGCGCGGCGCGCTCGGCGGCCACCGCCTTCACGGTCGGCACCGACGCCGAGCGGTCGCTCAGTGTCTTCGTGAGCGCCTCCACCTGGTCCGCCACCGAGTCCAGGGTCACCGCCGCCGCGCGGGCGTCCACGTCCGTGCGGTCGCGGCGCGCCTCCTGGAGGAGGCCCAACGTGCGGGCGAACGGGACGAGCGGCGCCATCTCGGCGTCTTCGCGCTCCTCCTGCCGCAGCATCTCCAGCTCGAAGACGAGCCGGTTCCTCAGGAGCACCAAGTCCGCCTGGCCCTCGCGGTTGAGCGTGGCGAAGTCGGTGGCGTCGAGAGCCGCCAGCCAACCCCGATGGAAGGACTCCAAGCGGGCTCGGCGCACGGGGGAGTAGGGGACGTCCCAGCGGCGCAGGAGCGCGCTCCGATCTTCGGCGTATCGCTCCACGGCCACGCGCAGGTCGCTCTGGTGATGGTCGAAGTCCACCAGGGACGCCAGGGATGGAGGGTCGAGCGCCCATGGCGAGGGGACCTGCGCCGGGGGCATGGTCTGTGCGGACGCGGCGGGCGCGGAGTACGGCAGGAGGAGCAGGACGGCCGAAAGCGTCACCGGGGACGGGAGGAGGGCGCGCATGGGGACCTTGGTCTTGGCGGGTGGAGACGGTGCCGGTCAAGGTGGTGGCCTGGGACGACGTGAGCCAGCCTCCGGGCTGCGCCTTGTCCGCGCTCCGCCCCGGGCCTAGCGTCTACGCACCCACAGGAACCTCCTGCCCGGTTCCCCACCGCGTACGAGCAGGTCACCGCCCAGGGCGTCGCCGTTCCCGCGCCTCCGGGCAGGTGGCCCAGGAGGAGATTTCCGTGAGACCGCTCCGGCGCCTGACCCTGTCCCTCGTTGCCCTCGCCTTCGCCGCCTGCGCCGGAGAAGCTCCGGCCCCCACGGGGTCGGTGATCTCGGGCCACGACAACCCGTTGCTGGCCGAGTGGCAGACCGAGTTCGGCGTGCCGCCCTTCGACCTCATCAAGAACGAGCACTACCTCCCCGCGATCCGGGAGGCGATGGCCGCGCACCAGCAGGAGATCGCCGGCATCGCATCCAGCGCCGAGGCACCCACCTTCCAGAACACCATCGAGGCGCTCGAGCGCTCGGGGGCGATGTACTCCCGTGCGGCCCGGGTCTTCGGCGCCGTGACCGGCGCCCACACCAACGACACGCTGCAGGAGGTGGAGCGCACGCTGGCGCCGGAAGAGGCGGCCCACGGCGACGACATCCTCCTCAACGCCGAGCTCTACGCCAGGGTGAAGGCGGTCTACGACCAGCGCGAGACGCTGGGGCTCGACCCCGAGCAGCTCATGCTCCTCGAGGAGACGCACAAGCAGTTCGTCCGGAGCGGAGCGGCCCTGGACGACGCCGCCAAGGGGCGCCTCCGTGAGATCAACAAGGAGTTGGCCGAGCTGTCGCAGAAGTACAGCCAGAATGTGCTCGAGGAGACCAACGCCTACGAGCTCCACGTCACCGAGCAGGCGGATCTGGGCGACCTGTCCGCGGGTCTGGTGGAGCTGGCCGCGGCGGAGGCGAAGCGGCGGGGCCACGACAGCGGATGGTCCTTCACACTGCAGCGCCCCAGCATCAACCCCTTCCTTGAGTCGTCCACGAACCGGGAGTTGCGCAAGGCCATCTTCGACGGCTACGCCATGCGGGGGGACAACGACAACGAGCGCGACAACAAGGCCATCCTGTCCAGGATGGCGGCGCTGCGGGCCGAGCGGGCGAAGCTCCTGGGTTACCCCACGCACGCCCACTACGTCCTCTCCGACAACATGGCGGAGACCCCCGAGCGGGTGATGGCGCTGCTGGACCAGGTCTGGCGCCCGGCGCTGGACGTGGCGAAGCGGGAGCGCGCGGACATGCAGGCCCTCATGAACGGCGAGGGTGTGGAGGGGAAGCTGGAGGGGTCGGACTGGCGCCACTACACCGAGAAGGTGCGGCGTGAGCGCTACGCGCTCGACCAGCAGGCGCTTCTCCCCTACTTCGAGGTCAACGCGGTCAGGGACGGCGTGTTCCTGGTGGCCAACAAGCTCTATGGGCTGACCTTCCACGAGCGGAAGGACCTGCCCCGTTGGCACCCCGACCAGCAGCTCTTCGAGGTCAGGGAGGCCGACGGGAGCCATCTGGGCATGCTCTACATGGACTTCTTCGCGCGGCCGAGCAAGCAGGGCGGCGCATGGATGAACGACCTGCAGGAGCAGTCGAAGCTCGACGGCGACAAGGCCCCCATCGTCACGACGAACTTCAACTTCCCCGCGCCCACGGCCGCGGGCGTCTCCCTCATCACCTTCGACGACGCGCTCACGCTGGCCCACGAGTGCGGGCATGCGCTCCACGGGCTTCTCTCCGACGTCACCTACGGATCCCTGGGCGGCACGAACGTGTCCCGGGATTTCGTGGAACTCGGCTCCCAGATCATGGAGAACTGGATGGAGGAGCCGGAGGTGCTCCGCCAGTACGCCAAGCACTACCAGACCGGCGAGGTCATCCCCGACGAGCTCGTGGAGAAGCTCCAGGCGTCGGCCACCTTCAACCAGGGCTTCGTCACGGTGGAGTTCGTGGCCGCGGCGTACCTGGACATGGCCTGGCACACGCTGGCGGCGCCCGAGGAGAAGGACGCGCGGGCCTTCGAGGCCGCCGAGATGGCGCGCATCGGGCTCATGGAAGAGATCATCCCCCGGTACCGGAGCACCTACTTCACGCACATCTTCGCCGGTGGGTATTCGGCGGGGTACTACGCATACCTGTGGGCCGAGGTGCTCGACAAGGACGCGTTCCAGGCCTTCGTGGAGGCGGGCGACCTCTTCGATCCGGCCACGGCGAAGAGGCTGCGGGACGAGATCCTCTCCAAGGGCGGCACGCGCCCCGGGATGGAGCTCTACCGCGCGTTCCGCGGGCGCGATCCCTCCATCGAGCCGCTGCTGAAGGCGCGGGGGCTGCTCAAGTAGGCGGCGGGCCGACGCCGGTTCCGAGGCGCGCCCGGAAGGGGGACCCCCAGGCGCTGAGGAGCCTGGTGCTGCAAGCCCATCCGTTGGTCAGGAGGTGGGCCCTGGTGCACACCGGGGACTCCGCCGACGCCGACGACCTCACCCAGGACGTGCTCGTGCACATGATCCGGCGGCTGGACCGTTACGGGGGCCGGAGCGCCTTCACTACGTGGCTGTACGCGGTCACGCGGAACACGGTGCGGGACCACCTGCGCGCGCGCCCGTCGGGAGCGGCTCCATGAGCGCTTCCGGGCCAGCGGTGGCGGCGAAGGGAGCGAGAGCCGGGATCCCGTCGCCGGCGCGGCGCGCTCGAGCCTCGCCGACGCCGCGCTGAAGGCGTTCGACCTGGCGGAGCTCCAGGGGCTCACGGCGCCGGACATCGGAGAGCGCCTGGGCATCGCGGCGTCCACGGTGCGGGTGAACCTGCTCCGGGCGCGCCGCTCGCTCCGCGCGCGGCTCCTCGAACTGGATCCTACGGCAGAGGAGGCTCGGACGTGAACACCTGCCCGGACATCCGGGATCTGCTTCTCGAGGCGACGCCGGCCGAGCTCCGGGGCGAGGGCGAGGGCGCGCTCCCCGCCCACCTGCGCTCGTGCGAGGCGTGCCGGCGCGACGCGGCACTCCTGCTGCGCGCTGACGACGCCCTGGAGGCGACGCTGGGCGAGGGCGGGACGCCCGACGTGGAGGCCATCCTCGAGCTCGCCGCCCGGCCTTCCGTCGGGGAGGCGTTGCCCAGGAGGGCGCGGGCGAGGACGTGGGCGACGGTCGTCGGGAGGTGGCGGTGGGTCGGGCTGGCTGCCGCGGCCGCGGTGGCCGGCGTGCTGCTGGTGGCGCGGGAGGGCGGGCCACCGCCGCTGGCCCCGGTCGCCCGGAGCGAAGTGCCCCCCACCGTGGAGGCGGCCTCCACCGGAGGCGTGGCCATCCTCGAGACCGACAATCCAGACATCACCGTACTGTGGTTCTTCGAACAGGGGACGTGACCATGAAGACGACGAAGACGATGGGCGGAGCGGCGCTGCTCCTGATGGCGCTCACCTCCTGCGGCAGGGGTCCGGAGCTGGACACCCGGACGTTCGCCCTCACCCACCTGGATCCCTACGAGGCGCAGGCGCTCATCGCGCCGTACGTGTACGGCGACCGCGCCGAGGCGCCGGGCGCCATCAGCGTCGCGAGCGGGGCGATCACGGTCCGCGAGACCTCGGACAACCTCCAGAAGATCGAGCGTGTGCTCGCCCAGTACGACGTGGCGCGGCCCGCCATCCAGCTGCATTTCCAGTTGATCCAGGCGGACGGGCCCATGCCCACCGACCCGGGGATCGCGGCGGTGGAGGCCGAGCTCCGCAAGCTCTTCCAGTTCGAGGGTTACCGGATGGCGGGGGAGGCGGTGGTGTACGCCCTCGACGGCTCGGAGATCTCGCAGACTCTGTCGGGCGCCAAGATGCCGGCGGGCATCAAGCAGGAGTACACGGTCGAGGCGCGCGTGATGCGCGGCCCAGAGAACGGCTTGCGCCTCGAGGAGGTGTCCCTCTACTCCCAGGGGTTCAGGAAGCTCCGCACCACGGTGAACGTCCGTCCGGGGCAGACGCTCGTGCTCGGGAGCTCCTCCATGGAGGGCGCGAGCGGGACGTTCTTCCTCACCGTGACGGCGGAGGCGGTGCAAGGGTAGAGCGCGTTGCGGGCGTAGACGCGACGGATCTGCACCCCTTACTCTACGCTCCGGAAGCACGCTGTTCCGGACCCGTCACAACCTGCCCGAACGCGGAATTCGACGATGGCGATCCCTGGCCGTAGGCTGGGCATCCTCGCGGTGGCGCCGCTCCTGTTGAGCGCCTGTGCGCCGTTGCAGCCGGAGGCTGCCCTCGAAGTGCGCAGCGCGGCGGTGGGTGACCCCCTCCCCGGACTCACCCCCGAGGAGCTCGCCCGCTTCGAAGCGGGCAAGGCCGCGTTCAGCAAGGTCTACACTCAGGAGGAGGGGCTGGGCCCCACGCACAACGAGAACTCGTGCAACGCCTGCCACAGTTGGCCTACCGTCGGCGGCTCGGGCGCCGAGGAGTACGATGTCCACGCGACGTTCCAGGGCGAAGATGGGCGCTGCGACCTGCTGGACGCTCACGGCGGTGGCAACGTCCGCGACCTCGTCACTCCGATCGCTGCCGCGGTGGGTGTGACACCTGAGCGCATCCCGCCCGAAGCCAACCAGCATGGGGTGTTCACCGCGCCGGCGCTCTGGGGGGTGGGGCTCGTGGAGGCCATCCCCGATTCGGTCATCGAGGCGCTCGCCGACCCCGACGACGCGAACGGCGACGGGATCTCCGGCCGCGTGGGTCGGGACGCCCAGGGGCGGATGGGCCGTCTCCGCCGGAAGGCCGACAGGAACAACCTCGAGGGCATGGTCTCGGGCGGGCTCCTGGTGGCGCTCGGGATCACGACCCCTCAGCATCCGGAGGAGCGCGTCTTCAGCGTGGACGCCCTTCCTGCCGGAGCCGACCCCGCCCCCGATCCGGAGGAGGATCAGGCCACCGTCGACATCATCGAAGACTACCTCCGCTTCCTGGGCGTACCTCCGCGGAACATGCCCACGGATCCGGCGGAGCTCGCCCGCGTCGCGGTGGGCGAGAAGCGCTTCGTCGAGGTGGGATGTGCGGCCTGCCACGTGCCGACGCTCACGACCGGGCCCAGTCCGGTCGCGGCACTGGACCGCAAGCCGGTGCCCCTCTACTCCGATCTCCTCCTGCACGACATGGGCCCGGCGGGTGCGAACATCTGCTCGGCAGCGGCGACGCCCTCGGAGTTCCGCACGGAGATCCTGATGGGGATCGCGACGCGCACCGTCTTCATGCATGACGCCAAGGCGCCCTCGCTCTGGGAGGCGATCGCGCAGCACGGCGGAGAGGGGGCCGCTAGCGTCGACGCGTTCAACGCCCTTCCCGAGCTCGAACGACACGCGCTGGTGGCGTTCCTGCTGACGCTCTGACGCCCCGAGGTGGGAGGCGCGTTGCGATGTCCGACCAGGGGCTGCTGCCTCAGTCGCCCCTGGCCGCGTCCCCAGTCACGGCCTCGAGCTCGAGCTCGAAGAGAAGCGCGTCCCGGCAGACGTCATTCCTGGAGACGATCACCCGGCTGGGCGGAAGACCGTGTCGGTCCAAGAAGGGAGGGAGAGCCGTCGCATCGCCGGGGCGCTTGAAGTAGGCGTTCGCGCGGATCACGTTCCTGAATCCCACGCCCCTGGATTCAAGGATCGCCTCCACCACCTCGAAGGTTCTGCCTACCTGAGCTTCCACGTCGCCGATATGCATCGTGTTTCCCTGCGAATCGATGCTTGCGGTCCCTGAGACGAGAATAGCGCGGAGGTCCGGAGTGGTCGCTTCAGCAGCGCGACTGAACGAGCTTCCGTAGGCCAGGGCAGCGCACTGGAGAGGAGAGGGAATCGCCCGCACCGAGGCCGACTTCCCCTTGGGCTGCATGGCTCGCAGGCAAGCCGCCATCGCTGTCCCTCTCGTGTTCTTTCCGCCGATCCCCGTGCTCGCAGGCAGGTATCGCTCGCCGATCCCTCGCGCTTGGTACAGCGCAGCCCGCGTGGCGTTGAATCCGGAATACCATCCCAGGATGTCGTCCAGGAAGAACCAGGTTCGGACCACGTGGTGAAGGTCCATGTCCCCGAGGGCCAGAGCTTCTTCCATTCTCCTGAATGCGGCCGCAGCTTGGGCGCGCGGATCCTGACCTGCCTGGGGCGGCTGAACGTTTCCGAGCACGAGATGCCGGGCATGCGCATCCTCGAACACCCGACCCACGGGGGTGTCGCCCAGGGCCAGCGTCCGGACGGGCGCCCCCCGGACCGCGTGGATCTGGATCCCGGCCACCTCCCCGCCCGAGCAGTCCGCGCCCTCCACCCACGTCACGGGCCAATCCACGGGCCCGAAGGTCCGGCTCAGCTCTGTCTCGGTCACCGGAGCAGCCGCCAGTGTGCCGAAGACGCGAACCTCCAGGAGCTCGGCTCCCTCGTCTCGGAGTCTCTCGCTCACCCGCTGCAGCGGGGAGGAAAGCCCCGATTCCGGTTCGGGAAGAACCGTAGCGAAGAACTCGACGATGCCCCCGTGGGACACCGAGGCGATGTCGATTCCGGAGGCTGGCGGGGCTTTCATGTGGGGTGTCGAAGGCGTTGTCAGTCAGGCGATGACGATAGGCATCAAGTCATGGACGAGGAGATCAGAGTAGAGACGCGCCATGGCCCCTACAAGAGCCGAGACCACCTCGGATGCGGTTCGCGTATTGGCAGGTGACACGCCGGCCAACCCAGGGGCCCGGGACCGGCTGGAGGCGGCCCGAACTCCGGAGGCGACGGCGACCGGCCAGCTAGCGGCCGACGCGATCACCGTGGCGGACGTGGAGCGCGGCGGCGACGTCGCCCCACGCCACTCCCGCGGCGCGGAGCGCCACCAGCATGTGGTACAGGAGGTCGGCGGCCTCCTCGCGGGCTCGCGCCGGGTCGCCTTTGGCGAGCGCCGCGACCAGCTCCGCCGTCTCCTCGCCGAGCTTCTTCAGCCGCAGGTTCTCGTCGTCGAGGAGGCGCACGGTGTAGCTGCCGGAGGGGCGCTGCGCCTGGCGCTCGGCGAGCGTGGCGTCCAGGGTTGCCAGGACACCGTCGCCGGCGCCGGGGACTTCCGGCGCCGCCCCGTCCCCGAAGCACGTCCCCTCGCCGGTGTGGCACGCGGGACCGGTGGGGCGGACCAGCGCGAGGACGGCGTCGCCGTCGCAGTCGGCGTGGAGGGAGACGACGCGAAGCGTGTTGCCGCTGGTCTCCCCTTTGCGCCACAGCACACCGCGTGAGCGGGACCAGAAGTGCATCTCGCCGGTAGCCAGGCTTCTCTCCAACGCTTCCCTTGTGGCGAAGGCGAGCATGAGCGCGCGGCCGTCGGCTGCGTCCTGGGCCACCACCGGCACCAAGCCGGTGAGCTTGGCGAAATCGAGCGCGTCGAGGTCCTCCGGGGCGCGCAGGGCGCGGTCGGTCATGGGTTCACTCCTGCGGGAGCGTCGAGGGCGCCTGCGTGGGTGGGACGCACCGGGATCCCCCAGCCGGCGAGGGCGGACTTCAGCTCCGCCACGGTGGTGAGGCCGTCATGCAGGATGCCCGCGACCAGTGCGGCGGAGGCGTGCCCCTCGATGAACGCGTCCCGGAGGTGCGCGGCCTCGCCGGCGCCCCCGGAGGCGATGACCGGGGCGGGCACGGCATCGGCCACGGCGCGGGTGAGGTCGAGCGCGTACCCGGAGCGCGCGCCGTCCTGGTCGATGCTGGTGAGGAGGATCTCCCCGGCGCCCCGGCGGTGGCACTCACTCGCCCAGGCCACCGCCTCCAGGTCGGTGGGGCGGGAGCCGCCGTGGGTGTGGCAGCGCCATCCGCCCTCGTGGCGAGCGGCGTCGATGCTGGCCACGATGCACTGGCTCCCGAACCGCTCGGCGCCCCGGGAGAGGATGTCCGGATGCTCGACCGCCGCGGTGTTCACGCTGATCTTGTCGGCCCCGGCGCGCAGGAGCGGGCCGATGTCCTCCGCCGAGCGCACGCCGCCGCCCACGGTGAGGGGGATGAAGAGAGCCTCGGCGGTGCGGCGCACCGTGTCCAGGAGGGTGCCGCGCCCCTCGCGGGACGCGGACACGTCGAGGAATACGATCTCGTCGGCGCCCTCCTCCTCGTAGCGGGCGGCCAACTCCACCGGGTCGCCCACGTCGCGGAGGCCGACGAAGCGGGTCCCCTTCACGACGCGCCCGTCCTTCACGTCCAGGCACACGATCACGCGGGGGCGGAGCATCAGGGGAGCCGCTCCAGCTTCACCGAGCCCTTGGTGCTGAAGACCTGATCCCCCTCCGCCAGCGCCTGGCGGAGCGCCAGCCCCAGCGCCTTCACCGCCGCCTCCACCATGTGGTGACGGTCCTCGCCGCGGACCACGCGCACGTGCACCGTGGCGCCCAGGTTGGTGGCGAAGGACTGGAGGAAGTGGGTGTACAGGCGGGAGGGCGTGCGGCCGACGTAGAAGGGGCGGCTCCCCAGGTCCACCGCGGCCTCCGCCAGCGCCTCGTCCATGGGGACCACGGCCCAGCCGTAGCGCGCGGAGCGCTCGGGGATCTCGTCCCGGAGCGCCAGACCCAGCGTGATGGCCACGTCCTCCACCAGGTGGTGGCGCAGGTCGCCCGTGGCCTCGAGGACCACGTCCAGGGAGGCGTAGCGGGCCAGCGTCTCCACCATGTGGGCGAGGAAGCGGTCGTCCACGCGGACCTGCGCGGAGCCCGAACCCCTGCGCACTTCGCAGACGATCTGCGTCTCCTTGGTGTCCCTCTTCAGCTTGCTCATGGTGTGCCTCGCGATGCGGCATTCCCGCCCCAACGGGCGGCGACGCGCTCGGCGTCCAGGGTTCCGGTGTACAGCGCCATGCCGAGGACGGCGCCGTGGGCGCCCGCCTCTTCGAGCCAGGCCAGGTCGTCCTCGGTTGTGACGCCACCCGAGATCATCACCGGGTGGGTGCTCCAGTGCAGGGTGCGTGCGACGGCCACCCGGTCCATCCCCTGCATGCGCCCTTCCCGGCCGACGTCGGTGGCCAGGATCCCCCCGAGCGGGAGCCCTTCCAGCCGCTGGAGGAAGTCGGCGACGGTGAGGCCCGAGCTCTCGGTCCAGCCGCGGGTGACCACGTAGGAGTTCCGCGTGTCGGCGGCCACCACCACCCTCCGGGGGTGGCGCTCGGCCAGGGCGGTGAGCCAGGAGGGGTCGGTGACCGCGCGGGTGCCCACCACCACCCGGTCCACCCCCGACGCCAGGAGGGCGTCCGCCCTGGCGTCGTCGCGCACGCCGCCGCCCACCTGGGTGAGGGCGTGCGTTGCGGCCGCCACGCGGGCCAGCGTGGCCATGTTGTCACCGGAGCCCAGGGCGGCGTCCAGGTCCACCACGTGGAGGGAGGCGAAGCCCAGCGCCCACCATCCCCCTGCCACCTCCACGGGGTCCGGGAGCGAGATGCGCTCGTCCTCGGGGCGGCCGCCCACGAGCTGGACGCAGCGTCCACCCTTCAGGTCCACGGCAGGGATGGCGATCACGGCTTTCCGCTCCTTGTCGGGTCTTCGGGCCGTCGGGCCAGAGCTACCCAGTTGGCGAGGACCCGGCGCCCCTGCTCCGAGCTCTTCTCAGGGTGGAACTGCACTCCCCACGTGCGCGCCCGGCGAACGGCGGCCGCGAAGCGGACGCCCTGGTAGTCGCTCCAGGCGATGGCGTCGGCGGGGCCGGTCGGCTCGCAGACGTACGAGTTGGCGTAGTAGGCCACGAGCCCGTCCACGTTCCGGAAGAGGGGATCGGGCCCAGTGGCCACGTCGTTCCACCCCATCTGGGGAACCACGGGGGTGTCCAGGTGCCGCACACGGCCGGGGATGAGCCCGATCCCCGCTCCCGCCGACTCCTCGCTCTCGTGGAAGAAGAGCTGCATGCCCAGGCAGATCCCCAGGCAGGGAAGACCGCCCTCCAGGGCGCGCCGCAGCGGCGAGCGGTCCGGGGGGAGCGCGGAAGCGGCGGCGCCGAACGCCCCCACGCCGGGGAGCACGAGGGCGTCCAGGGCCAGCGCTTCATCCCAATCCGCGGTGACGACGACGCCGGCGCCCGCCCCCTCCAGCGCCTTGGCCAGGGAGTGGAGGTTCCCCGCGCCGTAGTCGAAGAGCGCGACGTTCATGCGCGTGGCCCCTCCATGTGCGTGTCGAGCGCCGCGAAGAAGCGCTCCATCCTGTCCCAGGGAGCGATGGTGACGCGGAGTGCGTCCGAGCCGTCTGGCATGTCGCCGGGGAAGGGGCGCGCTGCCACGCCGAGCGCCCGGAGCCCCAGCGCGTCGGCCTTCGCGTCGCCCGTGGGCGCGCGGAAGAGGATGAAGTTGGCCCAGGACGGGATCGGATCGAGGCCGCGGCGCCGAAGCTCCTCGAAGGCACGCCCCCGGTTCGTCACGCACTCGGCCACGGTGCGCGCCACCCACCCGTCGGCGTCGGCGAGCGCGGCGGCGGCGGCGGCCCCGGCCACACGCGAGATCTTGTACGGGCCGCGGGACTTCTCCACTTCCAACGCCGTGGCGGGCGCGGCTATCGCGTAGCCTACCCGCAATCCCGCCAGGCCGAACGCCTTGGACAGGGTGCGGGACACCACCAGGCGTGGGTGGGAGGCGGCGCGAGCGGCGAAGGTGTTGCCGCCGAAGTCCACGTACGCTTCGTCCAGGAGGACGACGGGACCCTCCTCGCCCGCCGCCTCCAGAAGCGCCTCCACCCAAGCCGTGGGGGCCACCTCGCCGGTGGGGTTGTTGGGGCGGCACACGTAGACCAAGGAGGGACCCCCTTCCAGGAGGCGGCCGGGATCCTCCAGTGCCTCGGCCCACGGCGCGGGCCGCGCCGCCATGCCGTTCATCTGTGCGAATGGGCGCACCATGGAGAAGGTGGGCGACGCCAGCGCCATGAAATCCGAAGCCCCTCCGCCGCAGGCGCGGAAGATGGAATCGAGGACGTCGTCGGAGCCGCACCCGGTGGCGACGCTCGCCTCGGGGACCCCCAGGCGCTCGGCTGCGACCGCCTTCAGCTCGTCGGCGTAGAGGTCCGGGTATCGCGCCAGGAGGTCGGCCCCCGCGCGCCGGAGCACCTCAAGCGCTGCGGGAGGCGTGCCCCACTGGTTCGTGTTGTCCGAGAGGTCGAGTGCCACCGGAGTCCGGTCGAACCGGTACCGGGTGAGGGCGCGGTAGTCGTCCCGCGGGAAAGGGGTCACGGGGCCCTCCTGGCCGCGGCCGCGGCGGCGTGGGCGGGGAGGCCCTCGGCGTCGGCCAGCCGCACGACGTCGCCGGCCATGGAGGCGGCACCCCCGGCGGTGATCTCCTGCACGGTGAAGGACCTCAGGTAATGCTGGGCGGAGAGCCCCGAGAACGAGCGGGCCCGCCCGGCGGTGGGAAGGACGTGGTTGGCGCCCGTCAGGTAGTCGCCGAAGGCCACCGAGGCCCAGGGCCCCACGAAGGTCGTGCCCGCGGTGCGGATCCGCGACGCGACGGTGGCCGCGTCGGCGGTCATCACCGAGAGGTGCTCGGGGGCCCACGCGGAGGCGAAGGCCACGGCCTCGTCCAGGGAGTCCGCCACGAGCACGGCCCCTGCGCCCGCCAGGGCGGCGGCCGCCACGTCACGGCGCGGGGCCGCTGCGAGCTGCGCTGTAAGCGCTCCGCGGACGGCGGCGGCCAGGGCGTCGGCGCGCTCGGGCGTCGACGCGGTCAACACGGCCACGCACGCCGCGTCGGGGTCGTGCTCGGCCTGGGCGAGCATCTCCATGGCCACCCACGCGGGATCGGCGCTCCCGTCGGCCAGCACCAGGACTTCCGAGGGCCCCGCCGGGGAGTCGATGAGCACGCGCCCCGCCACCTGCCGCTTCGCCTCCGTGACCCACCGGTTCCCGGGTCCCACGATGGCGTCCACCGCGGGCACGCTTCCGGTACCGAAGGCCAGCGCCGCCACGGCGCCCGGGCCGCCCACCGCGAAGAGGCGGTCCGCTCCGCCGATGGCGCACGCCGCCAGAACTTCGCGGGGAGGGAGCCCGTCGGCGCCGGGGGGCGAGCACACCACCACCTCGCCCACCCCGGCGGCCCTGGCCGGGACCACGCCCATGAGCACGGACGACGGGTACGCCGCTCGCCCGCCGGGCGCGTAGACGCCCACGCGCTCCAGCGGCGTCCAGCGCCGGGTGATCCGCACGCCAGGCTCCACGTCCACCACGATGTCCCCGGGGATCTGGGCCTCGTGGAAGCGGCGGATGTTGGCGGCCGCGCGCTCCAGCGCGGAGCGCACGGCGGGGTCGAGGGCATGCCCGGCCTCGTCCCAGAGCCTCCGCGGCACCTCCAAGGACGAGAGGCGTACGCCGTCGAGGCGCTCGGCGAGCTCCAGGAGCGCCTCGTCTCCGCGGGCACGGACGTCCCGCAGGATCGCCGCGACGCGCTCCGCCACCTCGGGCTCGTCCTCGGGGGCGCGGGCGAGGAGGGGGGTCCGCGTTCCGGCCGCGAGCGCAGCGAGGCGGCCCTCGGCGAAGAGGCTGAGACCGGGAGCCGCGGGCGTCGTCGCCCCTGCGGAGCCGGCCGGACCCGGCGTGGGGCTCGCGCTCCTCATGGCATGAGCCTCTCGATGCGGGTCACGAGGATCCCCTCCGCGCCCAGCGCCTTGAGGCGGGCGATGGTCTGGTAGACCTGGCCCGCGTCCACCACGGCGTGCGCCGCCACCCACGCCCCGCCGTCCAGGATCTCGACGATGGTGGGACCGTTGATCCCGGGGATGACCTGGCGGACCTCCTCCAGGCGCGCGCGCGGGACGTTGGCCATGAGGTAGCGCTTGGCCTCGGCGCGGAGCACCGACTCCAGCGCCGTGGCCAGGCCGCCGATGGCGGAGGCCGACGCCGGGTTCCGGAGCGCCCGGGGGTTGGCCACCAACCGGGCCGTGGAGGTCATGATGGTGTCCACCTCCCGGAGCGCGTTCATGCGCAGCGTGGACCCCGTGGACACCAGGTCCACGATCACGTCCGCCACGCCCAGGTGGGGCGCGATCTCCGTGGCGCCGGTGACCGAGGCGATCTCGATGGGGATCCCGAGCGACTGGAAGTAGCGGCGCGCGACCCCGGGGAAGGAGGTGGCCACCCGTGTCCCGGCGGGGAGCTCTGCGGCGGAGCGGGCGGGGGCCTCGTCGCGCACGGCCACGGCCAGGCGGCAGAACCCGAACCCCAGGTCCAGGATCTCCGTCACCTCCCGGCCGCTCTCGGCCACCAGATCCGCGCCGGTGATCCCCACGTCGGCGGCGCCGTCGGCCACGTACTCGGGGATGTCGGCGGCCCGCACGAACAGGGCCTGGAAATCCTGCCCGAGATCGGCCAGGAGGGCCCGGTCGCCGCGCAGCACCGCCGTGAGCCCCGCCTGTTCGAGGAGGGCCACCGCCTTGTCCGAGAGCCTTCCCTTGTTGGGGAGGGCCACCCGGATCCTGTCGCCGTCGGGGCCGCCGGTGCGGCCGCCTTTGCTCGCGTTCACGTGTTTCTCGACTCCTTCACGAAAAAAAACCGCGGCCCGATCGCTCGGGCCGCGGTTGAGGTGCCTCGCTGGACTCGCGTCCTAGGCGCACGCCTCCACACCGCCGCCCGAAGGGGCCGCGTGATGGTGATGATGGTGGTGCCGGATGCGGATCACGTTGCTCATGGTCCGAGGAAGCTCATCGCGGGGTCCTCCGCCGTCAAGTGCTGGCTCGCCCGGGTTCAGGAGGGCCAGAGCCAACCGAAAACGCCTGCTGTCATGAGGCCGTAGACGAAGCTGTCGGCGGTGGACTTGAGCGTGGTGGCCCAGGAGGCCTTGTACCAGATGGAGCGGGGGAAGGCGCCGAGGGCGTAGAAGCCGAACGCGACCGTGGCGGTGAACCGGAAGACCTGCATGTAGTGGGCGCCCGGCGCGAGGGCCAACTCGGCGGCGTACGCCGTGAAGAAGCTCACGAGCACGCAGTAGAGGAACCAGGCGCCCATGGTCTTCCCCATCCCCTCGGTGAAGGCCCCCTTGGGGAACACGGTCATGACCAGCAGCGGTCCTGCCTCCACCTTCGCCTGGAACGCCGGGTCCTTCATGGAGCTCATGCCGGCGTGGCTGCACGGCATGAGGTAGTCACCGGGAGGGATGTCGAACGGGCGCAGCGCGCCCATCACCCGGTCCTCGTCGGGAAGGATCTGGAAGTCCTTGCGGTGGTGGGGAAGGAGCATGTGGACGACGGAGCTGGTGATGAACACAGCGACGCCGGCCAACAGGATGGGGAGCCAGAGAGCGAGGATGCCGACCATGGGACACTCCTGCGGGAGGGAACAATGGGTCCAAGAAGCGGTCGGACCCGTCGCGGCGCCAGGATGTTCTTCAGCCGGGGCGGTGCTCCGGAGCGCCGTCGCCGGCCCTTTGCCCACCCGACGGCCCACTCTCCACCCCCGCGCCCGTTCCCCTTATCATCCCCACATGCCGGACGAGCCCATCCGCATCCGCGGCGCGCGCCAGAACAACCTCAAGAACCTGGACCTGGACATCCCCCGGCGCCGGCTGGTGGTGGTCACGGGGCCTTCGGGGTCTGGGAAGAGCTCGCTGGCGCTGGACACCCTCTTCGCCGAGGGGCAGCGCCGCTACGTCGAGTCGCTGTCCACGTACGCCAAGCAGTTCCTGGACCGGATGGAGAAGCCCGACGTGGACCGGGTGGAGGGGATCTCGCCGGCGGTGGCCATCGAGCAGAAGAACCCCACCAAGACGAGCCGCTCCACGGTGGGCACGGCCACCGAGGTCCACGACTACCTGCGGCTGCTCTGGTCGCGGGTGGGGCGCACGCACTGCCCCGAATGCGCCCGGTGGGTGAGGCCCGACACGGTGAGCACGGCCGTGGACCGGACTCTCTGCCTGCCCGCGGGCGCCCGCGTCCAGGTCGCGTTCCCGCTTCCGCGGAGCGCTGAGGTCACGCATCCGCTGGTGGTGTCGAACCTGCGCGCCATGGGCTTCGTGCGCGCGCTCGTGGACGGAGCGGCGGTGGACCTGGCGGAAGCGGGCGCCGAGGACCCGGCGGCGCTGGGCACGGACCTCACCGAGGCACGGGAGCTCCTGGTGGTGGTGGACCGGCTGAAGGTGGGGGGCAGCGTCGAGGAGCGGTTGGCCGACTCCCTGGGCACCTGCTTCGAGCACGGCGACGGGGAGGCGGTGGTGCTCGTGGCGGAAGGCGCCGAGGGCGCCCTGGACGCACGGAGCCGGCCCGTCCCCGACCGCCTCCACTTCACCGAGAGCTTCCGGTGTCCCGAGCACCCGGACGTGACGTTCCTCGACCCCACGCCCCAGCTCTTCTCCTTCAACAACCCCTACGGGACGTGCCCCGTCTGCACCGGGTTCGGCGCGACGCTGGAGTACGACCCCGAGCTCATCATCCCCAACCCGCGGCGCTCGCTGGCGGAAGGGGCCGTGGACCCGTGGGAGAAGCCACGCTACCGGCGCGAGCGGGAGAAGCTGCGGGACTTCGCCCGGGAGCGGAAGGTCTCGGTGAACACGCCCTGGGAGGAGCTCCCCGAGGCGTTCCGGGACGAACTGATGCACGGCGCCAAGCGGGCGAAGGGGAGCTTCAAGGGCGCCATCCCTTTCCTCCGGTCGAAGGAGAAGAAGCGCTACAAGCAGTACATCCGCGTCTTCCTCCGCCAATACCAGAGCCCGCGCGTCTGTCGGGAGTGCGCGGGCGCGCGCATCCGCACCGAGGCGCTCTGGGTGAAGGTCGGGGGGAGGACCATCGCCGAGGCGTGCGAGATGCCGCTGGAGGAGCTGGCTCCCTGGGTGCGGGCCCTGCAGCTCTCGCCCATGGAGACGCAGATCGCCGCCACCATCCTCCGGGAGGTGAACGCCCGGCTCTCGTTCCTCGTGGACGTGGGGCTCGGCTACCTCTCCCTCTCCCGCCAGACCCGCACGCTCTCCGGCGGCGAGGCCCAGCGAATCAGCCTGGCCAACTCCCTGGGCTCGACGCTGGTGGACACGCTGTACGTCCTTGACGAACCCACCATCGGCCTCCACCCCAAGGACACGACCGCGCTCCTCGATCTCCTGGGGCGCCTCCGCTCGGCGGGGAACACGGTGGTGGTGGTGGAGCACGACACGCAGGCCATCCTCACGGCCGATCAGGTGGTGGAGCTGGGTCCGGCCTCGGGGGAGAAGGGAGGGGAGCTGGTCTTCCAGGGGACGCCCGCGCAGCTCCTGGTCCAGGACACGGTCACGGGGCGCTACGTGTCGGGGAGGACCGCGGTGCCCTGGCCCGCGCAGCGCCGTCGGGTGGACGGCCCGTGCCTCACCCTCAGAGGAGCCCGTCTCCACAACCTGAAGGGCGTGGACATGGACATCCCCCTGGGCACGCTCACCGTCGTGACGGGCGTGTCGGGCTCGGGGAAGTCCACGTTGGTGCACGACGTGCTCTACCGCGCCGCGGAGCAGGAGCTGGGCTCCGGGGAGACGAGCGCCAAGGAGCACCTGGGGGAAGCGGTGGGGGACTACGACGCGCTGGAGGGGCTGCACCACCTGGATGAGGTCGTGCTGGTGGACCAGTCGCCCATCGGGAGGACCCCGCGCTCCAACCCGGTCACCTACATCAAGGCGTGGGACGAGGTGCGCCGGGTGCTCTCGGAGCAGCAGCTGGCGCGGGAGCGCGGGTACACCGCCGCCCATTTCTCCTTCAACGTCCCGGGGGGACGGTGCGAGGAGTGCAAGGGAGCGGGGCAGGTGGAGATCGAGATGGTCTTCATGGCCGACGTCTTCGTGCCCTGCGACGCGTGCGGCGGCAAGCGGTACAAGCGCGAGCTCCTGGACGTGAAGTTCCGCGGCAGGAACGTCCACGACATCCTCCGGCTCACCGTGGACGAGGCCATCCGCTTCTTCATCCGCGAGGCCAGGCTGGGCAAGACGCTCTGGCATCTGCAGCAGGTGGGGCTGGGGTACCTGCGCCTCGGCCAGCCCGCCACCACGCTCTCGGGCGGTGAGGCGCAGCGACTGAAGATCGCCCGCGAGCTCGCCGGTGCGGCGGGGACGAAGGGGCGCAAGCTCTACATCCTCGACGAGCCCACCACGGGGCTCTCCGGCGAGGATGTGAAGAAGCTCCTGGACGTGCTCAAGCGCCTGGTAGACGCGGGGAACACGGTCGTCGTCATCGAGCACAATCTCGACGTGATGAAGATGGCAGACTGGATCGTGGACCTCGGCCCGGGGGCTGGACACCGCGGTGGCGAGGTCGTCGCCATGGGCAAGCCCGAGGTCGTGGCGAGCGTGCCGGAGAGCGCCACGGGACGCTACCTGCGGGAGATGATGGGAAAGGCGTAGCGAAGCGGCGTTCTTTTCCCGATCATTCACCGTTCCTCGGCACCCCCACGTTGACCTCGACGTCGCGATTCCATCGCGGGCCGGCATGCGCATCTGCCTCCTGACGGACCAGGACCTCTCCCTCGATCCCTTCCCTCCCGGGGACTGGCCCTGCGATCCCCGTCCCTTCCATCCCGACGCCGAGTGGACCGTCCTTACGCTCCACAAGGAGCGCGCGGTGGCACAGGTCATCGAAGCCTCGCGCCAGGGCTACGACCTGTTCTTCAACCTGTGCGACGGCGCCTGGGACGAGGGGCGGGTGGGCATGGAGGTCGTGCAGGCGCTGGAGTTTCTCGGGCGCCCCTTCACGGGTGCGGACGCGGCGTTCTACGAGCCGTCCCGGGAGGCCATGAAGCGCGTGTGCCGCGCCTGGGGGATCGACACGCCCGCCTACTACCTGGTGAAGAGCGAGGCCGACCTGGCCAGGGCCATGGAGCAGCTCCGCTTCCCCATGTTCGTGAAGCACTACTCGAGCTACGCATCCACCGGGCTCACCCGGGACTCGAAGGTGGACACGCCCGAGCAGCTCCGCGCCCAGGCCGGGATCATGATGGCGCAGTACGGCGCCGCGCTGGTGGAGGAGTACATCGAAGGGATCGAGTGCACGGTGCTGGTCTCGGAGAACCCCGACGACCCGGCGTCCCCCATCACGTACCAGCCGCTGCAGTACCGCTTCCCCGAGGGCGAGGCCTTCAAGCACTACGACCTCAAGTGGGTGAAGTACCAGGGCCTGGAGGCGTTCCCCCTCGAGGACGCCGAGCTGGACGGAAAGGTGCGCGACATGGCGGCGCGCTTCTTCATGGGGATCCGCGGCGCCGGCTTCGGCCGCTGCGACCTCCGGGTGGATCCGGACGGGCGGCCCTACATGCTGGAGATCAACCCCAACTGCGGGATCTACTATCCGCCGACGGACCCGGGGAGCGCGGACCTCATCCTGATGGCGGATCCGGCTGGGCACGCCGGATTCACTCGCACGCTCATCGAGGCGGGCTTCGCTCGCCACCGCCGGCGCGGCCGGAGCTGGCGCATCCTCCCGCGGCCGGGAGGGGACTACGGGATCTTCGCCACCCGTCCCATCGCGGCGGGTGAGCCCATCCTCGTGTTCGAGGAGCAGCCCCACCACTTGGTGACCCGCGCGCACGTCGAGGAGCGCTGGGCCGAGCCCCACCGCACCTGGTTCCGGCAGTACGCGTGGCCCCTCACCGACGAGGTGTGGGTGACGTGGAGCCCCGATCCGGAGGAGTGGCGCCCGGTGAACCACCACTGCGAGCCCTCGGCGTGGCTGGAGGGGCTGGACGTGGTCGCCCGCCGCGACATCGCCGCCGACGAGGAGATCACGCTGGAGTACGCCACCTTCTACGACGAGCAGATGCCCGCCTTCGAGTGCAGGTGCGACGCACCCACCTGCCGCGGGACGGTGCGGGGCGACGACTGGAGCCTGGACTTCGTCGGGCTCTACGGAACGCACGTCTCCGACCACATCCGGCGCAAGCGGGAGGCGCTGGCTGCTGCCGCGACGGCCCGGCCGCGCAGGAGGGCACGCCGGTCCTGAGCGCTCCACCCCCCGTCTCGGTTCTCCTGCCCGTGCGGGACGGGGCCGCCCACCTGGACGAGGCCGCCGCCTCCCTGGAGGCGCAGACCGACGGGGACTTCGAGGTGCTGGCGGTGGACGACGGCTCCACCGACGCCACGCCGGAGCTGCTGCGGGCGTGGGCGGAGCGTGACCGGCGGGTGCGGGTGCTGCGCCAGGAGGCGTCGGGGATCGTCGCCGCCCTGGAGCGCGCCCGCCGAGAGGCCCGGGGAAGGTACCTGGCCCGCATGGACGCTGACGACGTGAGCGAGCCGGAGCGCTTCGCACTCCAGCGTGCGCTCCTGGAGGAGACGCCCGCCCTCGCCGGGTGTGGCGCCCGTGTCCGGTACTTCCCCCGCCACGGGCTCCGGGACGGGGCCCGCCGCTACGAGGCGTGGCTGAACGGGGCCGCCACGCCGGCGGAGGTCGCCAGGGAACTCTTCGTCGAATGCCCCCTGGCCCACCCGAGCTTCTTCCTCCGCGCAGACTGTGTGGAGGCGGTGGGCGGATACGTGGACCCAGGGTGGCCCGAGGACTACGACCTGCTGCTGCGCCTGTGGGGCGCCGGGTGGGGGCTGGCCAACGTGCCCCGGGTTCTCCTCCACTGGCGGGAGGGGGAGCGACGCCTCTCCCGGACCCACGGGGCCTACGCCCCGGAGGCCTTCGTCGCATGCAAGGTCCACCACCTGAGGGCCACCCTCCTCCGGGACCGGAGGCCGGCCGCGGTGTGGGGAGCCGGGCCGGTGGGGAAGGCGTTCGCGCGGGCCCTCCTCGCCGCGGGAACGCCCGTCGCGGCCTTCGTGGAGGTGGATCCCCGCAAGATCGGGCAGGCGATCCACGGGGCGCCCGTCCTGGACACGCCGGCAGGCCTTGCGCTGCAAGGGGTCCTCCACCTGGCGGCGGTGGGACAGCCCGGCGGCAGGGCGACGCTGCGCGAGGTGCTGCACCGGGGGGGTCTGGAAGAGCTCCGGGACTACGTCGCAGTGGCTTGAAACGTTATTTTTCCTTGGCTGAACCACCCCCTTTGCCGCGCGGGTCGCGGATCCTCCCAGATGCCTGTTCAGGAGCCTGCCGTGGCGCACCCCAGACCTCGAGTTCCGGCGTGATCCGAAAGGGGCTCGCGTTCACCTCCCTGTTCCTCCTCCTGGCGGGGACGGAGTTGTCCACCGAAGGGATCTCGCTGGTCCTGGCGCGGCTGCGCTCGGGCATGGGGGCCCTCCTCTCCGGGACCGAGTTCCACGTCTCGGGGATGCGCTTCTCCGTGGGCGTCGTGGCCCTGGCCATCGGCCTGGCGATCTGGATCCTGCTGATCTGGTCGGCCCGCCACCGGTACGAGGCGGCCACCGTGGGCGCCGCGTGTCCCCAGTGCGGGAACCACGCCCGCCGGGTGAAGCGCAAAGGGTGGCAACGGCTCCTCTCCCTGGTGCTGGGGGAGCAGATGGTCCGACGGCATTGCGAGCACTGTGGCTGGTCGGGCCTGACGCTGCGGGGCTGAACGGGAAGCGGCCCCGACGGGGCGTACCCCCCGCCCACCGCACCGCCGGCGGGTGACCTGAACCTGGACTGTGGACCTGAGCATGGCTGAAGAGTTGGTGGTGAAGGGCGGCGGCGGCGAGAGGGTTCTCACCCGCCTCCTCGAGGAGGAGATGCGCGAATCGTTCATCGACTACTCGATGAGCGTCATCGTGCAGCGCGCGCTCCCGGACGTGCGGGACGGGCTGAAGCCCGTGCACCGGCGCATCCTGTACGCCATGAGCGAGCTGGGCCTGGGGCCCGGCAGGGCGTACAAGAAGAGCGCGACTGTGGTCGGTGAGGTGCTGGGCAAGTACCACCCCCACGGCGACTCGGCCGTCTACGATTCCATGGTGCGCATGGTGCAGGACTTCTCCCTGCGCTACCCGCTGGTGGACGGGCAGGGGAACTTCGGCTCCGTGGACGGCGACTCGGCGGCGGCGTACCGCTACACCGAGGCCCGGCTGACCCAGGCCGCCGTGGACATGCTGGAGGACATCGACAAGGAGACGGTCCGCTTCGTCCCGAACTTCGACGGGCAGAAGATGGAGCCCACCGTGCTCCCGTCGAAGCTCCCCAACCTGCTGGTGAACGGATCGTCGGGGATCGCGGTGGGGATGGCCACGAACATCCCCCCGCACAACCTCCGCGAGATCGTCGCGGCGACGCAGGCCCTGGTGGACGACCCGGACCTGCCCCAGGAGGAGTTGGAGCGCCTGGTGCCCGGCCCCGACCTCCCCACCGGCGGCTACATCTGCGGGACCGAGGGGATCCGGGACGCGTACCGCACGGGCCGGGGCCGCCTGATCATGCGTGCCCGGGCGGTCATCGAGCAGATGGACGCCAACTCGGAGCGGATCGTCGTCAACGAGATCCCCTTCATGGTGAACAAGGCCCGTCTCATCGAGCAGATCGCCCAGCTCGTGCGGGACAAGAAGATCACCGACATCCGGGACATGCGGGACGAATCGGACCGCGACGGCATGCGCATCGTCATCGAGCTCAAGCGCGATGCCGTGCCCAACATCGTCCTGAACCAGCTGTACCGCCACACCCAGATGCAGTCCACCTTCGGGACCATCCTCCTGGCCCTGGTGGACGGCGTGCCCAAGGTGATGTCGCTGCGGGAGATCCTGCACCACTTCATCGAGCACCGGCACGTGGTGATCGTGAAGCGGTCGGCGTTCGATCTCGGCAAGGCCAAGGACCGCGAGCACATCCTGGAGGGGCTGAAGATCGCCGTCGACAACATCGACGATGTCATCAGGATCATCCGGGCGGCCCAGGACGCGGAGACGGCACACGCCGACCTGCAGGCGTCGTTCGGGCTGAGCGAGCGGCAGGCCAAGGCCATCCTGGACATGCGCCTGGCCCGCCTCACCGGCCTGGAGATCGAGAAGCTGGAGGCGGAGCTGACCGAGGTCCGCGCCCAGATCCGGGAGCTCGAGGACATCCTGGGGTCCCGGGAGCGGAGGATGGCCATCCTCAAGGCCGAGCTCCAGCAGATGTCGGACAAGTTCGGCGACGCGCGCCGCACCGAGATCACCCGGGCCATCGGCTCCTTCGACGTGGAGGATCTCATCGTCGAGGAGGACATGGTCATCACCGTGTCCCACCAGGGCTACGTGAAGCGCCTGCCCGTGGACACGTACCGCGCCCAGCGGCGTGGCGGGCGGGGCCTGCGGGGGATGGACACCAAGGAAGAGGACTGGGTGGAGCACCTGTTCGTGGCGTCCACCCACGACTACCTGATGATCTTCACCCGAGGGGGGAACTGCCACTGGATCAAGGTCTGGGAGCTCCCCGAGGGCGCCCGGAACTCGCGCGGCAAGCCCATCGTCAACGTGCTCAACCTGCCGGCGGAGGAGCGCATCGCCGCCGTGGTGCCGGTGCGGGACTTCGCCGACGACAAGTACCTCATGTTCGTCACCCGCAAGGGCGTGGTGAAGAAAACCGCCCTGTCCGCCTACGGCAACGTCCGCTCGGTGGGGCTCAACGCCATCAACGTGCGTGAGGGCGACGAGCTCATCGACGTGCAGATCACCGAAGGGGAGAACCAGATCGTCCTCGCCACCCGGGACGGCATGGCCATCCGGTTCAAGGAAGAGGACGCCCGCCCCATGGGGCGGGCCACCGAGGGCGTGCGCGGCATCGATCTGGACGTCGAGGACGTGGTGGTGGGCATGGTGGTGGTGCTGCCCGGCTCCACGCTCCTGGTCGTGTCCGAGAACGGCATGGGCAAGCGCACCGACGTGGAGGCGTACCGTCTGCAGCGGCGCGGGGGGAAGGGCGTCATCAACCTCCACGTCACCGCCAGGACCGGGAAGGTGGTGGCCATCAAGGCCGTCACCGAGGACGAGCAGCTCATGGTCATCACCCGCAACGGCGTGGTGAACCGGCAGCGCGTGGACGAGATCCGCGTCATCGGGCGGGCCACGCAGGGCGTGAGGCTCGTCAACCTCGACGAGGGCGACGCGGTCATGGACGTGGCAAAGGTCATCGCCGAGGACGAAGAGGACATCACCGACGTGGAGACGGCCGCGGGAGAACCGGAGGCCGACGAGGAAGCATGAGCGAGGTACAGGGAGAGGGGCTGGTCGGCCTCACCGAGATCGAGTCCGCGGCACGCCGTCTGGCCGGGGTGGCGGTGCGGACCCCCCTGCTGCCCGCCGACGCGGTGTCGGACGCGGTGGGCGCCGAGGTCCGCCTCAAGTGCGAGAACCTGCAGCGCGCCGGCGCCTTCAAGATCCGCGGGGCGTTCAACTTCGTGTCCCAGCTCTCCGACGATCAGGTCAAGTCGGGGATCATCACGTTCTCCTCGGGGAACCACGCCCAGGCCGTAGCCCTCACCGGGCGCCTCCGGGGGATCCGTGCGGTGGTGGTCATGCCCACCAATGCGCCCAGGGTGAAGATCGAGGGGACGAAGCGGCTGGGCGGCGAGGTCCACTTCGCGGGGACCACCTCACCGGAGCGCAAGCGCCGGGCCGAGGAGATTGCCGAGGCGGAGGGGTTGGTCATGGTTCCCCCCTTCGACCACCGGCACATCATCGCCGGGCAGGGCACCGTGGGGTTGGAGATCGCCCGCGAGTGGCCCGACGTGGACATCGTGCTCGCACCCATCGGAGGGGGCGGCCTGGCCAGCGGCGTCGCCGCCGCGGTGAAGCGCATGCTCCCCAGGGCCCGGGTGATCGGCGTGGAGCCGGAGGGGTCGGCGTGCATGCGCGCGGCGCTGGATCACGGCGCGCCCACGCTCCTGGACAGGACGTCGAGCATCGCCGACGGGCTCCTCCCCCTCATTGCCGGCGAGCTGACCTTCGAGCACGCCAAGGCGCTCATGGACGACGTGGTGACCGTGTCCGACGACGCCATCCGCGAGGCCACCCGGCTCCTGGTGGGGCGGCAGAAGCTGGTGGTGGAGTTCAGCGGCGCCGCCACCACGGCCGCTCTCCTGGAGAGGAAGATCGACGCCGACGGCGCGCGCGTGGCGGTGGTCCTCAGCGGCGGGAACCTGGAGCCTTCGGTCCTGGCCGAGCTGGCGTGATCACTCCCGTCCGCTTCGTCTCGGGGCTGGCCGTCGGGCACGGCCACGCCTACGGCGGCCTCACCGGGTGCACGGTGTTCCTCGGGCCCTTCCGGGCCTCCGTGGAGGTGCGGGGTCTGGCCACGGGGAGCCGTGAGCTGGGCGTGCTGGATCCCCACCACCTGGTTCCCTCCGTGGACGCCATCCTGCTCACCGGGGGGTCCGCCTTCGGCCTGGCCGCCGCCGACGGCGTCATGGCCTGGCTCGAGGAGCAGGGGAGGGGATACGACACCGGGGTGACGCGGGTGCCCATCGTCCCGGCTGCGGTGATCTTCGATCTGCACGTCCATGCCACCCGCCCCGACTCGGAGACGGGGGTGGCGGCGTGCGCGAACGCGCGCGAAGCATGGCCGGCGGAGGGACGGGTGGGCGCCGGCGCCGGCGCCACCGTGGGTAAGATCGCCGGCCCGGAGGCGTCCATGCCGGGAGGCGTGGGGGCGTGGGCGGTGGACGCGGGGAGCTGGAGAGTGGGTGCGGTGGCGGTGGTCAATGCCCTGGGCGACGTGCTGGACGCCGCCGGGAGCATCGTGGCCGGCGCGCGCTCACCGGACGGGAGCTTTCTCGACACGGCGGCGCAGGTCCTGCGCGGCGCGGCGCCCCGAGGGGAGATGAGGGACGTGGTGGCGGGCACGAACACCACCCTCGCGGTTGTGGCCACCGACGCCCCGCTGTCGCGGGTGGATCTGGGCCGCATGGCGCGCACGGCGGCCAACGCGCTGGCCCGGAGGATCTCACCGGTGCACACCCCGTTCGACGGCGACGTGGTCTTCGCCGTGTCCACGTCCCCGGAAGCGGCGAGCGTGTCCGCGGCGGAAGTGCTCGTGCTGGGCGTCGCCGCCCAGCACGCCCTGGAGGAGGCCATCACCCGCGCGGTCGTGGAAGGCGACCGATGAGGCGCCTGGTCCTCTTCGACATCGACGGAACGCTCGTGCTGGGCGGGCCTGCCAAGGGCGCGTTCCGGACGGCGCTGGTGGAGACGTTCGGCACCGCGGGCGACATCGAGGTGCACGACTTCGCCGGCAAGACCGATCCCCAGATCGCGAGGGAGCTCCTGCGGGGAGCCGGGATGGACGACGCCGACATCGAGGCCGGCTTCCCCACGCTGTGGGACCGGTACCTGCACCACCTCGGGGACCGGCTTCCGGCCCTTCCCATGAGCGTCCTCCCCGGCGTGACCGCCCTCCTGGAGGAGCTCTCGGCCCACGGGGACGTGGCGCTGGGGCTCCTCACCGGGAACATCGTCCGCGGAGCGGAGCTCAAGCTCCGCTCGGCGGGCCTCTTCGACCACTTCCGCACGGGGAGCTACGGCTCGGACAGCGAGACCCGCAACGACCTGGCCCCCATCGCGCTCCGCCGCGCCCGGGAGACCTGGAACGTGGACTTCGACCCCGGGGACACGTGGGTGGTGGGCGACACCCCCGCCGACATCCACTGCGGCCGGGCGGGAGGCACGAGGACGCTGGGCGTCGCCACGGGCCACTACGGCACCGGCGCGCTGGCGGCGGTGGGGGCCGATGCGACGCTGGAGGATCTCACCGACACCGGCCGGGCGGTGGCGCTCCTCCTCGGGTAGCCGGCGCGCGGCCCCCGTGCCCTGCACGCCGGCCTTGATCCCCTGTCCCGGCGGGAACATCTTCCCGGCTCGCGACCATTAGCTCTTCCTGGAGCGGCCGTCCTGCAGGGTGCATGAACGCAACGGAGGATCGGAGATGACCAAGTTCTACTGGATCCTGGCAGTCGTGGCCGTCGCCGGCATCGCCGCCGTGGGGTACTCGGTGGGGTCGGGGACGATGGGGAAGGCTGCCACCGAGCCGGTGGAGGTGGAGGGGCTGGACCAGATGGAGACGCTGGTCTCCATGGCGCAGGGCATCACGAAGGGCGACCCCGACGCCCCCATCACCATCGCCGAGTTCTCCGACTACCAGTGCCCCGGGTGCGGTGCCTTCGTGCTCACGGTGAAGCCCCAGATCGAGCTGAACTACATCCAGAACGGCAAGGCGAAGTTCGTGTACTACGACTTCCCCCTGATCTCCATCCATCCCTACTCGTTCCTGGCGGCGCGCGCGGGCCGGTGTGCCAACGACCAGGGGAAGTTCTGGGAGTTCCAGAACATCATCTACCGCAACCAGTCCACGTGGGTCACCAAGACTTCGGTCGAGGGCGACTTCGTGGACTACGCCGTACAGGCGGGCGCCGAGAAGAAGACCTTCGAGGCGTGCCTGAAGAGCGACGCCCACGCCGACGTCGTGTCCGCCAACCTCAGGCTCGCGGAGGAGCTCGGGATCGAGGGAACGCCGACGGTGATGATCAGCATGGGCCGGGGCATGGCTCGCCGGCTCATGAGCTTCGACTACGCGTCCATCCGGGACGCCATCGAGACGCTCGTCGCCGAGTCCCGGGCGGCTTCGGGTGCGCAGACCGACACGACCACCGCACCAGGGAGCTGACCCCGCCACCCTCTCCCAGCCAGCCCAGCCGTGAGCACGAGCCAGGCCCCACCCCTGAACCGGATGGTCATCGCCATCCTGTCCATGGCGGGGCTATTCGTCGCCCTCTACCTGCTGGCGAGCAAGCTCGGGCTCACGGGGCCGCTGATCTGCGGGATCGGCGAGTGCGCGACCGTCCAGGCGAGCCGGTGGTCCACGGTCGGGCCCGTTCCGGTGTCGGCGCTGGGCGCGGGCGGGTACATCGCGCTCCTGGCGGTGTCCCTCTTCGGCCTCCAGCCAGCCGGCCTCGCGTCGCGGACGGTGAGCGCGCTCCTGCTTGGGCTCTCGGCCGTGGCGCTGGCGTTCTCGGCGTGGCTGACGTTCCTGGAGGCGTTCGTGATCCGGGCCTGGTGCCAGTGGTGCGTGATCTCGGCGATCCTCGTCGCCATCATTTTCGTCGCGGCCCTCGCCGAGGTGAGGCGGCTGCGCGGACGGAGCGAAGCATGAGCAAGCAGGGTCGAGTGAAGGTCCGGGTCCTCTTCGTGGACGAAGGCTCGTATCACCACGAGGAGATGGAGATCCCGGCGGAGTCGCTGGACGGCTACGCTAGGCTCATCGACTGTCTGCGTGAGGACGAGGCCGTCCAGAAGCGGCTGTACGTGGACGTTGAGCGGCTGTGCTCGGCGTGGGTGATCGAGGAGTAGCGCGCGGGGTAGCCCCGGCAGCGCCCGAGCCTCCCGCGGCATGCACCGCCTCCCGTACCCCGGGCCCTCGTTAGCCTTGCTCCCCTCCCACGCCCACCCTACCGTGCATCTCGGCTCGTAGGCTGCGTTGGATCTCCTTCTAAGGGGCTGGCCGCCACCTTGCGGCGCCACCGCGGGCGCCCATCCTCAGGCTCGCGGGCGGCCGCCGCGGTGGACCGCCCGCCCCGGCACCATCACAGATCCAGTTCCATCCGCTGGATGACGTGCCGATACCCCATGCGCTCATTGAGCCGCATCGCCGCCCCATTGCTGGACCAGACGGTGAGCTGCATGGCTTCGAGGCCCCGTGCCTCGGCCCAGGACTTCACTTCCTCGAGGAGCTTCATCCCGATTCCCCGGCCGCGATGTCGCTTGTCGACCACCATGTCGCCGATCACCGCGAGGCGCCCGAGAGTGAACGTGGGAGCTCGGGGAGGGCGCGGAAGACGTTGGGGAGGGTTCCAGCATGCCGGCGGCACCCTCTGCGACCAGGCTCCGGATGTCCGGCACGTCCCCGGTGGTCGCCAGCCGGGTGCTCACGATGGTCATCGGCGTCTCCGCTGTCCTTCGGCCATCCGCTCAATGGGTCAGGATGTTGGCGGCCAGTTGGACGAGAAGCAGGACCAGGAGGAAGGCCCCTCGCCTGGGCGAGGCCTTCCAGGGCACCACCACGAATCCGTAGTCATGGCGTAGTAAAGCGCCAGGTAGGGCGTGACAAGCCTCCAGTCGCTCGGAAGGGAATCCTGAGAACGAAGTCGAAGAGCCCTTCGAGGGCGAGGAAGGCCAGGAAGATCAGGAGGAAGACGGTGTACGGTCGCGACTTCGGATCCTGCGGGGCGAGGGAGATCAGATGGATGGCCGGCACGGCCAGGAGCAGGTAGACCCACCCATAGGACTGGACGACGGGCAGGTGGTCCTTTGCGGAGAAGGAAGATGAGGGTGAGAAGGGCGCTGTTTGCGACTCCGAGTGCGAAGAGATAGGTGTCGACCCTGCATTCCTCCTCCGGGGCACATCCGTGCCCACTACTGGTCCCGCTCCAGGTTGGAGTACGGAGGAGGGCGGGCCTCTCCTTCTTCGGTCGGCCGTCGATCTTGGTTGCCGCGGCGAGCCGCGACGGCGCCTCCCACGCCGAGGCCGCTTCCGCTACCGTACCATCACGTTCCCGGGTCGCGTGGGCGGCCCGCCCGAACCCGCCTCCATACACCACGGAGATCGTCCCATGCTCCGGTGCACGTCAGGGCGCACGGGCGCCCTTGCCCTCATCGTCTCAATGGCGCTGCCCCTCTCCGCGCTTTCCCAGGCATCCGCGCCCCCGAAGCCCGGCCGCTTCGACTTCGGGAAGATGTGGACCTTCGAGTACCCGCCCGCGGAGTACTTCTCGGCCACGTACGGCTTCCAGGCCACGCCCGGGTGGTTCGAGCGGGCCCGGCTGGCGGCGCTCCGCATCCCCGGGTGCTCGGCCTCGTTCGTGTCCCCCCAAGGGCTGGTGGTGACCAACCACCATTGCGCCCGGGGGGCCGTGAGCGCCGCGAGCAGAGAGGGTGAGAGCCTCCTGGACGACGGCTTCTACGCACGGACGCTGGAGGAGGAGCGGCCGCTGGCCGGGGTGTGGGCGGACCAGCTCCTGGCCACGGTGGACGTCACCGGCGAGATCGATGCGGCCCTGGCGGCGGCACCCCCGGAGGAGCGCGCCCGCGCCCGGGAGCGTGCCCAGGCCGACATCCAGCGCAGACTGACGGCGCAGCACGTCGGCGTGGAGGGGGTCCGCGTCCAGTTCGTCCCGCTCTACAACGGCGGACGCACTTCGGCGTACGTGTTCCGGCGTTTCACGGACATCCGGCTGGTTGCGGCGGCGGAGCTCGCCCTGGGGTTCTTCGGCGGCGACCCGGACAACTTCACCTATCCGCGCTATGCCCTGGACTTCGCGTTCTACCGGGTCTACGTGGACGGGAAGCCCTTCCAGACCCCCCACTGGTTCGACTGGGGTGAAGGGGTGAAGGAGGGTGAGCCGGTCTTCGTCATCGGCAACCCGGGGCCGACCAACCGGCTCCAGACCGTCGCGCAGCTCGAGTACCAGCGGGACGTGCTGGTGCCGGTGCGCAAGGCGTTCTTCGAGACCCGGCTCGCCGCTCTGCGGGAGGCGTATGCCGCCGACCCGGTGCGAGGCGAGCGCGTGGGGCTGCGCAATCAGGCCTTCTCGCTCTCCAACTCCCTGAAGGCGTACGCGGGACGCCTCACCGCTCTGCGGGACCCGGAGATCCTCGGCCTGAAGCGCGCGGCGGAGGAGGAGCTGGTGTCGAAGCTGAGCGGGGACGCCGAGCTGGGCGCGCGGTTCGGGGGCGTGATCCCGAAGCTCGCCGACCTGCAGGCGGAGCGGAGGAAGGTGGCCGCCGAGTCCGGGGCCTTCTACAGCCTGGGGAGCCCGGCGTCGGAGTCCCGCATGCTGGTGAGGGCGCTCCAGGCGTTGGCGCTGCTGCGTGCCGCGGAGCCGGGCGCGCCCGTCGTGCACCCCGACACGCTCGCGGCGCGCCGCGCCGCGCTGGCTGCCCTCGAGGACCATCCCGGCGACCTGGAGGAGGAGTTGCTCCGCCTGCGCCTCGCCGACCTGGCGACGTACCTGGGTCCCGACGATGCGCTGGTACAGGCGGCCCTGGAGGGCCGCTCACCCGAGGGGGCCGCCTCGTCCCTGCTGCAACGCTCTGCGTTCTCCACCCAGGCGCGGACGCGTGAAGCCCTCGCCCGCGGCGTCCTCGACGAGCGCGACCCGGCGGTCGTGCTGGCGGACCTCGTGCTTCCCCGCCTCCGGGCTCTGGAGGAGGCCGAGGGGCGGCTGGCCGCGCCCGAGCGGGAGCTCGCCGCCGACCTGGGGCGGGCCCGCTTCGAGGTGTACGGGACGGACGTGGCGCCCGACGCCACATCGTCGCCGCGCATCACCGATGGCGTGGTCGTCCCCTACGAGTACAACGGCACGCTCGCCCCGACCCACACCACGTTCTACGGGATCTACGACCGTCACTTCGGGCACCTGGGCAACCCGGACTGGGCGCTCCCCGCGCGCTGGGTCCCCGCGCCCGCGGGGCTGGACCTCTCCACGCCGCTCAACTTCATAGCCACCGCGGACACGTACGGAGGCAACTCGGGATCGCCGGCGGTCACGCGGGACCTGGCGCTCGTGGGGCTCAACTTCGACCGGAACATCGAGGGACTCACCCGCGACTTCATCTACCTGCCGGCGCGGGGACGCAACATCATGGTGGATGTGCGGGCGATCAAAGAGGCGCTGGAGGAGGTCTACGGCGCCGACAGGATCGTGGAGGAGATCGCCGCGGCGAAGGCAGCGCGCAGATAAGACGCGAGGCGCCGGTCGGGGCGGGGCTCAGCGACCTGCTAGAGCCCCAGCGCCTCCCGGCAGCGCTCCCGCGTCCAGTGGCGCACGGACGCGGGCGGCCATGAGCCCGCCGTCGCTCCGGCCACGAGCCGGTCCGCCTCCTCGCGGGCGCGCGCGGCCGTGGGCGCGTCCAGCCACGCCCGGGAGAGTGCGTCCTCCATCTCGTCCTCGTCGAGCAGGAGGACCCGGCCGCCCGGCGACACCCACACGTCGAGGAAGAGGTCGGTGGTGTCCCACTCGGGGCCGTCCAGGACGGGCGGCGTGAGGATGTTCGCATAGAGCCCTGTGAAGCTGCCGTCCGCGCGGTGGAATCGCCCCACGTCGTGCCAGGCTCCGGGGAACGTGAACCACACCACGTCCGCGCCCGCCTCCAGGACCACCTCGCCTCCGATGACGATGGCAGGGTCGGCCCCGTACCGGGCGAGCGTCACCTTCACCTCGGCGGCGTCGTGGACGAGGTGCTGCTCGAACACCTGGAGCCGGTCGGGAGGACGCCGGTAGTGGATGCGGACCAGGGGAGGAGGGTTCACGCACCCTCCCCGCGGGGAGCTGGGGGGACGAACTCCACGAAGACGTCCATGGTGCCCCCACACACCGCAGGGCTCCACGACGTGATCTCCTCCGTCAGCTCCACGCGCACCTGCTCCGGGCACTCGGTGGTCAGGACCCTCCGCGCCGCCTCGATGACCTCCGCCTCGCCGCATCCTCCACCCACGGTGCCGGTGAGGCCGACCTCCGGGTCCACGACCAGCGCCGCGCCCACCTTCCGGGGAGTGGAGCCGCGGGTGGCGACGACGGTGGCCAAGGCGCACGCACGCCCTGCCTTACGGGCTGCCGCGAGGGCCCGCTCCAGTGCCAGGTCGTCCTGGTAGGTCACGCTCCATCCTCTCCGGGGAAGTACCGCCCCGCCACGTGCTCCAGGTCCCGGAGCGAGGCGCCGGTGCCGCCCCGGCGGACCTTCACCAGCTCGGCGGCGACCGCCACGGCGATCTCTTCGGGCGTCTCGGCGCCGATGTCCAACCCCACCGGCGCGTGGATGTCGGCCAGCCGCTCCTTCGCGATCCCGTCGTCCAGGAGCTGAAGGAAGGTGGCGCGCACGCGCCGCCGGCTCCCGATCATTCCGATGTACGCGGGCCTGGCCGGGCCCCGGAGGACCTTCACCAGGCAGTCGTAGTCGTACTTGTGCCCCCGGGTCACCAGGAGGACGTGGCTCCCGCCGTGGAGGGGCACCTCCGCGAACGGATCGGAGAAGTCGGCGCGCACCACGCGGTGGGCGGTGGGAAAGCGCTCCCGGGTGGCGAAGTCCGGTCGGTCGTCGATCACCCAGACGCGGAAGCCCAACTCGGCGCCCATCCGTGCCGTGGGGAGCGCGATGTGCCCGGCGCCCACGATGACCAGGTCGGGGACCGGCCGGCGGACCTCCAGGAAGGCCTCCGCGCCGTCAGCGAGGGTGACCAGGCCGTCCTCGTGGCGCGGGTCAGCCAGGGCGCCGCGCGCGGCGGCCAGCGCGGAGGTGTCGAGGGCGGGTGTGCCCAGCGTGCCGTGCACGCGCTCGCCCCCCCCCGGCTCGAGGACTAGGAGGGTGCGGTGCCCGGCGTGGGCCGGGGGAGCCACCGCCAGCACGGTGGCGGTGCTGGCGCCTGCTGCGGTGGCCTGGAGCGTGAGGTTTGCCGACGAAGCGGCGTCGAGGGTCATGGCTCCTTCCAGGCGCCGTAGACGGCGCGGTAGGCATCCGGAGTGTCGATGTCGGCCAGCACCCCTGGATCGTCCACCTCCACGAGGCCGGCCTCCTGAAGGTGGCGGTGGACGACAGTGCGGGCACCCCCCTCCAGCGCGGGGTCGAGGAGCTCGGGGAAGAGGCGGCGGTGGAAGACGGCCGGGTGGCCGCGGTGCCCTCCGAACGTGGGAAGCACCAGGGGCCCGCCGACCGCGCCCAGGGCGGCGACGAGGGCGGCCACGGTCTTGGCACGCACCGCGGGGTGGTCCACGGGGAGGACGGCCATGCCATCCGCGGATGTCCCCAGCGCCACCAGCGCGAGGCGGAGCGACGTGATCGGCCCCTCGCCGGGGTCGGGGTTCTCGAGCACCAGCGCCCCGGCGCCCTCGGCCCTGCGCCGCACCTCGGGCTGGCCCGCGCCGATCACCACGACCACGGGGTCGCATCCGCCGCCCACCAGCGCTCCCACCACCGCCGCCACGAAGGAGCGGCCGCCTGCGTCGAGGAGCGCCTTGGGCCTGCCCATGCGCGCGGAGGCACCGGCCGCGGGGACCACGCCGGCCACGCAGAGGCGAGCGGCGTGCTCGCCGGACGGAGGCCGATTCATGCCCCGAAGGCCTCGTAGAACGTGAGGTTGTCCCGGGCCAGCTCCTGCAGCAGGGGCGCAGGGGCGAAGCGGGACCCCAGACGGTCCTGGAGATCCAGGGTGCGGTCCAGGACGCCCCTCGGGTGCAGCGTATCCGCGAAACGGAGAAGGCCGCCGCGGAAGGGCGGGAACCCCGTGCCCATGACCATGGCCAGGTCCAGCGCCGGGGCGGAGCGCACCACCCCGTCGGCGAGAAGGCGCGCGGCCTCGTTGATCATCTGCACCAGCAGACGACGCCGGATCTCCTCTGGGTCCACGGCGCCGCCGCGCCTCTGGGGGACCGCGGCACCCAGGTCGGCGTACACGGAGGGGTCCACGCCCTTCTCCTTCCCCTTCGGGTAGCGGTAGAGGCCCCGGCCACCCTTCCGGCCCGGCCGCCCGCTCGCGGCGAGCGCGGCCAGGGCGGGAGAGGGCGTGAGACGCTCGCCCAGCGCCTGGTGGAGGACCGCGCCGGCGTGCGTGGCCACGTCGATCCCCACCTCGTCCACGAGGCGGAGCGGGCCCATGGGCATGCCGAAGTCCCGGGCGGCCCGGTCCACCTCCTCCACGGTGGCCCCGTCCCCCAGGAGCCATCCGGCCTCGTTGAGGTAGGGGGCGAGAATCCGGTTCACGAGGAACCCGGGGCCGTCGTTCACGACCACGGGGACCTTCCCCAGCGCCACCACGAAGGCGTGGACCGTGGCCACCACCTGATCCGAGGTGCGGCGGCCCCGCACGATCTCCACCAGGGGCATGCGGTGCACCGGGTTGAAGAAGTGGAGCCCGCACACGCGCTCCGGGCGCTCCAGGCCGTTGGCCAGAGCATCCACGGAGAGTGAAGACGTGTTGGTGGCCAGGATGCAGGAGGGGGACACGCGGGCCTCGGCCTCCTTCAGCACCGCGCGCTTGGCGTCCAACTGCTCGACGACGGCCTCCACCACGAGGTCGGCTGCGCCGAAGCCCGCCCAGTCCAGGCCTCCGGAGACGAGATCCATGGCCCGCTCGACCTCGCGGCGGGAGAGCTTCCGCTTCTCCACCGCCTTCCGGAAGAGCGCGTGGGCGTGCCGCAGCCCGCCGGTGACGGCTTCGTGGCGCACGTCCTTCATGCGCACGCGCACGCCGTGGGACGCGGCGAGTTGCGCGATCCCCCCGCCCATGACTCCGGCGCCCAGGACGGCGAGGTTCGCCACCTTGCCGGGCTGCACCGATGCGTCGGCCACCCCCGTGCCCTTCCGCGCTGCCTCCCGGGAGCGGAAGACGTGGACCAGGTTCTTGGACACGGTGCCCACGAGGAGGGCGCTGGCGGCGCGGGCCTCCGCATCCAGGCTGTCGTCGGGATCGCCTCCCGAGTGCTTCCGCAGGATGTCGAGGATGCGCAGCGGCGCCGGATAGTGGCCACCGGTCTGGGCCCAGACGCGCCTGCGCGCCGCCGCCAGGACCAGGTGGCGCCCGGGTGAGGTGCCGTCGAGGAGGCGGGTGAGGAGCCTGCGCTTCCGCCTCGGGGCCGAGGCAGGAAGGCCGAGGGTGCCCAGCGCGTACTCGGCCACCTTCTCCCGGAAGAGGGGGGCGGGGAAGACCTCCGTGACCAGGCCGATCCTCCTCGCCTTGCGCGCATCCACCTGCTTGCCGGTGAGGAGGAGGTCCAGGGACGCCTGCAGGCCGACCAGGCGCGGCAGGCGGGTGGTCCCTCCCCAGGCCGGGAGGATCCCGAGGAGGACCTCGGGGAACGCGACGCGCGTACGGGACGAGTCGGAGGCGACGCGGTGACGGCAGGCCAGGGCGAGCTCAACGCCTCCTCCCACGCACGCGCCGTGGATGGCGCAGACCGTGGGCACCGGGAGCTTCTCGATCTCCGCGAATACGGCCTGCCCCACCCGGATCGCCCGCTCCGCCTCGCCCGGGTCCTCCAGGGCAGCGATGGCATCCAGGTCGGCGCCCGCGAGGAAGGAGTCGCTCTTCCCGCTCCACACCACCACCACGCGGGCGCGCCCGTGAATGGCCGCGTCCCGCGCCGTCTCGACCACGCGGGCGAGGCGGCGCATCACCTCGGCGGTGAGGATGTTGACCTTCCGCTCGGGGTCGTCGAGGGTGATCCAGCCCACGCCCCGTGAGTCGATCTCGAAATCCGGGTTCGCGGCGGCCGACTTCGGGATATCCATGCGGTCGGCTCCTCCCATTCTTCAGCGACCTGCCTAGCCACGCTTGGGCAGGCAAAGATGTAGCGAATGAGTCAAGTTCATGCGGCAAGGCTCCGGAGCTGGCAGAAGTTGTCCATGGCGTTCTCGACGTGGCGGAACGAAGCGCGGAGGTTGGAGGGAGCAGCCTCGTCGCCT
>DATIKQ010000086.1:0-23797 GCA_035477395.1 Longimicrobiales bacterium
GAGCGGCGGACGAGGAGGGGTGAGGGCGGCGGTTCCCACCCCCAAACGGAGCGGCTATCTTCCCCTCGCCGTCCCCGTAGCTCAGGTGGATAGAGCGGCTGCCTCCTAAGCAGCAGGTCGTGCGTTCGAGTCGCGCCGGGGACATACGATCGAGACCCTTGGGGCAGAGTGGCTCCGAGGGTCTCTTTCGTTGGACTGCCGCTGCGCACCCGGTTGCTGCGATCGGATATCACCCGTCCGGAGAACTGGGCGGGACCCACAGAAGAGCGTCGGGACAGGTGGCTTCCCATGGAGCCTGGCCGTCCCACGGGTGTACATTCGGGGCGAGACGGGTGAGAGTCGATGTCGAGTCGGTCAGGAATCGGGGCAGCGGGACCTCCGGCGAAGGAGAAGTGATGAGGAGCTACACGGCAGTAGTAGAACGCGCCTCCGATACCGGGTTGTTCGTGGGATACGTCCCCGGTTTCGCCGGAGCGCATTCCCAGGGCGCCACGCTCGATGAGCTGCACAAGAACCTGAGCGAGGTTGTGGCTATGCTCCTGGAGGACGGAGAGCCCAAGCTGGAAGCCGAGTTCGTGGGGATTCAGACGATTTCGGCGTGATTCATGGGTGCGCTGCCCGTCCTGACCTCGCGGGAGGTCATTGCGATCCTCGAGAGGCTGGGCTTCGAAGAGGTCAGACAGAGAGGTTCCCACAAGCAGTTCCGGCATGCGGACGGTCGCAGGACGACCGTTCCCGTGCATGGCGGACGCGACATCGCCCCCCTCCTGCTCCGCCAGATCATCAAGGACACAGGAGTGACTCCGGAGGAGTTCCTCCGGCACCGATAGCACACTTGCTCCTCGCGGCGCGTCAGCGTTCCAGCCGCGCCCTCACGTACCGCGCCAGCAGCGCGGTGGCCCGATCTGCCCTGCGCAGCACGGGGATCCCGGCCGCAGTGAGCACCGCCACGAGCGGGTCGTAGCGGGGCCCCGCGTCCACGGAAATCACCCACGCCTTCTCCGTCCCCCGCCACAGCTCCGCGAGGCGCACCGCGAGCGCGCCGGGCCCGGCCACGTCCTCGTCTCCGGGGAGCGTGCGGAGAGCTGGGGTCAGGGGCACGCACCCCACCACCGCTACGTCCACGCCGGGGTCGTCCAGCACGGCGGCCACCGCTGCGGCGAAGGCCTCGTCCCCGGTCATGGGAGTCAGGTCCAGGGGGTTGGATGGGGCGACGATCTCGGCCAGGCGGGCGCCGGCGAGGATCCCGCCGATGCGCGTCTTCGTCGCCTCCGCGAGCTCGGAGCGCCGCAGCGCGCCCAGCGCGTCCGCCATGGCCACGCACTCGAAACCCGCGTTGGAGACCATCCCGGCACGAGGGCCTTCCACCCGCCGGGCCCGGAGCAGGACCGCCAGCGAGAGGAGGTCGTTGAAGTCGTCCACCGTCTCCGCGACGAGGACGCCGGCGTCCTCCGCCAGCGCCCGGGTCACGGCGTAGTCCCCGGCCATGGACGCCGTGTGGGACGCGGTGGCATCCTGCCCGGCGGGCGTCCGGCCCGCGCGGCACAGAACGACCATCCGCCCCTTCGCGCGGTGCGCGCGGGCCGCCTCCAGGAAGCGCCTGCCGTCCCCGGGCTTGAATCCCTCCACATAGCAACCCACCACGTCCAGCCCGGACTCGTCCACCAGGTGCTCCACCCACTCGCCCACCGTCACGTCCAGCTGGTTGCCGACGGTCACGACGATGTTCGGGTTGAGCCAGGGCACGGCGCTCGTGCGGGCGATGGCGAAGGCGCCGCTCTGCGTCACGAGGGCCACGGGGTGGGGAGGGACGTCGGGGAAGCCGAGCTTTTCCGGAGGGATGAAGAGCGTGTCGTAGCGGCCGGGGAGCGACCGGATCCCGAGGCAGTTGCCGCCATTCAGGGCCGGGGCGCCAGGCCGCCGGAGGAGTTCCCGCACGCGCCTCGCTGCCTCGCCCTCCGTGCTCCCCTCACCCAACCCCGCCGAGGTGAGGACGACCGCCTTCGCCTTCGCTCCCGCCACCGCCGCCTCCAGGACGGAGGGCACCTCCCCGGCGGCGACGCTCACCACGAGCACGTCCACCGGGTCCATGGAGGCCACGTCCGGGACGCACCGGCACCCCTCCAGGCTCTCCACGCCTTCCTTCACCACGGTCACCGCCGAAGCGGGCATCCCTGCGGCCAGCACGTTGCGGAGGATGACCCGACCGGGGTTGGCGCCCCGGGCCGAGGCGCCGACGACGGCGACGGTGGCGGGACGGAGGAGGGCGGCCAGGGCGGCGCGGCGGCCGGGCGCCGAGGCCGCACCCGGCGGCTGGAGGATCAGCCTCCCCGCCGCGGAGTCCGGCTCGGCGGAGTCCGGCTCGGGTATCGGAGTCACGCGCACGAGGGCGTCCAGCGCCACCGGCCTACCCCCTGCGAAGACGAGCGGGTTGACCTCGACCTCGAGGAAGCGATCCGGCACCACCTGCGCTGCGGCGGCGGTGAATTCGGCAGCGAAGGCTGCCATCGCCCCCGCCGTGACCCGGGGAGCGCGCCCCCGGAGGTCTCCCGTCAGCAGCTTACCCAGCGTCGAGGTGCGCAGCTCCCGCTCCAGGCGTGCGCCCGGGTCCCCGCCGCCCGCGAGCCACACCAGCGACGCAGCTCCCGGACGGGCCAGCGAGGCCAGCGCCTCCGCCGCCACGCCGCCCGGGGCCAGGGTGAGCACGACGCCGAACTCCGGGCTCCAACGGGCGCTCAGCAGGAGCTCGCCGCCCGGCTCTCTTTCGTGGGGGACGAACTCCTGCACGAGGAAGCGGGCCGCCGGATCCGGGCTCGCCCTCTCCAGCTCCTCCAGCGCGCGCACGACCGCGTGGGGCGTCCGCTCCACCACGCGGACTCCTCCTACCTCGGTACGGTGGGCCACGAGCGGCGAGAGGAGCTTCACCACCACCCGGTCCCCGGGGAACTCGTCCATGTCGGGGACCCCGCCGGGCCCGTCCGCGACCATGCCCTGGGGCACCCCCACGCCCAGCGCAGCGAGGAGCTCCATCCCCTCGGGCTCCAGGAGGAGCGCGCGGCCCTCGGCCCGCGCCGCGGACACCAGGCGGGCGCTCACGTCGTGGAGCGAGGCGGGCTCCCGGCTCACGTCATCCCGCCGTCGCGGCCGCGGCCGCGGCGGCCGCCTGCCCGGAGTCGAAGGCCTTCAGGTTCAGCTCCTCCAGGCGCGCGCTCCGGCCGCGGAAGTACTCGCCCACCACGTCCCGCAGGAGCGACGCGGGGAAGGGGAGGAGCGCGGCGGCGGCGCCCAGCATCACCACGTTGTTGGCATGCCCCGACCCCGCCTTCTTCGCCAGGGGGTCGGCATCCACGACGACGGAGCGGGGGAGGCGTCCGAGCGCCTCCAGGACGTCCGCCATGGGCGGGTAGTCCGGGATGTTCTCCACCGGGCTCGACGAGGTGACCACGACCCCTGTGTCCGCCAGATACGGCAGGCAGCGCAACGCCTCCACGGGCTCGAGGCTCAGGATCATGGTGGCGCCGCCCCGGGGGATCAGGTCGCTGGCCACGGGGCCGTCGGCCATGCGCAGGTTGGCGGTCACGGCCCCTCCGCGCTGGCTCATCCCGTGGATCTCGCCCTGCTTGACGGTCAGGCCCGCGCGGCGCGCCGCCTCCGCCAGGAGCCCGGCGGCGGTGAGGACACCCTGTCCTCCCACCCCCGCCAGCACGATGTCCGCCTTGATCACGAGGCACCTCCTCCCTCACGCCGCTTCTCCTCGGCCTTCTGCTTGCGCGCCGACTCGATGCACTCGCGCACCGCGATGATCACCGACAGCCCCGGATGGGCCACCTCTCGCCGGATCACCTCGGCCACGTCGGCCACCCGCTTCGGGTGGAGGTCCACCACGTGCAGGTGCTCGGGGCTCACGCCCGTGCCCCGCACCACCGCCTCGATCGCCGAGTGGGGGGCGACGGTGGGCTGCTGTCCCGTCATGCCCACGGTGCCGTTGTCCAGGATGAGCACGGTCATGTCCGTGTCGTGGGCCACCGCGTCCAGGAGGGGGGTGATCCCCGAGTGCAGGAAGGTGCTGTCCCCGATGACGGCCACGGCCGGGCGGAGCCCTGCGTCCGACGCGCCCTTCGCCATCCCGATGGAGGCGCCCATGCACACGCACGACTCCAGGGCCTGGAAGGGCGCCAGCGCCCCCAGCGTGTAGCACCCGATGTCGCCCGCCACCACCGACCGCTCGCGCCCCTCCAGCGCCATCCCCATGGCGTGGAAGGCGTCCCGGTGGGGGCAGCCGTTGCAGAGCTGGGGCGGCCTCCCGGGGAGGACGAGCCCGGTGGTGAGCTCCGGGCGGGCGGGGAGCCCGAGCGCCCGGCGCACCTCCTCGGGCGTGAGCTCGCCGGTCATGGGGAGGTCCCCCGACTCCTTCCCCCGGATCTCCATCTCCGTGGGCAGGAGCCCCCGGATCCGCCGCTCGAGGAAGGGCTCGCCCTCCTCGAGGATGAGGATCTCGTCCACCTCCTCGACCAGGCGCAGGACGAGCTCCCGGGGCGCAGGGTAGGCGCCGATGTGCAGGTGGTGCCGGCGCTCGGGCACGTCGTCCCGGTTCTCGAGCCAGTAGTTCCGGGCGATCCCCGTGGTGATGACGCCCTTCCTCACCGACGCCCCGCCCGGCTCCAGCCGGTTCCAGGGGGACTCGAGCGTGTGGCGCCGCACCTCGGCCTGGGACTCCAGGAGGAGCTTCCGGAGGCGCCGGGCGTTCCCCGGCAGGAGCGTCCACTCCCACGCATCGGCGGGCTTCGAGGGAGGCATCCGCCGCTCCGGCTCGCCCTCCACCACCTCGGCCTTCCCGTGGCAGAGGCGCGTCACCATGCGCACCATGACCGGGACCCGGTGGCGCTCCGACCAGGAGAACGCCTCCCGGGTCATGTCGTACGCCTCCTGCTGGTTCCCCGGCTCCAGGCACGGGATCCCCGCGAAGTCCGCCAGGATGCGCGAGTCCTGCTCGTTCTGGGAGCTGTGCATGCCCGGGTCGTCGGCCACCACCACCACCAGCCCCCCCCGGATCCCCACCAGGGCGGAGTTCACGAAGGGGTCCATGGCGACGTTGAGCCCGACGTGCTTCATGGACACGAGGGCCCGGCCCCCCACCATGGAGACCCCCAGCGCCTGCTCGTAGGCGGTCTTCTCGTTGGTGCACCAGTAGGCCGCGACGCCAAGGGCCCTGGCGCGGGGCTCGAGGTACTCGAAGATCTCGGTGGAGGGGGTCCCAGGATACGCGTACGCGGCTGAGATCCCGGCGTGGAGCGCCGCCAGCGCCACGGCCTCGTCCCCCAGGAGGAGCGGCGAGCGCGGGGCGGGGGTCTCGAGGGGCATCACGGGGGCGGGCCGGCCGCCGACAGCGCCGTCGGGCATGGTGCTCTCCAAGCTAGGCAGGTTTCCTGCAATCTACGCCGCTCCCCCTCCCGGATGTGTCGGGAAAACCCCGCTGGCGGGCGCAGAGGGGCCCTTCCGAAAACCCGGGGCCGCCCGGACGTATGTTGGGGGTCGAGGGCACATCCTGCACGAGGGGTCGTGCACAAGCAACGGTGCGCCGGGAAAGCCCGAGCGCCGGGAGGCGTCATGAACGGGAACGTGGGCGAGGGACGCGGAGCCGATCGGAGGGGGACATGGGCCATCCTCCTCCGGGCCGCGCCCCTCTGCGCCGCCCTGGCCGCGTGCGCGCCGCCGGCGCCGGACGCCCCCCCTGGTCTCACGGGGGCCTACCTGGGCCAGGACCTCCCCGGCGATTCGGCCGAGCTGTTCGCTCCCGGGGTCGTGTCCACCGGGATGTACACCCGGGACGTCGCCATGACGCCCGACGGCTCCGAGATCTACTTCGGCGTCCTCGCGGGCCCGATCACCACCATCCTCGAGACGCACCTCGAGGGAGGGCGGTGGACCGAACCGGAGGTAGCGCCCTTCGCGAGGGACGCGCGCTTCTTCAACCTCGAGCCCGCCATCTCGCCGGACGGGGAGCGCTTCTTCTTCCTCTCCACCCGGCCGCTCCCCGGGCGCGAGCCGACGCCGGAGGAGATCCGCTCCTGGACGAACCAGGACATCTGGGCCATGGATCGGGTGGGCGACGGCTGGAGCGAGCCGTACAACCTGGGGGCGCCCGTCAACACCGAGGGCGACGAGTTCTTCCCCTCGGTCACCCGCGACGGGACCCTGTACTTCACCAGAGGATCCGACGAAGGCCGCCAGAGCCACATCTACCGCTCGCGCTTCGTGGACGGCCGCTTCCAGGAGCCCGAGAAGCTGGGCCCCGAGGTGAACTCCACGGCGTCGCAGTTCAACGCCTTCATCGCCCCCGACGAGCGGTACCTCATCGTGTGCACGGCCGGGCGGGAAGACACCCGGGGCGGCACCGACTACTACGTGGTCTTCCGCGACGAGGACGACACCTGGAGCGAGCCGGTGAACCTCGGCGACGCCGTGAACACGCCCGGCGGCGGGGAGTTCTCGCCCTACGTCTCCCCGGACGGGAGGTTCTTCTTCTTCATGTCCACGCGACCCCGCCCCCAGGCCGACTTCCCCGACACGCTGACGCGGGACTTCGTCAGGCGCTTCCGCGCGGAGCCGGGGAGCGGCAACGCCGCCATCTTCTGGATGGACGCGGCGTTCATCGACCGCCTGCGTCCGGCCGCGGTGCCCGCCCCGGCCCCTGGGCCGTAGCCCGGGACCGGCGCCGGGGCGCGTTGCGCCCGATCCCGGCAGGCGGGATCTTCCCGGGACATCCCTTCCGTGGAGGATCCATGCGCCGACCCAGCCCCTTCGCCACCTCCGCCCTCCTCGCCGTGCTGGCCGCCTGCGCGCCCGACGCGCCCGAGGGCGGGTCCGCCGGCACGGCGGGCGACTCCGCGGCGGGTCCCTCCGGGACGCAGCGCGCCGAGGCCGTCTCCCTCCTCGGGGACACCCTCCTCGCTCCCGCGCTCCCCGAGACGGTGGAAGCGGAGCGGGTGGCCCGGTACCGGGAGGCGGAGGAGGCGCTGGCGGCGGATCCCGGGAACGCGGACGCCCTCATCTGGCTGGGCCGTCGCGCGGCCTACCTGGGGCGTTACGGGGAGGCCATCGACGTGTTCAGCCGGGGCATCGAGCTTCACCCCCAGGATGCGCGCCTGTATCGCCACCGCGGCCACCGCTACCTCACCATCCGGAACTTCGATGCGGCCATCGCCGACCTGCGCCGGGCCGCCGAGCTCACGGCGGGGAAGCCGGACGAGGTGGAGCCCGACGGAATGCCCAACGCGGCCGGCATCCCCACGAGCACGCTCCAGTTCAACATCTGGTACCACCTCGGCCTGGCCCACTACCTGAAGGGCGACTTCGCCGCGGCCGCCGAGGCCTACGCGCAGTGCGCCGCGGTCTCGGTCCATCCGGACTCCAAGGTGGCCACCGCCTACTGGCAGGTGATGACCCTGAAGCGCCTGGGAAGGGGCGCCGAGACGAAGGCCGTGCTGGATGCGATCACCCCGGGGATGGACCTGATCGAGAGCGGCGCCTACCTCGACCTCCTCCTCCTCCACAAGGGGGAGCGCTCGGTGGAGGACCTCCTGGGGCCCGAAGGCGCCGACGCCACCCAGGAGAGCACCACCACCGGATACGGCGTGGGCGCCTGGCTCCTCCTCGGGGGAGACACCGCCCGCGCGGCGGACGTCTTCCGCCGGGTCGTGGCGGGGCGGGACCAGTGGGCCGCATTCGGCTACGTCGCGGCCGAGGCCGAGCTGGCGCGGATGGGCGGCTGATGCACCCGAGCGACGCGCGCGGAGAGGACGTGCTCTCCACCCTGGACTTCGACCGGGCCCGCGCTGCGCTCGTGGGGCTGGCGTGTGTGACGCCCCTCCTCGAGGTGCCTGCGCTCTCGGAGCGCATCGGCCGGACCGTGCTACTGAAGCTGGAGAGCCTCCAGGTGACCGGGAGCTTCAAGGTGCGGGGGGCCGCGTCGCGCCTGGGCGCCCTCGAGCCCGCGGAGCGGCGCCTGGGCGTGGTGGCGTGCTCCAGCGGCAACCACGGCAGGGCGGTGGCCTGGGTGGCCGGCCGCCTGGGCATCCCCGCGACGGTGTGCGTCCCGGACTGGGTGGACCCGGTCAAGCTGGACGGGATCCGCGCCTCGGGCGCCCAGGCCGTCCTGGCGGGCGCCACGTACGACGAGGCCGAGGCCCACGCGGTGGAGCTGGCCCGTGCCTCCGGTCGTCCCTACGTGTCGGGCTACGACGACCCGTGGGTCATCGCAGGGCAGGGGACGCTGGCGCTGGAGATGCTCGACGCGCTGGGCGAGCCCCCCGCCGCCGTCCTCGCTCCCCTCTCCGGCGGAGGCCTCATGGGCGGGATCGCGGGCGCGCTGCGGCAGCGTCTGGGAGCACGCGCCCCGGCGGCGGTGGCGGTCACGGCGGAGCGCGCCGGCGTCATGCTCGCGAGCGTCCGGGCCGGGCGCCCCGTCGAGCTCCCCGAGGAGGACACGGTGGCGGGCGCCCTCTCCGGCGGGATCGGACTGCACAATGCGCACTCGTTCGCGCTGGTCCGGGATCTCGTGGACGAGCACGTGGTCGTCAGCGAGGCGTCCATCCGCCGGGCCATGGCCTTCGCCTTCCGGGAGCTCCGCCTCGTGGTGGAGGGAGGCGGGGCCACCGCGCTCGCCGCGCTCCTCTCGGACGCGTGGCGGCCCGGCCCCGGGGCGGCCGACGGACCGGTGGTCGTGGTGGTGAGCGGCGGCAACGTGGCGCTCTCCACCCTCCTGGCGGTGGTGGAGAGCGCCGGCGCCGCTACCTGAGCCGCACCACCCAGAGCTTGGCCGGCGCGGTCATGTCGAGCTGGATCTGGGCGCCCGTCCCCGTGCCGTTGGACAGGAAGTCGTGGACGCGCATCCCCGTCGCCCCGATCGGGCCCGAGTGGTCCGCCGTCCTGAACGACGCCGACGGGTTGGACGACTCGGTGACCCGCGGCGTGGCGCTGCAGTCCCCCTTGGTCCCGGTCGTGGTCACGGGCCAGGGGAAGACGCCGAGGGGATTCGGCGTGCAGAAGATCTCCGGCCCCGTCACCATGTCGTACGTCGTGAAGTCCAGCGTGGGCTGCACCGTGGCCGTCTTGTGCAGCGACACCGTCTTCGTGAACTCGTCCACCAGGTCGAGGAAGGTGCGCCCGGTCAGGGCCGTGATCCCCGCCGTGCCCGACGCTGTCATGGAGTCGTTCAGGGCCCGGAAGAGCGAGGCGTCCCGCTGGGGAGCCGCCGCGGCGGCTCCGAACGCGTCGCCCAGCCAACGGTGGAAGAGCCAGCCGGACCCGTACACGCTGGCCCCTTCCTGCGCACCGGTGGGCGCGACGATGAGGCCGTTGGGCTGGCTGGACAGGTACCACGCCGTGCGCGCCAGCTTGATGGCGACGCCGTAGGCCTCTGGGCGGATCGTTCCGGACTGGGCCCAAGCACTCTGGCGGGTCACCTCCGCACCAACAGCCGGCCCACCGACGGAGGCCCACGCGATGCGCGAGGACATCTCGCCGGCGATCTCCGCGGTCCCCTCCTCGATCCAGGTGGGGTGCCATGGGTTGGTGTTCCCGGTGCGCGTGTAGACCGCGATCCGGTGGTACAGCGACACCACGTGCTTCATCTCGTGGGCCACGGTCTCCAGCGCCTGATACCCAGGGCTGCTGCCCTCCAGCGCCTGGATGAGGTCGGTGCTGAAGTAGATCAGCTCCCGCTCGTTGGAGGCGGCGCACCCGCCCGGGCCCGTGGCGGTGAAGAAATTCCCGCTCCACACGAAGGCCGCCACGTCGCCGGTCACGACGGGGGAGGCGAACACCACCACCTTGCCGTTCCCGTCGACGTCCGATGGCTTCCCGAAGTAGCTCTCGATCATCCCCTTGGAGTGCCGGGTGTAGTAGTCGGTGAGCTTGGTGGCCTGCGACACGGTGATGGGATCGGTGGCGTTCTGCGCGCTGTCCTGGTAGAGGGCCAGGTTGTCGTCCTCGTGGATGAAGAGCGCCGTCCGCTTGTTGGCCGCGCTCGTGCTGCATCCGGACGTCGTGATGTCGAGCGTGATCTTCGCGGGCGACGACGCCTGCGCAGGCCCCGACGCGAGGAGGGCGGGGCGGGCCCGCGACGGCGCGAGCTTCCGCAGTCCAGGCTGGGCCAGGAGGAGTCGCTCCCGCTCCCGGAGCTGGACGTGGAAGCGCTCCGTGGCATCCGCCACCCGGATGGCCCTTCGCAGGGCTTCCGGCGAGAGGCCGGGGACGTCCGGGAGCGCGGAGGGCACCACGGGCGCGGGCTGCGCCGGGGCCGCGCTGACGCCGAGGCCCACGACCTTCAGCGTCGCTGTGGTGACGTCGGAAGCGTTCGCAGTCTCTGTGGGGCGGAGGACGACGACGCGATAGCGGTCACCCGAGGAGCCCGAGGGGAGCAGGAGGCACGAGGTCGGGTCGTAGGACTGGGCCCCTCCGGGGCTCAGCGTCACCCGGGTGGGATTGGCGCACGGCGCGGAAACGGTCACCACGGCAGAGCCCACGACGCCGCCCACGGTGGCGGTGACCGTGGCGAGACCGGGGGTCACGGCCGTAGCCAGCCCCGCGCCGCTGACCGCCACGATGCCGACGTTGCTGCTGGCCCACGCCACCGTCTGCCCCGTGATCACCGAGCCGGTAGCGCTCTTCGCGGTCGCGGTGAGCTGCACGGTCACGCCGACGGCGGCCAGCGTCGGGGAGGCCGGCGTCACCTCCACGGTAGCGACCTTCGGCTGGGAGACGGTGATCGCCGCCGAGCCGGCCACGCCCCCGACGGTGGCGGTGATCGCGGCCGTGCCCGACGCCACCGCCGTAACCAGGCCGGTGGTGCTCACCGTGGCCACGCCCTGGGCGGACGTCGCCCAGGTGACGGCCTTCCCCGTGACCGCGATCCCAGACGCGTCCCTGGCCGCAACCTGGAGCTGCGTGGTCGCGCCGATGGACTCGAGGGTGGCGGAGGCCGGCGTGACCGTCACGGTCGCCACCACCGGCTCCGCCGGCTCCGTGGGGCCGTCGTCCCCGGGACACGCGGCGAAAAGGACCGTGGCGGCGAGGGCAGCGGAGCGGAGCCAGGGGAGGGAGCGCATGGGCCTTGAGGCGGGGGGGAGGGGGTCGGGCAAGCTACCGAGGCGCGGCACGCCCCCGATACCCCCCATACCCGTCCGGGTTCAGGCCGCCTACCCCCGCAGCGCCGCCCAGGCCAGGAGCCCCCACGCCGTGAGGAAGCACAGGCCCCCCAGGGGCGTCACCGCCCCCAGCCACCTCGGCCCGGTGAGCACCAGCGTGTAGAGGCTCCCGGAGAAGATCACGATCCCCGCCGCCATGAGCCACCCGGCGGCATGCACCGTCCCCGACGGCCACCGGGTGGAGGCCCACGCCACCGCAAGGAGGCCCAACGCGTGGATGAGCTGATAGCGCACGCCGGTCTCGAACGTCGCCAGCTCCGAGGCCGGGAGGGTCCCCCGGAGGCCGTGGGAGCCGAAGGCCCCCAGGGCCACCCCGAGGAGGGCGAACAAGGCCCCGAGCCCGAAGAAGGTGCGTTCCATCACCACGCCAGGCCGTACGCCTCTCGGCGGGGGTCGGAGGCCACCGTGAGCGTGCGGAACCCCGGCTCCATGAGGATCATCTGGGCGCCGCCGAAGGTCGCGGTCCACCCCTCGATCACCCGGAGCTCGTGGCCGAGCCCGGCCAGCTGGGTGCGGACGGAGAGGGGGATGCGGTGCTCCAGGGCGACGCCGCCCTCGGCGCGGAACCGCGGGGCCTCGATGGCCTGCTGGGGCGTCATCCCGAAGAGGAGATGGTTGTTGACCACCTGGAGGAGGGTCTGGGGCTGGCTGTCGCCCCCGGGCGTGCCGAGCGTGAAGGCGAACTCTCCGCCCCGGAGCGCCATGACCGGGCTCAGGGTGTGGAACGGGCGCTTCCCGGGAGCCACGATCTGGGGATGGTTCGGGTCCAGGACGTAGAGCGAGCCCCGGTTCTGGAGGAGGACGCCGGTCTCGGGCTCCAGCAGCCCGGAGCCGAAGCTCCCGAAGAGGCTCTGGATCCAGGAGACCGCGTTCCCCCACGGGTCCACGGCCGTGAGGTACACCGTGTCGCCCCGGTCGTCGCGCTCCCCGGGACGCTCCGTCTCGCCCCCGATCCCCGGCGCGACGCTGTCGGCCGCCCTGGCCGGATCCACGAGCTTCGCCCGTTCGGCGAGATAGGCCGGGTCGAGGAGCTGGGCGATGGGGATGTGCGCGAACTCCGGGTCCGCCAGCCAGCGGTCCCGGTCGGCGAAGGCCAGCTTGCACACCTCGATGAGGGTATGGAGATAGGATGGGGTGTTATGGCCCATCTCCTTGAGCGGGAAAGACTTAGCCATCTCGAACAGCTGCAGCTGGGTCGGCCCCTGGGTATTGGGCGGGAAGGCCAGCATGTCGTGGTCGAGATACGAGACCCGGAGCGGCTCGACCCAGGTGGAGGTGTGGGCTGCGAAGTCGGAGGCGCGCAGGTGGGAGCCCTGGGCCTCCAGGAACGCCGACAGGGTCTCGGCCACGGGGCCCCGGTAGAAGCCGTCCTTCTTGTCCCGGGCGATGCGCTCCAGGGTGACAGCCAGGGCAGGGTTCTTCAGGAGGGACCCCACCTCCGGGCCCTCGCCGTCCCTCGGCTGGTAGAGGGCCTTCCCGGCCTCGTTCAGGGAGCGCCCGCCGGACCCCAGGTCCGACGACAGGCGGGTGGAGACGGGGAAGCCGTCCCGGGCGTATCCGATGGCGGGCTGCAGGAGCCCCGCGAACGGCTTGTTGCCGAACCGCTCGTGGACGTCCACCCATGCGGCCACGGCTCCCGGGACGCTCACCGAGAGGGGGCCCGTGGACGGGACCTCCGTCAGCCCCTGGTCGGTGAAGAAGGCGGGGGCGGCCAGAGCGCCGGCGCGCCCGCTCCCGTTCAGGGCGTGGACCTCCCCGGTGGCAGCCTCGTAGACCAGGATGAAGGCGTCCCCTCCCACGCCGTTCATGTGGGGACGGACCACCGCCAGGACGGCGGCCATGGCCACGGCGGCGTCCACCGCGGTCCCGCCGTCCTGGAGCACCCGCAACCCCGCCTGGGCCGCGAGGGGGTGCGCCGCCGAAACGGCTCCGTGGGTCCCGCGCACGTCCGGCCTGTTGGCGGCCGGGTAGAAGGGGACCTCGGCGTCGGGGTCCGGCGGCGGCGGGGGCTCCTGGCAGGAGGACAGGAGGAGGGCGGCGGTGAGGGCGGAGATGGAGGTGCGGAAGCGACGGGGCATGGGTTCCTCGCGAGAACGGTCGTGCGGATCGGCGCTTCAGGTTGCGCCCGTTCGGCGTCCCGCGCCAGGGGTGGTGGTGGCGGCTGCGCCCGCTGATTATGCTAGGCTTCCGAGAGGCCCTCCAGACATCGCCACCCACCCATGCCGCTGCGCCTCGAGCCCGTCCGGGACCGGACGCTGAACCGGCTCCTGAAGCACGCCACCGAGGTCGTCGTCCCGAAGGGGCGCTCCATCTACGCGCCCGGCGACGAGGCGCAGGTGGCGTGGCTCGTGCGCGAGGGACACGTGCGCATGGTCCTCCCGGGGATGGAGCGGGGGCAGGCGATGCGCACGGTGGCCCTGGCGCTCCCCTGGGAGCTCTTCGGTGACGAAGCCCTCACCCAGGGCCATCGCCGCTACGGAGCCGTCGCCGGGGCCCGCTGCGTGGTGCACCCGCTCCCGGCAGGGAAGGTGCTCCAGGCGCTGAAGACCGCCCGGAAGAGCCTGGACGCCTACCTGGAGGGCGTGGAGCGGGAGCTGCACCGGCTCCGCCACGCCCAGGGAGGCTCGCACGGACCCTCCGCCGGCCAGCGCCTCGCGGAGGTGCTCCTCGACCTGGGGCGCCGCTGCGGGGAGCCGGTGGGGCGGGGCGTGCGGCTCTCCGAGCGCCTGACCCACCAGACGCTGGCCGATCTGGCCGGAGCGCACCGGGCCACGGTCACCACCCTCCTCAACGACTGGCTCTACGAGGGGATCCTGAGCATGGGCGGGGGTGGGCGCCTGGTGCTGGCGCGCCCCGCTGGCCTCTGGTCCCAAGCCGGATACCAGCCGGCGGAGGAGCCGACGGCACCGGAAGGTCGTTGACCGGAAGTCCTGTCCCACCTAGGTTTTGAGGCTTTGCCGAGGGCCTCGTCGCCCCCGGCCGCCACCCAGGTCCGGAAACCCGAACATGACCCAGCAGCGTCACACCGAGCTCGACGACGACGTCTTCGTCTCCCACGTGCTCGAAGCCGGAAACTGGTTCAAGAAGAACCAGCAGGCCGTCACCATCGGCATCGTCGTGCTCGTCATCGTGGCCGCCTCGCTGCTCTATTACCGCAATTACAAGGGCTCGCTGGTGGGACAGGCTTCCAACCAGCTCGAGGAGATCCACACCCAGGCTGCGATGGGCGACGTCAACGGAGCCAAGGACGCCCTCATCCTCTATCTTGACCGATTCGGAAGCACGGCGTACGCCGGGGAGGCCCGCATGCTCCTGGGTGAGATCTACCTCTCCGAGGGTGAGTCGGAGCAGGCGCTGGCCACGCTGGAGCCCATGGCCGAGTCCCCCCGCGACCCCCTCGAGCTCCAGGCCGCCTCGCTCCTTGGGGCCGCCTACGAGCAGGAGGGCCGCTGGGGAGACGCCGAGGCCACCTACCTGAGGATCGCCGACCGCTCGGAGCTGGACTTCCAGGTCCGCGACGCGCTGGCCGCTGCCGCCCGCATCCGGGCAGCGCAGGGGAACCCCGCGGGAGCCGCGGAGCTCTACCGCCGGATCCTGGACGGGCTGGAAGAGGACTCGCCGGACCGTGGGCTCTGGGAGATGCGCCTGGCGGAGCTGGGGCCGGTCGCCGGCTGACCGCATCACGGGTTGCCGGGCCCCAGGGCCGGGCACAGCTTCGTATAATATGTATTATGTTAAATCCACGCGGCGATGGATGGCCTGGGTGCATTCCCCCTTGGATCGACCGCCAGGCGTCCCCTACGGCCGGAGGACGCGGATGCGGACGCGGGCCGTGCCGTGGCCGATCATCCCCAGCCGGTGGGCGGCGGCGTAGGAGACGTCGATGAGGCGCCCGCCGTGGAAGGGTCCCCTGTCGTTCACGCGCACCACGACGCGGTTTCCGTTGTCCAGGTTGACGATCTCGACGTAGCTGGGCAGCGGGAGTGTGCGGTGGGCGGCGGTCATGGCGTACATGTCGTAGGGCTCCCCGCTCGACGTCCGGCGGCCCTGGAACTCCTGGCCGTACCAGGAGGCCATCCCTTCCTCCTCGTAGCCCTCCGGGTCCGTCATGCGCCGGTACACCGTGCCCAGGACCTCGTACTCGGGGTTGTTGCCGTACGCCGCGAGGGGCTCCTCCCTCGGGACCGCATCCGAGATGGTATCCAGGTCCACGTCCCGGGGCACGCTGGGGGGACCGTCGCGGCGGAAGTCCGGCGCTCCGCGCGGGTCCTCGGACGATCCGGGATCGGCGGGGGCCGCACTCGCCGCGGGCGCCCCCGCCGCGGCGGGCCCAGGAGCGACCGCCGGAGCCCGAGCCGGAGGCGCAGGTGTCGCCGGCGCCCCTGCGGGATACCCCACGAGGGTGCACGCCGAAACTGCCAGGATGGCAGGAACGGACGCGACCCGCGGGACCATCAACATCCGGCGACCCCCGAGTACGCGGCCGTCACGAACCGCTGCTGATCTTCTCGCGTCATGCAGGCCAAACCACTGCTGGTGAAGTGGTTATCATCGGTCACCTCACGGATGATCTCAATATCTCGGGGAGGCTCCGGAACGAAGTCGCCCTCCCCTTCGAGCTCGATCTCGAGGAGGGCGAGCCCCTCGAGGCCGCCCCCGAACCGGTCCAGCTCCCACGGCCCGAGTCTGTAGCGCACCTTCTCGATCACCCTCTCCCCGGCCACCGCGAAGAGCGCCTCCGCCATCTCCGGGGACACCCCCGATTCCACCTCGAGCCGCCTGATCCCGGTCCCCGCCTTGCACGTCAGGACGGGCCCACGAGGCTCGCCCACCCGGATCGGCACCGCGCGCGTCCCAGCGGTCACGTACGCCTGCCGCAGGCGCCACCCCTCACCCAGGGTGCCCCAGAGCTCCCCGGGGACCCGGACAAGATACCTCCGTTCGACCTCGAAGGTGCCATCCCCCATGGCTTCCGGCCTCAGCGCGACGGCTTCCTGCCCAGGACCGCGACCCGGCGCCGGAGCACGGGGACGACGCCCTGGAGAAGACGTTCCGCGACGCGAAGGCCGGGCACGTGGGACTCGGCGTAGTAGGCCCGCTCGATCTCGAAGCCCGCCTGGCGCATCATCCCCGTCATCCGGTCCATGGACTTGTAGTCCACGTGGCTCACGTCCCGCTTGAGCAGGATGTCGTGGTTCTTCAGGATCTCGAGGACGTGCCCCCGGTGGGGGGTCCACACCGAGAAGCGCCCGCCTGGCCGCAGGAGGCGGAACGCCTCGGCCACGACCTTCGCGGAGTCCTCGGGATACAGGTGCTCGAAGAGGTCGGCAGCCAGGACCAGGTCCCAGGCGCCTCCCTCCAGCCCCGTGGCCCCGGCATCGGCGCACAGGAAGCGCAGGTTCTCCCTGGGCTCCCGGGCCAGCCGGCGCTCACAGAAGGCGATGCTCTTCTCGCTGAAGTCCACCCCCACCACCCGGGAGGCCAGGCCGGCGAGGGCGAAGCTGAACGTGCCCCACCCGCACCCCAGGTCCACGACCCGCTCCCCCCGTGCCGGGCGGTGGATCTCCAGGACCTTGGAAACCCTGTAGCGCTGGAAAGGGCTCTCGTGGTCGGTCACGTGGTCCGCCTCCTCGAAGTACTCCGTGGAGTCGTACCACTCCTTCCCGATGCGCTGCCCGCTCACAGCCGGCCCAGGAGGTAGAGGGCCCTCAGCCACCACACGCGCCAGATGGCCTCCCGGACGATGCGCTTGGACATCTTCGACTCGCCCTCGTCCCGCTCCGTGAAGAGGATGGGGACCTCCTTCACGGAGAAGCCCTTGGCCCAGGCCCGGAACTTGAGCTCGATCTGGAAGGCGTACCCGTTGGAGCGGACCCGGTCCAGCCCCACCGCGCGCAGGACGTCGGCGTGCCACCCGTTGAACCCGCCGGTGGCGTCGCGCACCGGCATCCCCGTGATGGTCCGGGCGTACCAGGAGCCGAACACGGAGATCAGCAGCCGGCTGAGCGGCCAGTTCAGGACGTTGACCCGCCCACCCACGTAACGCGACCCGATGACCACGTCGTGGCTCTGGGCTGCCTCGATGAGGCGCGGGAGGGCCTCGGGGGGATGGGAGATGTCGGCGTCCATCTCGAAGAGGAGGTCGAACCCCTGGGCGAGCCCCCAGGCGAAGCCCGCCAGATAGGCGCGCCCCAGGCCGTCCTTGGCTTCCCTGTGGAGGACGTGGATGCGCGGGTCGGCGGCCGCCAGCGCGTCCGCCAACGCCCCGGTCCCGTCGGGGGACGCGTCGTCCACCACGAGCACGTCGATGCGGGCATCCTGGTCCAGGATGAGGGGGATCTTCCGCGGGAGGTTCTCCCTCTCGTTGTACGTCGGGACGATGACCAGGATGTGTCGGTCATTCACCGGCGCTTCCTCCTCCGTTGACGGGTTCCCTCCCCCGCGCCAGCTGCCAGAGCCAGAACGCGGCGGCAGGGACCAGCTCCACCAGCGTCGTCCAGACCCGTGCCAGGATAGCCAGGGCGGCGGATGGGCCGGCGCCGAAGAAGGGCGTGAGGAAGGCCACGAGGAACCCTTCCCGCACCCCGACCCCGGCGGGGGCGAAGATCATGATGTAGCCCAGAACGTACGCCGCGGCGAAGGCGGAGCCCACGGGCACCACCCCGCCACGGTACCCGAAGCTCGCGGCCAGGAGCCAGAACGAAAAGGCGTAGAGCGCCCAGTTGGCCACGTACAGCCCGAGCCACCTCAGGGCGTGCACGCTCCCCAGGGCGGCCGGAGCGTCCTGCCTGGCCAGGCGGAACCAGAGCCTGGTGGCCCGGCCGAACACCGCAGGGATCAGCCCCACGGCGGTGGCGGCCACCACCACGGCGGCGCCCGGGAGGCCCCAGCCCCGTATCTCGGGCGGGCCCCCCACCAGCGCGCCCAGCCCCACGAGCGTCGCGGCCACCAGCGCGATCCCCTGCCCCAGCACGGCCGCGGCCGTGGCCGTGCCCGCGGGGACCCCCCGCCTCCGCGCCATCACGGCGAGGCCGGCGATCTGCCAGACCTTCCCCGGCACATAGCGGCCGAGGTTCGCCACCATGAACATCCGGATCGAGTCCAGGACCGGCAGGGTGGGCCCGCCCAGGTCCACCACGATGCGGCCCCAGAGCCCCCCCGACACGAAGTACCCGAGCAGGAGGAGCAGGCACGACGCCGTGAGCAGGGCCAGGTCAGGCTTCCACTCCACTCCCCGGAGCGCGGCGAAGCTCAGTCCCACCCGGTCCGCGATGAACCACGTGACCAGGGCCGTGAGGGCCAGTTGCCCGGCGAGGACGAGGAACCGCTTCAGGAAGCCCTCCGCCGTTGGGCGGCCAACCCCCACCCACCCAACCCCAGGAGCGCTCCCAGAGCCAGCACGCTCAGCCAGAGGCTGCGGGTCAGCGTCGCCGAGCGGTACGACATCTCAACGGTGCTGGCGCCGGCGGGGACCGGCACCGCCCGGAGGGTGTGGTACGCCCGCAGCACGGGGGCGTCGGCTCCGTCCACGGTGGCCTTCCAGGCGGGGAACCAGTTGTCCGCCACCACGAGGAGCGCCGGCCGGTCCGACGTCACCGCGAGGCGGAGCCGGTTGGGCGAGCGCTCCTCCCAGCGTACCTCGCCGGCGACGGGACCGCCGCCCAGGGCGACGGGGGGCGCCTCGGCCAGGACGACCTCGGCGGCGGGATCGAAGGCCTCCGACAGCATGTAGGGGACCGCCTCCTGGTCGGACTTCACGGTCGCGGCCGCCACCAAGCGGGCGCGGGCGAGGCCCGCATCGGCGAGGAGCGTCTCGTAGGGCTCCCCACCCTGCTGCGTGGTGCGCGCGATGACGCCCTGGTCTCCCACCGGGCCGAGCTGCCAGTCGGGCCAGAGGATGTAGCGCACGTTCAGGAGGCGCCGGACGTTCGGGTTCACCAGGTTGTCGGGGAAGCCCGACCCCACCATGCCGATGAGCTCCCGGTAGCGGGAGAGGTCGTTGGGATGATGCCCCGCGGCCAGCTCGATCCCGAACATGGCTGGCCGCACGTCCTGGCCTGACCGGGCGAAGGAGAGGAGCCGGTACGGCTCGCTGCTCCCCTGCTCACGGTCCAGGAGCGCCTGCAGGTTTGGATCCGGGCGGGACCACTCGTGGAAGTCCAGCGTCTGGACGAAGGAGGCGTCCACGCGGAGCTGGTCGACGGCCACCAGGAGGAGCGTCCCCGACAGGACCGCAGTCGCGGTCAGGGTGCCCCGGCGCGCCAGCCAGACCAACCCGGCGAGCAGGGCCGCGAGCGCCGTGGCGACGAAGGCGCCCCGGGCGATGAAGGGACTCACCTGGGTGAGAAGCTGCTCCTGACCCGGGCTGATCTCCGGGTAGATCACCGAGATCCAGAGGGACTGGAGCGCGCCGGAAACGACGAGGACCCAGAGGAATCCCAGGAGCCCCACCCCACCGGCCAGGACCTTCAGTGGTCCCCGCCACCCCGCGTCATCCCCGTCCCGTACCGCCCCCACGATGCGGTCGAAGCCCAGCGCGGCCAGCGTCCCCGTGGCGAACACGAAGAGGAACATCACCATGTCCGGGGCCCGGAACAGCTTGATCCCCGGAACCAGGGCGTAGAAGAGGCCCCAGACGGGGGTGTGAGTCCCCAGGGCGAAGAGGAGGGCCACCAGCCCGAGGCCGGTCATGAAGTACCGGAGGCCCCGCCGGGCCCCTCCCGCGAAGGAGACGGCGGCGAGCAGCAGGACGAGCACGCCGGCGGTCGGCATGTTGTCCCGCGTCGCATTGCGGCCCCAGTACGTCCCGTTGGTCCACGCCGAACCTCCGGCGTTGTTGCCCGCGAACTCCGGGATGAGCTGGCTCATGGCCTCCTCCGGGTGGAGGGACCAGGAGCTGGACCAGTCCCGGCCCGTCTCCCCCGCGGCCTCTCGAGTGGTCTGGATGCGCCTGGAGTACTCCGTCACGTACGCCGCAGACGGGAGGAACTGCACCCCCGCCCCGGCCGCCCCGACCACCGAGGCAGCCAGGAAGAGGCCGAAGCGCGCGCCCGCCGACGTCCACCGGGGGCGGGCGGCAGCTCCGGGTGCATCCGTGGCTGCGGCCGCATCCCCTTCCCCGCCCTCGCCTCGTGCGGTCTGCACCGCCCGGAAGATGGCGTACATCCCGACGGCGCCGAACAGGAAATACGCCATCTGGAAGTGGGTCGTGAAGAGCACGAGGGCGACGACCAGCCCGATGCCGGCGAAGGTCGCGGGGCCGGGCTTCACGAAATGCCGCTCCACCGCCCAGAACAGGAGGGGCGCCAATGCCGTGACGAACAGCTTCCCGTCGTGCCCCGGGTGCACCAGCGTCACCAGGAAGGGCGCGAGCATGTACCCCACGCCGGCCACCAGCGCCGCCGCGCGCGACACGCCGAGGGACCGTGTCCAGCCGAACATGAAGAAGCCAGCCGCCAGGACGTGGAGCACGAGCTTCCACCCCAGCGCCCGGTAGGGCTCCATGATCAGGAGGAGGAGGGCCGACGGGGGATAGAGCGAGTCCCCGCCCGACAGGGCCTCGAGGAAGGGGGTGCCGCCCAGGATCCGGGGGCTCCACAGGGGGAACGTGCCCATCTGCTTCAGCGCCTCGGCGTAGAACTCCCGCGCCACGTAGCCAAGGCTCAGGGTGTCGCCGCCGAAGAGCATCCGGTCCGAGAACACGAAGTCCCGGAAGAGCCAGAGCGTGAGCGCGGTGAAGACCGCCACCGGAAGCCACCCGGGGATGCGCGGCGCGTCCCCCCCGACCTGCCCCGGCGTGGCGCGCACGCCACCCAGGGGGGCGTCCCCGCCCGTGGCCGCCTCTGGCTTCGTGTCCCGAGCGCGCTTCCTGGCCATGCGTCTCCGTTCCCCTTCCCGTGGGTCAGCTGCGCTTCCGGCGGCGCCGGATCACGTCCTCGTAGATCTCCAGGTGCCGCGCGGCCAGCCTCGCGTTGCTCCAGCGCTCCACCACCCGCCGGCGTGCCTCGACGCCCAGGGCGCGCAGGTCCGCTCCGGTGAGGAGCCCCACCACCACCCGCGCCAGATCCGCCGGGTTCGCGGGCTCGAAGAGGCCGCCCACCGCGTCCCCCACGATCTCCGGGAGCCCGCCCACCGCGGACGCGGCCACAGGGAGCTCGCACGCCATGCACTCCAGCGCGGCCACGGAGGTCGCCTCCATGAGCGACGGGAACACGGCCAGCTCCGCCGAGGACAGGAGTGCGGGCATCTCGGCGTTGGGCCTGGCCCCCAGGAACCGGATGCGCCCCGCCACCCCCAGCTCCTCGGCCAGCGCCTCCAGCTTCCCGCGCTCCGGTCCGTCCCCCACCACGGCCGCCTCCACGTCCACCCGCTCCGCGATGGCGGGGAGGGCGCGGACGAAGTACTCCACGCCGTTCTTGTGGAAGAGGCGGCGCGGCACGATGAGGCGCCGCCGGCCACCCTCCGCCGGGGGGAGCGCAGGCGCCTGCCGCCGGAAGAACCCCGTCTCCACCCCGTTGGTCAGGGGCTCCACGCGGACGCCCGGCGCGATGGCCTCGCCCACCTGGGCGATCTCGGTGCTCGCGGCCAGGTTGTGGTCCCCGGCCTCCAGGAAGCTCCGGAACACGGGGCGCCAGAAGGGCGAATCCGCCCGCTTCAGGAAGTGGCTGGTATGATACGTGGTGACGATGGGGGCCCCACGCACCCTACGCGCCGCCATGGCCGGCAACACGGAGGCGATGTCCTGGGCGTGGAGCACGTCGGCGTCGCGGGCCAGGGCGCGGAAGCGCGGGATGGACCCGATCCCGAAGGCGGCCCAGCCCACGGTGTTCCGGGAGGGCATCCACGTGCGCCAGACCTCCACGCCGTCCATGACCTCGTGGGCGGCGAGGCCTGGCTGGGACAGGGACGTGACCATGGTCACCCGGTTGCCCTGCTCCGCCAGCGCCCGGCACAGGTAATAGACGTGGCTCTCGAGCCCGCCCACCTCGGGCGGGAAGTAGGCGCAGTGCATGAGGATGTTCACGGCGCCCAGTCCTCCGTGCGGCGCGGCGTCCCCGCCAGGTCCGATACGAGGATGTCGGCGATGCGCTCGCCGGCCCGCCCGTCCCCGTACGGGTTGGGCGGGGGCGACCCGTCGCTCCCCCGCGCCAGAGCGGCGAGGCCGCGACGCACGATGAGCTCCGCGTCCGTCCCCACCAGCTCGGCCACCCCCGCGTCGACGCCCTCGGGACGCTCGGTCACCTCCCGGAGCACGAGGACGGGAACGCCGAAGGTGGGTGCCTCCTCCTGGATCCCGCCCGAGTCTGTGAGGACGAGGGAGGAGCGCCTCAGCGCCGTGACCAGGTCCAGATAGCCCAGGGGCTGGACGAGGTGGATGCGCGGGTGTCCCGAGAGCAGCTCGGCCGCAGGGACACGCACGTTTGGGTTGGGGTGGACGGGGTACACCACCTCGGCGTCGGGGACGGCGTCGGCCAGCTCGCGCACGGCGGCGAACACGCGCCTGAGCGGCTCGCCGAAGGACTCGCGCCGGTGCGCGGTGAGGACGATCAGCCGCCGCCCACCCGCCAGCACGCGGGCAAGCGTCGCGTCCGCCACCGGGTGCTCGCGCCCGGTCACGCCCAGGAGCGCGTCCACCACGGTATTCCCCGTGACGTGGATCTTCGCCGCCGGCACACCCTCGGCCAGCAGCTGGTCCCGGGCCAGCCCGGTGGGTGAGAAGTAGTAGTCGGAGAGGACGTCGGACAGGCGCCGGAAGATCTCCTCGGGGAACGGCGCCCACTTGTCGTGGGAGCGCAGGCCCGCCTCGACGTGCCCCACCTTCACCCGCTCGAAGAAGGCCACCAGCGAGCCCACGAACACGGTGGCGGTGTCGCCCTGCACGAGGAGGACGTCGGGGCGGAAGGCGCGCACCACGTCCCGCAGGCCGTCCAGCGCACCGTGGATGACGTCGTAGAGGGTCTGCCCCTCCTTCATGATCTCCAGATCGTCGTCCGGGACCAGGGCGAACGCCTCCAGGACCTGGTCCACCAGCGTGGTGTGCTGGCCGGTGAGGCACACGCGGGTCTCCACCCCCGGCGTGGAGCGGAGCGCCGCCACCACCGGGGCCATCTTGATGGCCTCGGGACGCGTGCCGATGACGACCAGGATGCGATGCGCCATGGCTCAGCGCGCCTTCCGCCGGAGGTCGTCCAGCTCGTGGCGGATCTGTGCCATCTGCTCGGAGACCAGGCCGAACCCGACGAGCAGGAAGCCCAGCGTCTCGAGGAGCATCACCAGGGTCAGGAGCGGGCGGTACCCGAAAGGAGGGATGTAGGGCGCGAACCCCAGCATGGGGTGCACGAAGCGGAGGTAGATGGCCAGGAGCCCAACCGCCACGCCCAGCGCCGACAGGGCGAAGCCCGTCGCGCCGAACAGCAGGAGCGGCTTGCGCGAGAAGAAGAGCATGAACCAAACGGACAGCAGGTCCATCACCCCGATGACGATGCGGAAGCGTCCCTGGAACTTCGCTTCCCCTGCGCGCCGCGGCAGCAACTCGATGTCGATCTCGGTGACTTTGTACCCCCGGGCGTGGGCGAGCACGACGAAGAAGC
>DATIKQ010000087.1:0-14968 GCA_035477395.1 Longimicrobiales bacterium
CGGCCGCCTCACCGGGCGTGCCGCCGGCTTCGAGATCGGGGCCCTGAACATGCAGACCGACGCGGCGCTGGGGCTCCCCGACGAGAACTTCACCGTGCTGCGCGCCAAGCGCGCCGTGGAAGGCCTGGGCGCGTTCGGCGCCCTGGCCGTCAACCGGCAGTCCACAGACGGCTCGGGCTCCTTCAACCGCACCTACGGGTTCGAGGCGAACCTGGCCCCCCACCCGTACCTGCGCATCGACTCGTACCTGGCCGGCGTGGACGACTCGGACAGCGGCTCCGACTGGGCCGGCCGGCTCTGGATCGGCTGGCGGGATCCGCTCTGGAACGTGTCCGCCGGCACGAAGCGGGTCGGCGACGACTTCGCGCCCAAGGTGGGCTTCGTTCGCCGCCGGGGCGTGCAGCAGAGCTACGCGACCGCCGGCGTGCACGTCCGGCCCCGGTCGCGGTCGAGCCTGAGCGAGGTGAACCCGTTCGTGGAGATGGACTACACCACGGACCTGGGCGGGCGCCTCCTGACCCGGACGCGTACGGGCTCCCTGGACGTCGCCTACCAGTCCGGAGGGAGCTTCGGGCTGGACCTGGTGGACGAGTTCGAACGCCTGGACGCACCGTTCACCGTGGCCGGAGGAGCCGTCGTGCCCGCGGGGGTGCACACGTTCCGGTCCGTCGCCCTGAACCTCGCGACCTCGGCGGGGCGCCCGCTCTGGGCGCGGCTCCGGGTCTCCGACGGGAGCTTCTACAACGGCAACCGCACGTCGGTGTCCCTGAGCGGCCAGCTCCGCATGGATTACCGCCTCTCCCTGGAGTACTCGGCGGAGCGAAACGCCCTCTCCATCCCGGGATTCGACGACTTCGCCGCCAACGTGTACGGCGCCCGGCTCACCTTCGCCGCCTCCACTCGATTCTTCACGAGCGCGTTCGTGCAGCGCAACGCGCTCACCCGGGAGACGGTGACGAACGTGCGCGTGAACTACATCCACGCGCCCCTGTCCGACCTCTTCCTCGTCTACACCGAGCGCCGCGACGGCGACCCGGCCACCCCCACCGATCGCCTCATCAGCTTCAAGGTGACCAAGGCGGTGGCGTTCTGAGCGCGCCGGCCGCCGTTCCCGGCCCCAGGAGGCGCAGGTCCCTGGCCACATGGCTCCTGATCCCTCTCCTGGCCACGGTGGCGGGCGTGATGGGCACCTTCGCCGTATGGGCCCTGGCCCAGCGTGAGAGGACCCTCGCCGGCGAGGCGCGGCGGGAGACCCACGCCTACGCCACGGCGCTGGGCCTGGCCCTGAACTCCGCGTTCCGGGACCCCGAGCGCGCCGAAGTCCCTGGCATCGTGGAGCACATCACGCGGCAGCCCAGCGTCTACGCGGTCCTGGTCTACGAGGCGGACAGGCGCGCGATCCTCCGCCGCGACACGCTCGACCTCGGCCCCACGCCCCCCCAGGTGGACTCGGTCCTGGCCGACGGGCGCGTGCGCGAGGTGGAGCGCGCGCTCGGCGAGGTGGACGTGTTCTCCGTCGTGTATCCCATCCTCGGAGACGACGAAGCCGTGGTGGGCGCCTTCGAGGTGGCCCAGCCCCTCTCCTTCGTCCGGGCGGAGATGGGACGCACCCGGGCCCGCTTCCTGCTCAACACCATCGTGCTCTTCCTCGCGGTCACGGCGCTCATCCGCTGGCTCGTGCAGCGGCTGGTGTCGGAGCCGCTTCGCCGCCTGGCCGAGGGTGCGCAGGCGTTCGGGCGGGGCAAGCTCGATCACCGCATGCAGCTGGGGGCGGGGAGTGGCGAGCTCGCCGAGGTGGCCTCGGAGTTCAACCGCATGGCCCAGTCGTTGGAGCAGGCGCGCATGGAGCTGGTCCGGGGTGCCGAGGAGCGCCTGGCCCTGGCCCGGCACGTCCGGCACTCCGAGAAGATGGCGGCCCTCGGCCAGCTGGCGGCGGGTCTCGCCCACGAGATCGGGGCCCCGCTCCACGTCGTTCGGGGCCGGGCCGACCTCCTGGCCCGCCGCGGCACCCGGCCCGAGCAGGAGGCGCGCGACCTCCGCATCATCGTGGAGCAGATCGACCGGATCACCGGGATCGTGCGCAGCCTCCTGGACTTCGCTCGTCACAGGGAGCCGCAGCTCGTGTCCATGAGGATGGGGGAGGTGGTGGAAACGGTGGTGGAGCTGCTGGCATCGGAGACGCGCCGCACCGACGTGGAGATCCGCATCCTGACGCTCCCCGACGCCATGGTGCTGGGCGACAGGGATCAGCTGCAGCAGGTGGTCTTGAACCTGCTCCTCAACGCGCTGCAGGCGTTGGAGGGGGCACCGCAGCCGCGGCTCGTCGAGGTGTCGGCCGACGTGGACACACCGGGGAACCAGGTCGCCATCCGGGTGTCGGACAACGGGCCCGGGATCCCCGCGGAGCTCAGTGACCGGGTGTTCGAGCCGTTCTTCACCACCAAAGCCGCCGGCGCAGGCACGGGGCTGGGCCTGGCGGTGGCGAGGCGGATCGCCGAGGAGCACGGGGGGTCGGTCGTCATCGTCCCCACCAGCCGAGGAACTGTCATGGAGCTGACGCTGCCGCTCATCCCCGGAGATGCCCATGGCGCATGAGTCCATCCTCCTGGCAGAGGACGACCGCGAGCTGCGCGCCCTCCTCCTGGAGGTGCTCGAGGGCGCGGGGTACGGCGTCACGGCCGCGGCCTCCGGGACAGAGGCGCTGGCCGCCCTTGCCCACTTCGTCCCCGACCTCGTGATCACCGACCTCATGATGCCGGGCGCGTCGGGCAAGGAGGTCCTGCAGGAGGCGCGCCGAAGCCAACCCGAGGTGAACGTCATCGTCATCACGGCCTTCGGCTCCATCGAGTCCGCGATCGAGCTGGTGAAGGAGGGCGCGTTCGACTACCTCACCAAGCCGTTCTCCAACGATGAGCTGCTCCTGGCGGCACAGCGTGCCCTGGAGGAGCGCCGCCTCAGGCACGAGCCCGGAAAGCGGGCGGGACCGTCGCATCCGCTCCCTGGGTTCCTGGGGACGAGCGGGCCGACCCGCGCCCTCCTGGAAATGGCGGGAAAAGTGGCACGGTCTTCCCTTCCCGTGCTCATCACCGGAGAGACCGGCACCGGCAAGGAGCTGGTGGCCCGAGGGATCCACGGCATCTCCAGCCGGGGCCCCTTCCTGGCCGTCAACTGCGCGGCGCTCCCCGACCACCTCCTGGAGTCGGAGCTGTTCGGCCACGAGAAGGGGGCGTTCACCGGCGCCGACCGCGCCAAGCCCGGGCTCTTCGAGGCCGCGCACGGCGGCACCCTCTTCCTCGATGAGGTGGCCGAGCTTCCCCTCCCCTTGCAGCCCAAGCTCCTCCGCGCCCTGGAGGAGGGGGAGGTCCGCCGGGTCGGGTCTACGCGCCCGACGCGGGTGGACGTGCGCGTGCTCGCCGCCACCAACAGGGATCTGGACGAGGAGATCGCGGCGGGTCGCTTCCGGCAGGACCTTTTCTGGCGCCTGAACGGCCTCGCGCTGCACATCCCCCCGCTCAGGGAGCGGCCCGCGGATGTGACCTTGCTGGTGGATCACTTCCTGGAGCGGTTCGCTGCCTCCACGGGAAGGAGGACACCCCTCCGGTTCGCGCCCGAGGCGATCTCCCTTCTCGTGTCCTATCCCTGGCCCGGCAACGTTCGCGAGCTCAGGAGCGCCGTGGAGAGGGCCGCCACGCTGCACGAGGGCGATGTCCTCCCCCCGGACGCCCTCCCGGAGCGGGTCCAGCACGGAGGGCTGCTCCGCACCACGGTCGCCGAGGCGGCGGTGCGCCAGCTCTCCATGGCCGAGGTGGAGCGGGCCTACATCCTCGAGATCCTGAGGGTCACCGGGGGCAACAAGTCCCGGGCCGCCGACATCCTGGGGCTGGACCGCAAGACCCTCTATCGGAAGCTCCAGGAGTACGCCACCGAGGCCGACACGGCGTAGCATCCGGCCCCGGCCCCGGGGCATCCTGCCCCACGCACCACCGGCCCGCTGCAGCGGAACCCGCACGGCGCCGCGCCCAGCGTCGTGGCACGGTTCCCGCATGGTGCCCACCCCCAGAGGACACACCGTTGGACCCGGGACGCACGAGGGTTCGCTTGGTCGTGGTAGGCGTGGACTTCTCCGACGGCTCCGCCGGCGCGCTCCAGACGGGACGCGCGCTTGCGGGGCTGGGCGGCTCCGAGATCTGCGTGGTGCACGTCCGCCGCGAGCGGGCCGGACCGTGGCGGCCGGCCCACTCGGAGGCGGCGTGGCTCCGTGAGCACCGCGTGGATCAGGACGCCGTGCGCCTTCGCCACGGCGAGCCATGGGTGGAGCTCGTCAGGCTCGCGGAGGAAGTGGGTGCCACCCTGGTGGTCGCAGGCACCCACGGCAGGTCGGGGTTCCAGCCGTTCCGGCTGGGCACGACCGCGGCCAACGTGGCCCTGCGCTGCCGGACCCCCGTGGTCCTGGTGTCCCCACAGGTGGTATCCGGGTCAGATCGGAACGCACTCACACACGAGGAGGTCCCATGAAGCTCCGCTGGAATCGCGCCCTGATCCTCGCCCTGGCGGTGTCGCTGCCCCTGGGCACCGCGGCATGCGGGAAGAAGGAAGTGCCGCCCCCGCCGCCCCCGGCGGACGACGGCGCCGCCGAGCGTGCCCGGCTCGCGGCCGAGCGTGAGGCGGCCGAGCGTGCCCGCCGCGAGGCCGAGGCGCGCGCGGCGGAGGCGGCGGCGCGCGCGGAGTTGGCCCGCAAGCGCGCCGCGCTCGAGGACATGGTCTTCTTCGACTACGACGTGTCGGCGATCCGCGAGGACCAGCGCGGGAAGCTGGACGCCAAGGCCGGCGTCCTCCGCGAGGAAGGCACGGTCACCCTCCGCATCGTCGGCCACGCCGACGAGCGGGGATCCACGGAGTACAACCTGGCACTGGGCATGCAGCGAGCCCAGTCCATCAAGGAGTACCTGACTGGTTTCGGGATCTCCGCCGACCGGCTCCAGATCCAGAGCATGGGCGAAGAGAGGCCCCTCGAGCCCGGCCGCGACGAGCGCGCATGGAGCCGTAACCGGCGCGGCGAGTTCCAGATCCTGACGGGACTGTCGGGAGGGAACTGACCCCGAACGGCAGTGGCCCGGGGCCCATTGCGGCGCCCCGGGCCACCCGACCCGCCAACTCGAGGCTCGACTCCGCCTCCAGGAGCCTCCTTCTCAGTCGCTGATCGTCTTCGGCTTCAGCGTGGGATACTCGATCCCCAGCTGCTCCAGGTACGTCTTGTACTTGGAGGAGTCGTAGTAGAACGGCCGCTGCAACGGGCGGTACTTCTCCATGATCTCCGCGTTCAGGAACGTGGCCGGCTTGTCGTCCGGGGTGATGAACGGCGTGTACTTCGTGTCCTTCGTCTGGACGTTCACGAAGTAGTCCTTCGCCGCCGCGATCGTCTTCCCGTCCAGGAGCAGGTCGAGGACGGTGAGCGCCTGCACCTTGGCGCCGGCCACGCCGCCCTTGTGGGCGATGGGCGTCGCCGACGCGATCCCGCTGGTCCAGTGGTGGCCGGTCATCCCGGGGATGTTGCAGGGGTAGCTCAGCGTCACCGTGGGCATGTTCCACGACACGTCGCCGATGTCGTCGGAGCCGCCGCCCAGCGACCGCTCCAGGTCCACCGGGCCGCCCATGGGCCCGATGGAATCCGCCAGGCCACGCTCCCTCTGACCCAGCTCGCGCTGCATGGCCTTCGCCAGCTCCTGGTCCTTCTCGTCCCACTGGGGCAGGCCCACCTTCTGGATGTTGGCATACATCGCCTCCGCCACCGGCCTGTTGAAGTGGCGCCCCCAGGCGGATCCCACGGTCTGGATGGTGTCGATCTCGGTGTCGGTCATGAGGACCGCGCCCTGCGCCATCTTGACCGCGGACTCATACATGGCCTTGGTGCGGGGGTAGTCACGCTCCCGGAAGTAGAACCAGATCGTGGCCGCCGAGGGCACCACGTTGGGCTGGTCGCCGCCTTCCATGATCACATAGTGGGAGCGCGACGCCGGCTCCAGGTGCTCCCGGTGGTACTCCCACGCGGTGGCCATGAGCATGACCGCGTCCAACGCCGACCGGCCGGCCCAGGGCGCGCCGGCGGAGTGGGCGGTCTTCCCGAGGAACCGGAACTGGGCCGACCAGAGGGCGTTGCCGCCCGCCGTCCCCCACGACACGCCGAAACTCGAGCCCACGTGGGCGAACAGGTTCACGTCCACACCGTCGAAGACCCCGTCGCGCACGAAGAACGCCTTCGCGGCCACCTGCTCCTCGGCGACCCCGGGCCAGAGCAGGAGCGTGCCGGATATGTTCTCTTTCTTCATGATCTCCTTCACGGCCAGCGCGCCCACGATGTTCAGCGCCTGCCCCGTGTTGTGCCCCTCGCCGTGCCCGGGGGCCATCTCGGCCACCTGGGGCTCCCGGAAGCCCTTGCCGGGCTGCTGGTTGGTCTGGGGGAGACCGTCGATGTCCGAGCCCAGCGCGATGACGGGCCGGCCCGTCCCGTTGGACCAGCGCGCCGTCCAGGCCGAGGGCATCCCGGCCACGCCGCGCTGCACGGTGAACCCCTCCTTCTCCAGGAGGCCCGTCAGGTAGCGCTGCGTCTCGAACTCCTGCATCCCCAGCTCGGCGAAGGAGTACAGGTGGTCGATGATCTCCTGGACGAGCTTGGAGCGCTTCTCCACGAGCTGGAGCGCATCCTCCTTGAGGCGGTCCAGGCGGGGATCGGCGGTCTGGGCGGTAAGGGCCGGGGCGAAGCCCAGGCCGAGGCAGAAGAGCACGAGAAGCGCGCGGCGCATGATATCCCTCCTGGCGGATGCAAGGGGCCCGAGCAGGGCCCCGGAACCTCGGGGAGCATGGGGCGCACGATTCACCAGGGCAAGGTGGCGGACACGGGCTCCCCGACGGGCCAACACTCCGCTCCCCCGGGCTGTCCAAGGTGAGTAGATCTCAGCGAGCCGACCCCTGCCCGGCGGCCCCACCCACACCCCATGGCGGGTGATATGCGCACACCGACCCGGGTCCTGCTCCCCGTAGCCGCGGCCCTCGCGCTCCTTCCGGTGCTCGTGGGCGCCCAGCAGGCGCCCCCGCCCCCACCGCCGCTCCGCGTCTTCCTGGACTGCCAGCGCTGCGACTTCGACTACATGCGCGAGCAGGTCCCCGTGGTGGACTGGGTCCGGGACCGCATGGACGCGGACCTCCACGTCCTGGTCACGCAGCAGCAGACCGGTGCGGGAGGGACGGAGTACACCCTGCACTTCCTCGGTCTCCGGCAGCTCGCCCACCTGGCCGACACGCTGCGCCACGCCTCCCGTCAGACCGACACCGACGACGAGGTCCGCGAGGCGTTCACCCGGACGTTCCGCCTGGGGCTGGTGCGCTATCTGGCGCAGACCGAGCGGGCCGAGGTGGTGGACGTGGTCTTCTCCGGGGACCCCGAGGAGCGGCGTCCCGCAGGGGTGCCCACCGACGACCCCTGGAACCTCTGGGTCATGCGCGCCTCCGTCTCCGGCGAGTTCGAGGGAGAGACCCGTACCCGCGCCACCGCCGTGGACGGGTCGTTCTCGGCCAGCCGCACCACCGAGGATTTCAAGATCGACATGGAGCTCAGCGGGGAATACCAGGAGGACCACTTCGAGTACTCGAGCGGCGAGAAGGAGGAGAGCAGCGCCACCGACCTGGGCGGCAATGTGGTCGCCGTGTGGAGCCTGGGGCCGCACTGGTCCTGGGGGTTCTCGGGGTCCGCCAGCGCGTCCACGTCCGTCAACCAGAGCCTGGCGCTGAAGGCGGCCCCGGCGCTGGAGTACTCAGTCCTCCCGTACGCCGAGGCCACCCGCCGTCAGATCACGGTGCTGTACCGGGTGGGGATCTCGACCTTCCGCTACGAGGACGTCACGCTCTTCGACAAGACATCCGAGACCCGCCCGGAGCAGGCCCTCGAGATCGCCGCCGACTTCACCCAGCCGTGGGGCAGCCTGCTCCTGTCCCTGTCCGGCTCCAACTACCTGGACGACTTCTCCAAGCACAGGTTGGAGTTCTATACGAACGCCGAGATCCGCATCGTGCGGGGGCTGAGCCTGGACGTCCGTGGCTCGGTGGCGCGGATCAAGGACCAGATCTACCTGTCCCGCGAGGAGGTCCCCGACGAGGAGGTGCTCCTCCGGCGCAAGGAGCTCGGGAAGGACTACGAATACAGCGTGGACGTGGGGCTGAGCTTCACGTTCGGGTCGGTGTTCAACAACGTGGTCAATCCCCGCATCCGGACCCGGGAGCAGGACTACCACTAGAACCGGCGGGGGGGGCCAGGACGGCGGCAGCAGAAGTCGCGGTCGGTCACGTCTTGGGCAGCGCCCGGCACACCGCGTCCACGCCCTCGGCACGGGCATGGACCTCACGTGCGCCGGTGTATTCCACGAGGTGGCGCACGTGGTCGCCGCGCACGCGCCCTCCCACCAGGATCTCCACCCGCCCCGCGCCGCGCGCCACCAGCTCGGCCAGCGTGTCCGCGTGGTCCCTGGCCGCGCCCGGCCCGCCTCCGGTGAGGACGCGCCCCACCCCCAGCGCCGCCAGCGTCTCCAGGGCCTCGAAGAGGTCCGGGGCGTGGTCGAAGGCGCGATGGAAGGTCACAGGGAGCCCACCCGCAGCGTCCACCGCCAGCCTCGTGGCGGCCTCGTCCACCCGCCCGTCGGGGGCAAGGAACCCCACCACCACGCCGGGCGCCCCCGCCCCCCGGAGCGCCTCCACGTCCCGGGCCACCGCCTCGGCCTCACCGGGTGTGGTCATGAACCCCGAGGCCCTCCGCGCCATGCAGTAGACCGGAATGTCCACGGCGGCGCGCACGGCATCGAGGAGCGCCAGGGGCGGCGTGAACCCCCCGACGTCCAGATCCACGCAGAGTTCGAGGCGGCGGGCGCCCGACCGCGCAGCCCCCACCGCCTCGTCCACCGTGGTGACGCAGGCCTCGACCAGGACGCCCGTCGTCGCACCTCGTTCCGTCAGGGGAGCACCCCTCGGTCCCGCAGCGTCTGGTCGATCTCCGGCTTGAACAGCTCGCCGGCCCGGATGGCGGCGATCCTCTTCACCACCCCCGCCTCCACGGCCGCGAGCCGCTCCAGCACCACGGCAGCGTCGTCGCGGGGAATGACCACCAGCCCGTCCTCGTCACCCACGACCACGTCGCCCGGCGCCACCACGATGCTCCCGCAGGACACGGGCACGTTGACCTCGCCGGGGCCATCGGTGTCGCACGCCCCGGGCGTCACCGCCCTCGAATACGCCGCGAGCCCCAGGGCCTTCAGGCCATCCAGGTCGCGGATGGCCCCGTCCACCACGAGGCCGCCCAGGCCGGCGGCGACCGCGGTGGTCCCCATGATGTCGCCGAAGACCGCGCTCGTGGTGCACCCGTTGGTGCACACCACCAGCACGTCGCCGGGGTGGGCCAGCTCCATGGCCTTGTGGAGCATGAGGTTGTCCCCCGGCCTGACGTTCACCGTCACCGCCACGCCGCAGAGGGGGAGCCCGGTGCGGGGGACGATCCCCGGGTCCATGGCGTAGAATCGCCCCATGGCGTCCGCCACGTCCGACGAGGCCTTGCCGCGAAACGCCTCCACCAGCTCGGGCGGCGTCCGGGGGACGTCGGCGAAGATCCGGAAGCCGGGCCGGCCCCGTGCGTTCACTTCCCCGCCACCTCGACGACGGTCGTGTACAGGTACCGGACGAAGAGCCCCAGCCCCTCCACCGACGCGCGCTCGTCGTGGCCGTGGGCCAGCGAGCCCTCCGGACCCTTGGGCACGCCCAGCCCGTAGGACAGGATCCCCTTTGGCCGCAGGTACGCCGAGTCGGTGGCACCCGTCCCCATGGTGGGAACGGTCAGGCCGCCGGGGAACACCTCCTGCTGGGCCTTCTGGAGCGCGCGGTACAGGTCCGAGTCCATGGGCATGGGAGCGCTCAGGGGGCGCCCCCGTCCCGGCGTGCCCACCTCCACCGCCGGGTCGGCGATGAGCTTCCGCATCTCCTCGGCGAGCCACTGTGGGTCGTCGTCGGGAAGCGCGCGGATGTCCAGGCGGACGGTCGCCTCGGCGGGAATGACGTTGGAGCGGAACCCGCCCTCGATCATGGTGGGCGAGACGGACGTGCGGATCATGGAGTTGGCGCCGGGATCCAGCACCCGGAGCTTCTCCTGCACCTCGGCGGTGCGCGCGGGATTCTCCAGGTTCCGGTAGAGGTCGGCCAACTCCGGCTCGACCACGTCCGCCATAAGCTTGAAGTAGGCCCGGGTGGTCTCGTTGAGCCGCATGGGGTATTGCCAGCTCCCGAACTTGGCCACCGCCGCGCCCAGGTGGACGATGGCGTTGTCGACCAGCGGGCGCGATGCGTGGCCGGAGGTGCCCCGGGCGGTGAGGCGCAGACCGCGGCTCACCTTCTCGGCCGTGCCCACCGCGACCACCATGCGCCCGTTGACGTCGGAGATGTTGCCGCCCTCGTTCAGCGCGAACTCGGCGTCGATCTCGTCGAAGTGCTCTTCGGCCATGAACTGCACGCCGATGGAGGGGTTCCCCTCCTCGCCGGCGTTGGCCATGAAGATGACGTCCCGGTCCAGCGGCACGTTGGCGCGCTTCAGCATGAGGAAGGCCTGGAGCGCCGCCACGGTCATCCCCTTGTCGTCCTGGGTTCCGCGCCCCCAGACGTAGCCGTCCTTGATCTCGGCGGCGAACGGGTCCGCGGTCCACATGTCCCGCTCCACGCCGACCACGTCGATGTGGCCCATGAGGAGGAGGGGCCGCTTGGCGCCGCTCCCCTTCAGGCGGGCGACGATGTTCCCGCGCCCGGGTTCCTTCTCGTAGATGCGGGACTCGATCCCATCGCGGGCGAGGATCTCCTGAATGCGCTTGACGACCACGGTCTCGTTGCCCGTCGCCGGGTCCGAGGTGTCGAGGCGCACCAGGGCCTGGAGGTTGGCCACGGCCTCGTCCCGGGCCTTGGCCCAATCCTGCGCCGACGCCGGCGCCGCCGTGGTGAGGAGCGCTCCCGCGGCTCCGAGGAGGAGGAGGGAGCGGAGCGATGTAGTGTGCATGGTGGCTGCTCGCGGTGGGTGAGGGTATGACCGGCACGATGGGGACCCTCGGGGTGCCCGGCAAGCCGGGATTTCCCCGCACCCGCCGGCCCGCCACCTTGTACCCCATGCCACGCCCACGCCTCTTCGCCCTCGCCGCAGCCGCGCTCCTGGCCGGCGGCTGCGACGCCCCCGAGCCCGCCCCGAGCGTTCCCGCGCGCATCCCCGTCGCCCTCCGCCGGGAGGTCCTCTCGGTGAACGGCCTCCCGACCGACTCGGCCTTCGCCGAGGAGGTGCGCGACGCGTTCCTGCACGCGTGGAGCTCCTACGAGGCACACGCCTGGGGGCACGACGCGCTCCGCCCCCTCAGCAAGGGATGGCGCGACTGGTACGCCGAGCCGCTGCTCATGACCCCGGTGGACGCCTACGACACCATGGTCCTCATGGGGCTGGACGCCGAGGCACGGCGCACGAAGAGGCTCGTGTTCGACGAGCTCTCCTTCGACCACGACATGACGGTGCAGGTCTTCGAGGTGAACATCCGGATCCTGGGGGGCCTCCTGTCCGCCTACCAGATGGACGGCGACGCGCGCTGGCTGGAGCTGGCCACCGACCTCGCGGACCGCATGCTCCCGGCGTTCGCCTCGCCCACCGGCCTCCCCTACGTCCGCGTGAACCTGGCTACCGGAGCCGTCGAGGGGAGCGAGAACAACCCCGCGGAGATCGGCACGCTCACGCTGGAGTTCGGCCTCCTCTCCGACCTCACCGGGGATCGGCGCTACATGGACGCGGTGAAGGGGGCGGTCACCCGCCTCCACGCCCAGCGCTCGACGCTGGGACTGGTGGGATCGGTCATCGACGTGCAGAACGGCGACTGGCTCGACGCCGAGAGCCACGTCCGGGGCGGGATCGACTCGTACTACGAGTACCTCCTCAAGGCCTGGCTCCTCTTCGGCGACGAGGACTTCGAGACCATGTGGCGGGCCGGCCGCTCGGCGCTGGACGCCCACCTGGCCCACGAGACGGATGGGCGGCTCTGGTACGGCCAGGCTGACATGCTCACGGGGGCGCGCACCGGCACCCGCTTCGGCGCGCTGGACGCGTTCCTCCCCGCCGTGCTGGCGCTGGGGGGCGACCTCGAGCGCGCCGCCCGGCTCCAGGAGTCGGTGGCGTTCATGTGGGAGACCTTCGGCGTGGAGCCCGAGTCGTTCGACTACGTCACGCTGGAGATGGGGCATCCCGGCTACCCGCTCCGCCCCGAGGCCATCGAGTCGGCCTGCTACCTATACGTGCTCACCGGGGACGAGCGTTGGCGGGAGATGGGCAAGGACATGTTCCGGAGGGTGGTGGCGGCCACCCGGGTGGACGCCGGCTTCGCCCACCTGAAGGACGTGCGCACGGGCGAGAAGGACGACGCCATGGAGTCGTTCTTCCTGGCCGAAACGCTCAAGTACGCCTGGCTCCTGGCGGTGCCCACGGCGCTGGACTTCGACGCCGTGGTGTTCAACACCGAGGCGCACCCGCTGAGGCCGGTTGGGTGACCGGGGGCGCGAGCACGCGCCCCCGGCCCCCCGCGTTCCGCTCAGTGCTGGTGCACCGCGCCGGCCTTCTGCACGGGGATCTCCACCTTGGTGTTCTCCCACTCCATCACAAGGCGGCCCATGTCGGCGCCGTGGGGCGCCCAGGTGAAGGTGAGCTGCTCCACCATGGTGGCCGTGGGCGCCGCCAGGCGCTTGAAGCTGCCCACGTCGCCGGCCTTCACCGCGTCGTTGATGGGAGTGCCCCAGCGCTCCCACTGCTTGTTGACGAAGATCTCCCACTCGGTCTCGCCGGGCACGGCGTAGAGGGAGTAGACGCCGGGCTCGACTTTCACGCCCCCGATGTCGGCGGCGATGCGGATGTGGAGGGCCGTGGCCTCGTTGGCGCCGATGCGCCAGGGCGAGCCGAAGGGAACCAGCTCGCCGAAGACCTTGCGGCCGTTCGCCGAAGGGCGGCCGTAGCAGAGCTTGGCCTCCTGGCCTCCCACGGTGAACGACACGGCGCCCAGCGGGCTGGGGCGCGTCGCCGCGGCCGCGGCGTCACCGCCACGGACGAAGCAGCCGGCGAAGTCCTGGGCCTGGGCCGGGACCACCAAGGCTACGGTGGCCAGGACGGCCAGGGAGAGGGTACGGACCGGACGCATGGATCCTCCTGAAGGGGTGCTCGTTGGTTGCGCTCCGCCCCGCTCGGCGGCGGGACAGGGAGGCATACCCCTCGGACCGCGCCGGGTTCGCGGCCCGGCTGCGCGCTTCGGGCCGCCGCCCTCAGCGTCCGAAGAGGGCGCGCAGCTCTGCCGGGTCCGAAGTGCGCGTGAGCGCCGCCAGCAGCAGCACACGCGCCTTGTGGGGCGGCAGGTTGTCGGCGAACACGCACCCGATCCCCTCCAGCGTGACCCCGCTCCCGCTCCCCGCGTACAGGGCCAGCGTGCGGCCGGTGTGCACCCGGGTCGAGATCACCACGGGGATCCCCCGGGCGCGCGCCTCCTGCAAGGCCCCGAACATCCGGTCGGAGACGTTCCCCACCCCCGAAGCCTCCACGACCAGGCCGTCCAGGCCGCCCTGGCCGAGGATCCCCCGGATCACGGAGCCGTCGGCACCCGCGTAGTTCGTGACGATCTCCACCCGGCCGAGGGTGGCGTCCGCCGGCACCTCCACGTGCTGCCGGCGCAGGTGCGAGTCAAGGCAACCACAGACCTCCAAGGCAGAATCGGTGCGTGGTTCAATGGGGCCGCGACCTGTTGGTCGCGGAAGGGCGACGTAGTCCAGGGAGCCCATGGCGCGCACGGGGCTTCAATGGGGCCGCGACCTGTTGGTCGCGGAAGGCGCATCCCCGTCTCGCGCATCCGGGCGATTGCGTCCTGCTTCAATGGGGCCGCGACCTGTTGGTCGCGGAAGGCGTGAGGGAGACGCGGGAGCGCAAGGCACAGTCCATGCTTCAATGGGGCCGCGACCTGTTGGTCGCGGAAGGGCCGGCGACATCGCCCGCGCGCAGCCGGTCACCGAGCTTCAATGGGGCCGCGACCTGTTGGTCGCGGAAGGGGCAAGTTCGTCACCGAGGCGGACATCGAAAGCGGGCTTCAATGGGGCCGCGACCTGTTGGTCGCGGAAGGACCAGGAGCCGATGAGGGACGCCGGCAACATCGGGGCGCTTCAATGGGGCCGCGACCTGTTGGTCGCGGAAGGGCACCGCCGGCACGGGGCCCGCTCGGTTCGGATCTGCTTCAATGGGGCCGCGACCTGTTGGTCGCGGAAGGCGGATCGAGAAGTTCCTCGCCGTGGGCGGTGATGCTGCTTCAATGGGGCCGCGACCTGTTGGTCGCGGAAGGGCGTCCACGATCACCCGGGGCCTTTCGGAGCGGCTGCTTCAATGGGGCCGCGACCTGTTGGTCGCGGAAGGGCGTGCGCGGGGACGGTGCCCGTGGTGGCGGTTCCGCTTCAATGGGGCCGCGACCTGTTGGTCGCGGAAGGCCCAACGGTCCTGGATCGTGCGCTGGGCGGTCTCCACGCTTCAATGGGGCCGCGACCTGTTGGTCGCGGAAGGGCCGACAACGTGATCGGCTGGGAGGGGATCCGCGCGCTTCAATGGGGCCGCGACCTGTTGGTCGCGGAAGGCCCTTCACGATGTCGTTCACGACCTTCTCAGACTCGCTTCAATGGGGCCGCGACCTGTTGGTCGCGGAAGGACCGTCATCGATGCGATCAGAGTACCCTGTGGCTTTGCTTCAATGGGGCCGCGACCTGTTGGTCGCGGAAGGGCCGAGCTGGAGAAGGCGCGCCAGCTGCTGCTGGCCGCTTCAATGGGGCCGCGACCTGTTGGTCGCGGAAGGCGCTTCGAGACGAGGGAGGAGACGGTCGATGGCGAGCTTCAATGGGGCCG
>DATIKQ010000088.1:0-28006 GCA_035477395.1 Longimicrobiales bacterium
CAACGCCGCCCGCGGCAGTTTCCATGCGGTCCAACGCGCGTGCCCTCGGGGGTGCCCATGATGCCATCGCCTCGCTTCCGTCTCCCGATCCTCGTGCTGGTCGCCGCCGCCCTCGGCTGCGACGGGGGTGGCTCACCTAGCGGTCCGTCGCCCGCCACGGCCTCGCTGCAGGTCAACGTGACCGGCATGCCGGCCTCGGTCCCGGCCGCCGTGACCGTCACCGGTCCCGCGGGGTTCTCGCGCACGATCACCGCGTCCACCACGCTCTCCGGGCTCGCGGCTGGATCGTACGAGGTGCGTGCCGGCTGGGTGGCGACGTCCGACGGCACATACAAGCCCGCCCAGGACCTCCAGACCGTGACGGTCACGGGCGGCGGCACGGCGCAGGTGGGCGTCGCGTACGCCCTCGACGCGGCGGCCGGGCGGGACCTCAGCCAGATCATCGACTCCATCCGCAGCGCGTTCGACCTACCCGCCCTGGCCGGCGTGATCGTGAGGGTGGACGACCCCGTGTGGGCCTGGGGCGTGGCGGGACAGCGCCGCGTCACCGGGAGCGCGGCCGCGACCCTCCAGGACCTCTGGCACCTGGGATCCAACTTCAAGGCGTTCACCTCGATGTTGGCGGCGGTGGCGGTCCAACGCGGCGCCCTCCACTGGACCACCACGCTGGACCAGGCGTTCCCCGAGATGAGGAGCACGATGCGGGCGGAGTATCGCGACGTCATGCTGCGCGAGCTGCTCTCGCACCAGAGCGGAATCCCCAGGGACCCACCCGGCTCCGCCATCGTGGGGACCACGCGCACGCAGCAGCGCGACGCGGTCGCCGCCTGGGCCGTGACGCAGGCCCCCGCGAGCGTGAAGGGCACCTACTCCTACAGCAACCTCGGTTACATCGTGGCGGGCGCCATGATCGAGCGGGCGCTCGGCACCGACTTCGAGACCGCCATGGGCGATCACGTATTCGGCCCCCTCGGCATCTCTGACGCCGGCTTCGGCCCTCAGGCAACCGCGCTGAGCACGCAGCAGCCGGCGGCGCACCGCCTGGTGAACGGCCAGTGGCAGGTGCTTGAGGTCTTCGACAACCCGCCGGTCTACTCGTCGGCCGGGGGCGCGCACATGTCCGCGCCGAGCTGGGCGAGGTTCCTGCGCGAGGTGCTGCGTGTGGAGGCGGGCACCTCCACGCTCGTCACGCCCGTGGTGGCTCGCGTAACCACGACCGGGATAGTGACCACCAGCGGCATGGACACCTACGCCATGGGGTGGGCCGTGACCAGCCGGACCTGGGCCGAGGGGCGCACGCTCACGCACAGCGGCACCAACACCGGCAACTACTCCGTCACCTGGATGGCGCCGCTGCGCGGCTTCGCCGTGCTGGCCGTGACCAACTGCTACGACGGGACGGACACGGCCCGGTCGTCGCGGGCCCTGGATGCGGTGGCCTCGCGGCTGATCGCGTTCTACACCACGGGACGCTGAGGGGCGCGGGGGCGACGACGGGGGCCCGGGCCTACCTCACCGTCTCCCACGCGATCGACGCGATCTCACCCAGGGCCTGCCCCGCCACCAGCGCCGGGTCTCCTGAAGCCACGGCGACGTTGTTGACGTAGATGGCGAAGGCGATCTCGCGCCCGCTCTGCGAGGTGAAGTAGCCGGCCAGCCCCTTGCCGTGGATGAGCTGCCTCCGGTTGAGCGGGTCGAACCTCCCGTAGGTCCCGGTCTTGGCGAAGACCTTCCCCGCCCCGGGCGACCCGACCTGGATCTGGGCCAGCGTGCCGTCCTTCCCGAGCGTCGGCAGCGCCGCCTTGAAGTCCTGCGCCCACGGCTTGCCCCAGACCTTGGCCAGGAGGCGCGTCATGAAGCGCGGCGAGAAGTAGGCGTCGGCGCCGGCTCCGTCGCCCTGGACCGCTCCGCCCAGGTCGAGCCCCTCGCGGGTAAGCCATTCGCGGGCGATGTCGAACCCGTTGCGCGAGCCTTCCCCCTCGAGCGCGCCGACGATGAAGGGGAAGCTGCTCGCGTGCAGGTTCTGCGACGTCTTCAGGAGCACGACCGCCTCCTTCGTCAGCGGAAGCGAGACGTGCTCGGCGACCAGGAGAGAGTCCGCGTAGCGAGCGGCCAGCGCCGGCGGATCCACCGTGCGCGATCCCAGGCGGGGGATTGCCCGGATCCCGACGCCGCCCAGCACCTCAGCGAACGCGATCTCGCCGAAGCGGCTGGGCACGGGCACGATCCAACGGCGGTTGAGGGCCGGCCCCACCGTGACGGCTCCCGAGACCACCAGCGTGCGATGGTCCTTGTTCGTGCTGTCCTCCACCGCCCTCGCCGCGGCCTGCGCTCCCGAATCCACGGTCGCGAGGTACGCCTGCACCGTCAGGAGCGACGTCTCCGGCGAGACCACGACCCGTGCCGGCTCCCCCGCCCGCGCCCCCGGCGTGACGACGATGTCGATGACGTTGTCGTTGATCACCATGGGTGAGATCACGACCCGCGTGCCCCCCTCGCGCTCGCCTTCCGGGAAGAGCGAGGCGTCCACGATCACCTGCCCGGTGATCCCCCTGATGCCCTTGGCGGCTACCTGCTCGGCCATCCGCCGCAGCGTCGTGAGCGGATCCGTGGGGAGGGGCTGCCCGCCGTACGAGTGGTCGCTGTCGATGAAGGCGTAGCTCCCGTCGCGTTCGCGCCCCGAGATGTTGGGGTCACCGCTGGCGACGAGCACCAGGTCGCCCTGCACCACGCCGTCCACGATCGGGCCGGTGCGGTACACGCGCGTGCGGAACCGGTGGTCGGCGCCGAGCGTCTCGAGTGCGGTCGCCATCGTCACCACCTTGGTGGTGGAGCCGGGGACGAAGAGGCGGTTGCCGTTGTGCGACATCAGCACCCTGCCGCTGGCGACGTCGTAGAACTCCATGCCCCAATGCGCGTGCGCGAACTCGGGGCGGTTCATCACCTCCTGGATGCGCCGGTGGGGCGCGGGCTGGGCGGCGAGGGGGGCGGCGAGGACGAACGCGACGAGCGCGGCGGCGAGGCGGGATCTGGCGATCATGATGCGAACATGCTCCATGGGTCGGAGGTGCGTCAGAGCGACGGAGGCGGGAGCCGGCGGGCGGTCTGGGCCGCCCCTCCCTGGTGGAGCACGAGCGCCGTGACGACGCCCGCCTCCACGACGAACTGGACCTGGGCGTCCACGACCTTCAAGAAGAAGGCGGTCTCCGACTCGGCGAAGAGCGGCAGCCGCGGCTGGCCGGTCGCCTGCAGCCCCAGGCCCGCGCCGTCGAGCGTGATCTCGATGCGGAACTGCGGGGTCAGCTCGTAGACGCCCACGTAGCGCTGGAGGATGTCGCGGACCACCGCGACCTCCGACCGCTGCCGCGGCGGTGCCGGCGGCGGCTGGAGCGGGACCGCAGGGTTCACGAGGTGGAAGCCGATGTCGTCGGCGCCGTGGGCGGAGTTGGTCAGCACGACCACCCCGACCCGCCGCGCGGGGTCGAAGCCGATGAACGTGCGGAAGCCCCCTGTGCCGCCGTTGTGCCAGACGATCCGGTCTTCGCCCACGGCGCGCACGTGCCAGTTGAGGCCGATCTCCATGTTCGGGCCGGCCGGCGCGCGCACCGCGTGCGCGGTGCGCATCGCGCGCTCGAGCGGCGAGCGCGGCTCGCCGACGTTCCCCTTCAGGAACGCGAGCATGTCGTGCATGTCCGAGCGCAGCGCGCCGGCGCCTGCGAGGGCGTCGAAGTCCCAGATCCCCACGGCGTTCCCTGCCTGGTCGTGGCCCTTGACCATCCACGCCTGCATCTCCGGGGTCAGCGTCGTCCCGGTGTGGGACATGCCCAGCGGCTCGAGGATCCGACGGCGCACGAGGTCCTCGTAGGAGACACCTGCGCGCAGCGCGAGCGCGTGCCCGAGGAGGCCCACGCCGAGGTTCGAGTACTCGTAGCGTTCGCCGGGGTCGCGGTCGAGCGTGAGGCCGCCGAGGGCCGCGTACAGGTTCTCGGCGCGGTAGTCGGCGTACGGGTTCGTGGCGTCGGCCGGGCGCAGGTTCCCGGGCAGGCGCGGCAGGCCCGACACCTGCGTCGAGAGGTCCACCACGCGGATGGCCTTCCCCGACCGCGACGGCACCGTCACGCCCGGCGGCAGGAGATCCTGGACCGGCTCCTCGAGCCGCACCTCGCCGCGCTCGGCCATCTCCGCGAGCAGCGTGCCCGTGAAGACCTTGGTGATCGAGCCGATCTCGAAGACCGACCGCTCGCCGAGGGGCTGCGCGCCGTGCCCCGGGTCCCCCCAGGACACGATGCGCGTGCTGCCGTCGGCCTCCAGGACTCCCAGGACGATCCCTTTGGCGCGCCCCTGCTCGACGCGCTCGCGCACGAGCGCCAGGAGATTGGGGTCGGCGGGGAAGTGCTGCGCGGCCGCGGGGGCCGCGGCCGCCAGTACGGCTGCGAGGGCGGCCGGAAGGTGGAATGGCGCGCGCGGGGCGCGCGGGAGGCGGATGGGCGCTGTCGCGGAGGGCACGGGAGGCATGGAGATGGGGGTCGGAGGCGCTGGTCGGCCGCAGTGCCGGGGCCCCGGCGCCGCGCCGACCGCCTCATGGTGCCCCCCGGCGGGGCGCCCGGCAAGCGTGCGTGGTGCGGGCCGGCCGGGGGCAGGTGGGGCAGGACGTGGTCGGTGAGGCGGGCGGAGAGCTTGGCCATGCGGCGCGTATTGCAGGGGGGGGCACATCCTGCGGCACATGCAGGAAGAAGGCGATCAGGCGCTCACGTCCCCAGTCGTCCCAGGGGCCCGTCCGGCTTGCCGGCCGCCGCCGCCAGGAGCATGATTTCCTTGCTGCGGCGGGCCCTTCGCAACCATCCGCCGCGTCCTTCCCCACCGGGAACATCCCATGCGCCACTCCGTCCGCCCTTCCCTCGGCTTCGCCCGGGCCCTCGCCTTCTCGCTCGCGGCCAGCGCCGCCCTCGCCGTGCAGGCCGCCGCCCAGGACACCGTCCTCCAGAGGGGCCGCCCGGTGGGCGGGACCCTCGCCAAGGGGGACACAGCGCGCTACCGCGTGGAGGCGCGCGACTCGCTCTTCGTGCTGGCGGTGGCGGAGCAGGTATCGGTGCCCGTGGTGGTGAGGATCGTGGACGCCAAGGGCACCCAACGGGGGCGGTTCCAGGGGCCGGGTGTGGGCGCCCTCCGCTTTTCGGCGCGGCTGGCCGAGGCCGGGACGTACACGCTGCAGGTCTTCCCCGCGGACGAGCGCGCCGGCGAATACCGCCTCACGCTCCTCCGGTCCGAGCCGGTGGCCAAAGACCCGGCCAGGCGGGTGGACCAGCTCATGGCGCGTTGGGGCGACGCCTCGTCGCCCGGGGGCGCCGTGCAGGTGTGGCGGGGCGGGCGGACCCTCTTCTCCAAGGCCTATGGGATGGCGAACCTGGCCTACGGCACCCCGTTCCGGGTGGACACGCGCACCAACATCGGCTCCACCTCCAAGCAGTTCACGGCGTTCGCCGTCATGCTCCAGGCCGAGCGCGGGGCCCTCTCGCTGGACGACGACATCCGCAAGCATCTCCCCGAGCTCCCGGACTTCGGGGACACCATCCGCGTGCGCCACCTCCTCACGCACACGTCGGGGCTGCGTGAGTTCCTCAACCTCCTCACCATGACCGGCCGCCGCCTCGACCACGGCGACTGGATCGACCGATCCGAGATCTTGGACATCGTGCGGCGCCAGCCTTCGCTCCAGAACGCTCCCGGCGCCGAGTGGAACTACAACAACACGGCCTTCGGGCTCCTGGCGCTCATCGTGGAGCGCACGTCGGGGAAGAGCTTTCCTGAGTATATGAGGGAGAACGTGTTCGAGCCGCTGGGGATGACGCGCACCATGGTGCGCGCCTCTCCCGAGCACATGATCCCGGACCGGTCGGAGGGATACACCCCGGGGCCCGACGGCTACCGGGAGACCGGCGACCTGGCCGGCGCCATGGGCGCCGGAGGGATCTACACCACGATCAGGGACCTGGAGACCTGGGCCCGCAACTTCTCGGACCCGCGGGTGGGGAGCCGCAAGATCTTCGACGAGATGATGACGTCGTTCGTCCTCACGGACGGGAAGGCTACGGGGTACGGCTACGGCCTGAGCGTCGACGAGCAGAAGGGGCTCCGCCGGATCCAACACGGAGGCGCCGACGTGGCGCACCGCTCCATGCTGGTCTACTACCCGGAGATCGACGCCGGCGTCACCGTGCAGAGCAACCACGCCGGGTTCGTGAACCCCGCCTTCGAGATCGCCGAGGCGTTCTTCGCCGACGCCATGAAGGGAAGCGCGACGGCGGCGGCCGGCGCCCCCTTCGATCCGGCGAAGTACGACCCGGAAGACGTCGACGACTTCGTGGGCCGCTATGCCCTGGACGCCGCGCCGAGCTTCATCCTGACGTTCAGTCGGGAAGGCGCGAAGCTGTATACGCAGGCTACGGGCCAGCCGCGCATCGAGATCGTGCCCACCTCCGACTCCACGTTCGCCCTCGTCGGGGTGGAGGCTTCGGTGGTCTTCCTCCGAAACGCCGAGCGCCGGGTGACGGGGCTGACCCTGCGCCAGAACGGCGAGAACCACGCTACCCGCCTGGCCGACGAGGCCCCTGAGCCGTGGAAGCCGACGGCGGCGGAGTTGGCCGCCTTCGAGGGCCGCTATTTCAGCGACGAGATCGAAACGTTCTATACGTTGTCCGTGGAGGAGGACAAGCTTGTCGCCCGCCAGCGGCGCATGGACGACATGAAGCTCGCGCCCGGGGACCGGGACGCGTTCTCGGGGGGCAACCTCAATTTCACCTTCGAGCGCGACCGCAACGGGAAGGTCATCGGATTCTACCTTTCCAACGGCCGCACCAGGAACGTGAGGTTCGGGATCGTGCGGTAGCGGGCGACGCCCTGGCCGGGCTCGGCATCATCGCCCTCAGCTACCGGACAGGAGCCCTTCCCGATAGGGAAACAGCGCGGGCGTGCCGCCCGTGTGGAGGAACACGACGCTCTCGCCCTCCCGGAAGAACCCCCGTCCGGCCAGGTCCAGGAGCCCGGCCATCGCCTTGCCCGTGTAGACCGGATCGAGGAGGATCCCCTCCTCCCTGGCCATGAGCGAGACCGCGTTCCTGACCGGGTCGTTGAGCACCCCATAGCCCTCCGCCAGGTACTCGTCCAGGACGATCACGTCTCCCGCATCCACGCCACCCTGCACGCCGAGCGCAGCGAGGGTCTGGCCGGCGATCGCCTCCACGTATCCGGCCACGGTCTTACGGTCGGCGGCCACGGAGATCCCCACGATCCTGGTGGCGGGAGCGACGAGCTTCGCGCCCACGAGCAGGCCGGCCTGCGTGCTCGCCGAGCCGGTGGCGTGGACCACCGCATCCACGGCCACGCCCCGCTCCGCCGCCTGCAGGTAGAGCTCGAGGAACGCCCGCACGTAGGCGAGCGCCCCCAGAGGCGCGGACATGGAGCCCTCGGTGAGGGACCCTCCGATGGGGGCGAGGTACGGAGTCCGGCCAGCCCGGCGTTGCTCCTCCACAACCGGCTCCACCAGGTCGGCCATCGGCGCCAGCTCGAGGAACGAGCGTCCGGGCACCGCGTCCACCACCCTGACGTCGGCTCCGAGGATCTCGTCCAACAGGAGGTTGCCGTCGTGGCACACCGGAACACCGGGCTTCTTCACCAGGATGAGCACGCAGCGGAGCCCCAGGCGCGCTGCGGCCGCGGCGGTCTGCCTGCACCAGTTGGACTGCACCCCGGCCCAGGTGACCACGGTGTCCGCGCCCTGCCGGAGCGCATCCGCCATGATGAGCTCGAGCTTCCGGGCCTTGTTGCCCCCGAAGGCGAGCCCGGTCTGGTCGTCGCGCTTCACGAGGAGGCTCAAGGTCCCCACCCTGCGTGACAACGCGGGGAGCTCCTCGAGCGGCGTGGGGAGGTGGGTCAGGGCGACGCGATCAAACGCGTCGAGGCGTTCCTTCAGGGCTTCGGGGGTGAGCATGGGCTTCCCTATCGGAGCACGCCCAGCACGAGGTGCGACGGGTGCTGCGCCGACCGGTATACGGTCTGCGTCGCAGCCCGGTACTCCTCCGGCCTGGCGTGGTAGATGTCCGTGAACGTCTGCGGGTTGCGATCGTACGCGGGGAACCACGTGCTCTGCACGTGCACCATGATGCGGTGCCCCGCCTTGAACGTGTGGAAGCGGTCCCTGAGGTCGATGCGGATGAGCGTCGGCTCGCCCGGCACCATCGGCTCGGGGTGCTCGAAGCTGTTCCTGAACTTTCCCCGCATGATCTCCCCGGCCAGGTGCATCTGGAATCCGCCCATGGGCACGGCGCACGCCGCGCTCGGAGGCGCATCACCCGGATACACGTCGATGAGCTTCACCACCCAGTCCGAGTCCGTCCCGGTGGTGGACACGAACAGCTCCGCCCCGATCGGCCCGGCGATCGTGAGGTCCTCCTCGAGCGGCTCGGAGACGTAGACCAGCACGTCCGGCCGGGTGGACGCGAAGCGCTGGTCCTCGACCATCCACAGGTGTCCGAGCGTCGTGCGGATCTCCGCGGAGAAGGGGACGGGCCTCGCTGGATCGCTCACCCAGGTGTCCACGCCATCGCCGGCGGGCGCGTCGAAGGAGAGCCGGCCGCCCTCCCTCAGGTAGAGGCGGGTGGGCGCCACGCCGGCGGGGGGCCACCTGTCGAACGTGCGCCACTCGTTCGCCCCGGTCTGGAAGACCACTGCCTCCTTCGGGTCCCACGCGCCCTCGCGCTTGAGGTGCCAGCGGAAGAACGGGTACTGCGCCCGCTCCTGGAACCAGGTCGAGGTGGGCTGGCCGAACTCGATGCACCCGAGGCTCTCGCCGCTCATGCTCCGCCAGCCGCCGTGCAGCCACGGCCCCACCGCCAGCGTGTTCTCGATCCCGGGGTTCCTGGCTTCGATGGTCCGGTAGATGGACATGGGACCGTAGAAGTCCTCCGTGTCGAACCACCCGGCCACGTTCAGCACGGCGGGCCGGATGCCCTCCAGATACTGGAGGGCGTTCTGGCGCTGCCAGTACTCGTCGTAGGTGCCGTGCGCCATGAACTCCCTCCACGCGGGCACCTCGCCGCCGAAGTAGAGGCTGTCGAGCCGGGCCGCGGAGCCGGCCTCGAGGAAGAACTCGTATCCCCAGGGCGTGCCGTAGTCGAACGCGCCCGGCCGGGTGGTGCCCGGCGCATCGCGGCGGCGCGCGTTCCCGGAAAGCCACGAGAACGAGTACATGATCCGGAAGGCGCCGTTGTGGTGCCAGTCGTCCCCGATGAACATGTCCGACGGCGACGCCTGCGGGGACGCCGCCACCAGCGCCGGGTGGGCGTCGATCATCCCCATGACGACCTGCCACCCGGGGTATGAGATCCCCCACTGGCCCACCCGTCCGTTGTGGTTCGCCACGTTCCGCAGGAGCCACTCGATGGTGTCGTAGTTGTCGGTGACCTCGTCGGTGTCGGTGGGGCCCTTGGGCTTCGGTCGCGGTGCCTTGATCACCTCGAAGGTGCCCTCGGAGCGGAACTGCCCGCGCACGTCCTGGAAGGCGAAGATGTAGCCATCGCGGTCGAACGACGCGGTGGGCCCGAGGGGCCTGCGGTATCGGTCAGGCTCGTACGGGCCGATCGAGTAGGGGGTCCTCAGGAGCAGGATGGGATACGTCCTAGATCGGTCCTTCGGCGTGTAGACGAGCGTGAAGAGACGCACTCCGTCGCGCATCGCGACCATGTGCTCGGTCTTGTCGTAATTGGCGCGGAGCCACGCCTCGTGCTCTTCCTGGGCGGAGCCCGCCGGCGCGAAGGGCGCGAGCGCCGCCAGGACGAGCGCGGCGGCGCGGATGAGGTGCGCCGGTCCGGTGCGGAGGTTCATGGGGCCTCCTGGGGTGTAGGCGGGGGGTAGGGGCCAAGGTATTACCCCGGATCGGCCCGCGCATCCACACGCCTCGTGTCCGGCACGGGGCGGAGAGCATTCCCTTGTCCCGGCCTCGAGGCGTCGCCAGCTTGCCGCCGATCCCACCGCGTTGTGCCTCACACCCGGGAGACGGACGATGAAGCTCGGCGCCTTCTACAGGCAGTACCTCCTCCCGGGGCTCGTCTTCCAGTCGGTGGTCATCGGGGGGGGCTACGGCACCGGCCGCGAGCTCGTCGAGTTCTTCCTCCGATACGGGCCCACGGCGGGTCTCGTGGCGATGGCCTGCGTCGCGATGGTCATCTGGAGCGCGGTGGCGGCGGTCTCGTTCGCATTCGCCCACGTCACCAGGTCGTACGACTACAGGAGCTTCATCCGCCAGCTCCTGGGCAGGGGGTGGATCCTCTACGAGGCCTGCTACCTCATCCTGCTCCTGCTCGTGCTCGCCGTCACGGGCGCGGCCGCAGGCCAGATCCTGTTGGAGACGGTCGGGGTTCCCTACTACGTGGGCGTGCTCACGATCGCGGTGGCGGTGTCGCTCGTGGTCCTGGGCGGCTCGGCCCTGGTCGAGCCGGTGTTCGCGGTGTGGTCGTTCGTCCTCTACGCGGCGTACATCGTCCTGATCGTGGTCGCCTTCGTGCGCTTCGGCGACGACATCGTGACCTCGGTGTCGGCGGGGGAGTTCCGAGAGGGCTGGCTCCTCGCGGGCATGCGCTACGCGGGCTACAACCTTTGCATCATACCCGCGATCTTGTTCGTGTGCCGCCACGTGGAATCCGCCAGGGGTGGCCTCCTGGCGGGTCTGATCGCGGGGGTGATCGGAATGGTCCCGGCGATCCTCCTCTACCTGGCCATGGCCGGTCTGTATCCCGGCATCGTGGACCAACCCGTGCCCGTGAACCACCTCCTGGCCGCGCTGGGCTCGCCCTGGTTCCAGGTGGTCTTCCAGGTCGTTCTCTTCGGCACGCTCGTCGAGACCGGATCCGGCATGATCCACGCCGTGAACGAGCGCATCGCCGGCGCGTTCGAGGAGCGGAAGCGCGCCATGCCCAGGCTGCTCCGGCCCGCGGCCGCGCTCTTGTTCGTGGCAGCAGGGGTGGCCCTGTCCAGCTTCGGCCTCGTGGACCTCGTCGCCAAGGGGTACGGAACGGTGACCTGGGGGTTCCTGCTCGTCTACGTTCTCCCGATCCTGACGATCGGCGTCTGGCACGTAGCGAAGGCATGGCCGCGAGGCGGCGCGTCCGTCAGAAGCTGAAGCCCTCCGGCAGCGGGTCCGCTTCCTCCAGCACGAACCGGTGCAGACCCGTGACGTACGCGCTCCCCTGGATCTCGGGGAGCGCCCCCGCGTGCGGCCCCACACCGGCCGGCTCCAGAGCGCGGCCTACGAACCGCGTCCCGAGGAAGCTCTCGTTCAGGTACGGCGCTCCCGCACCGAGCCGGCCCTCTGTGAAGAGCCACACGACCTTCGCGGCGGTGCCGGCGCCGCAGGGCGAGCGGTCCACGCCGCCGGTCGGGCCGATCACGATGTCGCGCCCGTGGCGTTCGCCCACCTCCTGGTGGAACATCGCCAGCGCGATGGAGGCGGCCCCGGGCCTGTCCGGATGGCGCACCTCGAACGACTTGTTGGCGGCCTTCAGGACCCTCGGGCCCAGTTCGGCGAAGTGGGGGGCGCTCGCGGGCTCGAGGGGCGTGCCCGAGGGACCCGCCGGCAGGCCGAGTTGGCCGACCTCGACGAGCACGAAGAAGACGCCGCTGAAGGCGATGACGACGTCCAGCACGAGGCCGTCCCCGACGTCGAGCCGGGCGGACGGGGTGTGCACGAACCCCGCCGCCGGACGGAGCGAGACCGACGCTACGCGCCCGCCCCTGACCTCCGGGATCAGCTTCACGAGCCCGGAGGGGGTCTCCATGTGGATCGTCCCGCCGGGGCGGTCCGTGGCCCGGACAAAGCCCGTCTCCATGCCCGCGGTCACGACTCCGATGGCGCTGTGCACGCACGCGGGCAGATACCCCGAGGCCGTCGGGAAGAAGACGCCCAGGTCGGCATCCGGGTGGCAGGGCTCCGTGAGGACCGCGCCATACATGTCCCGATGCCCCCTGGGCTCGTTCAGGAGCAACTTCCGCACCGGATCGTGGTGGGCTCGGAAGTGCTCCATCCTGGCCGCGACGCTCTCTCCCCGGAGGGGGGGCAGGCCCGACGTGAGGATGCGGGTGGGGCCGCCGGCCGTGTGGGTGTCGACGGTAGTCAGGACCCTGGTCAGTTTCATGGAAGTCTCCAGCCGATCCGTGCACGGGCCCCGGCGCGCAGCGGGGGCCACGCGCGGCAAGATAGCCGGGTTCGGCGTGGCGGCGCACGCCGGAGGCAACCTCCCGGGGCCAACGGCGTATCAAGGCCCGGACGACACGACCCGGAAAGGAGCACCCGTGAGACGCAGCCGCAGATCCCGCGCCTTGCTGTGCCTGGGGGTGATGGCCCTCGGCGCGGCGTCTCCCGGCGCGGTCGCCCGGGCGACGCCGGCCTCCGCCCAGCAGTCCGGGACGATCCTGGGCACGGTCACGTGCGCCCTGACGCGCCAGCCCCTGGAGGGCGTGTCCATCAAGGTCGGCGCGCACGACTCCGTCGCGGCGCGGACCGGGCCCGACGGGCGGTTCTTCCTGGACCGCGTGCCCCCGGGCCGTACCACCCTCGTGCTGGAGCTCCGGCCCGGGTACGTGCCGGCCCTCAGGCTGCTGGACGTGCTGCCGGGGTCCGCCACCGAGATCCTGGTGGAGCTGGCGCCCGTGACGGCCCAGGCCGACGAGCTCGTGGTGGCGGTGGAGGGGTCCGACCCGTCCGCGACCGTGAGGATCTACCCCATGGGCGGCGCTCGGGCGCTCGGAGGCGGCGGGTCCGCCTCCGACCTCCTTGCGCGCGGGTTCCCGGGGGTGGACGTCCGCCGCGGCTCCGGCGGAGTGGGGGCAGGGGCGGGCATCCTCATCCGCGGAGTGGGCAGCCTCGTGCTGCCGGGCGCCCCCCTGGTCTTCCTGGACGGGATCCAGGTGGGCGGGACGGCGGGCTGGTACTCAGCCTACGGCGACGCCCTGCGCGTGCTTGACCAGATCCCGGCGGAATCGGTCGGACGGATCGAGGTCCTCAGGGGCTCCTCCGCCGCGCGCTACGGCCTGGGGTCGGGCAACGGGGTCATCCTGGTCTTCACGCGCAAGGGCCCGTAGAGCCCTGCGTCGGAAGCCGTCGAGCGTCGGCGCGCGCCGCCTTACCGCCAGGCCTCCACCAGGTCCAGGGCGATCCGCCCCAGCGTCTCCTCCAGCGCCGTGAAGTCGCCGGTGTTCTGGTTGGTGAAGATCGCGACGACCGTGGGCCCCCCCGGGTAGAGCAGGATCCCCACGTCGTTCCCGGCGATGGGGGGCCAGTCCCCCGTCTTGTGCGCGACGCGGGCCCGGGACCCGAGGAAGCGGGGCAGGCGCGTCTCGTAGAACTGCCCCTCCAGGATCTCCATCATCTCGGTCGCGTGCTCGGGAGTGGAAAGGCGGTCGCCCTGGATGTCCTCCAGTAGCCGCGCGATCTCGCGCGCCGTCGTCCGTCCCAACCAGCGGGTGGAATCCCCCTCCAACACGAAGCTCCTCGGCGAGGCCAGCGAGTCCCTCGGGAACCCGCGGTCGAACACCTCGCGGTCGGTCAGCGACGCATTCGCCGGATCCGCGCGGATCCAGACCTCCCGGAAGAGATCTCCGGTCGTGCGGTTGAGCCGGGTCTCGGCGTACCCCGCCTCCGTGAGCCATGCGTTGACCCGGTCCAGCCCCACCTCCCGGATGAGCATGTCGGTGGCGGTGTTGTCGCTGGTGACGATCATCTGCGTGACCAGGTCCCGCAGCGTCGGCTCCAGGCCGGGCGCGAACGTCTGCAGGAGCCCGCTCCCCCTGCGCAGGTCGTCCGGCCCGACCGTGCGCCGGGCGTCGAGGTCGAGGCGTCCCGCCTCCGCGTCGCGGAACGCCAGCACCATGACGGGGAGCTTGATCACGCTCAGGGTGTTCATGGGCTCATCGGCCCGGATCGCGATCTCGCGCCCCGTGGGGAGGTGGCGTGCGTAGAGGGACGTGCGTGCCTGCAGGGAGTCCAGCCGCGCGCCCACCCGGCTCTCGAGGGTGGCGTCCGCCGACGCGGGAGGCGGCCCTCCGGGCTCCTCGCGGCATCCCCCGAGCGCGGTGGCTCCCGCCAGGGCGAGCACGCGTAGGACAGGACGCAGAGTACCCGCGTACCGCGCCTGGCGCAGCGTCACCGGGCGCGCCGGGGCGTCAGATCCTGCAGGTCTGCGCTCCATCCACGATCACCAGCGCACCCGTGATGTACTTCGCCTCGTCCGACGCGAGGAACAGGGAGAGATGGGCCACGTCCCACCCCTCGCCCTGCTTCCCCGTGGGGCAGAACGCGTCCCGCTTCTTCATCATCGCCTCGATGTCGCCGCCGTACGCCTCCGTGAGCGCGCCGACCACGAACGGGGTCGCCATCATCCCGGGGAGCACGGCGTTCACGCGGATCCCCTTGGCCGCATACTCGACGGCCACGTCCCGGGTGAACGCGTTCATGCCGGCCTTGGAGACCGCGTAAGCCAGCGAGAGCGCGGGCAGCGTCCGGATCGCGTTGATCGAGGAGATGTTCACGATGGCGCCGCCGCCCTGGCGCTCCATGTGGGGGACCACTTCCCTGCAGAGCAGGAAGACGCTCTTGAGGTTCACGGCCAGCGTACGGTCCCACATCTCCTCGGTGGTCGCGGCCAGCCCGCCGGGGAGCTCGATCCCCACGTTGTTGTGGAGCACGTCCACGCGACCCCAGCGCTCGATGCAGGCGCCCACCACGCGGCGGCAGTCGCGCGCGTCGCTCACGTCGGCCCGGAACGTGAACGATTCCCCGCCCTCGGCCGCGATCATGCCCCGCGTCGCCTCGGCAGCGTCCACGTCCAGATCCACGAGCATCACGCGGCCGCCCTCGCGCGCGTAGACGATCGCCGCGGCCCTGCCGTTCCCGATCCCGGGACCCACCGAGCCGGCCCCGGTGACGATGACCACCTTTCCCGCCATGCGATCGCCCGCCATGCCGTCACCTCCTCGAGGTTCGACCTGCCAGGATGGGTTCCAGAGAGGGAGACGCCGGCCGATCGCCATGCGCCCCCCCGCTGAGCCCGGGCCGGGCATGACGCCCGGCCCGGGTCAACGGTCTGCGGGTTACTTGCCGGTGCCGTTGATGGTCGGGTTGTAGAGCCGTTCCACGTCCGGCAGCGGGAAGCACGTGGTGTTGCCGTACGTGCCGCCCTTGATGGGGTACGCCGTGCCCGGCGCGGGGATCAGCGGCAGCTTGAAGCGGTGGGTGTCGTGGAGGCGGAACCCCTCCACGAACAGCTCACGGCGCCGCTCCTCGATGATCAGGTTCTGGATCGAAGTGGCGTCCGTCGGCCCCGTGTACGCCGGCAGGCCGTGCGGGGCCCTGAGCGCGTTCACGATGCTTACCGCCGTCGCGCCGCCCTGCGCCTCCGCCAGGATGAGCTGCGCCTCCTGGTATCGCGCGACGGGCATCGGGGAGCCGAAGGCCGTGTACTTCTGCTGGTACCATGCGACCGTGCCGTCCGAAGCGTTCTGGCCGCGGACCACCTTCGTCCGCGGGTCCGGGACGCCCTCCGTCAGCAGGTTCCGGGACGGTTCCTCCACGGTGTAGTTCCGGGTGTTGATGTTCGAGTGGTACACGCGGTTGTAACGACGCGTCTCCGAGTCCGACGCGGTCGCGTTCAGGACGAAGCCCGCGGGCACGAGCGCCGCGGCCTGCGCCGCCCCGGTCTTGTTGCCCTGGAAGAGACGCACCCGCGCGAGGCCCACGTTCGCGGCGTTCTTGTACGCGACCACGTTGGCCGTCGTCGCGAACTGGAGCGCCTTCGTGAAGCGGTCCTCCGCCTGGGCGAAGAGCTGCATGTTGGTGATCTCCGGGCCGAGGTCCAGCGCCGCGGAGCACATGGCCATCCCGAGGTGCGCCAGGCTGAAGCCGCCGTACAGGGCCGCAGCCGCCATCAGCGAGTCCCTCTTGGGGACCTGCGCGGCGGTGTAACCCTCGAGCTTCGTGAGGGCGTTGTCCGCAGCCCAGCGCGACGTCGACAGCGGGCTGTAGATGCCCGGCCCCTGCGCACTGTTGCACCCGGCCGTGCCGTAGATGGAGTAGGGTTGCTGGTTGGCGTCCCGGCGGTCGTACGGCCACTGCGCCGCGCCGAGCTGGGAATCACCGAACTCGTCCGACACGACCGCGGTCACCACGAGCGCGGCGCCGAGCGCGCACTCGAAGTCGCCGATCGCGCCGTTGACCAGGATCGGCATGGCTGCGGGCGACTCCAGGTTCTCCGCCGGCAGATTGCTCGGGGCGGATACCTCGAGCAGGTCGTCGAAGCTGCATCCCACCAGGAGCGGCAGGGCGACGAGCGCCGCGGCGATGCGGCGGGCTCCGACGAGGAAACGCGGGCTCTTGAGGATTCGAGCGTTCATGGTCGGCCTCCTCAGAAGCTCACGTTGAAGGTGACGACGAACGACGAGAGCTGCGGCAGGTTGCTCTGCTCCAGGCCCACGTTGCCGCCCTCGAGGAACTGGTTCTCCGGGTCGAGCCCCGGGTAGCTTGTCCACGTGTACAGGTTGCGCGCCGCCACGTTGACGGAGGCCCGCTTGGCCCGGAAGTAACTCGCGTACTTGTCGGGCACCTCGTAGCTGAGCGAGACCTCCCGGAGCCGGGCGAAGCTCGCGTCGTTGACCACGAACGACACCAGCGTGCCGTTGCTCCTCACCTCCGCGATCCGGGCTGGATCGTACCGCTCCGGGTAGATGTTCTCGAGGCAGGTCGCGAAGATCTGGCAGCGGGCCCGGAGGTTGTTGTTGTATTTCTTGTAGCCCGTCTTGATGTCGAGCATCGAGTTCAGCCTCAGCCGGCTCCACAGACGCAGCCCCGTCGAGATCGAGCCCTCGAAGCTGGGCGTGGTGCGCCCGAGGAAGATGCGCGGAGCGGTCACGACCCCGGCCGCGTTGTAGCACGGCACGGTCCCGCCGCTCCCGTTGTCGCACATCGCGTTGCTGATCGTGTTCGTCGCCTGGTCGTACGTGGCGCTCACCACCCGCTCGCGGAACCAGGACCGGGGGGCATAGCCGATGCGGTGCTGGGTGCTCCCCGAAATGATCGTGGTGTCGGTTCCGGCGAGCTTGAGGACCTCGGAGTGGTTCGTGGCGCCCGTCAGCGTCACGTCCCAGGACAGATTCGGCCGCTCGACGAGCTGCGCCTTCAGGAGCGCCTCGAACCCCCGGTTGAGGATCTCCCCGGCGTTCACATAGCTCGACGCGGTGAAGCCGCCCGACGGCGCGTTGGGCTTCAGCAGGATCGCGTCAGTGGTCTTCTTGTTGTAGAAGGTGAACTCGAGGCCCAGCTTGTCGTCCATGAGGCCGGCGTCGAACCCGGCCTCGAACTCGTGGCCACGCTCGGGCCCGAGGTCGGGGTTGCCGACGGAGTTCGGGCTGACGCCGGGCGTGTTGTTGGGGCCCGTGATCGCCGTGTACGTGCGCAGCGCGGAGAACGAGAGGGGCTGCTGCCCGGACTGCCCGTACGCCAGGCGCAGCTTGAGGGCGTTGACGACGTCGGGGAGGATCTCCCGCGCCTTCGGCTCCTCGTTCAGCACCCAGGAGACGCTGGCCTTGGGGTACAGCGCCCACTTGATCTCCTCGCCGAATGCGCTGTTGTTGTCCACGCGCATCGCGGCGGTGAAGAAGAGCCGGTCGTTCCAGCTCAGCTGCTCCTGGGCGTAGAAGCCCAGGGTGTTGTTGTCGAGGTAGTCATCCGAGGTGTAGGTCTTCCGGGCCGCGGCGCCGACCGTCTCGAGCCCGGGGGCGGCGAAGTCGTTTCCCTGCACCCCGATGAACTCGATCCGCTGCTGGTAGTACTGCACCCCGAGCGCCGTGGCGGAGTTGAGGTTTGCCAGGATGTCCCGGTTGATCGTAGCCGCGTAGTCGAACGTGTTGTTGTAGTGCGTCCGCCGGGTCTGGTACTTGTACCCGAGAGCGGTCGTGACGATGAAGAAGGCGAGCGTGTCCCTGGCGGGGTCCACCCTTCCCTGGAACTCCTCGTTCTGCTCCGCGGTGAGATCGGTGCCGACCGTGACGCGATGGGTCATCCACGAGAACGGGCGCCAGTTCGCCGTCACGCTTCCCGTGAATCGGTCGATGTCCTGGAGCATCTCGAACGCGTAGTACCGCTCGGGAGGCGCGCTCTGGAAGCCGCGCCGGAACCCGCAGCCGTAGGCGGCGCCGACGGCGCAGTTCTCTCCGAGGAATTGGGGGCTCGAGAAGACCGCGCCCCACATCGTGCCGCCGCATCCCCCCTCGCAGGAGAGTTGCGTGCGGCTGGTCACGTACCCGGTGCTGACCGAGATGTCCAGGTCTTTGTTCGGGAGGATCTGGAGGTTTGCGCGGGTGCTGACCTGGTCGCGGAAGTTGTTCCGCTCCGCGCCTTCTCCCTTGTCCAGGTCGAAGCCGAGATAGTAGCGCAGCCCCTCGGTCCCACCCTGGACGTTCAGGCCGAACGCCTGCTGGGCGCCGTTGCGGAACAGCGGCCGGCCGAGATCCTTCTCACGCTGGGCGATGTTCAGCTCCTGCACCTTCCCGGAGGGGTCCTTCCAGTAGTTGACCGGGAGCCGGCCTTCCGGGTTCGAGAACCAGTTGGAGCCCTGCTTGAGCGTGAGCGAATACCGGGCGCCGCCCGGGGCTCCCTTCTTCGTGATGATGTTGATCACGCCCCGGGACGCCTCCGTGCCGTACAGCGTCGCCGCCGCCGGCCCCTTCAGGATCTCGATGCTCTCGACGTCGTTGGGGTTGAAGTCGTTCAGACGCGAGATGACGCCGGAGCTGAAGGCCTGGGCGTTGATCCCGCTCCCCTGCTCGTTGTTCACGCGCACGCCGTCCACGTAGATGAGCGGCTCCCCCGTCAGCGAGAAGGTGGAGTTGCCACGCACCCGGATCACCGAGCCGCTTCCGACCATCCCGGTGCCCGGCATGATCACCACACCCGGGGCCCGGCCGTTGATCAGCTCCTGCATGGACTTGAGCTGGGAGTTCGCCATCACGTTGGTCACGTCCACCTTCGCGATCGCGTTGCCGATGGCGCGCCTCTGCGTGCCGCCCGGCTGGCCCGTGACCACGATCTCGTCCAGCGCGATGGCCGACTCGGTCATCGCGACCCGGACGGCGGTGTCGCCCGCGCGGGCGGTCACCCGGGCCTCTCTGTAGCCGATCATGATGACCCTCAGTTCCACCGTGGCGCCGGTCACGTTCTGGAACACGAAGCGGCCGTTGGCGTCCGTGAGCGCGCCCCGCTGGGTTCCCTCGATGAGGACCTGGGCCCCGGACAGGGGCCGCAGGGTGGCGCCGTTCAGGACCATCCCGGACACCGACTGGCCCTGCGCCGCCAGGGGCCTCGCCCCCGCGAGCGTCAGGACGGCCAGTGCCAGGGTCAGTCCGAGTGCGCCACGGAGCAGGCCGCGGCGGCCGACCGCCGGGCCCCTCCACGCGTTGTGTACCGATCTTGCCATGGCGTTACCTCCATTTCGCGCTGGTGTTGGACTGGGGGACAAGGGCATCACGAGCAACGACATACAAGCGGGGATATCGTATGGTATTCCGTCCTGGGTGCATCCAAACCCAGGCGGCGCTGATCGGAGGCAGCGCGGGGCGGCGCAGGGGGCCGGGGCGCCCTGCGGCACGGTACGACCGGGTCAATCGGCCTGGCAAGATCATTCATCCGAGTCCGGCCCCCTTGCCCTCGCCTGCCCGCGGCCTTGTTCCTCCGCCACGGGCAGTGTATACAATTGGGCATATTGGGGGGGGCGGACCGTACGCGCAAGCATGGCCCGCCGGGGAGCAGCACTCACATCGAGGAGGCAGGATGGCGCGCGGAAGCAGGCGGCTATCGGCGGTCACGCTGGCCGTGGCGCTCGCGGTCGGAGCGGAGCCCACGCCGGCTCAGCAGGAGCTGAAGGGCCTGGACGCCTACATCCAGAAGGCGATGAACGACCTCGGGGTCGCCGGGATGAGCGTCGCGATCGTCAAGGACGGCGCCGTCGTCTACGCCAAGGGATTCGGGGTGCGCGAGGCAGGCAAGGGCGAGCCCGTGGACGAGAACACCCTCTTCGCCATCGGCTCGAACACCAAGCTGTTCACCGCGGTGGCCGCGGGCATGCTGGTGGACGAAAAGAGGATGGAGTGGGACGGGAAGGTCACGGACTACCTGCCCTGGTTCCAGCTCTCGGACCCGTGGGTCACGCGCGAGTTCACGCTGCGTGACGCGCTGTCGCACCGGAGCGGCCTCGGCCGCCGCGGGGACGCGCTCTGGTACGGCACCGACCTGAGCCGCGAGGAGATCATCCGGCGCGTCCGCTTCCTCGAGCCGAACAGCAGCTTCCGCAGCCAGTACGGCTACCAGAACATCATGGTCCTGACCGCCGGAGAGGCGGTCGCGGCCGCGTCCGGAAAGAGCTGGGACGACTTCGTGGACGAGCGCATCTTCGCCCCCCTGGGGATGGAGCGCTCCATCACGAGCGCGAAGCCGCTCGCGCGCATGCAGAACGTGTCCCAACCCCACAGCGCGACGCCGGAGGGCCCGAAGGCGATCCCCTGGAGGGACATCGACAACGTGGGGCCCGCCGGCTCCATCAACTCGAGCGCGCTCGAGATGACGCGCTGGATCCAGTTCCTGCTGGGCAAGGGGAAGTACGGCGGCGAGCAGCTCCTGCAGGAGCAGACGCTGCGCGTCATCATGTCGGCGCACACGATCACCGGGAATCCGGCGGACACGCTCGCGCCGTCCCGCCACTTCAGCACCTACGGGCTCGGAGTGGGCCTGAGCGACTACAAGGGCTACAAGGTCCAGTCGCACACGGGCGGCATCGACGGCATGCTCTCCAACGTCACGACCGTGCCCGAGAAGAACGTGGGGTGGGTCATCCTGACGAACACCTCGCCCAACAGCGTCTACACCGCGCTCTCCAACTACCTGCTGGACACCTTCCTGGGCGGGGACCGCAGGGACTGGTGCGCGATTGCGCTGGAAGAGTGGAACCGCGCGCAGAAGACGGCCGCCGAGCAGCGAGCCGAGGCCGAGCGCCAGCGGGCCAAGGACACCAAGCCCTCGCTCGCCCTCGAGAAGTACGCCGGGGCGTACGCCCACGTCATGTACGGAGAGCTCGCCGTCGCCCTCTCGGACGGCGTCCTGCGCCTGTCCTGGGGGCCCTGGCGCGACGTACCGCTCGAGCACTGGCACTTCGACACCTTCGTCCTCCGCGCCGCCGGCCTCGGTGGTGACGTGACGGGCCTCTCCTTCCGCCTGAACGCGCGCGGAGAGGTGGGGGACGTGGTCGTCGCGGGCGTCGAGACCTTCGAGCGGCGGCCCGCCGCGCCCCCGGCCGCGCCGGGCGCGGCCAGGGGCGCGCCCGTCTACGACCTGGTGATCCGCAACGGCCGCGTCCTGGACGGAGGCGGGAACCCGTGGATCCGCGCGGACGTGGCCATCCGGGGCGGGCGCTTCGCCCGGGTCGGCGTGGTGGAGGGGCGCGGCGTGCGGGAGATCGACGCCGCCGGCAAGTACGTGTCGCCCGGCTGGTTCGACATGATGGACCAGTCGGGTGGGGCGCTGCTCTACAACCCGCTGGCGGAGAACAAGCTGCTCATGGGGGTCACGACCGCGATCGCGGGCGAGGGCGGGACGCCCTCGCTGCCGCAGGAGCGCGAGGCCGAGCGGCGCGGCGCGACCACGGCGAACATCCCGGCGTACTTCCAGGCGCTCGAGGACAGCGCGATCAGCCTGAACTTCGGCACGTACTACAGCGAGACGCAGGCGCGCACGGCGGTGCTGGGCAGCTCCGCGCGGGAGCCGACCCCGCCCGAGCTGGAGCGCATGAAGGCCGCCATGGACTCGGCGATGAAGGCAGGCGTCCTCGGGATGACCACCGCGCTCATCTACCCGCCGAGCAGCTACTCGAGCACGGAGGAGCTGGTGGCGGTCGCGAAGGCCATGGCGCCCTGGGGCGGCATCTATGCGACCCACGTCCGGGGGGAGGGCAAGGAGCTGGTGCAGTCCATCCGCGAGGCGATCCGCATCGGGGAGGAGGCCGGTGTGCCCGTGGAGGTATTCCACCTCAAGGCGGCCTACCAGCCGGGCTGGGGGACGCTCATGAAGGAGGCCATCGATACGATCAACGCGGCGCGCGCGCGCGGCGTGGACGTGGCCGCGGACCTCTACCCCTACACCGCGGGCGGCACGGGCCTGGAGGCGACGATCCCCTCCTGGGCGTTCGAGGGCGGCGCCGACTCGCTGCGCGCCCGCCTCACCGACCCCGCGACCCGGGCGCGGCTCCGGAGGCAGGTGGAGACGGGGGCCGAGGGATGGTGGAACATCGTCGAGGCGTCGGGCGGGTGGCAGAACATCGTGCTGGCCAACGCGCGCAACCCCGAGTACGCGCGCTTCCAGGGCCAGAGCATCGCGCGGATCGCCGAGCAGCTCGGCAAGGACCCGATCGACGCCGCTTGGGACATCGCGCTGGCGGGCGGCGGCCGCGTGGGCGCCATCTACCACATGATGAGCGAGGGCGACATCGTCACCGCGCTGGGCCAGCCCTGGGTGAGCATCGGGAGCGACGCGGGCGCGGCGCTCCGGCCGGGCGAGCAGGACGCGCTAGGGTTGCCCCACCCGCGGGCCTACGGCACACACCCTCGGGTGCTGAAGCGCTTCGTGAGGGAGCTGGGCGCGCTCACGCTCCCGGAGGCGATCCGCCGCATGACGTCGTGGCCCGCCACGCGCATGCGGATCGCGGACCGCGGAATGATCCGCGAAGGGCTGTGGGCGGACGTGGTCGTCTTCGACTTCGACGCGATCGACGACCGCGCGACGTTCGAGCACCCGATCGCCTACCCGACCGGGATCGAGTACGTGCTGGTCAACGGCGTCGTCACCGTGGAGAAGGGGCAGCACACGGGCGCGCGCGCCGGGCACGTGCTGTATGGACCCGGGAAGGCACGGCGGTGAGCGAGGAAGGGCGGGGCCTGGGCGACCTCGAGACGCCGTTCCTGTGGGTGGATCTCGACGCCATGGACGCGAACGTCCAGGTGCTGACCGGCTTCCTGCGGGACGCCGGCGTGGCGTGGCGCCCCCACATCAAGGGGGTCCGCGCCCCGGGGGCCGCGCTCCGCCTGCTCGACGCGGGAGCCATCGGCGTGACCTGCGCGACCGTCGGCGAGGCGGAGATCATGGCCGACGCCGGCGTCCGCGACCTGCTGGTGGCGAACCAGGTGGTGGGGGAGCGGAAGCAGGCGCGGGTCGCTGCGCTCAGCCGCCGCACGGACGTGAAGGTGGCGGTGGACAGCGAGGAGACGCTCTCCGGGCTCGCGCGCGCGGCCCTTGCCGCGGACACGGAGGTCGCGGTCCTCATCGAGGTGGACGTGGGGATGCACCGTGCCGGGATCGAGCCCGGCGGCCCCGCGCTGGCTCTGGCCCGGCGGGTACGCGATCTCCCCGGCCTCCGGCTGGCGGGGGTGATGGGCTGGGAGGGCCACACGGCCTGGATGGACGACCCCGACCGGAAAAGGGAGGAGATCGAGAGGTCCATGCGGTCGCTGGTCGAGACCGCGGAGCTGCTCCGGGAATCCGGGTGCCCGGCCGGTATCGTGAGCTGCGGCGGAAGCTGCACGTACGCGGTGGCCGCCAGGGTCCCGGGCGTCACGGAGGTCCAGGCCGGCGGCGGGGTGTTCTCGGACGTGACCTACCTGCGCCACGGGCACGGGACGCGTCCGGCACTGTTCGTGCGCGCGACCGTGACCAGCCGTCCTGCGCCGGACCGCATCATCGTGGACGCAGGCTTCAAGACCCTCCCTACCTGGGTGCACGCGCCCCGGGCCCTCGGTGTGGAGGGCGTCCGCGAGATCGGCATCTCGGCCGAGCACGGGATCGTCCGGCTCGACGCGCCGGACGCGTCGGTGAGGGTCGGCGACACGCTCGACTTCGTCCCCGGGTACGGGGACGTCACGGTGTTCCTCCACGACAGGCTGTACGCCGTGCGCGGCGGGCGGGTCGAGCACGTGTGGCCCATCGAGGGACGCGCGAAGGTGCGCTGAGCGGGGCGGCGGGGGCGCGCCGCCCTGCCCGGCGCGCCCCTCAGAGCTTCTGGAACCAGTGGGCGAACCGATCGTCCCTGAAGTGGATGATCTCGTCCATCAACGCCATCATGCGCCGGGTGACCGGGCCGGGAGCCTCGAGCGTGCGATCCTCGAAGCGCGCCACGGGCGAGACCTTGATGGCCGAGTGGGACGTGAAGATCTCGTCCGCGTCCCAGAGCGCATCGCCCATCACCGCCTTCTCCTGCGCATCGATCCCGACCAGGGCCGCCGCCTGGAGGATGGAGAGGCGGGTGATGCTGTGGAGCACCCTTCCCCCCGGAGGCGTGACCAGGACCCCGTCCTGCACGAGGAACACCGCCTCGATGGATCCCTCGGCGAGAAACCCGTCGGTGCCGAGCATGAGCCCCACGTCGAACCCGCGGTCCCGCGCGTCCTTCCGCGCCAGGTAGCCGTTCAGGTAGTTGGCGCAGGCCTTGGCCTGCACCGGGACCGTCTCCGGGTGGAGCTTGCGCCACTTCGAGAGGCAGGCCGAGATGGGCTTGACCCGATCGAGGCCCATCTCGGGGCTGTCCGGGATCGCGAAGATCGCCAGGTCCAGGGGGGTGTCGGGAACGAGCTGGAGGATCGCCTCCTCCCCCCAGTAGGCGACGATCTTGATGAGCCCGCGGCCCATCCGGTTGGCCGCGACCACCTCCGACACGGCATCTTCGATGGTGCCGAGGGACCAGAGGGTCCGCATCTCGAGCGACTCCAGGCTGCCCGCCAGCCTCTGGAGGTGCTCGTCCATGCGGAAGGCGGCCGGCCCGTCCGGCCCGACGTGGACGCCGAAGACCTCGAAGACGGCCGATCCGCGGGACAGGCCGTGGGAGAGGATCGGCACCGTGGCGCTCTCCCATGGCACGAGCTTCCCGTTGATCCAGACCTTGCGCCCGTCGTTCGCTTCGGACATACCGCCCTCCGTGTCGGCCTGGGACCTGGTGGCTCCATTGCGCGATCGCGCTCGGCCCATGATAGTGGGGCCAGATTGGATACAACAGGACCGGTGTTGCATGCAGAGACCCATGCGCGGGCTACGCGGCGCCAGTGCGACCGAGGCCTTCCGGGCCATCCGTGAACTGATCGTGAACGGCTCGCTGGCCGCAGGCGCCCGGCTGGTGGAGACCGACCTCTCCGAGCGCCTCGGGCTGAGCCGGACCCCCGTGCGCGCGGCGCTCCAGCGCCTGCGCGAGGAAGGGTACGTGCGCGAGAAGGGGGGGCAACGCCAGTCCCGCCTCTTCGTGTCGCCCCTGAGCACCGAGGACGCCTCGGAGCTCTACTACCTGCTCGGCGAGCTGGACGGCATGGCCGCGCACTTTGCGGCCGCGCTCCCCGCGGCATCGCGCCAGGCGCTGACGGCCAGGCTGCGGGCTCTGAACGGCCGCCTGCGCGAAGCGGCCGGCGACGGCCATCCCGACGGGGAGGTCTACTTCACGCTCGACGCGGACTTCCACCGCACCTACCACGAGGCTGCGGACCGCCCGCGGATCCAGGCGTTCCTGAAGGCCATCCGGCCGCAGGCGGAGCGGTACGTGCGCGCGTACACGGACGCGTTCGCTTCCGCCGAGATCCCCAGGTCGGCGGCCGAGCACGACCGCATCGTGGAGGCCATCGAGCGGGGCGACCCCGAGGCCGCGCACGAGGCCGCCCGCGTGAACTACCGAAACGCCGCGCTGCGGCTGTGGAGGGTGATCGGGGGCGGGTGACGTTCACATACGGATGGAGGATCGGACCATGAGGCGCTCGGCGTGGGCTTTGGCGGCCACCCTCTCGTTGATCGGCTGCACATCACCCGCGCCGGAGGGCGGGCCCGCGGAAGCGACGGCTACCGACTCGACGGCGGCTTCGGGTGCCGGACGGACGCTCACGGACCCGGCGCCCGACTCGGACGGCACGGTGCGCGTCCTGCTCTACCATGACATGGAGGGGCTCTCCGGCCAGGACGACCCCCACACCATCTTCTACCGCGAACGCGAGGCGTATGCGCGCGGACGCCGGCTGCTGACCGCGGACGTGAACGCGGTCGTCGAGGGGCTGTTCGCCGGGGGCGCTGACGAGGTGCACGTGGTGGACGCGCACGGAAGCGGAAACCCTGAGCCCGACCTCCTTCCGGACGAGCTGGACTCCCGGGCCCGACCGGTGATGAGAGACGAGCCCTTCGCTCCGTACGTGGACCTCGTCGAGCCGGGCGTGTACGACGCGGTTGCGGTGGTCGGGATGCACGCGAAGACGGGCGCCGGCGGCTTCGCCTCCCACACCTACACGCTCGGGATGGACATCGTCCTCAACGGCTCGTCGGTCACGGAGACAGAGATCATCGGCTACTCCTGGGGCCGCGCGGACGTGCCCGTGATCTTCGCCAGCGGGGACGACAGGCTGGAAGGCAACCTCGCCACGATGCCCTGGCTCGCGTTCGTCCGCGTGAAGGATGCGACGAGCGCGTCCACGGCGGAGCTGCGGCCGGTGGACGAGGTCCATGCGGAGATGCGCGCCGCTGCGGAGCGGGCGCTCCGAGGGCGGGCCTCGGCGCGGGTGATGAAGCTGACCTCGCCGGTGCGGGCCGCGCTGCGGGCCGCGCCTCCCGCGCGTCTGGACATGCTGGAGGGAGTCCCCGGGATCGAGTACCACGACCAGACCGTGAGCTTCCAGGCCGACGACTTCCGCGCGGCGTACGACGGGATCATGGCGCTCGTCACGGTCGCGAGGGGCGGCTACGGCGACGTCCTCAACGAGTATCTGCGCTCTCGGGATCCGGACATCCTGGCAGGGTACAGCGCCTTCCTGGCGACCCGGTGGTGGGACGTGGAGTCGGGCCGATGGACGCCGCCCGCCGCGCCCGAGCCCGAGCCCGGACGACGGTACCACGGCAGCAGGTGACGGAGCGAACGGACAGGGCCGTCAGCGCACGGCGCCCCACCGCCGCAGGACCGGCCCGGTCTCCTCCACGCGGGCGGTGGAGTAGGCGCGCTCCCCGGACAGCTCGTCCTGCATGAGCGTCTTGAACACCCCGCCCAGGGCGAGCATGGCCACCAGGTTCGGGATGGCCGTGACGGCCACGGAGATGTTGGCCACGACCCACAGGCGGTCCACGTCGAAGGATAACGGATAGGAACTCCAACGCACCCTACGAGCCAAGATGCACCGTAGGGTGCGGGTGGGGGGAGAGCAAGGCTGACGAGGGCTCGGGGTAGGGGAGGTGGCTGAGCAGGTGAGCGGCGCCTGAGGCGGGCTGGATGGCGGAGCGGGTCGGGGAGATGCCGGAACGGGCGAGGGGTGGGGCGAGGTGTCAGTCGAACCCCGGGGGGAGGGACTGGTCGAAGTCGAGATCAGGGCTCGGCTCGGCGCCGAAGGGGTCGAAGGCGGGCGTCTGGTCGAAGAGGGGGCACCGACGCGAAGCGTTGGTCCGGCCTGGGGAGGAGCGCGCGCCGGGGCGATCGGCGGAGGTCGGTGGTGGAGCTCGAGGTGGAGGAGGATGGCGGACACGACGGGCGGGTCGGTGAGAACCGAGCGAAGCGAGCTCGCCGAAGGCAAACGCCAGGATTCTCATGTCCGCTCCGCGACCACGGTTCGCGCGGTGCCCGGAGCACAGCAGGGGCAGGACTTCGCGACCAACGCTTCGCGTCGGTGCCCGCGGGCGAGGAGCACGGCCCAAGACCCACCTACGGTGGGTGCCCGCGCGCCGGGCTTGCACGGCGGGGGGGCTCGTCCGGGGCGGCGGGGATGTTGGGTATGGGCGCGCCTAGTCCCAAAATAAGCGAGTAGCTCTGTACAGGTGTAGTGGGTCGAGGCGGAGCGGAGCAGCAGCTTAGGAGCGATGCGGGGAGGCGTCCCGCGGCGTGCGAGGTTCGTAGGAGAGATCCACTGCGAGGCAGGCGCGGAG
>DATIKQ010000089.1:0-6371 GCA_035477395.1 Longimicrobiales bacterium
AGCCTCCGATGTGGAGGCTCCCCGCCGGTTCCTGCACTTACTCGATGACCTCGGTCACCACGCCGGAGCCCACGGTGCGGCCACCCTCGCGGATGGCGAACCGGAGCTGCTTCTCGAGCGCGATCGGTGTGATGAGCTCGATCTCCATCTGTACGTTGTCGCCGGGCATCACCATCTCGACGCCCGCGGGCAGGTGCGCCGCACCGGTCACGTCCGTGGTGCGGAAGTAGAACTGCGGGCGGTAGTTGTTGAAGAACGGCGTGTGGCGGCCGCCCTCTTCCTTCGTGAGGATGTAGACCTCGCCCTTGAACTTGGTGTGCGGCTTCACCGTGCCGGGCTTGGCCAGCACCTGGCCACGCTCGATCTCTTCCTTGCCCACGCCGCGGAGGAGGAGGCCGACGTTGTCGCCGGCACGGCCCTCGTCCAGCAGCTTGCGGAACATCTCGACACCGGTGACCACCGTCTTGCGGCTGGTGCCGAAGCCGACCAGCTCGACCTCCTCGCCCACCTTCACGATGCCGCGCTCGATACGGCCCGTGGCCACGGTGCCGCGGCCGGTGATGGAGAACACGTCCTCCACGGGCATCAGGAACGGCTTCTCGGTCTCACGGACGGGCTCGGGCACGTGCGCGTCGAGCGCTTCCATGGTCTCGTTGATCCCGGCGATCCACTGCGGGTCACCCTCGATGGCCTTGAGGGCCGAGCCGCGGATGATGGGCGTGGTGTCGCCGTCGAACCCGTAGTGCGAAAGCAGCTCGCGGACCTCGAGCTCGACCAGCTCGAGGAGCTCGGGGTCGTCGGCCAGGTCGCACTTGTTCAGGAACACCACGATGTGCGGCACGTTCACCTGGCGGGCGAGCAGGATGTGCTCGCGCGTCTGGGGCATGGGGCCGTCCGTGGCGCTGACCACGAGGATGGCGCCGTCCATCTGCGCCGCGCCCGTGATCATGTTCTTCACGTAGTCGGCGTGGCCGGGGCAGTCCACGTGGGCATAGTGCCGCTTGTCGGACTCGTACTCGACGTGGGAGGTCGCGATCGTCAGGATCTTCGTCGCGTCACGACGCCCCTGCGACTCCGACGCCTTGGCCACCTCATCGTACGACACGTACTTGGTGGAGTAGCCCTTGTCTGCGGAGACCTTGGTGAGGGCCGCGGTCAGCGTGGTCTTCCCGTGGTCCACGTGACCGATGGTCCCTACATTCACGTGCGGCTTGGTCCGCTCGAACTTCGCCTTAGCCATCGCTCTTCCTCGTTTTGAACGGTGCTGCTGGGGATGGACTCAGTTGGACCCGGAGGCGGCCATGATCTCCTCCGCCTTGGACTTCGGGACCTCTTCGTAGTGCGCGAACTGCATGGTGTAGACGGCCCGGCCCTGTGACAGCGACCTGAGGGTCGTCGAGTACCCGAACATCTCGCCGAGGGGGACCGAGGCACCGATCACGCGCGCGCCCGCCCGCTCGGTCATTCCCCCCACCCGGCCGCGCCGGGAGGAGAGGTCGCCGATGAGGTCACCCATGTACTCGGCGGGGGTGACGACCTCGACGTCCATCACCGGCTCCAGCAGCACCGGCTTGGCCTTCCTGATGGCGTCCTTGATGGCCATGGAGCCGGCGATCTTGAACGCCATCTCGCTGGAATCCACGTCGTGGTACGAGCCGTACACCAGCTGCACCTTGACGTCGATGACGGGGTAGCCGGCCAGGATGCCGTTCCCCAGCGCCTCCCGTATCCCCTGCTCCACCGGGCGGATGTACTCCCGGGGGATCACGCCGCCGATGATCTTGTCCTCGAAGACGAAGCCGCTGCCGGTCTGGCCCGGCTCCACGTTGATCACCACGTGCCCGTACTGGCCGCGGCCGCCGGTCTGGCGGACGAACTTGCCCTCCACGTTCTCGGCCCGGCTCCGGATGGTCTCGCGGTACGCCACCTGGGGACGGCCGATGTTCGCCTCGACGCCGAACTCGCGGCGCAGGCGGTCCACGATGATCTCCAGGTGGAGCTCGCCCATGCCGGCGATGATCGTCTGGCTGGTCTCCGGGTCCGTGGACACGCGGAACGTCGGATCCTCGTCCGCCAGCTTCGAGAGCCCCGTGGCCAGCTTGTCCTGGTCCGCCTTCGTCTTGGGCTCGATGGCCACGGCGATGACGGGCTCCGGGAACTTCATGGCCTCCAGGATGATGGGATGGGTCTCGACGCAGAGCGTGTCGCCCGTCTTCACTTCCTTCAGGCCGATGGCCGCGGCGATCTCGCCGGCCCACACCTCTTCCAGCTCCTCGCGCTTGTTCGCGTGCATCTGGAGGATGCGGCCCACGCGCTCCCGCCGATCCTTGGTGGCGTTGTAGATGTAGCTCCCCGACGGGAGCGAGCCCGAGTAGACCCGGAAGAACGTGAGCTTACCCACGTACGGGTCGGTCATGATCTTGAACGCCAGCGCCGCGAACGGAGCGTCGTCGGAGGCCTCGCGCGTCTCGAAGGTCTCGTCGTGGTGCGGGAGGTGGCCCTTGATGGGGGGCACGTCCACCGGCGACGGCAGGTAGTCCACGACGCCGTCGAGCAGCGGCTGGATGCCCTTGTTCTTGAACGCAGAGCCGCAGAACACCGGGAACAGGACGCCCTTGCTGGTGGCGACCCGGATGGCGTGGCGGAGCTCGTCGTTGGTGAGCTGCTGGCCGGCCAGGTATTTCTCGATGAGCACGTCGTCGTGCTCGACCGCCGCCTCCACCAGGTTGTGGCGGAGCCCCGCGACGATCTTGGTGAGCGTCTCGGGCACGGGGCGCACCGAGAACTTCGAGCCCAGCTCGTCCTCGAAGACGATGGCCGTGCCCTCGACGATGTCCACGATGCCCGTGAACAGCTCGCCCTCGCCCAGCGGATACTGGACCGGGTGGGCATTGGCGCCCAGCCGGTCCCTCATCATCCCGACCACGTTCATGTAGTCCGCGCCGATGCGGTCCATCTTGTTCACGAACGCGATGCGCGGCACGCCGTAGCGGTCCGCCTGACGCCACACCGTCTCGGACTGGGGCTCTACGCCACCGACGGCGCAGAACACCGCGACGGCGCCATCCAGCACCCGCAGGGACCGCTCCACCTCGGCGGTGAAGTCCACGTGCCCGGGGGTGTCGATGATGTTGACCCGGTAGTCCGTGCCGTTGCGCATCCAGTGCGCCGTGGTCGCGGCGGACGTGATGGTGATCCCGCGCTCCTGCTCCTGCTCCATCCAGTCCATGGTCGCAGCGCCTTCATGGACCTCGCCCATCTTGTGCACCCGTCCCGTGTAGAACAGGATGCGCTCGGTGGTCGTGGTCTTGCCGGCGTCGATATGCGCCATGATGCCGATGTTGCGCAGATGCGGCAGTGGCGTGGTCCGTGGCATCAGATCCTGGGTCCTTCCTGAGTTCCCGTGTTCGTCCTGTTGCGTCGGGTCCGACCCCGGACCCGGGCGAAAAAAAGAGCGCGGCCTGTGCCGCTGCGGCCCACTCAGCAGGGCTCGTCAGCTGTCCGCGCTCACCGTGACCGGAGAGGGCCCGCAGGCCGTCGCGCGTCCCGAATTGTCCTTGTGCCCCCTGGAGACCGCGCACTGTGCGCGGGCGGGGGGTGCGATGCTACCACCGATAGTGCGCGAACGCCTTGTTGGCCTCGGCCATACGGTGGGTGTCTTCCTTCTTCTTGATCGTCGAACCCTCACCGCGGCTCGCCGCGAGGAGCTCCGCCGCCAACCGCTCGGCCATCGTCTTCTCCGAACGACCGCGGGCGTAGCCGATGAGCCACCGGCTGGCCAGTGCGGTGCGCCGCTCGGGGCGAACCTCCACCGGAACCTGGTAGGTGGCACCGCCGACACGCCGGCTCTTCACCTCGAGGGCCGGCTTGGCGTTGTTCAGCGCCTGCTGGAACACAGCGATCCCGGGCTGGCCCGAGCGCTGCTCCAGGAGGTCCATGGCGCCATAGAAGATGGCCTCCGCGTTCGACTTCTTCCCGTCGTACATCAAGTTGCACACGAACTTGGTCACGGTCTGGGAATCGAAGCGCGGATCAGCAGGGGTCTCCCTGCGCACTGCACTGGAACGACGGCTCATCGTCTATTCGCCTTACTTGGGCCGCTTGGCCCCGTACTTGGAGCGACTCTTGTGGCGTCCATCCACCCCCGAGGCGTCCAAGGTGCCGCGGATGATGTGGTAACGGACGCCGGGGAGGTCCTTCACACGGCCGCCGCGGATGAGCACGATGCTGTGCTCCTGGAGGTTGTGACCCTCCCCGGGGATGTAGGCCGTGACCTCGTAGCCGTTCGTGAGGCGCACACGTGCCACCTTCCGGAGCGCCGAGTTGGGCTTCTTCGGAGTGGTGGTGTACACGCGCGTGCAGACGCCCCGCTTCTGGGGGTTCTTCTGGAGGGCCGGCGCCTTGTTCTTGGACGTGACGTCCTGGCGGCCCTTCCGCACGAGCTGGCTGATCGTCGGCATGGATCTTCGGTTGCGTGAAGAGACGCGCCACCGCGGCGCGTCTGCCTTCGGGAGCCTTGCGAGGCTGATCCGACAGAGCATGGTAAGCTAGACGGTGGGTGGGGGAGTGTCAACGGGCCGCCCTCCGTGCACAGCGGGTATGGGGCCGTACTGCATTGGATCCGCGTCGCTTCGCGCGCGGTCTCCTGTCCGGGGGCTTCGCCCCGGCGGCTTTCCTGCCGGCCTGGTCTGACGGCCTGGGCGGTGCGGCGGCTTCGCGCGCGGTCTTCTGGCACCAGGGACTGTCGGCCATGGTGGGCCCGACGGGGCTGCCGCGGTGCCAGTTGGTCGGGCCGGGCGGGCGTGCGATCTTTAGGGCGCTTGCCCGCGCGCTTTCATGGGCCCGCGGGACATCTCCAGGGATCCCCCAGCTCCCATGCTGCCGAGACTCTCCTACCGCTTCGAGTGAATGGACGTCGTCGACCGTCACGGGTGGACGGAAGGGATGGCCATCACGGCGCAGGGCGTCCACGTCGGGTTCCGCACGGACCGGGCGGGGATGCTGGAGCGCGTGCGCGGCCTCCTGCCCCCCGGTTGGAAGCCGTGGGACGGGGTGGAGGTGCGCCGGCTCTACTCCCTGAGCGTGGGCGGCGAGGGAAAGCAACGGGGGCATCGCCGGTACCACGTCCTGTACATGAACGCGTCCAGGCTGGAGCGCTCCCTGGACCTGGAGTACGTCCTGGACCGCCTGGAGGCGGACGTCCAGCTCTACGTGGCCGAGCGCGCGCGGAGACGCATCTTCGTGCACGCGGGCGTAGTGGGCTGGAAAGGGAAGGCCATCGTGCTGCCGGGCCGGACCCTTTCCGGGAAGACCACGCTGGTCTCGGAGCTCCTCCGCCTCGGGGCGACCTACTACTCCGACGAGTACGCCCCCCTCGACGCCAAGGGGCGGGTCCACCCCTACGCCCGGCCCCTGTCGATCCGGTCCGGGGCGGCGGACCCCCACCCCGCGCGGCGGACCGCCGAGGAGCTGGGGGCCGGGGTAGGGCGGAAGCCGCTGCCCGTGGGGCTGGTCGCCTTCACCCACTACGAGCCCGGAGTGCGCTGGCGGGCGCGCGGCCTCACCCCCGGCCAGGGGATTCTCTCCCTGCTCGAGAACGCCGTGCCTGCGCGCAGACGTCCAGAGGCGTGCCTGGCGACCTTTCGGGAGGTCGTGGCGACCGCGAGCGTGTTGAAGGGCGCGCGGGGGGAGGCCAGGGAGATGGCGCAGGCGTTGCTCGCACGGGTGGATTGACGCCATTATCGATCAGGCGCGGCGGCGTGCCGCGCCCCAAGGAAGGGGTGGAGCCATGGACATCCGAGATCAGACGCCGAAGGCCCGGACGGACGGCCTCCTCGTGGAGGAGCTGGACGGCGAGACGCTCGTCTACGATCTGGACACCCACGACGCGCACTGCCTGAACCCGGCTGCGGCCCTGGTCTGGCGCAGGAGCGACGGGTGCACGCCGGTGCGTGACATGGTCCCCCTCCTCCGGGAGGTCGGGCTCCCGGCCGAGGAGTCGGTGGTGTGGATGGCGCTCAGCCGCCTGGACGACGCGGGGCTGGTCGAGCCCGTGACCCTCCCGGGGAAGAAGGCCGGCTTCTCGCGGAGGGAGGTGCTGCGCGTGCTCGGCGCCACCGCCGCCATGACGCTCCTGCTGCCGGCCGTGGAGTCCGTTGTGGCCCCGCTGGCAGCGCAGACCGCATCGTGCATCACGCTCGCAGCCTGCCAGGCCCTCCCGAGAAACAATTGCGGCGGGCTCCCGATCTGCACCAACCGGACCCTGTGCTGCAAGCGGAGCGGGAGCAAGTGCGCAGCGGTGACCTGCTAGCGCGGCCTGACCTGCCCTGGGGTGAAGCCGCTCGGGTCCCTCGTCGCGGAGGCGCTTTCCG
>DATIKQ010000090.1:0-7440 GCA_035477395.1 Longimicrobiales bacterium
TCGTGGATCACGTCCGCGAGGAACTCCATGATGTGGATGGCCTTCGTGGACCGGGCGTTCTCGAACACGGTGCCCGTGACGGGCGACTTCGGCACCTCGAGGAAGTCCGCGGGCCCGTTCATGGTGTCCATGTACTGATTCAGCACCCGCCACATGTGTCCGCACTCACCCCCGAGGATCCACTTCACGCCGAGCCTCTTCGCCTCGGCGTAGACCTTCGCGTTCAGCCGCTTCATGCTCTCGTGGGAGGTGAACAGTCCGAAGTTGCCCCCGTCCGAGGCGTACGTGCTCCACGTGTAGTTCAGGCCCAGCTCGTGGAAGAGCAGCATGTACGCCATGCATGTGTAGATGCCCGGAGCCGCCACGAAGTCCCCGGAGGGCGTGAAGAACAGGATCTCCGCGCCCTTCTTGTTGATGGGCAGATCCACCCGGATCCCCGTGGCCTCCTCGATGTCGTCGACCATGAACTCCAGCGTGTCCACCATGCCATGGGGCTGGATGCCAAGGTGGTTGCCGACGCGGTAGCAGTTGGCGACCGGCTCGATGACCCAGTTGACGTAGAGGCCCAGCAGCCCGAGAAGCTCCCGGGCCATCATCGTGATCTCGGCGGTGTCGATGCCATAGGGGCAGAACACCGAGCAGCGCCGGCACTCCGTGCACTGGTAGAAGTAGTAGAACCACTCCTTGATCACCTCGGGGGTGAGCTCACGGCCGCCGGCGAGCTCGCCGAAAACCCGCCCCAGCGCCGTGAAGTCCTTTCGGTACACGGACCGGAGGAGCTCCGCCCGGAGCACAGGCATGTTCTTCGGGTCGCCCGACCCGATGAAGAAGTGGCACTTGTCCGCGCAGGCGCCGCAGCGGACGCAGATGTCCATGAACAGCTTGAAGGACCGGAAGCGGCTCAGGCGGTCGGCCATGCCTTCGAGCACGGTCTTCTTCCAGCCCTCGGGGAGCCCCCAATCCACGTCCGTGACCGCCCACTCGTGCGCGTTCGGGAGGGAGAGGATCTTCAGGTTCTTCGACTTCCCCGGGTAGATGAACGTGCCCGGCCGCAGGTCCGTCGGCGTGTCCATCCACGCCGTCTGAGGAGGTCGCGAGTCGACCTGGAGCAGATCCTCCTTCCTGTAGTGCCCGGACTCGTCAGGGGTCGACATCGCTCTATTCCTTCTCGACCGGCAATCCAGCCGCGATCATCTTCTCGCGGAATTCGTCCTCGTATTCCGCGTACGTGTGCACGGTCACCGGGTGGTCCCACGGGTTCACGTGCCGGACGGCCCGGCTGTTGTTCGCCAGGTTGCGCGTCGGGCTCAGGAACACGCCGGCCATGTGCAGAAGCTTGCCCAGTGGGAGGTAGGCCAGCAGCACGCACACCAGGAACAGGTGTCCGAAGAAGATCGGGTGGATGCCCGCCGGCACGGTGGGCGAGAAGTGCATCAGCCCCAGGGCCAGCTCCTTCACGCCGGCCACGTCCACCTTGGTGACGTGGCGCATCCAGACCCCGCTCGCCCCTATGCCCAACAGCAGGAGCAGCGGGAAGTAGTCCCCCACGAGCGAGATGTAGCGCACCTGCGGATCCCACAGCCGGCGCAGCAGCAGGTACGTGAGGCCCACCAGTAAGAGCACCGAGGTCACGAACAGGACGGGGAGCCCGATCTCCATGAAGCCGTCGGCCTGCGCCACGAACGTGACGAATGCCGGAACGGGCTCGATGGCGAAGCGCAGATGCCGGACCACGATCACCAACAGAGCTCCGTGCATGGCCATGGCCCCGGCCCACAGGCCGAGGTCGGTGGTGTAGACCAACCTCTTGTCTTCGGTCATCGCGCTCCGCGTGTTGCGCAGGAGCGAACGGAAGAAGACCACCTCCAGAGCCATCCTCCCGACCGCGCCGAGGCCGCCGGAGGGGTTCTCCAGCTTCTGATGCCGGATCCACGGCAGGGAGCGTTGCTGCCCGCAGGTGGTGGGAATCCGGAAGGGCACGGGTGATTTCGCCCATCCCAGGACGCGGCTCACCAGAGCGACCAGGAACCACGAGGCCACGACGTACGGAAGGACGACGCCGAGCGTCCACGTGAGCCCGATCCACCCGCCGACCATGCCCAGCACGAACAGTCCCGCTACCAGGCCCACCGCGATCAGCGCGTTCACACCGGCCCCTTCTCGGCGGAGCTTGCCTGCATGCGGGCCACCGACCAGGGGATGGTCCGCTTCAGCTCGGCCACGCGCAGCTCGAGCAGGCGCTCGCGATGCGCCGTGTACAGGTCGAACGCCACGAGCCCCATCTCATCGATGCGGGCGTCCAACTCCGCCACTCCGCGCGCGACCCCCGGGTCCTGCACCGAGTCGCCCAGCTCTGCGCGCACGACGCCCTTGAGGCGGAAGAGGAAGCTCACGGCCTCGCTGGCGGAGTGGCCCTGGACCGCCCGGATCTGCAGGATCCGGTCGAGCCCGGCGCGAGCGGCCTCGGCGTCGGTCCCGTCGAGGAACCACGCGAGCAGCGCGCGGATACCCTCCCGCAGCGCGTGGCCCACGGGATTGGCGAACGCGTCCGTCTCACGGCGCCACGCAGCGACTGCCTGCGCGGGATACGTCGAAAGTGCCTCATCGAGCCAGCGCTCGGCGATGTCGTCGCGCTGCTTCAATGCCTCGCTGAGCATGGGGGTGCCATCCCCGGCGGCTTCAGACGCAGCCGGTCGGCTTGGGCAGCCCAGCTACCTTGCAGGCCCCTTTGGCCGGCCCGCTCGGGAACAACCCATAGATGTCCTTCAACGGGAAGCCCGTGGACTTGCAGAGCTTCCGGACCATGGGCGCCATGCTGAACTCGAGGTAGTACTGGCGCAAGTACCTCACGACCTTCCAGTGGTCCTCTGTCAGGTTGTCGACGCCTTCGGTCTTGGCCAGGTCGGCGGCGACGCCTTCGTCCCAGGCGTCGGGGTCCTGGATGAAACCGTCCTCGTCGACCTCGATGACCTTGCCTCCCAGCTCCGCATTTGCCATCGGACTCTCCGATCTATGCCCGCGTGGGGCCCGGAGGCTTCGCGTCGGGCCGGATCTGCAAAGGAACAGAAACTCAACGCCACTCAGGTGGGTGCCCGAGCGCGTTCTACTCCTGATCCGCAGCTCGCAACACCGGAAACCTCGACCGCGCCGAGGCCCTTCGGGTGCAGAGTAACGCCCTGGATGAACGGGGGGCAAGGCAAGCTCAAGGTGCACGCCGCCGTCCGCCATCTCAGACTCCTCCCTCCGCTCGGGCACCCCCGGAGCCACCCCACTTCAAGGGAGCCCGACGAGCGTTCCGGATGGAATCGTCCGCATGGTGGAGGCCGGGCGCCGAGACGGGCGCGGCGAGCCCTCGCCACCTTGTGTATACTGTTGGATATCGACTCCAGCGCTGCATGAACCGGTAGACCGGAGGTCCAGGAGTGTACGCCCGTTACCGCCGACTGCGCCGAACGCCGGACCTGAGACGTCTCGTCTCGGAGACCCGGCTGGACGCATCGCACCTGATCTATCCCGTGTTCGTCACCGAGCGGGAGGCCGCGCCGACGGCGGTAGCGTCGATGCCCGGCGTCATGCGGTGGCCCGTGGCGGAGGTGGCCGGGGTGGCCGGGGAGGGTGAGAAAGCCGGCATCGGGGCCCTTCTCCTCTTCGGCATTCCCTCGGAAAAGGACGCCGAAGGGAGCCAAGCCTCCGCGGAGGACGGGGTCATCCAGCGCGCCGTGCGGAAGCTCCGGAAGAGCGGATACAGTGGGGTCGTCATCACGGATGTATGCCTTTGCGAGTATACGGATCATGGCCACTGCGGCCTGCTGGACGCTGCGGGCTTGGTCCTCAACGACCCCACTCTCCAGCGCCTTGCCGACACGGCCGTCTCTCACGCCCGCGCAGGAGCGGACGTGGTGGCTCCGTCCGGGATGATGGACGGCATGGTGGGCGCCATCCGGAAGGCGCTGGACGGCGCTGGGTTCGCCCACGTTCCCATCCTCTCCTACTCCGTCAAGTATGCGTCCGCGTTCTACGGCCCGTTCCGGGACGCTGCAGACGGCGCACCCCGCTTCGGTGACCGCCGCAGCCACCAGATGAACCCGGCCAATGGTCGCGAGGCCATGCTGGAGCATGAGGCGGACATCATGGAAGGCGCCGACATCCTCATGGTGAAGCCAGGCCTGGCCTATCTGGACGTGGTGCGCCGGACGCGTGAGGAGTTCCCCAACCATCCTCTTGCTGTGTACAACGTCAGCGGCGAGTACAGCATGGTGAAAGCCGCAGCAGCGAATGGGTGGATCAATGAACGCGCCGTGGTTCTGGAGATCCTCACCGGATTCCGTCGTGCTGGAGCCGATCTCATCCTCACCTACCACGCCCTCGAAGCAGCTCGTTGGCTGAGTGAGGCGTGAGGAGAGGCGGCGGACGATGACAGTCAGGGTGGATCGCGGGCCTGGGGGCACCGAGTGACACGGTTGCGGTTGGGGACACGGGGCTCTCAGCTGGCGCTGGTCCAGTCGCACATGGTCGCGGGGCTCCTCGAGACGCGGCATGCCGGCCTGTCGGTGGAGATCGTGGAGTTCCGTACGTCCGGCGACCGGATGCCGGACGTCCCACTCGGTCCGGGTCTGGGTGACTCGTTCTTCACCAAGGAGATCGAATCCGCGCTGCTGGACGGCCGTGTGGACCTGGCGGTCCATTCGTGCAAGGACCTGGCAGCCGTGCTGCCGCAGGGGCTGCGCCTCGGGGCGGTGCCCTTCCGCGAGGATCCGCGTGACGCCCTGGTCAGCCTATCAGGGACACTCACCGAGCTTCCTGCCGCCGCTCGCGTAGGTACATCGAGCATGCGTCGGCGCCGTTTCCTCTCCGCGTTCCGACCCGACCTGAGCCTGGTGGAGCTTCGGGGGAACGTACCAGCGAGAGTCCGTGCCGTGGACGAGGGGCGTTGCGACGCGGTGGTTCTAGCCGTGGCGGGACTGCGTCGGCTGGGCCTGGAAGGGCGGATCACGGAGGTCCTGGACCTTGCGGTGATGATCCCGGCAGCCGCACAGGGGGCGTTGGCGTTGGAGGTGCGTGAGGATGATGAGGCCACTCGCGCCATGGTGGCCGTCCTGGACGACGCGGCCAGCCACGCCGAGGTGACAGCGGAGCGGGCGTGTCTGCGGCGGCTCGGGGCAGGGTGCTATGCACCCGTGGCTGCCCTGGGACGAGCGAAGGACGAGAACCTGGAACTCCGTGCGGCGGTGGTCGGGTCCGAAGGCATAGTCTCGGTACACCGTTCCTCTCGCGTCCGAAGGGCGGACGAGTTGGGCGTCCGAGCCGCGGAAGACCTCCTGTCCCGGCTGGGCCTCGCCACGTTGCGAGGGGTGCCGTGGGCCGGAGTGGCACCCGGGAGGACGGAGGACGTTTGAGGCGGCGCGGCTGGGGTAGGAGTGGCCGACGAGGACATTCATACTTCAAGCAAGCCAGACAGCTCCATCTCGACGCTGCGCTGCCGATCCGCCTTGTTGCGCCCCGCCAGACCCCATGTGATCGTCAGTAGCCGGGCGCGATTGGTCGTGCCGCCGGCCTTCTCCAGGAGCCTTCGTAGCCATGAACAGACTCATCGGTAAGCGCGTGCTCATCACCGGAGCGTCCTCGGGGATCGGCGAGGCGTGCGCCCGGGCCTTCGCCGCCCAGGGAGCCAACCTGGTCCTGGCCGCGCGGCGCGAAGAGCGGGTGGACGAGCTCGCCAAGTCCCTCACCCGGGCCCACGGCATCGACGCCCGTGCCTTCCGCCTGGACGTCACGGACAAGGCTGCGGTGTCGGCGTTCGTGGACGAGCTCGAGTCCGACGATCTCCTCCCCGACATCCTCGTCAACAACGCGGGAAAGGCCGTGGGGCTGGACAAGCTCCACGAGGGCGACGTCGCCGACTGGGAGGACATGATCGACACCAACGTGAAGGGGCTGCTGTACGTGTCCCGGGCGATCATCCCCTACATGGTGGCGCGCGACTCCGGCCACGTCATCAACATCGGCAGCATCGCGGGGCGTTGGGTCTACCCCAAGGGCGCCGTGTACAACGGGACCAAGGCCGCGGTGGATGCCATCACCCTGGGAATGAACATGGACCTGCTCGGCACCAAGGTGCGGGTCTCCAACGTGGAGCCCGGACTGGTGGAGACCGAGTTCTCCGAAGTGCGCTTCCACGGCGATGCCCATCGCGCGAAGACCGTCTACGCCGACACCACGCCCCTCACCGGGGACGACATCGCCGACGCCGTGGTCTACGTGGCCAACGCACCCGAGCACGTGGACATCTTCGACATCGTCCTCATGCCCACGGTCCAGCGCCACGTGATGCTCCTCCACCGGAAGAACGGTTGAACCACAGCCCCCGGGAAGGTCCGGCGTGAAGGTGACCCGGCCTTCCCCCAATCTCATCGTCTTCACCCTCTGGCTCCTCGTCTTCTCCTCGGCGAGCCAGACGATGATCATCTCGCCCATCCTCCCCAGGATCGGCGAGGAGTTGGCGATCCCCGACGCCGCGCTTGGCACGCTGGTGTCGGCGTACTCCCTCATGGTGGGGATCTTCGCCATCCTGGCGGGCCCGGTGTCGGACAAGGTGGGACGGCGGCGCATCCTCATCCTCGGGGCTTGCACCATGACCGTGGCCCTGGCGCTCCACGGCCTGGTGCAAGGCTACGCGTCGTTCCTGGCGCTCAGGGTCTTCGCGGGGATGGCCGGAGGGATGCTGAGCGGGGCGGCGGTCTCCTACATCGGGGACTTCTTCCCGTACAACCGGCGGGGATGGGCCACCGGGTGGGTCATGAGCGGGGCGGCGGTGGGGCAGATCGTGGGGATCCCTCTGGGAATCGCCCTCTCGGCCCGCTGGGGGTTCCGCGCCCCCTTCACCGTGTTCGCCGTGACCATGGCAGCCACCGTAGTCCTCCTCTGGCTGCGCGTGCCCCAGCCTCCGGTGAAGCGCACCGAAGGGAGGCTCAGCGTGGGAAAGGCCGCCGCCGACTACGCGGCCATGCTCCGGCGCCCCGAGGTGCGCTGGGCGTGCGCCTCCTATTTCACGATGTTCTTCGGCGTCTCGCTCTTCACTGTGTACCTCCCCACGTGGCTCGAGCGGTTCCGGGGCCTCACGGCGAACCAGATCGCCCTCATGTACCTCCTGGGCGGGACCGCCAACGTGGTCACCGGCCCCCAGGCGGGACGCCTCTCGGACCGGGTCGGCCGGCGTCGGATCATCCTCCTGGCCTGCCTCGGGCTCTCGGTGATCATGGCGTCCGCGCCGTTCCTGGTGCGGAACGCCTGGACGGCGTACCCCGTGTTCTTCGTGACCATGATGCTCATCGCCATGCGCACCAGCCCCTTCTCCGCCCTCCTCACCGCCCTTGTCAAGGACGAGCGCCGCGGATCCCTCATGAGCCTCTCGGTGGCGCTGGGCCAGGTGGGGATGGCCGC
>DATIKQ010000091.1:0-32535 GCA_035477395.1 Longimicrobiales bacterium
GGGGCTTCAGGGGCCCGAGGGGAAGGGCGTCAAAGGTGCGGCGGTCCTGGACGATGGCACGCTGGAGCTCACGCTGAGTGACGACAGCAAGGTGAGGGCTGGGGGGAATGCGAAGGGACCGAAGGGCGCGGACGGGGCGCCGGGGCGTGACGGGGCGGCGGGGAGTGCGGGGCCCCAGGGGCTTCAGGGGCCCGAGGGGAAGGGCGTCAAAGGTGCGGCGGTCCTGGACGATGGCACGCTGGAGCTCACGCTGAGTGACGACAGCAAAGTCACGGCCGCGGGTAAGACGAAGGGCTTGGCCTGCTGGGACCTCAACGGAAACGGCGCCGCGGACCTCACAACTGAGGACCAGGACCGAAACGGCACGGTGGACGTAAACGATTGCCGCGGGGCGAACGGAAAGGACGGTGCCCAAGGTAGGGACGGCATCACCGAATACGAGCTGGTTCCTCCTGTCTCGCTTACTGTGCCGGCGGGCTCCGTCGCCGAAGGCTACGTGCCCTGCCCGAACCCGAAGAAGGCTCTCGGCGGAGGTTGGTCGAATGAATACAATGACGTCTACCTCCTTTCCGCTGTGCTGGGGACCGACAGGTACACGGTGAAGGCCCGGAATATGGGTTCGACAAGTGCCACCATCTCCATCCATATCGTTTGCGCCCGGGCCGGCTAACCGCGCTCCAAAGGCATGAATAGTGCGCCGGCCCCCCCGAAGACACGGGGGGCCGTCTAGCATTCAGGCGGATGCAGTGGGCTCGACAAGCACCGAGCGGTGGGGTCGAGTGCGTCTGGCGATGAGGCTCCCTCATTCGGTTGCCGCTCGAATCCGTCCCACCGCCACGGCCGTAGGGACCCACGAACCTCAACCTCAGGGCACCATGGGCCTCGACTTCCTCGTCTCGATCTTCGGCATCCTCATCGTCCTGGTCCCCGTGACGGGGCTCACGGTGGTGCTCACGGCGAAGTTCGCCACGAAGCCGATCGTGCAGGCCATCACGGAGCTGCGGGGCGGACAGGGGTACGCCAGTCCCTCGGAGATGCAGGTGCAGATCCAGGATCTGTCGGAGTCGGTCGAGGCGCTCACGGCGGAGGTGCAGCGCCTGCGCGAAGCCCAGACCTTCGACCGCAAGCTGCTCCAGGAGCGGGCGGGGAAGTCCGGGGGCTGATCGTCCGGCCGAGGGCGGCCCTCAGTCCACGTACGGATCGTAGGTGTCGCCGCTCGCCATGCACACGATGAGCGGCCGCAAGCGGTGGAGCACCTCCACGGTGGCTCCCTGCGCCGCGAGCACGTCGTCGAGCCTCCGGTAGGCCTGGGGCGCCTCGTCCAGGTCCCCGCCGCGGAGCACCACACCCTTCCGGTCCAGCCAACGGCGCATCTCGTCCGGGTCCACCTCCGGCGCGCGCAGCACCTTCCCCTTGCGGATCTTTCCCTTGGCGGCGGTGCGACTCAGCACACGTCCCGCTCCGTGGACGGTGGAGAAGAGCGCGCGCTCCTGGGTCTCCCGGGCCTCGGGTGCCACGGATCCGCGAAGGATCACGGCATCGTCTCCCATGGAGCCGCCCACGAACCCCATCTGGCCGGGGAAGGCGGGGGTGGCGCCCTTGCGGATGACGTTCATGCGCTCGGGCCCGTCGGGCCCATCCACGTTCTCCACCCAGCAGAAGTTGTGGTGGTTGTGCACCAGCTCCAGCTCAGTGCCGCCCAGGATCTCCACGACCTTGCGCACCACCCACTCGCGCCCCGCATAGGCGTAGCGCCCCGCGAGGGTCATGAGCTGCCAGTAGTCGTGGCCGAGGGGCTGTTCCACCGGGAGGAGGACCTCCACCTCCCGGGCCCGGGCGCCCCACCGCATCCCCTGGGAGAGCGCGATGAAGTTGGAGGCCACGGTGTGCCCGAAGCCCCGGCTCCCGAAGTGGACGCCGACCCAGACCGTGTCGTTATCGTCGGCGAAGACGTCCACGTAGTGGTTGCCGGCGCCCACGGTGCCCAGCTGGGACCGGGCCTTTTCCCGCAGCTCGTGCCGGTGGCTCACGGGCACGGCGTGCCACGCGTCGTCTGCGAACAGCGGGTGGTCCACCGGGGCGTCGCCGGAGCGGTTCTTGCGGCCGATGCCGAAGCTCACCGACGCGAAGATGGCGTCGGCGATCTGGCCGCGGCGGTGCGGGCTTCCCAGCGTGCCCACGTGCAGGTCGGTGCGGATGGCGGCGTTTCCGCATGCGACGTCGAACCCCACGCCCACCACGCTGACCTTTCCCCGGTACGCCGCCACACCGCCGATCGGCATGACGTAGCCCACGTGCCCATCGGCCATGAGCGCCGCGCGCACGGCCCGCGAAGAGACGTCGCGGAACTGCTCCAGCGTGGCGGCGTCGTGGGTGCCGAAGATCATGGGGTCGGGTCCGCTCCTACCCGCCGCGGAGCAGCGCGAGCAGCCGCTCGTTCTCCTCCACGTCCACGAAGGTGTCCCACTCCAGGAAGTACCCTTCGGGGTCGTACCCCACGAAGGTGCGCACCCGCCCGCTCTCGTCGGTGATGTCGGGGGTGCGGAGAGGGAAGTCGGGGCGGCCACGCAGGGCTGCCAGCCACCCGTCCACGTCGTCGGTGAAGAACGCCACGGTTACTGCCTTCTGGTCCGTGGCCTGGTGGAGCCCTCGGCTCCCGTCCACGAACCCCAGGTAGCCGGTCCCGGACACGGGCACCACCTTCGCCCAACCCTGGTCCACCAGGAGCCGGGTACCCAGGGTGCGCTCGTACCATGCCAGCGCGGCCTGGATGTCGCGGTAGTAGAGCCAGAGCACCGTCGCCTGGATGCGCAGGCCCGCGGGGCGCGTGGTGGGCACGCCGGGCGCGGGCCCCAGCGGCTCCGCCGCCGCCAGCCGCGGGAGGATCTCCGTGTTCTCCGCATGGGCGTTGAAGCGCTCGAACTCGAGCAGGTACCCCTCCGGGTCCACGGCCACGAAGCCGTTGTGGGCCCGGGCCGTGTCCACGGGCCCGAGGTCCGAACGCATCGGAACGCCCTGCGCCTCGAGGTACGCCCACCACCCCTCGACGTCGTCGGTGACCAGGGCCAGGGTGACGCTCTTCGGCTCCTCCGCCGTGTGCATGCCGCGCGCGGCGTCCACCAGGGTGAGGTAGGACGACGCCGCGACCCGGAGGATCTTGGCGAACCCGTAGTCGGCGACGGTCTCCAGCCCGAGGACGCGGCTGTAGAAATCCCAGGCCGCGTCCACGTCCCGGTAGTAGTAGAACGCGTTGGCGGCCTGGACGGCGGGTCTGCTCATGGTGGCCTCGGGAGGCTGGGCGGACGGAGGCGCGTCGGGTGCGCACGCCGTGGCGGCGGCCCCGAGCAGAATCGCAAGCGACGCCGCGACGCGGCGGCGGGTTCGTGCCGCGGCGCTCACCGTGGCGCCCGGAAGAGGGGGAACAGCTCCCGCACCAGCCGGGTGCGTGTGTCCAGGCGGAGCTGGTCGGCGCGCGGCGGGGCGCCTCCCGACCCCACGCTGTTGACGACCCAGATGGCGGCGACCTTCGCCTGCGGGTCCATGACGAAGAACGAGTAGAACGCCCGCTGGGTGCCGGTGTGCCCGACCAGGCGCCGCCCGTCCAGGTCGTAGAGGAAGAACGACAGCCCCATGCTCTCGTTGCCGATGTCGCTCTCCCCGATAGGCACCACGGTGCGCCACATCTCCTCCAGGCTGCTCCGGGAGAGGATGGCCTCCGCGTCCACGCCCTCGGGCGGCGAGCCCATGAGGAACCCCAGCCAGCGGGCCATGTCCGGGATGGGGGCATTCAGCCCGCCGTTGCTCACCGTGATCCCGGTGTTGAAATCCAGCCCCCCGGCCTCGGGCCGGCCGTCGCGCACGAAGTAGTGGTTGGACCGGTACGGAAGCAGGTGCCAGGGCGTCATGTCGTAGTACGTCCGGCGCATCCCCAGGGGGCGGAAGACGTTCTTCTCCATGTGCGCCTCGAACACGTCGCCGGTCACCTTCTCGATGACGCGCCCGAGGAAGATGACCCCCGGGTTCGAGTAGCTGTAGCGCGAGCCAGGCGCGAACAGGATGCTCGTGTAGGGCATCATGGCCACCAGCTGGCTCCACTCGGTGGGCTCGTAGGGCTCCCACGGCTCCCCCTCGCTCCACGGCCAGGTGCCGGCGCGGAATCCTGCGGAGTGGGAAAGGAGGTGGCGCAGCGTGATGCCCTCCATGGGGCCGAACGGGTTGTGGACGTCGCGGAGCTCGGGCACGTACCGCACCACCGGATCGTCCAGCGACAGGAGCCCCCGGTCCCTGAGCTGCAGGATCGCGACGGCGGTGAACGTCTTGGTGATGGAGGCCCAGTGGTAGATGGTCTCCTCGCCCACCGGCCTGGCCGTCTCCAGGTCCGCCATCCCGTGGGTCGCCAGCCGGACCAGCCGCCCCTCGTGCACGAGGCCGAGGCTCGCGCCCACCACGCCCTGGGCTGTGACGTCGGTCCGCCAGGCCGCGGCGGTCCGGTCCCAGGCAGCGGGGAGTCCCATCGGGAGCTGCCCGGCAGCCGGAGAGGGGAGTGTGGCGGCGAGGAGGAGCGCGGCGGCGAGGAGAAGGCGTGCGGCACGGCGCGGCGCTGCGGCGCGGGGCGCCCGGCGGACGGGGTGGGCGTTGAGCATGTAGTCCTCGTGGAGGATGCGGGTCATGGGGCAATGTGCTCTCCCCGTCCCGGAGGGCGAAAGGGACGACGGACACGGGGGCGGGCCGGCCCTTGCCGGTCCGTGACGCGTCGCTCAAAGTTGGCTCCCGGGAGGCAACCACGCAGGCAGGGAGGAGCAGGGTGGCAACCGAGGGCCAGGTGCCGTCGCCCACGCCGACGGACGGAAGGCGCGGTGCCGGGAGCCCCGGCGTCCTGCCGGCCTTCCTGGTGCTGTCCGGACTTCTCCTCGCCACGTTCTCGTGGTGGGTCTTCGCGTCGGCGGATCACCGGCGCTCGGAGGACGCGCGCTTCGAGCGCCTCGCCTCGCGCCTGGTGGGCGGGATCCGCCTCCAGTTCGAGAACACCGAGCAGGCGCTGCACAGCCTCGAGGGCTCGGTGCGCGCCCAGGCGTTCGCGCCCAACGCGGTCGCGTGGGCCGAGCAGGCCGCCCGGGTCGTGCCCTATCTGGGCCGCGGGTTCGAGGGGCTCGGATTCGTGCGCCGCCTGCCCGTGTCGGATCTCGACGCCTTCGAGGCCCGCCACCGCGCCAGCTCGGGTTACGAGGAGTTCGTCGCGCAGCGCGGGTCGGAGCGCGATCAGGTCTACCTGGTGGTGAACTACGCGAGTCCTGCCGGGAGCCCCGACGCCCTGGGGTTCGACGTGGGCTCCGGAACCACCCGGCGCGCGGCGGCGGAGCGGGCGGCGAGGGAAGGCGGCTTCGCGATGTCGCGGCGCATCCGGCTCGTGACGGGCGACGGGGAGGTACCGGGCGTCCTGCTCTTCTATCCGGTCTATTCGGGGACCCAGGGGCCCGAGACACGGGAAGAGCGCGAGGCCGCGCTGGTGGGTTGGGTGTACGCGGCGGTGCGCGTGGAGGGGCAGGTGGCGGGGGTCAGCCTGAACGAAGGCCAGATCGAGTTCGACGTCTTCGAGGGCGATTCGGTCGCCCCGGCCGCCCGGCTGGCGGCGGTCGCGGACCCGGACGGTCCGACCGCCCGGGGCGACGAGTTCCGGACGACGACCCGCTCGCTCGTGATCCACGGGCAGCCGTGGCTGCTCCTCGTGCGCTCGACGAGACGCTTCGACGAGTTCGGGCGCACGTACGTGCCCGTGCTCGGGCTGGCGGGCGGCGTGCTGCTCTCGATGCTCACTGCCTGGCTCACCTATCTCCTGCTGAGCGGGCGCGAGCGGGCCACGGCCCTGGCGTGGCGCATGACGCTGGACCTGCAGGCGGCCAAGGACGCAGCCGAAGCCGCGAACCAGGCCAAGAGCCAGTTCCTCGCCATGATGAGCCATGAGATCCGCACGCCCATGAACGGCGTCATCGGCATGACCTCGCTGCTCCTGGATTCGCCCCTGACCCGAGCGCAGCGGGAGTACGCCGAGATCATCCGCAGGAGCGGCGAGGACCTGCTCACGGTGATCAACGACATCCTCGACTTCTCCAAGATCGAGTCGGGGCGCTTGGAGCTGGAGCAGGAGATCGTCGGCATCCGGGACACGGTGGAAGGCGTCCTCGACCTGATGGCCCACAGGGCCCAGGACAAGGGGCTCGAGCTGCTGTATGAGATCGACGACGCCGTTCCCGAGGAGGTGCGCGGGGACGGGACGCGGCTCCGGCAGGTCCTCGTCAATCTCGTGGGCAACGCACTCAAGTTCACCGAGCGCGGTGAGGTGAAGGTCACCGTCCGGGCAGGCGAGTGGGAGGCCGGGTTGGTCGAGCTGGCGTTCTGCGTGGCCGACACCGGGATCGGGGTCCCGACGGAGGCGCAGGCACGGCTCTTCCGTTCGTTCACCCAGGTGGACGCGTCCACCACGCGCCGCTTCGGGGGCACCGGGCTCGGCTTGGCCATCAGCCGTCGTCTGACGGAACTCATGGGCGGCCGCATCTGGGTCGAGAGCGAGGAGGGACGAGGTTCCCGATTCCACTTCACCGTCCGCATGGGCGAGGTGGACCCACGACTGCGCCCGGAGCGTCCGGCGGCTCCCCCCGTCGTCACGGGACGGCGCCTGCTGATCGTGGACGACAACGCGTCGAGCCGGCGCATCCTCGCCGCCGCCGCGCTGAGCTGGGGGATGCGGCCCACCGCGGTGCCCGGGGGGCCGGAGGCGCTGGCGCTCCTCGATGCCGGGGAGCGCTTCGACGCATGCATCTCCGACATGATGATGCCCGGGATGGACGGGGTGCAGTTCGCACGTGCCGTGCGCCGGCGCCTGGGCGCGGAGGCCATGCCCATGGTGCTGCTGTCGTCCCACGGGAAGCGGGATCTGGGCGAGGACGCGAGCCTGTTCCAGGCGCACCTAACCAAGCCTGCCAAGCCGCTCCGCATCCTGGCCGCCCTGGGGGGGCTGTCGGGCGCCGAAGCTCCCAGGGTGGGCGAGGCAGGGCCACCGGGGAGCGCGGGGCACGCCGGGCCGGGGATCCGCCCGGAGCGGGACACCCACCCCGAGCGCGTCCTCCTCGCCGAGGACAACCGTGTGAACCAGACCGTGGCGTTGCACATGCTCGGACGCCTCGGGTACCGGACCGACGCGGTGGCGAACGGCCTGGAGGTCCTTCGGGCCTTCGAGCTCGTCCCCTACGACGTCGTGCTCATGGACATGCACATGCCGGAGATGGACGGCGTCGAGGCGGCGCGGAGGCTCAGGGCACAGGGCGCCGCGACGGACGGCCAGCGCCGGCCGTGGATCATAGCCCTCACGGCCAGCTCCGCGGAGGCCGACCGGGAGCTCTGCCTCGACGCAGGCATGGACGACTTCGTGAGCAAGCCGGTGAGCTTCAACCACCTGGCCGAGGCGATGGCGAGAGCCCGTTCCCGGGGAGACCAGGGGTGACGTCCGTGGGACCTTCCTTGCTCTCGGGCGCCCCGCGGCCTATCTGTAGGCTGGGCGCGCGGTCGGCGTCGCCTTGCACCAGGCCCCCCACGCTGGAGGAGTGACCATGTCGGAACGGCCCCGCCTGGCCCAGCACTCCATCCCGGGGCGCCGGCCCTACCAGGAGGACTCCATACACGTCGGCGAGCTCACCGACGGACGGCTCCTCGTGGCGGTCGCCGACGGCATGGGCGGCCACGCCGCCGGTGAGGTGGCGAGCGCCCTCGCGCTCGAGACGCTGAAGGCTTCGCTGGAGGCCGGCATCGAGCTGGGCGAGGCCTTCCGGTTGGCGAACCAGCAGGTGCACGCCAAGTCGAAGGAGCCGGGCAAGCAGGGGATGGGGACCACGATGGTCGCCGTGCTGGTGGACGGGGACCGCTACCAGGTGGCCAATGTGGGCGACAGCCGCGGCTACCGGCTCTCAGCGGGCGGCATCGAGCGCATCACCCAGGACCACTCCTTCGTTGCCGAGGCCATGAAGCGGGGCCAGTCGGAGGAGGAGGCCACGGCCTCGCAGTGGCGCGACGCGCTCACCCGCGCCATCGGCACCGACCCCAAGGTGGAAGTGGACGTATTCGGCCCGTTCCCGGTGGAGAGCGACACGGCGTTCCTCCTGTGCTCGGACGGGCTCTACAAGACGCTCAAGGACCCCGACCTGCGGGGGATCTTCGCCCGCTCCGGCGGGCCGAAGGGTGCGGCCAACAACCTGGTCACCGAGGCGTACGAGCGGGGGAGCGACGACAACATCTCGGTCGTCATCGCCGAGTTCGGCCAGGTTCCCCGGGAGCAGGCGCAGGGCACCATGCCCCTGGAGTTCCAGCCTCCCGAGCCGGAGGGGGGGGCGGCGCCCGCCAGCGACGAGCCCCCTGCACCGGAGCAGGCCAAGGGCTCCTGGTGGCAGCGCTGGAAGAAGTGACGCGCCCGAGCGTCTAGGCGATGTCCGCCACGTAGTTGACGACGAGGCCTCCCATCTGGACCACGTCGCCGTCCTTGAGGGCGGCCCTCTTCGTGCTCTTCCCGGCCACCTTCATGCCGTCGAACATGCCGCCCAGGTTCCGGGCCTCGAAGCCATCCTTCACCTTGATGATGAGCAGCGCGTGCTTGGGACCGGAGGGCACTTTCACGTCGCACAGCTCGTCGGTTCCGAAGACCACGGCGGGCGCGTCCGACAGGAAGTGCGTCCCCTTGCGGCCGCCCGACTCCCACTGGAGGTGGGCCCGGCGCTTCCGCTCCGATTCCTTGAGGAGCTCCTTCACCTCGTGGGACTTGATCTGCATGGTGCCGCCGGTGGCGTCGGTGGCCGCCGGCTTCGCGGCGGGCTTGGCGGACGCCTGATCCACGGCGTCGCCCACGGCCTTCCCGAACACCACGGAGAACTTCCCGAACCCGATCTCGTCGCCTTCCTTCACCGGCTGCGCCGCCGAGATCTTCTCGCCGTGCAGGAACGTCCCGTTCGATGACCCCAGATCCTCCACCACCCACCCCGCGCCCTCCTTGCGGATCTGGGCGTGCTTGCGCGAGACCGACGGGTTGTCGATGACGATGTCCACGTCGTCCTCGCGACCGATCAGGATGGTCTCCTTGTCCAGGTCGTAGACCTGCATCGCCTTGCGGCCGATGAGGAGGGTGAGCTTCGGCATCGTGCTTCTCCTGCGCAGGATGGCGCCGGTGCTGTGGGTCGTCGGGGACGGGCCCGGGAGCGGCCCTTCCCACGGTGGCAGATTAATACCCCCGCGCGCGGCCCGCCAATCGCTCGCGGGGTGCCCTCAGCTTCCCCCTCCCGCCGCCGCGCACCTGGGGTGGGCGGGAACCAGGGCGAGGCACGCCTCCCTCAGCTGCCGGGCGCGGTCGGCCTCGCCGTCCTGCAGCGCGGCGTCGGCGTCCCAGGCCATGCGCTCGGCCACCTTCAGGAGGAGGGACCGGGCCTCGGGGTTGCCGGGCTCCAGAGCAGCGAGGCGCTGGGCGTGGCTCTGCACGTCCTCCCCGTCCCGGCCGAAGTACCGGCCTGCCGCCTGGGCTTCCTGCGCCAGGCCGACCAGGCGCGCCACCTCCCACGACGTGTCCAGCTCCACCCCGGCGCTCCTGAGCTCGGCGACCGTTGCGGCCATCTCCGCCTCCGGCAGCGGCACCTTGAAGGGTGCGGGCACGGGGCCGAGCCGCAGGCGCCCACGCACGCCGTCGGGCGCGAGGCGGGCCGACGCGATTCCGCCGGATGCGCTCTTGTCCTTCAGCCCCTGGACGTCCAGGGTCCGCCCCCAGGGCTGCAGGATCCCCACCGCGGCCAGCGCCAACACCGCGACGCCGGCGCCCACCATGACGCCCGGCCGCCGGCGAACGCCGGCGGCCACGCCGGTGGCCCTGGGCGTGATGGAAAGGGTGATGTCCTCCATGGCGCCCGCGTCGAGCGCGACCACCGTCTCCGCGGGCTCGAACCGCTCGTCCTTCAGGACGACGCGGTAGCTGCCGGCGGCGAGGGCGTTGGCCACGCACGGCGTGGGGCCCTCGGTGACCGTGCGCCGTCCATGGCGGATCTCCACGCGGACGCCCTTCGGCTCCGTCATGACGCGGAGCGAGCCGAGCGCCGCGTCGAGGCCGCCGGCCTGGACGCGGAGGAGCGCCTCCTTCAGGTCCTTGGCGGACTGGTAGCGCTGGTCCGGCTCCCGCCGGAGCAGCTTCATGACGATGCTCTCCATGGCCGGCGGGACGCTCACGCCCGTCTCGGACATGGGGATGACCTCGCAGCGGTCGGTGGCCAGCATGAGCTGGTAGATCTCGGTGGTGGACTCGCCGGCCCGGTTGCCCAGCCAGGGGTCCCGCGCGGTGAGCAGCCCGTAGAGCACGACGCCGAAGGCGAAGAGGTCGGTGCGCGCGTCCACCGGCTCCGCGCGGAGCTGCTCGGGTGCCGCGTACCCGGGCGTGCCCAGGGTGCCCACCGTGGTCAGGCGGCTGTCCGCCTCCTTCTCCGTCAGCTTGGCGATCCCGAAGTCGAGGACCTTCAGGGTCTCCTGACCGGCGCGGTCCTTCGTGAGCATGAAGTTCTCGAGCTTCAGATCCCGGTGGACCACGCCGTCGGGCCCCTCGTGGGCCACGATGAGCGCCTCGCACGCCTGCAGCGCCAGCCGCAGCGTGCGCTCCAACGGGAGTGGACCGTCCGCCAGCACCGTGTCGGCGAGGCTCTTCCCCTCCACGAACTCCATGAGGAAGTAGATGAGCCCGGCCTCCAGGTCCTCCTCGTAGGTGGACAGGCCCACGATGTGCTGGGACTCGGTGCCCAGGCGCTTCATGATCTGGGCTTCGCGCAGGAATCGCTTCCGCGCGGTCTCGACCTCGGACCCGGTGATGCGGTCCACGCTCAGGATCTTGAGCGCCTCGATCCAGCCGCCCTTCTCGTCGCGCACCTTGTAGACGGTGCCGAACCCGCCGGCACCGATGCGCTTCAGGACCCGCCACTTGTTGCGCAGGAGCTGGCCGATGAGGGGGTCCTCCTCGGGCGCCTCCGGCGGCTGCGCTTCCGTGGGCTGGGCGCCGCCGGCCACTTTGGCGGCCGCGGCCTCCAGGTCCTCGGGCGTCCAGGCCATGGTGGACTTGGGAGGCTGCTTCTTCGGATCGTCGGCGGTGGACACGGAGGGGGCCTCGGAGCGGTGGGTTCGACGAACGCAAGCTACGGAGCCGGATGGAGCCGGGTCAAACGTTTCGGCGGCCTTGCCCCGGGGGCCCGTTCGCCTCCCTATTGGGAGCGCGTTCAACTCTCCCAGGCAGCCAGGCCATGTCCCCTCGCCGACTCCTCCCGCTGATCCCCGTCGCTCTCGCAGCAGCGTGCTCCGGCGACGCCGAGCTCCCCACCCGGGCGCCCCTGGGCCCGGCCGAGGAGAGCCGGCTCGTCTTCCAGGCGGTGGACGCCGGCACCGGCGCGGCGCTCACGGACGAGCAGATGACGGTCCGCTACCTCGTGCGTGCGCCCATCACGCTGGACGCGGCGGCTGTGGAGGCGGCGCCGTCCCTGGAGCCCTACGCCGTCACCCACCCGGTGGCGGAGGACAGCCTGGTCGTGGAGGTGCGGCTGGAGGCCGTGTCGTACCACCGGCTGGACACGGTGCTCGCCGTCGCCCGGGGTGACGACGCGGGGCCCTTCACACTCCGCATGACCCGGCGGCTCGCCCGGGCCGGGGGTGGCGGAGGCGGTGCGCCCGCAGGGGGAGGGGCTTCCGCAGCGGCCGGGGCCGGCGGTGCGCCCGGAGGAGCCACCGCACCGGTGTCCACGGGGGGCGCGGCGATGGACCGGAGCGCACTCGCCGCGGCCGACCGGGCCTACCAGTCGGGGAACTGGGTGCAGGCCATCCAGGGCTACGAAAGGCTCCAGCTCCCCGACGGCGCCTCCGACGCCGACGTGCGCGCGTATCAGGGGGCGCGGGTCCGCCAGGGCGTCAGCCACCTGAACCGGAGCGAGTACGCGGCCGCGCTCGACGCGCTGGAGGAAGCCGCAGGGCTCCGGATCCCCAGCGGGGCGGCCAGCCTGCGCCTCGCGCAGGCGCAGTGCGCGGTGAGCCGGGTGGACGAGGGTCGCCGCACCATCGCCGAGGTGGAGCGCATGGCGCCGCAGCTCGACGCCGGTGAGCGCGCCTCGGCGCTCGCCATGACCCAGTACATCAGCGCCCTGTGCGGCCTCGGCGACCTCGACCGGGCGGCGACGGCCATGGACAGGGTCCGCGTGGGGAACCGCCTCGTCCAGGAGCTCCAGGCGTTCGTCGAGCGGGGCGGGACGGTGTCGCCCAGGACCGACGACCTGACCGCCGCCCTGGCCGACGCCCAGCGCCAGATCGATGCCATCCGCGCGCGCATGCGCCGCGGCGGGGAGGATGGGGACGCCTGACACCGGCAGGGGCCGGACGTCGGACGCGTGGGCGACGTCCACGCGCGGGAGCGCCTTGCCCTGACGGCGGCGGCCGCGCGATTCTTGGCCCTTCGTCTCCCGCCATCCGAAGAGGTCCCAGCGCCATGATCCGAGCGACCCTCCTTCTCGCCGCCCTCCTCGCCCTCGCCGCGCCCGCCTCCGCCCCCGCCTCCGCCCAGGAGGACCCGCACATGGCCAAGGCCATGCGGGTGCTCTCGCGCACGCCGCTGGTGGACGGCCACAACGACCTCCCGTGGGGGATCCGGGAGAGCGCCGCCGCGCCCCACGACGTGCACGCGCCTGCCCACGACCTCCGGGGACGCACCTCCTTCCACACCGACATCCCCAGGCTCCGGAAGGGGATGGTGGGGGCCCAGTTCTGGTCGGTGTACATCCCGTTCGAGGCCAGCGAGGAAGGGGCGGCCAAGGTGCAGCTCGAGCAGATCGACATCGCCGAGCAGATGATCGCCGCCTACCCCGACGTGTTCGAGAAGGCCCTCACGGCGTCGGACGTGGAGCGGATCTTCGGCGCCGGCCGCATCGCCTCCATCCTGGGGATGGAGGGGGGGCACGCCCTGGAGAACTCCCTGGGGGCGCTCCGGGCCTACCACGGCATGGGCGTGCGCTACCTCACCCTCACCCACAACGGGACGCTGGACTGGGCCGACGCCGCCAACGATACGGCGCGCCACGGCGGGCTCACCGAGTTCGGGAAGGAGGTGGTGCGGGAGATGAACCGCCTGGGGATGCTGGTGGACCTCTCCCACACCTCGCCCGACGCCATGCGCGACGCGCTGGACGTGTCGGCGGCGCCGGTGATGTGGTCCCACGCCAACGCCCGGGCGCTGCACGACAACCCGCGCAACGTCCCCGACGACGTGCTCCGCAGGGTCCCCGCCAACGGCGGCGTGGTGATGGTGACGTTCGTGCCCGGCTTCCTCACCTCCCGGGAGCGGGCCACCATCGGCGACGTGGCCGACCACATCGAGCACATCGCCAAGGTGGCCGGGTTCGACCACGTGGGGATCGGCTCGGACTTCGATGGGATCTCCTCCACGCCGGTAGGGCTGGAGGACGTGTCCACCTACCCGGCGCTGTTCGCCGAGCTCTCGCGGCGCGGTTGGAGCGAGGAGAACCTCGCCAAGCTCGCCGGCGAGAACGCGCTCCGCGTCCTGCGCGACGCCGAGGCGGTGGCCCGGCGCCTGCAGCGGGAGCGCACGCCGTCCACCGCCACCCTCGAGCAGCTCGACGGCAAGAAGGCGGGAGGCTGACATGGCTGCGCACGCCCTCGGCCGGCCCGACGTCGCGGAGTACAATCCCTACTACGCGCGCTACATCGCCCTCGTCCCGGAGGGGGACGTCGTCGATACGCTCGCGCGGGAGATGGAAGCCACGCAGGCGCTCCTCGCCTCCGTGCCCGCGGAGCGCGAGGAGTACCGCTACGCCCCGGGGAAGTGGAGCGTGCGGGAGGTGGTGGGGCACCTCGTGGACACGGAGCGGCTGTTCGCGTTCCGCGCGCTCTGGTTCGCCCGCGGCGCCGGCGGCGAGCTGGCGGGGATGGACCAGGACGCGTGGGCCCGGGTCTCGTCGGCGGGAGCGCGCCCCCTGGCCGAACTCGCCGAGGAGTGGCGTGCCCTGAGGAGCGCCAACGTCCTCATGTTCGGCTCGTTCACCCCCGAGGACGGAGCGCGCCGGGGGGTGGCCAGCGGATTCGAGGTGACGGTGCGCGCGCTCCCGTGGATGATCGCCGGGCACGAGCTGTACCACCGCGCCCGGATCCGCAGCGACTACCTGGGGGAGCAGCCATGAGCGGGACGGAAGCGACGGCCGGCGGCGCGACGCCGGGGGTGGGCGGCGGCGGAGATGGCGGTTCCGACCCCCGCGTCCGGATGCGTCGCCAGGACCGCTCCAAGGACGAGGCGTGGATCCGGGAGTACCTCCACGCGGCCACGTGGGGCTTCCTCGCCCTCGTGGGCGACGACGGCCGGCCCTACGTGCACTCGAACCTCTTCGTGTTCGACGAGGAGCGCCGCTGCCTCTGGATGCACGGGTACCGCGCCGGCCGCATGCGGAGCAGCGTGGACGCGTGCTCGCAGGTGGCCTTCAGCGCGGCCGGGATGGGGCGTCTCCTCCCGGGCGCAACCGCCCTGGAGTTCAGCGTGGAGTATGCCAGCGTGGTGGTGTTCGGCACCGCCCGCGTGGTGGAGGATGCCGAGGAAGCCACCCACGGCCTGCGGAAGCTCATGGAGAAGTACGCGCCGCACCTCCGCTATGGCGAGGACTACCCCGGCATCCCCTCCCAGGAGCTGGAGCGCACCGCCGTGTACCGCCTGGACATCGAGGCGTGGAGCGGGAAGCAGAAGGAGGCGGCGGAGGACTTCCCGGGGGCGTACGTGCTTCCCGAGCCGCCGGTGCCGTTCCCGGGGCGGATGGGGTAGCGGGTAGCTCAGGGGTGGAGCGGGGTTGTCTTGGGCCGGCGGCGCGGCTGGCTCAAGCGTGCATCACGCGACCGCGCTTGGGCTCGGGGACCGGGCGGCCGAGTTGCCTGGCCGTGTCGATCCACTCGGCAATGACGATCTCGACGTTCTCCAGGGCCTCTTGGTAGGACGCTCCATCGGCCGCGCAGCCGGCGAGCTCCGGCACCTCCGCGATGTAGGCTCCGTCCTCCTCGCTCCAATAGAGGATGATCTCGTAGCGATGCCTACTCTTCGCCATGGCCGGCCAGCCTGTGCTCGAGGATCACGCTCCGGACCTGCTTCACCTGGTACGGCTTTGCCTTTCCACCCCGGGGCTGGAGGTTCAGGATCTCGTCCACGCCCGTTCGGCTGTAGATGTGGTGGCTGCCCCGGATCCGCTCCTGGAAGCCCAATCCGTGCAACAACGCTCGAAGGTCCGTGAACTGGATGCTCGCGTCCGACGTGCCGCGAAGCACTCGGAACAAGGTTGTCTCGAACCTCGCCACCATGCCAACCTACCCCAGTTGCAGCCGATCCGCACCGGCGTCACTGATGTCAGTGCGGTGAACGGTGGTCGCCCAGGGCGGGCGGCGGAATTGCCGGATGGGCCAACGAGTCCCGTCACCGCGCGCCGATCCTCTCCGGACCCGGACGAGCCCCGATTTCCACGCCGTTGCGCTCCGCAAGAAACCCGGCCGCAGCCGGCACCGCGCGAATCACCCGAAGCAGGGCATCGGTGGATTGATTCTGGAAGACGGTGCCACGCTCCCATCGCACGACCGTCTTGGGGCCGGTGCCCAGGAGCCGCTCGAACGCATGCTGCGTCAGGCCCAGGTCGAGCCGGATTGCACGGATCTCTTCAGGCATCAGCAGGCCGTCTTCCTCTCGGATGCAGTACGCAGCGCGCTGCTGGGTGGCCTCGAGCTGGCCCGGCGCGTAGAGCTCCTCGCCGCAGTCCGAGCACCGAGTGAAGCGGTCCGGGATGCGCACGGAGCGCTTCCCCACGCGCACGTCGCAGACCTCCGCGACAATGGCCAGCCGCCCGCCGCAGAGCGGACAGACTCGGGCTTTCGATCTGCTCATGCGCTCTCGTCCCTCTTGAAGGACACCACCACGGCATCACCGTTCGGAGCCAACTGGACCTTCAGGTAGATCGGGAGTCCGTGGTGCCGGGTGAGGTACACATCCTGGAAGAGGCCCGGGACACGTTCGCTCGGCATCGTCTTGTAGAAGTCCGAAGGTCCCAGACGCGCGACGCACTCCCGGATGTCCGATTCGTCGAGGTCGAGGGCCATTGCCCCGTGGCCGGCCGACCGTGTGACCCAATAGGATCCCCGTCGCACGGCGCCCTGCACCTGGGACAGTGGGTATGTGGGAGCGTGCGGGGCGGCCATGCCTTGTCAGGTAGCATAATGCTACCAGCGGAGGGAGACAAGAGAATGTCGTCATCACGCTGGGGGATGGTGCGGGGCTGCGGGATGGTACGGTGGGTCCGTGCGAGCAGGGAGGGCCAGCGCGGTTGGGCCTTTCAATCGGCCGATATCCAACCTTGCAGATAGCCGCCATCAAACCTTACAATTGGCCGGCATGGAGACGCCTGCCCTCTACCCCCGCTTGGCCGCGGCACGGCTGACCGAGGCCCTGGCCGACACCCCGGCCGTCCTCATCCATGGGCCTCGCCAGTGCGGCAAGACCACGCTCGCCCGGACGGTGGGCGGCAGCCTCGGGTTCACCTACTTCAACTTCGACGACACCGGCACCATGGCGGCGGCGGAGGCCGACCCCGTGGGGTTCGTGGCCGACCTTCCCGGGCACGCGATCCTCGACGAGGTCCAGCGGGTGCCGAAGATCTTCACGGCGCTCAAGTCCGCCGTGGATCGGGACCGGGTGCCGGGCCGCTTCCTGCTCACCGGCTCGGCCAACGTGCTGTTCCGCCCCGCCCTGTCCGATTCGCTGGCGGGCCGTATGGAGATCCTGCGGCTCTTCCCCTTCAGTCAGTGCGAGCTCGAGCGAACCGAGCCGGACTTCCTCGGGTGCTTGTTCTCGGACGGCTTCAAGACGCGCCACTCCGAGCGCCTGGGGCCGGAACTGGCAGAGCGCATCGTCGCCGGTGGATTCCCTGCCGCGTTGGCCAGGACCGCGCCGCGCCGCCGTGCGGCCTGGTATAGGAACTACATCGAGGCGCTCGTGCAACGGGACGTGCGGGACCTGGCGCGCATCGCCTCGCTGGATGCGCTCCCCCGTCTCCTCACCCTGGTCGCGGCGGAGACCGGGCGCCTGCTGAACGTGAGCGAGCTCGCGGGGCCGTTCAGCCTCAGCCGCCCCACCATCCGGGACTACCTGACGCTGCTGGAGCGCATCTTCCTGGTGGAAGAGCTCCCGCCGTGGCACACCAACCGCCTGAAGCGGCTGGTGAAGACCCCGAAGGTGCACGTCGCGGACACAGGCGTGGCGTGCGCCCTTCTCGGCCTCGACGCCACTTCGCTGCACAAGGACCGGACGACCCTGGGCCCGCTGCTCGCGACCTTCGTGTTCGCCGAGCTCAGGCGGCAGTCGAGCGGCCATGAAGATCCGATCCGGTTTCACCACTTCCGCGACAAGGACGGCTACGAGGTGGATCTCGTCCTGGAACGGGGCGCCGTGGTCGCGGGCGTGGAGGTGAAGGCGGCCGCGAGCGTCACGGCGGCGGACTTCAGGGGGCTGCGCAAGCTCAAGGATGCAGCCGGCGACCGATTCGCGACCGGCGTGGTCCTGTACGACGGTGAGACGTCGGCGAGCTTCGGCGACGGGCTGTTCGCGATCCCGGTTCGGAGGCTCTGGGATCCGGCGTCGTGACGAGCGCTACCCATGGACCGGGCGATGTGCCAGTTGTCGATCCGGGGCTGGGGGGACTGGTCGAAGTCGAGGGCCACGCGCCGGGGAGATGGGCGGCGGAGCGCTCGCGCCGCCACCCGCAGCTTGCCCCCGCCACAGCCCCCGTCTACCATGCCCCCGGCCGCTCGGCTGCGCGGGCCGCCATTCGGCCGACCGCGTGCCGGCTGCGAGGGGGATTCGCGCCATGCTCTGGTGGACGCTTCGGAAGCTGAAGTCGTAGAAGGTCGGGACCCGGCTGGGTGCCATGCGGGAGCTGCGCGGCCGTGACCCGCCCGCCGAGGTCGCGACGCTGGGCAGGTGCCTGCACGATGGCTTCACCGAGGTGTCGTTCTCCCGCTCATCGATTCCGCTGCCAACAGGCAGCGCCGGGAGGGAACGAAGGTGGGATTCATCCGAGAGCTCTTCGGCCTGGATGTGGCGGCGAAGGTCCAACGCATCATGGCCGCCGCAGAAGATGCCGACCCGCTATCAGTGGAAGGTGCCACGGCGCGTCTTGTGGCTCTAGGCCTGCCAGCGGTGCCGCAATTGCTGCATTTCCTGGGTCACGATCGGCCGCGGTGTCGACAGCTGGCGGTTGCCGCGCTCGGTGACCTGTTGGACCCGGACACGTTCAGCGCCGTCGAACGCCTTACCGCGGACAAGGACGAACACGTCAGCGGCGCGGCGAAAGCGGCTGTCTCGAAGTTGCAGGCGGCGGTGTCGGAGCAACACCGGAAGCTGCGTGAGGCGGCGATGGCGGAGGGAACGTATCGGTGCGACTGGTGCCATCGGTCCTCCGATGAGGTGTTCCGAGACATGAAAGAAGCTCACCTGGCTCGCTACGGCCCTTCGGGGCCAGGTCTCGTGCAGATCGGGGCCCTCGTCGCCGTCTGTCCAGGGTGCCGGAAGGCGTGGTGCACGAACCATCTGGTCGCTGCGGACCCGCACGACTTCTTCAGTAATCCCAAGTGCCCGCGATGTATGGTGGATCTCGATGAACAATGGGCCGGGGGGATGACTGAAGCGACGCCGTGGCGACTCGGACCGGCGATCGAGAAGAAGGTCCCACTTGTTGGCCGTGTCAGCGTGGGGGAATGTACCAAGTGCGGCAAGGCGGTTCGCGTGAAAGCACAGTTCGTGCGACCGGGATTGCAGCTCACGTGCAAGTGTGGCCAGGTCAACACGCTCGGACCGGATTCACGCGTGCCAACGCAAGCTCCCTGAGCCGTCGTCATGCTGCAGACTCCACGCGCCGTTCCTGGCATGCGCGAGGACGAGAGGGAGCCCCCGTGCTGGTCGTGGGCTCTGAGGCGTTCGCATCCAACCTCGATCGCGTGATCGTAGCGCTCGCGCCGCCATCCGCAGCCCATGCTCTGGTGGACGCTTCGGAAGCTGAAGTCGAGTAAGGCCGAGACCCGGCTGGGCGCCGTGCGCGAGCTGCGCGACGGTGACACGCCCGCCGTGGTCGCGGCGCTGGGCGCGTGGTGCGTCTCACCGCCGAGCTCGACGAGCAGCTTCGGCTGCGGGCCGTTCCGGAGTTGGCGAAGTTCCATACGCCGACGGCGGCGGCGGCCCTGCAGCGGCTCGTGCTCGAGGCAGTCGGCAGTGGATACAGCAGGAACCAGGCGTTGATCAACTAGGCGTTCCAGATCCTGGATGCGGAGCCGGACTGGCGTACGGGTCCGACCGGACAGTCCCTGTTGGCCGGGCTCTGGAAGCGCTTCGACCCGAGGGGGCCCAGCGACGACGTTGTCCGGATCCTGAGGCTGATCTCCCGGGTCGCTCCGGAGTGGACGGTTGGTCGGGTGTGGAGCGCGCGGTGGTCCCACTGCTCGCCATCGTGAGCGACCTCTCCTGCGGATACCCATGGGGGCAGAAGAGGTACGAGTGGGAGCGGACGACGTTGATGCAGCAGGCACGCCGGCATCTGTCCCTCCTGGCGACGGCGCTGAGCGCCGACGGCTGGCGGGTCCGCCGCGGAACCCTCCCCTGGTAGGAGGGATAGGGGATGACACGTTCAACCATCCTGTGGGGCTTGAATTCATCGTAGGCTGCGGGCAGCCGGGCGGTAACCGTGGGGAAGTGGGAGAGGTGGCAGCATGGTCTTCCAGCAGCAGCCACCGCACGCACGCCACGTGCCATCGCGCCGCCCCGTCAGTATCCGGAGCGCGGTGCCCTACGCCGCTCTCAGCGCACCCGCCCCCGCACCCCCTCCCACTCCCGCGTCAGCGTCGCGAGCGTCTCGGCGAAGAACGCCTTCTGCGAAGCGTGATCCGCGGTGAGCGGGCCCATCCACGCCTCGGCGCCCGAACGCAGCCCCGAAGCGCGCGACGCCAGCTCGCCGAACTCGCGGTTCAGGTCCCGCACCTTGGCCGTCACGCTCGCCCCCGGCTTCGCCTCTCCGGCATCGAGCTTCCGCACGGCCTCGGCGACCTCTCGGGCCCGGGCCTGCGCACCCGCGAGCGTCTCCGTGATCTCCAGGAGGTCCTGGGTCCACTTCGCCCGGATGGTGGGATCCACGTCGGCCAGCCTGGGATCCTCCTTCACGCGCACCACCTGCTCCGAGGTCACACCGGCGGCCGAGAGGCGCACGGTGTAGAGCCCCGGGACCACCAGGGGCCCCGTCGCCCTACCTCCCCGGCGCCCTGACGACGCGGCCGTGTCCGGCCACGCATGGCGCAGGTCCCACAGCGCGCGGTTGATTCCCCGGTTCGCCGTGCCGCGCACCGTCGCCACCTGCGCGCCCGAGGCGTCGTGGACGGTCAGCGTGACCTCCGTCCCCTCGTCCTTGATCCAGTAGTCCAGGATGGCCGCGGCCGGCGGGTTGGCGCCTTCGAAGATCATGTTGCCGGTGTGCGCCCGCTCCTCGCGGTACCGGACCTGTTCCGCGGGCTCCACGGAGAACAGATGGGACGCCTTGGCCGCCACCTGCGCGGTCATCTCCTGGAGCGCGTTCGCCTGGTCCAGGATCCAGATTCCCCGGTTGTGGGTGGCCAGCACCAGGTCGTTGTCCCGGGGATGCACCAGGAGGTCGTTCACGGCCACGGTGGGGAGCCCGCTCTTCAGCTCCACCCAGTTCGTGCCGCCGTTCCACGACCAGAACACCCCGAGCTCGGTGCCGAGCCAGAGCACCTCGGGGTTGCGCGGGTCCTCGCGCAGCGTGCGCGCCACGCGGTTCGCGGGGAGATCGCCCACCACCGGCGCCCAGCTCGCACCGTGGTCGTCGGAGCGCCACGCGTAGTTCGCGTAGTCGTCGTTGCGGTAGTTGTTCGCGACGAGCCAGAGCCGGCCGTCACGATGCTTCGAGGCGTGGATGCCGTTGATCCACGCCATCCCCGGGAGGCCCGGGATGCGGGCCGTCACGTTCGTCCAGGTGCGCCCGTCGTCGCGGCTCACCTGCACCTGACCGTCGTCCGTCCCAACGTAGAGCACGCCGGGCGTGAACTCGGACTCGGCGATGGCGGTGATGGCCGGCCAGTAGGGGATCCCGTCGTCCAGGGACAGGACGAAGGAGTCGGGCTTCTGCCCCATGATCTCCAGCGTGCGGCGTTCCGTCTTCGTCGTCAGGTCGCCCAGCGAGCGCCACGAGTCGCCCCGGTCCGTGCTCTTGAAGAGCTCGTTGAGCCCGGCGTACAGCGTGCTGGGGTCGTGGGGGCTCAGGATGAAGGGCGCGTCCCAGCTCCCGGGGGGCATGGCGTTGCCGAGGCGTTGCTCCGGGTCGCGCAGGTCCGGCCACGTGGTCCAGTTCCGGCGGTCGCCGATGAACCCCTCCGGCTGGTTGGGCCGGATGTCCTTCACCTGACCCGTGGTCATGTCGCTCCGCAGGAGGCCCAGGTACTGGCTCTCCGTGTACAGGATGCGGTTGTTCGTGGTGTCCACCGCGCTGAAGAACCCGTCGCCCCCGCCCCAGCGCACCCAGTCCTCGTTGAGGATCCCTTCCGCCCGGTAGGTCTGGTTCGGACCGGCCCAGCTCCCGTTGTCCTGCAGCCCCCCGTAGATGTTGTACGGGTGGGCCATGTCCACCGCGACGCGGTACCACTGGCTCAGCGGGAGATGGGTGGCGTACAGGAAGTGCTCGCCCCGGTCGTAGCTGATCCCCAGCCCCCCGTCGTCGGCCTTGAGGACGTGGCGCGAGTCGTGCGGGTTCACCCACACGAAGCGGTCGTCGCCGTGGGTCCTGTCCTCCCGGGGCGTGGTGAACGTCTTGCCCCCGTCGTCGGACCAGCTGTACGCGTTGACCATGTACAGCCGCTGGGGATCGTTCGGGTCCACCATGGGCTGGCTGGCGTACATGGGGCGGGGGTTCCAGGTGCTCTGGAACGTCCAGGTCCCGCCCCGGTCCTCGGACCTGTAGATCCCCGCCACCGGCTTCTGGTACTGGGTGGAGGCGTTGTAGCGCTCGCCCTGCTCGATGCTGGCGTACAGGATGCGCGGGTCCTTCGGATAGATCGTGATCCCGATGCGCCCGATGTCCCCGGTGGGGAGCCCGTTGGCCAGACCGGCGTTGGTGAGCTTCGTCCAGGTCTCGCCTCCGTCGGTGGATTTGTAGAGGCCGCTCTTCGGGCCGCCGCCGTGGAATCCCCACGGGCGGCGCTGGCGCTGGTACATCCCGGCGTACATCACCTTGGGATCTCCCGGATCCATGGCCACCTCCACGGCTCCGGTCTCGGCGTCCACGAAGAGCACGCGCCGCCAGGTGGCGCCGCCGTCGGTGGACTTGTAGACCCCGCGCTCCTCGTTGGGCCCCCACAGGTGGCCCATGGCTGCGACATAGACCACGTCCGGGTCGTCGGGGTGCATCACGATCCGGCCGATGTGCTTGCTGTCGCGCAGGCCCATGTTCCGCCAGGTGGCGCCGCCGTCGGTGGACTTGTAGACGCCGTCGCCCCAACTCGAGCTCTGGCGGCTCGCCCGCTCCCCCGTCCCCACCCACACCACCGCGGTGTCCTTCTGGTGGACCTCGACGTCGCCCACCGAGTGGACCGCCTCCCGGGCGAACACGGGGGTGAACCGGATCCCGTTGTCGGTGGTCTTCCACACGCCTCCCGTGGACGTGGCCACGTAGAACACCTTGGTGTCCGCCTCCACCACGGCCAGGTCCACGACCCGGCCGCTCATGGTGGCGGGACCCACCTCGCGGGGGCGCAATCCTGTGAGGTGGTCGGAGACGAGCTGGGAGTGTCCGGCGTGCGGCGCGAGGGCCGCGGCGGCGGCGAGCGCGAGGAGGGCGAGTCGGCGTCTGACGGTCATGACAGGACTCCGGTGGAAGCGGGGTGCGGCCGGGGAAGGGCAACATGCCCGGAAAGGGGGTTCGGGAGCAAGCAGAACCCGGGGTTTCCCTCGCGCGGCGGGGGTGTCCTGGCCTACATTGATGGATCCCCGTCAATGGGATCGGGACCCTCCCCCTGGAGCTCCATGGCAGCGTCCGAAGACAAGAAGGAGTTGAGTGGTCTCGCGCGTTCCATCGGCGCCCTCTTCGGGGACGCGCCGACTCCTCCGCCGTCCCCTTCGCCCGCCCCCACCCCGGGGGAGGAGATGGTGTGGGAGCCCGTGCAGGAGGCGCCCAAGCCGGCCCGCCGGTCGGAGCACGCCGATCCCCAGGCGCTCCGGAACGCGGTCACCGCCTTCCTGGCTGCGGACCCCTTCTCCCGGGAGGGGAAGGGGAGGGCCGTCCGCGACGCTGCCCTGGCGCTGCGGGAGGCCAACGCCCTGGACGTCCTGGCGGACTCGGTGGAGCGCCTGGCTCTGGGAGCCGGAGATCCCCCGGACGAGGCCTGCATCGTGATGGCCCAGTCGCTTGTGACGCCCGGCGTGGCCAGCCGCATCGCCGCGTACCTGGGGAACGAGCGCGACGAGGATCGGCGCAAGGAGCTGCTGCGGGTGTGCCAGCTGCTGGGCCACGACATGGCGCTCGCCGTCAGCGATGCGCTGTCGGGGACCCAGGACCGGTTCGCCCGGCGGACCTTCCTCGACACCATGGTGGCCATGGGGCCCGAGGCCATGCCCATCGTCGAGAAGATGGCGGAGGACGGCCGGTGGTTCGTGGTGCGCAACGCGCTGGCCATCCTCGGCGAGATCGGCGGCGAGCGCCCGGTGGACCTCATCATCTCCACCCTGGCCCACACCGATGCACGGGTGCGCCGGGAGGCGCTCCTGGCGCTGGCGAAGGTGGGGGGCGAGGACGCGGGCCAACTCGTATACGGGATGATCGAGGACCTCGATGCCGACGTCCGCCTGGCCGCCGCCATGGCTGCCGGCGAGCTCAAGGTGGAACGGGCGCTCAGGCCCCTTCTCGCGCTCCTGGAGCAGGAGAACGACTCGGACGTGGTGGCCGGTGTGCTGCGTGCCCTGGGCCAGCTCGGCGATCCGGGCGCGGTGAACGCCATCGAGAAGCGCGCCGTGGGCTCCTTCTTCTCCCGGCCCCCCGCCGACGTGCGCATCGCTGCGTACCGCGCACTGCACAACATCGGCACGCCGCATGCCAAGAGCCTCATCATGGAGGCGGCGGACGACAAGGACCCGGCCGTGAAGGGGGCCGTGCGCCAGCTGCTTGGGATGCGCTGACGGGGCTCGTCCCCCCGCGCCTCACACCAAATCGAGCATCCCCGAGAGCGCCTTCAGGAACCCGGCGGCCTCGCGCGCGCTCTCCCGCCATCCGGGAAGAGCGTCCCGGGTGGAGTGGGCGAAGAGTCGCGTGACGGTGCCCTTCGCCAGGACATCCGGGGGGAGAGCGTCGGCGAGGCGAAGCATCTCCGTGAAGGGGATGAGCCGATCCTGGCGTCCGTGGAGGAGGTGCACCGGGCCGGGGACGTCCTGGAGGTAGGACGCCGGCTCGAGGGTGGGCTCCCTCCGACGGGCCGCCGCCGCCAGGAGCCGGGCCATCTCCTCGGCGCGCTCCCGATCAGGCTCCTCGTGGCAGGGGGGCGCGAAGAGGTCGAAGAGCGCTCGCCAGCGCGGGGCCAGGGTGGCGCGGATGGCGCTCTTGTCGGCGTCGAAGCGGGGATCCCAGGCCACCACGCCCGCGTCCCCCGCCGCCGTCGCCAGGCGAAGCAATCCCCGGGCGACGTCACCGGCGTCCTCGCAGCCGGGCACCGACGTCAGATAGTTGGCGCCCACGATCCAGCGACCGTAGGGGTCGGGGCGGAGCAGGTACCGATCGCCCCTCCACTCGTGGTGCCCGGAGAACTGGAAGACGAGCGTGCGCTCGAGGTCGGAATAGCCGCCGAACCCCACCACGCCCGCCAGTCGGCCCCGGAGAGCGGGATGGGCGGAGGTCAGAAGCGCCTGGGGCGCCCCGAAGGAGAAGCCCACCAGCCCCACCCGGCCGGGCGCCACCAGTCCCCCCAGCCCCTCCAGCGCACGCAGGCCGGCCAGGACCGAAGGGGTGGTGAGCCCCGGCGCCGGGTCGAGCTCCCTCCACTCGGGGACCGCGGGCACGAGGACGGCCACACCCCCCTCGGCCAGGGCGTGCACGAAGCGCACCAGCCCCCGGTGGGCCCTTCCGAGGCGGGTGATCCCGTGCAGGACGATCCAGGCGGGCAGCGGCCCCGACGGAGCGGAGGGGGTGACCAGGGTCGCGGGCACCGGGGTGCCGTGCCGGTCGAGCATGAGCTCCCGGGCGCGCACGTCGGCACGGCCGGTGATCCAGGAGCGCACGTAGCGGAGCGTCCGCAGGGTGGGGGAGCCCATCCCGGGAAGCTACCCGCCGACGATCCTGCCCCGCCACCCGGGGTAGACGGGTTGCGCCGGGGCGTGCGGGCCCGGCATAGTCCGGCCGGACATTCTCGAACCAGGAGCCTTCATGCGTCCCGTATACGCCGTTGCGTTCGCCGCCCTCCTGTGTGCCCAGCCGCTGGCCGCGCAGGCTGCGCCCCGCATCGCCCACAAGCCCGCCGCGGGACGCCCGTACAGCGCCGCCGTGCAGGTTGGCGACATGTACTGGTTCGCCGGGAAGGTGGGGAACACGCCCGAGACGCAGGCCCTGACCACCGGGCGGACCGCTGCCGAGACCCGCAACATCATGGAGGCGTTCAAGACGCTCATGACGGAGCTGGGGCTGGACTTCGGCGACGTGGTCCAGGCGACGGTGTACCTGGTGGACATCGATGACTTCGCGGAGATGAACCAGGTGTACGGTGCGTACTTCCCCACCGATCCCCCGGCCCGCGAGACGGTGGCCGTGAAGGACCTGGTGGGAGGGGCGGCGCTGGAGATCTCCTTCGTGGCCGTGAAGCGGTGACCGAGACCCACAGCCCATAGACGATGAACCCGGAACGTCCTCCCTACGGCGCTGCTGCCCTCGCGGGCTTGGCGGTCTTCGCGCTCTACGCCCTGACGCTGGCGCCCACCACGTCCTTCTGGGACGCCAGCGAGTACATCGCAACGGCGCACATCCTGGGGATCCCGCATCCGCCCGGGAATGCCCTCTTCGTGGTGCTGGCACGCGCCTGGAGCGTCGTGCTGGCTCCCCTGGGGATGCCGGTGGCCGTGCGCATCAACCTGCTCGCCGCGGCCACGAGCGCCGGCGCAGGGGGGTTCCTCTTCCTCGTCGCCCACCGCGTGCTGGTTCCCGTGCTCGGCGACCACCGCAGGGCCCTCGTGGGCGCGGCCGCGGCGACGCTCCTGGGTGCGACGGCGTTCACGGTGTGGAACCAGTCCACCGTGAATGAGAAGGTCTACACGCTGAGCGTTCTCGTGATCGCCGCGGTGAGCTGGCTCGGCGTGCGCTGGCGCGACATGCGGGCGCAGGCGGGGAGCGAGCGCCTCCTGCTCTGGGCCCTCTTCCTCATGGTCCTGGGGAGCACGAACCACCTCATGTCGGTGCTCCCCCTGCCGGCGCTGGCGGTCCTGGTGCTGGTGACCGACCCCATCGCCGTGCTCCGGCCCCGCTTCCTGGTGCGCGCCGTCGCGCTGACGATCCTCGGGCTCTCGTTCAACTTCTTCCTTCCCGTGCGGGCCGCGGACGACCCGGTCATCAACGAGGGCGACGCCACGTGCGAGACCTTCACGGGCGCCGCCACCGCCGTGTTCACCAACGGCGCGGCCGGGTGCGACGCGCTGGCCTACAACCTGGCGCGCAAGCAGTACGGGAAGCCGCCGGTGACCCAACGGATGGCGCCCTTCTCGGCGCAGCTGTCCAACTATTTCCAGTACTTCGACTGGCAGTGGGCCCGAGGCCTGGACCCGAGCGAGCTCCACAGCCCGGCGCGCCTGCCCTTCACCCTCCTCTTCCTGCTGCTCGGCCTCCTGGGGCTGTGGGCCGCCTGGCGTGCCGACCGGGGCGTGTTCACGTACCTGGCCGTGCTCATCGGCACGCTCACCCTGGGGCTGGTCTACTACCTGAACTTCAAGTACGGCTTCTCGCTGGCGCCGGAGGTGGCCGATAGGGGGCTGCACGAGGTCCGGGAGCGGGACTACTTCTTCCTCGGATCCTTCATCGTGTGGGGCGCGCTGGCCGGGATGGGGCTCGCGTGGGCGTGGGGGTCGCTCGCGAGCCTGTCGTCGTCCGCACGCCGGTGGGTACTGACGTCGCCGTTGCTGGGGTTGGCGCTGGTGCCGCTGGCGCTCAATTGGAGCTGGGCGAGCCGTGCCGGCGACTACGCTGCGCGCGACTGGGCCTACAACTTCCTCGTGAGCCTGGAGCCCTACGCGGTCATCTTCACGAACGGTGACAACGACACCTTTCCCCTCTGGTACGCACAGGAGGTGGAGGGGGTGCGGCAGGACGTCACCGTCATCGTGGGGCAGTACCTCTTCACCCCGTGGTACATCAAGCAGCTCCAGGAGCTCACCGAGCCGGGCCGCCAGCGCCCCTTCGATCCCGCCCAGGGCGCCGGGCTCTTCCAGGCCCCAGCAGCTCCTCCCTCGCGCTCCATCATCACGCTCACCCACGAGCAGATGGACGCGGTGGGCGGGGCGGAGCTGGACCGGGACGTCACGGTGAACTTCCCCCAGCTGGCGGTGACGTACCCGAAGGGGACGGTCCTGGACCGCTCGGCGCAGCTGGCCATCTCCGTGATCCACGACGCCATCGCGGAGCGGCCCATCTACTTCGCCGCGTCGGGGGGGCTCATGGGCCAGCTCGGCCTCGAGCCGTGGGGCGTGCGGCACGGGCTGGCGGTGAAGCTGGAGTTCCGCCGGCTGGAAGGGCCCCAGCGCGCGGGCCTGGTGCGGGGCTCGGACGCCTACGGCGCGGAGTACTTCGATCTGGGGCGTTCCCTCACGCTCTACGACGAGGTGTACGCCTACCGCGGCATCCGGGACCGCCGCATCTGGCAGGACCGGGCCACGCTGAACATCCCCTGGCACTTCTACGCGCTGGCCGTACAGCTCGCCGACGTGGCCCGCAACGCGGGGATGGACCCGGCGCTCGTGAAGCGCCTGGAGGACGACGCCGTGGTCTTCCGGGCCGTCGCCGACGGCGGCGTGGACGGCACGCCGTGACCGCGGCCGACCCATGACCCCGGCGGACCTCACCCGCGGCGAACTCCTCCGCTACGCCCGCCACCTGGCTCTGCCCAGGGTGGGGCTCGCGGGGCAGCGGCGCCTCAAGGAGGCGCGCGTGCTCTGCGTGGGCGCCGGCGGGCTCGGCTCGCCCCTGGCGCTCTACCTCGCCGCCGCGGGGGTTGGCACGTTGGGGCTGGTGGACGCCGACGTCGTGGACCTCACGAACCTCCAGCGCCAGATCCTGTACGGGACCCGCGACGTGGGGCGCGCCAAGCTGGACAGCGCGGCGGACCGGCTGCGGGACGTCAACCCGCACGTGGAGGTGGTGCGCCACCACACCCGCCTCACCAGCGACAACGCGCTGGAGATCGTCGCCGGCTACGACGTTGTCGTGGACGGCACCGACAACTTCCCCACCCGCTACCTCGTCAACGACGCCTGCGTGCTGGCGGGGAAGCCCAACGTGTACGGGTCGGTGTTCCGCTGGGAGGGCCAGGCTTCGGTCTTCGCCATGCCGGGCGGCCCGTGCTACCGGTGCCTCTTCCGCGAGCCGCCCCCTCCGGGCCTCGTCCTGGACTGCGCCGAGGGTGGGGTGCTCGGCGTGCTCCCCGGGATCATCGGCTCGCTGCAGGCCATGGAGACGGTGAAGCTCATCCTCGGGGTGGGCGAGACGCTGGCCGGGCGGCTCCTCCTGTTCGACGCCCTGGACATGACCTGGCGGGAGGTGACGGTGCGCCGCAACCCGGCGTGCCCCGTGTGCGGCGACCACCCCACCCAGACCGGGCTCATCGACTACGAGCTCTTCTGCGGCGTCACGCGCGCCCCGGAGGGCGGGCCCCCCGTTTCCGAGCTGGAGCCCGTGCGCGTGCTCCGGCTCCTCGGCGGGGACACGCCTCCCACCCTGGTGGACGTGCGGGAGCAGCGGGAGTGGCAGGTGGGGAGCCTGGGGAGCCGGGGCGCCCTTCTGGTGCCCCTCGCGGAGCTCGCCGGCCGGATGGCGGAGATCCCCAGGGACCGCGCCGTGGTGCTCTACTGCAGGAGCGGCCAGCGCAGCCTCACCGCCGCGCGCCACCTCCTGGAGGCCGGGTACGCCGAGGTGTACAACCTCCAGGGAGGCCTCCTGGCGTGGGCCAGGGACGTGGACCCCGGCGTGGACGTGGTGTGACGGGGGCGCCCCGGCCGAGGGTGGTGGTGGCGGGGGCGGGATTCGGCGGCCTCTGGGTCGCGCGGACCCTGGCCGGTAAGAACGCCCACGTGGTCCTCGTGGACCGCAACAACTACCACACCTTCTTCCCCCTCCTCTACCAGGTCGCCGCCGCCGAGCTCTCGCCCACCGACATCGCCTATCCGGTGCGCTCCATCTTCCGCTCCGCGCGAAACGTGGAGGTGCGCATGGCCACGGTGACGGGGCTGGACGCAGCGGCCAGGGTCGTCCACACGTCCACGGGGCCGGTGGCCTACGACGCCCTGGTCCTGGCCCTGGGGAGCGAGCCGCACTTCTTCGGCGTCGAGGGCGCCGCGGAGCACGCGTTTCCGCTCAGGTGGATGGACGACGCCATCCCCCTGCGCCACCACATCCTCACCCGCTTCGCGGCCGCCGCCGCCACGGAGGATCCGGCGGAACGCAGGCGCCTTCTGACCGTGGCGGTGGTCGGGGGAGGGCCCACGGGGGTGGAGTTCTCCGGCGCCCTGGCCGAGCTGATCCATGGGCCCCTCCTGAAGCACACCCCGCGATTCTCCGGGAGGAGGTGGCGGTGGTCCTCCTGGAGGCCGGGGAGCGCCTCCTCGCGGGCATGCCCCCCAGCTCGGCGTGTACGCTGCGGACAGACTGCGCGGACGGAGGGTGCAGATCCGGACCGGGGTGCGGGCGGAGGCGGTGGGACCAGGCTGGCTGAGGCTGGCCGGAGGCGAGCTCGTCCCCACCGACACGGTGGTATGGACCGCGGGGATCCAGGGCGACCCGGCGCTCCGCGGCTGGGGGCTCCCGCTGGGGCGGGGCGGCCGCATCCAGGTCGACCCGGGCCTGCGCGTCCCGGGGCACCCGGAGATCTACGTGATCGGGGACCTGGCCTATCGGGAGGACGCCCGGGGACAGCCCTTGCCCCAGGTGGCCCAGGTCGCCATCCAGCAGGGCCGTTACGTGGGGAAGGCGATCCTCCGCCACGGCCCCGGGAACGTCGCGCCTCCGTTCCGCTACGTCGATCCGGGGATGCTGGCGGTCATCGGCAGGAGCTCCGCCGTCGCCCACGTGTTCGGAGGCGCGTTCCTGGGGCTCCCGGCCTGGCTCCTGTGGCTGGGGATCCACCTGGTGTGGCTCATCGGATTCCGCAACCGCGCGCTCGTCCTCCTCAACTGGGCGTGGAACTACCTGTCCTTCGGGCGTTCGGTGCGCCTCATCCTCCCGGGGGCGCGCTCCGGGGACTGACGCTCTACCTTCCAGCCATGCGTCCCCCCGTCGTCCTCCTCGTCCTCGTCGGACTGGTGGCTGCGCCGCCGTCCGCCCTCGCGCAGGCAACGTGCCCCGGGGCGGCGGGCCCCGATGCGGAGGCGGGGTGGTCGGCGTACCGGGAGGGTGACCTTTCCCGGGCGCGCGGGCGCTTTGCCGCCGCGCTCGCCCTCTGCCCGGGCGACCCCTACGCCAGCACCGGCCTGGGCTACGTGGCACTCCGCGAGGGTGCGCGGGAGGAGGCGCTCCGCGCCTTTCGCCAGGTCGTCGAGGCCCGCCCCGACGACCTGGACGCCCTCGTGGGGCTCGGGATCCTGGCATGGTGGGAGGGCCACGTGGCCGAGGCCGGTGCACGCTTCCGGCGGGTCCTGGCGCTCGAGCCCGGCCACTCCACCGCGCTCGAGTACCTCCCCCGGATCCAGGCGGCTCAGGACGCCGCCGCGGCCCAACCCGAGAGCTCCCTCGCGGCCCCCTCGGTGGAAGCGAGCCTGGGCGCGGGGAGCACGCTGATCCTCTCCGGCGACACCCGGGGCGCGGTGGCGGCCTTCCGCGAGGCGCTGGCCGCCGATCCGGACGACCAGGGAGCGCTGGTGGGGCTCGGCCGGGCGCTGACGTGGGGTGGTCGCCTGGCCGAGGGAGAGGCGACGCTCCGCCGAGCCCGCGCTGCGGACCCCGCGGACGTGGGCGCGCTGGTGGCGCTGGCCCAGAACCTCCGCTGGCAGGGACGCAACCCGGCCGCGCTGACGCTCCTGCAGGAGGCGCACCGCCTCGCTCCCGGCGACGGCGACGTCGCGGAGCAGCGCAGCTGGGTGGACGCGGCCCTCTCGCCCCAGGTCCGGCCGGCGGTGACCGGGGAGTGGGACTCGGAGGACAACCGCATGGTGACGAGCGCGCTGGCGGCCTCACTCCGCCCCGTGCCGCGCCTCACCGTTCGGGCGGACGCGTACCGGCGCTCCCTGGAGCTCGGCTTCCTCGAGCGTTGGGCCGAGGGGCTCACGGTGTCCGCCGGCTGGGAGGTCGAGCCGGGGTGGTCCTTCTCCGGCGGGGTGGGGGCGAGCCGGAGCAACGGCTCCGGGAAGCACTCCTTCGGCGCGTGGTCGTTGTCCCTGGCGTCCCCGCGCCGGCGCGCGCTCGCAGGCGCCTTCACCGCCTCGTCCTCCGCGCTGGACGTCACGGCACCCCTGGCGGAGACAGGGGTGCGCGTCACCGAGGCAGGGGCCGCGGGGCAGTGGAGCCCGGGGCCCGGATGGCGGGTGGAGGGGACCGCGGGGGTCGCTTCCTTCGAGGGCTCGGACGCCAACCGGCGCACCAGCGTGTCCGCCGCCGCCTTCCGTCGCCTGGGCCGGGTGTGGACGCTGGGCGGCGGCGTGAGGGCCTTCGGATTCCGCGACGACCTGGCGGACGGGTACTTCGACCCCGACTTCTACGGGATCGCCGAGCTCTCCCTCCGGTGGATGCACGAGCCCGGGCGCTGGAGCCTGGTGGCCGACCTGGCACCGGCAGTACAGCAGGTTACACGCGACGGCGATCCCACCGGGGCCGTGCGCGCCTCCGCCCGGGTGTCCTTCCGCCTGGCTCCCGGGAGGGAGGTCACCCTGTCCGGGGGCGTCTCGTCCACGGGCCTGCAGAGCTTCGCCACGGGAGCGTCGGGGTATCGGTACCGGGCGCTGGGCCTCGGCGCCGTCTGGGTGTTCTAGCCCGAAGTTCCCACCGTATTTGGAGCCCTGATTCCAGTCAAGAGCCCTGGAGTCAGGGCTTTTCGTGTCTGAAGTTCCAGCCAGTGGGGTGCGGGTGTGGCTTTGCATGGCAACGACTTGGTCAGGAATCGGGATTCTGGTTTCTGTCTACAGGCGGATGTTCTGGATCAGTTCGAGGGCGCGCTGTTGCTTCGCGTCCGGTGTGGTGA
>DATIKQ010000092.1:0-30532 GCA_035477395.1 Longimicrobiales bacterium
GCCTGAACAACAAACTGAAAGTGACTACCAGAAAGGCGTACGGTTTTCGGACCTTCAAAGCCATGGAAATCGCCTTGTATCACACCCTCGGCGCCCTACCTGAGCCGGAATCCACCCACAGATTCTGCTGAAGAACCCAAAGTCCCTCCCTACCTGTGGGTCCCGTCGGGAAGGGCCGCCCCTCTCATCGACGGGAAGTTCCTCCGGTCCTCCGCGCGTGCCGTCACCGCGAGAGTGCCTTCACAACCCGTAACAGGTCGGCGCGGAGGTTCTTGAGGCGCCGGCCTAGCAGGACACCCGGAACCGCTCCGGCCTCCCCGCCGAGGCGAGCGATTTCCTGGATGGCCATTCCCCGCGCGTAGACGTTGCGGAGGTGGGCCTCACCGCCCGCCTCCCGAATGGCTGGTTCGTCCGCCAAACGAGCCCGCACGCGCTCGGCCTCCTTCGGCTTCGTGAAGAGTTGCTCGAAGACGTCGAGCCGGATCGCGCGGGCCACCGCCGCAGACAGCGCGGCGGCAGGGTCCTGGCTCTTCAGCAGGTCGATGATCTCGAGATTGACCTTGCATTCGAGGAGCAGGAGTTCCTCGAGCACGTCCTGGGACACGGAAAGGACCTGGGAGCGCTCCCAACGCTCCAGAAGTCCGGATGCACCCCTGACGATCACATCGCCGAGCATGGCGTACTCCGCTGGTTGCGGTGAGCTCACCGCTCAACGGAAACGCCGGCTCGTCAACAGAGCATCAACGGCGCGTCAACAGGCGGACTGTGCCTTCAGCGGCGCCCCACCACCACAGCGGCGCTCTCGTCCTCTGCCGGGTGGCGGGTCAGGTTGACCCCCGGCTCCGCGGGGCCGACGGACGTCCTGTAGATCTCAGCGCTCGCGTCCCGCCAACTCTGGAAGAACACCACGTCGGCATCGGGATGCCAGCTGCACCAGTCGTTCCGGCCCGGCGTCTCGGTGGCCTTCCACCGCCGGTCCCGAATCAGGTCCAGCACCATGATGTCCGCCTCCCAGTGGCCGTCCTCCTTCGACGTCCAGCAGAGCTTGGACCCGTCGTGGGAGAACTCCGCGCCGGTGTCGTTCCAGGCGTTGTCGGTGACCCTCCGCTCAATACCGTCCACGAGCGAGAGGAGGATGATCTCCTCGTACTCGCCTGGACGCTCCTCCCCGCTGCCGCGCTGGAACGCGACCCAGTCGCCGTGGATGGAAGGATCGACCTCCTTCGCGGGGTGGTGCGTCAGCTGACGGAGCGTCCGGGTGGCGAGTTCCAGAAGGTAGATGTCCCCTCCGCCGGACCGCTCCGAGGCGAAGACGACCCGAGACCCATCCGGAGAGAAGCGGGCGTCGAAGTCCCGGGCCGGGTGGTCGGTCAGTTGGTCCAGCACCCCGCTTTCCAGGTCGACGAGGTACAGGTCCCAGCTGCTGGGCCCGGCGCTCGAGCTGGGCGGACGGGACACAGGGGGCGGGCCTTGGGCCAAGGGGTAGTCGCCCGTGACGAGCAGCCATCGGCCGTCCGGGGAAGCGACCCCGTCCATCGGACCCGCCTGCTGCATCGGGCGGTTGAAGTGCCCGCCCGGAAAGGGCATGGGGAAGAAGCGCTGACCAGCATCGTCCACGACCACGACCCCGAATGCTCCGTCGCGGGCGCGCATGGCGACCAGGCGGGACCCGCCGTTCACCGGCATCACGGGGCACCCATCCACGCCCAAGCTCGTCTTCGCGCCTCCGTCCTGATTCATGCGAAACGTGTGCTCGGTCTCCCGCGGTGAGCAGAACCAGATCTCGGCCGGGGGAACGGGAGCGGGCTCAGTGGGCATCCCTGGCACGCGCCCCAGGAGAAGCGGAAGAGCCACCAGCGCGGACGCGGCCGCGAGCCAGAGGGGAGCCATACGGCGCGCGCGGGGTCGCGTGGGCGGGACCTCGCCGCCCTGCTCACGGGCGGCCGGCAGGGGCGGGCTCGGGATGGGAGCGCGCCCCGGCGACGGGGCGACGGGTTCGGGAACCCAGGAGGACTGACGGGCACGGGCCTGCCCCAGCACCTCCGCCACGTCTTCCCGCTCGCTGTCCCCGGGGTCCGGCTCCATTCCGGCGAGAATCCCCTCGGCCTCGGGAATCCGCCCGGCGGCCGCGAGTGCCCGCACGCGGGCCAGCACCAGGTCGTCTCGGCCCGGCAGGGCAACGATGACGTCGGCCAACATTGCCTCCGCGGCGGCGGCGCTCCCCGCCGCCACCCACGCCTCAGCCACTTCCAACGCGGCCCCGGAGAGGAGCGTGTCCAGCTCCAGGCGCTTGCGCTCGATCCAGTCCTCGAGCTCCCAGGAGGAGGACCTCCGGAAGCCGTCCAGGAAGGCGCCCCGGCGCAGGGCCAGTGCCTCAGGGACGCGGTGGTGGCGGAGATGCTCCTCGAAGATCCGGACATCTGTGCCCAGGACCTCAGGGTCCACGGACAGCGGGTCCGCCCCTTCCTGGATCACCTCCGGGAGGGAGGCGCGGATCGCCGAGAGTGCCTGGCGGAGGGAGTGCTTGGCCCGACCCTCGTCGGTGCCCGCCCAGAACAGCGTGGTCAGGTGCTCCCTGAGAATGGGGCGCCTCTGGAGCGCCAGGTACGCCAAGAGCACGGCGTGCAGCCCACGGACCGGGAGCTCCACTGCGTCCGGCCCGATCACGCGGACGGGGCCGAGAACCTCGAGTCGTGCGTTTGCCACCTGGGGGCCGGCTTCGTTGACGGCGAGTTGATGGGTGCTTGACCGGGTGCCCCGAACTTGGCGCATCCCCGCCCCACGGGGAAAGTGGGGCACGCTTGCGACACGGAGGAGACCATGATGCGCCGTACCGCACTTCTCGCATTGATCACGTTGGTGGCCGGCTGTGACAGCGGGCCCGATGGCGCCACGCTCCCGCTCGCGCCGGAGTTGGATCTCTCCGTGGTCGCTGCTGCGCCCGCTCAGGTCAGCGTCCAGGTTTTCGGACCCGTCCGGGTCGTTCGGGAGGTGGGCACTCCGGTGATCCGGACGCTGGCCATCAACATTCCCGACCCCACCCAGTTCGCGGCATTCCAGCTCCGTGTGACGGCCGAAGCACCTGCGGGGAAGTCCCGTGGGGCCGCGGTGCCCAGCGCCAGGGTGCACCTGAACGGCGTCGAGATCCTGGGCCCGTCGGACCTGCCCAAGGACGGGTCGTGGACCGTTCCGGTGTCGTTGGCGGTTGCCAACATCCTCGAGGTCCTGGTGCTCGGGGCGCCCGGGGGGACCCTGACGTTCACCGTCGAGGGGACGCTCAAGCGGGTCGCCGACGTGGTGGCCGAGCCGTCCAGCCTCGAGCTCGAGGTTGGCGAGACCGCCGGCCTGGCCGTGACGGTGCTGGCCGCCGACGGAACGGTGCTCACCGGCAGGGAAGTGACCTGGTCCACCTCGGATGGCCGGGTGGCGCAGGTGTCCGCGGCGGGCGCCGTGAGCGCCCTCGCTCCAGGGACGACGACGGTCGTCGCCACCGTCGAGGGAGTGCAGGATGCGGTGGATGTCCTGGTCGTCTCGGGTGAGGCGCTGGCTCTCCTGGGGGCCGAGATCCTCGGCGTCCACGGCACCGCGTCCGGAGGCGTGCTGGCCGTGGGGCGCTTCTCGGGTACCCTGACGCTCGGAGGCGTGACGCTCACCAGCCGCGGCGAGGCGGATTTGTTCGCGGTGTCGCTGGCACGGAACGGAGACGTCGGGTGGGTGACCCACCTGGGCTCCGGCTCGGAGGACTCCGGCGGAAAGGGCGCCGTGGACCGGACTGGGGACCTGTTCGTGGTCGGGTACGCCCGCGCTCCTGTGTCCGTCAGCAGCCCCGCGGGTGGCGGAACGCTCGTGTACGGCGGGGGCCTCGACGGATTCCTCGTCAAGCTCCGCGGCACGGACGGCGGCATGGCATGGGGGATGGGGGTCAGCTCAGGCGCCAACGACCTGGCTTCCTCGGTGACGGTCGATCCAGCGGGTGATGCCTACCTGACCGGCGTGTTCAACGGCTGCTGCCCCTCGTTCGGGAGCGCCACCCTGAGGTGCACGACGGGCGCGAGCCTGAGCATGGGGGCCATCGGCTACCAGACGGGCTTCCTCGCGAAGATCAGCTCCAACGGGACCCCGGTGTGGGTCGTCCGGGGGGGCAGCCGGGACATGGGTGTCGGCCCGGTCGAGTTGGACCCAGCGGGCAATGCCTACTTCGGTGGCAACTTCCGCTCCTGGAGCGGCGGGACCCCGGCGACATTCGTGGACGCCGGCGGAGAGGCCCGGACCGTGGCCAACGGGGGTATCGGCACGGGCTTCCTCGTGAAGGTGGACCCCGCCGGACGCTGGCACTGGGGTGTCCCCATCGGCAACGTCGGAACGGGCCCGGACGCCGCGTCCTACCCCACGGCGATCCGCGTCCTGTCCGGAGGCACGGTCGCGGTCAGCGGCGTCTACTGGGCCGGGGGCGCCAGCATGCAGGGGACTTCGGGACCGCCGGTCACCTTGCCCACCGCCAACGGTACCAATGCGTACCTGGGAGCATACGATGCGGCAGGGCGCGTGCTGTGGGGCCAGCGGATCGGGTTGTCGGGCCACTCCATCGTCGCGGACATGCTCGAGCTTCCCGACGGTACGTTCCTCGCCGGCGGGTACTTCGACCAGAGCATCTCCGTGGGCACCGTCCTCACGAGCGGCGGAGGCTACGACATGTTCCTCGGGAGGTACGCGGACTCCGGAGTTGCCCTCGAGGTGGAGCAGTTCGGTGCCGCGGGCCACGACGTGCTCAACGGAATGGGCCAGGGCCCTTCGGGCGGGTTGATCCTCGGAGGCGCCGCATCTTCCGGCGCCATCATGGGCGGCCAGGTGGCGCAGACCTCCGGAGGTTTCGTGTTCCGGAGGTGAGGCGAACGGAGTGGCCGGTGCCCGCCGGGGTCCAGGTGATCATCCCGTCCGCTGTCGAGCTTCCGCACGCCCCACCCGCTCCGCGGACCGCCCCACCGCCGGCCACTCCTCGCCGCCGCCTGCCCGGAGCATCCGGGTGACGGCCACGCGTCCGCCCACGCGCGCACCGTCGTACCGTATATTGCCCGGTGTGACCCGGTCCGTTCCGCCATGGGAACGCCCCGCGCGAGACCACATCGTCCAACCGTGAGCGAGAGAACTCGAATGGACCCGACCGCGACGCGCTACACGTGGACGTATGACGAGTACGCCCGCCTCCCGGACGATGGGAACCGCTACGAGGTCATCGACGGAGAGGTGCTCGTGACGCCCGCCCCCTCGACGACGCACCAGCATATCCTGTTGAACCTGGCATTCGCGCTCCGGACCTTCGTCCAACGCGAGGGCCTCGGTGTCGTCCTCCCCGACGTGGACTTGCTCTTCGTAGAGGGACAGTTCCTCAGGCCCGACCTGCTCTTCGTGCCGAACGCCGCCCGGGCCGGCATCACGACCCGGGGTGTGGAGCAGGCACCGGGGCTCGTCGTTGAGATCCTCTCCCCCTCATCGGGCGCCATCGACCGCGTGAAGAAACCACGGCGCTACCGCGACTTCGGCGTTCCGGAGTACTGGGTGGTGGATCCCGAGGAGAGGGTCGTCTGGGTCTGGCGCTTCGCCGAGGGTGCCACTGAGGCCGAGCGCGTCGAGGGTCGCCTCGAGTGGCGGGCGCAAGGCGCGCGGGAGAGCCTGGCGCTCTCGACGGAAGACCTTTTCCTGCCGATGTAGCGGAGCCGACCCCTACCACACCCTCCGCTCCGCCACGCCCACCCCCAGGAACCAGACGTGGCTCCCCGGATCGTACCCGGCGTTCAGGTCCCATTGCCGGTCCGCACCCTCCATGCGCGTTAGGCCCCACTCGACGACGAGATCGTCGTCGCCGGAGCGCACGTACGTGGCGAGGCCGAGGTAGGCACGGAGGTCGGAGCTCCCCGGGAAGGGGAACGCTGGCGTGACGACGAGGGACCCGGTGCCGCCCACGACGTCGTCGAAGAGAAAGCCGTACCCCGCGTTCATGGCCAGGCTCACGTCCCCGGCGAGCTCCACCTGCGCGATGAACGCCGCGTCGCCGCCGGCCTCCCCGGTGGACACCTCATCCGAACCGGTGGGGAGGGTGAGCGTCCCCTGGGCCGCCCAGCTCCACCACGCCCCGCCCAGCTCGAGGGGGACCTTCACGCCCACGCCCAGGTCGCCGAGCTGGAGGAAGCTTCCCTCGTGGCGGATGAGCCCCGAGGGGATGACGAAGCGCGCCTCCACGCCGGCAAACCCCGTCCGCAGGAGAGCGCTCCCCAGGAGGAACTCGTCGCTCTCCTCCGCGCGGATCGTGGCGCCCAGCTCGGCTTGCCAGAGACCCTCGCGCATGACCGCGGCGCGGTCGCCGAGTCCGGGACGGTCTGCGGAGAAGGGCGGGCGGCTTTCGGTCTGGGCCGAGGCGTGCTGCCCGAACAGGAGCGCCGCGGCGAAGGAGAGCCCGAGGGCGCGGGCGGGGCCGGCCAGGCCCCGAATGAGCGATCGAGCGGTCATGACGGTGCCTTCTCCTCACCTTGGCATCCCGAGTGTCGCGGTCGCGCGGCGCGGCGGGCCGGCGCCCCCCGATCCTACCCGGGCTACGGCACCTCCGACAGGTCCCTGAGGAGGTACTTCCGGCCCTTCCATTCCACGCTCCGGCCCTGCACCCACGAGCGCAGGAAGATCCACATCCCCACCGCGGCACCGAGGGGGTAGAGGAGCCCGTAGGCCGGGGGCGCGCCCATGCGCGCCGTGAAGAGGACCCAGAGGAGCGCGCTGAGGATGGTGGCCGCCGCCGACCACAGGAGGACGCCCGGGCCACCCGCACCCAGCGCGGCAGCGGCCATCGCCACCGGGGGGGCGAGCCAGAGCCCGGCCGCGGTCAGCGCCATGGCCGGCCCCGTCAGCGGTCGGAGGCGTGGCGGCACGGTGGTCATCCCGCCCATGACCAGGTTCTTGGACCACCCGGCCACCAGCTCCCCCAGGGAGCGGTACATGCGCGTGGCGAACGCGGTCTCCGCCATGCGCACGGAAAGGCGGCGCCCTTGGCGCACCACCCTCTGCGCCATCGCCAGGTCCTCCGCCACCTCGTGCTTCACCGCGGCGTGGCCGCCCAGGGCGTCGTAGGCATCCCTGCGGAAGAGGAGGAACTGCCCGTTGGCGATGGCGTCGCGCCACCGCCGTCCCTCCACGGGCCCGCCGATGTCGTGGAAGCGGAAGATCATCATCAGGAAGATCTGCGGCTGGACCAGGCGTTCCCAGAACGACCCCATGAGCTGGCGCCCGGTGAGGGTGAGGAGGTCGGCACGGTCCTCCTCCAGGGCGGCCACGGCGCGCGCGAGGAGATCCGGCCCGTGCACCGTGTCGGCGTCGGTGAAGAGCAGGAGCTCACCCGTCGCACCTCCCGCGCCCTGGCTGCACGCCCATGGCTTCCCCAGCCAACCCTCGGGCAGCTCCGACCCGTCCAGCACGCGCAGGGCGCGGGCGTTCCCCGGACCCATGGCCCGGGCGAGCGCACCGGTGCCGTCGCAACTCCGGTCGTCCACTACCACGACCTCGAAGTCGGGATAGGTGGAGGCCGTCAGCGAGGCCACGCACGAGGCGATGTTCACGGCCTCGTCCCGTGCGGGGACCACGACGCTCACGAAAGGGGTCCGCGCAGGCGGCCCGGCCGGGATCTCGCGGGGGAGCCGCACCCGCAGGAGCAGGAAGGCGAGCACCGCGGCCCAGGGCAGCGCGAAGAGGAGGGGGAGGAGCACGTGTGAGGGCGGCGGAAAGGGCGGCGGCGGTCCTGGGGGACGACGGATCTCGGGTGGGCCGGCTTCGGGGCGCCGCGGTGCTCCCCACCGCGGGCACCCGATGGACGCGGCCCCGCAGCACAACGTACTGTCAGGCGTTCCTTCCCTGCACCCCGGCCCCACGGACATGGACCCCGCGCCCTTCGACCTCGACACGCTCCGCGCCGAGTTCCCGATCCTCTCGGCTCGCACGTACCTCAACTCGTGCTCCCTGGGCGCGCTGTCCCTGCGCTCGGAGAAGTACCTGGACGACTTCCAGGCGCGTTGGCACGCCATGGGCGCCTCGGCCTGGTACGAACACTGGCTCGGACGCATCGAGGAGCTCCGCGGCAGGGTTGCGGCGTTCTGGGGAGCATCTCCTGCGGAGACCGCGCTCCTCCCCTCCACCTCCGTGGCGCTCTCCGTCATCGCCGAGTCGGTGCGGCCCGGCGGTCGCAACCGGGTCGTGTGCTCCGAGCTGGACTTCCCCACCCTGGCCTACCAGTGGGCGGTGAAGCCGGAGATCGAGCTGGTGGTGCTCCGGAGCCCCGACGGCATCCGGATGGACCCGGAGCAGTACGCCGCGGCGGTGGACGATCGCACCCTCTTCCTCGCCACGTCCCACGTGTTCTTCACCACCGGCTACGTGCAGGAGCTGGGTGCGCTCGCCGACATCGCCCGCCGCGCCGGCGCCTCGTGCCTCATCGATGGCTACCAGGGGCTCGGCCAGGTCCCGCTCGACCTCTCCGCCACCGGAGTGGACTTCTATACCGGCGGGCCCCTGAAGTGGCTCCTGGGGGGTCCGGGCTTGGCCTACCTCTACGTGCGCGGTGATCTGGTGGGGAAGCTCGAGCCGCGCATCACGAGCTGGTTCGCCGCAGAGGGGCAGTTCGGCTTCGACCTGGAGGGGTTCCGCTACCGTCCCGACGCTCGCCGCTTCGAGATGGGCACGCCCTCGCTCCCCACGGTGCACACGGCGCTGGGCGGCCAGGAGATCGTGGACGATGTGGGGATCGGGCGCATCGTGGAGCGCAACCGGGCGCTGACCGAGCACCTGGTGGAGCGCTGCCGCGACGCGGGGCTCTCTCTGCGCCTCGCCGAGCCGGCGCACCGCTCGGCCATCGTCATGGTCCGCCACGCCGACCCCCCCGGCGCCGTCAGGCACCTGGCCGACAAGGGCATCATCGTGGATCACCGCCCGGGGCACGTGCGGGTGAGCCCGCACTTCTACAACACCGAGGCGGAGTTGGACCGGTGCGTGGAGGCGCTGGCGGGGTTCGGACGATAGAGCACGGAGGTGGCCATGAGCACGGTGCTCTGGGCGAACGCGCTGCTGGACGGGAAGGTGACCTCGGATCAGGAGGACCGGTACGCCCTCTACCGGCACCTGGACAGGCTGGACAAGCTGTGCCGCTCCCTCGGGCTGACACCGCTGTCGGAGATCTGCGACAGCACCGACATGCGGTTCAACCTGGGCGACGCCGAGCTCCCGGAGGGGATGGCGTCCACCAACGACCTCATGGCCCGCGAGGGCGTATGGCTACCGGGCGCGGAGGCGGCGGCCCTCCTCGAAGCCATCCTCGCCGTGGTGCGGGAGCGGCGCATCCGCTTCGGCCTGCTGCGCGACGATCACGACGAGGTGGTACGCGAGCTGTCGGAGACCCTCGCCTTCGCCCGCGACGCCGCCGCGCGGGGCGCGAAGTTCAACTTCTCGATGGTGATGTGACCGGCGCGGATCGGCCGTGAGCGCTACGGGCCGCCCTTCCTCGTCCAGCGCTCCGAGTCCCGCACGCGGTACTTCTCCAGCGTGCGCTGCAGCGCCTCGTCGAGGTCGATCTTCTGCTCGTTGGCGAGAACCAGGAGCACGAACAGGATATCCGCCAACTCCAGCGCCAGGTCCTGCTCCTCCTCGCCGGGCTTCTTGGGCTTGTGCCCGAAGCGGTGGTTCAGCAGGCGCGCCAGCTCCCCCACTTCCTCGGTGAGGCGGGCCAGGTTCGACAGGGGCGGCCAGTATCCCTCTTCGAACTGGGAGATGTAGGCGTCCACCCGCGCCTGGGCTTCCTTCAGCTCCACGGCCCGCGCTCGGTCAGGGCACCAGGACGAGCTTACCGAACGCCGCGCCAGTCTCGAGGAGCTCGTGGGCCCGGGCGGCTTCAGCCAGAGGAAGCACCTCGTGGATCACCGGCTGGAGCTTCCCGGCGAACATGAGCCTCATGACCTCTCGGAACTCCCTCGGGGACCCCATGGTGGTCCCGAAGACGGAGAGTTGCTTCCAGAAGAGCACCCGGATCTCGGTGTTCCCCCTGGCCCCGGTGGTGGCGCCGTACGAGACGAGGCGGCCTCCTACGCCCAGGACCTTCAGGCACTGGGGCCACACCGCCTCACCGACGGAGTCGAGGGCGACGTGCACGCCCTTCTTCTCGGTGTCACGCCAGATCTCCCGGGAGAAGTCGTCCACGCGCTTCCGATCGTAGACGTGGTCCGCGCCGAGCGCCCGCACGCGCTCCACGTTCTCCGGGCCGCTCGTCACCGCGTACACCGTGGCCCCCGCCAGCTTCGCGATCTGGATGGCCACGGTGGAGACGCCGCCCGAGGCGCCGGTGACGAGCACGCGCTCGCCGGCCCTCAAACGCGCCCGGGTCATGAGCGCGCGCCACGCCGTGACGAAGACCAGCCCCGCCGCCGCCGCGGACTCAAAGGGAACGTGGTCCGGGAGGGTCAGGAGGTTCCCCGCCGGCACCACCGCGTACTCGGCGAAGCCTCCTTGGGTATGCTCCCCGAGGATCTGGAACGGCCGCGCCTCGAAGCCCACACCCTGGTCCTGGCCTTCGTACCACCCGTAGTGGAGCGACGGGTCCACCGCCACGCGCGTGCCGGGCGCCACGTCGGTCACGCCCAGGCCCAGCGAGTCCACCGTGCCGGCGATGTCCGAGCCCCCGATGTGCGGCATGGCCGTTCCCACGGGAAGGCCGCGGCGCACCCAGACGTCCAGGTGGTTCAGCGAGGAGGCCCCGACCTTCACGCGCACCTCCCCCGGGCCGGGCTCAGGCACCGGGACTTCCTCGACGTGCACCACGGAGGGGGGACCGAACTCGCCGAAGAGGGCTGCGCGCATCTGCCTGGGCATGGTGGAACCACCTCGGTTGGGGACTGCCCAAGAGTACCGGCGCACCGCCGAGGGGACAACCGAGCCGCCGGCACCGCCCGGGGCGCGCGAGGGACGCCCCCCGGGGGCTCCCCACCCCTCGGCGGCTTCCCTTAGCTTCGGGGTGCCTGCCGGCGCCGTTCCCGGTGCCGGGAATCCTGCATCGCGGACCATGACGAGCAGCCAAGCGGACCCCGACGACCTCCCGGAGGACGGGACCCTGGGCGGATACCTGAAGGTCCACGACCGGCCCCCGGCCTTCCAGGGACCGGACGGGTATCCGTACACGGTGTCCCCCGAGGTGGAGCGGACGGGGAACCTCACGGCCCCCTTCCTCGGGTATCTGGTCTTCCCCAGGTGGGCCGAGACGGGCGTGGGCATCGTCGGCCACGTGGAGAGCCCGGCCCTCGTGGAGTGCCGCACCGAGAGGGAAGCGCTGGACCGGCTGGGTGCGATGACCTTGTCCGAGGTCCACCGAGCCCTCGAGGACGCCGTGGCGCTCCGCAGCGCGCAGGACAACCTCAACCGCTGAATCGCATGCTTCGCGAAGGCCTCATCTTCCTCAGCCACTCCGCCACCGCCAAGGCGGTGGTCACGAAGACCCCCCTGCGCGCCATGGCCCGCCGGTTCGTCCCGGGCGAGAAGGTCGACGACCTCGTGCGGGCCATCAAGGAAGCACGAGCCGAGGGGATCCTGGGCATCGCCAACTTCCTGGGCGAATCGGTGCATGACGAGAAGAACGCCCGCATCTTCGCGGACACGTACTTCGACGTCATCGAGCGCATCCACGCCGAGAGCCTGGGTGCGTACGTCTCCGTGAAGTTCACCGCCCTGGGACAGGACATCTCCGATGCGTTCCTGGCCGAGAACGTCGAGCGCATCCTGGGGCGGGCCCGCCAGGCGGGCGTGTTCATCCGCTTCGACATGGAGTCCTCCGAGTACACCCAGCGCACCCTGGACGCCTTCGAGAAGGTGTGGGCGGAGGGATGGCGGGACATCGGGGTGGTGCTCCAGTCCTACCTGAAGCGGAGCGCCGGCGACGTGGCGCGCATGAACCAGCTCGGCGCCTCGGTGCGCCTGTGCAAGGGCGCCTACAACGAGCCGCCCGAGGTGGCCTTCAAGGACAAGCGGGAGGTGGACCGGAGCTTCGTGGAGCTCATGAAGGCGCTCCTGTCCGAGGGCAACCACCCCGCCATGGCCACCCACGACGAGCGCATGGTGGACGCCACCGTGGCGTTCCACCAGAAGCAGGGGATTCCCAAGGAGCGCTTCGAGTTCCAGATGCTGCACGGCGTGCGCCGCGACCTCCAGCGCCAACTGGTGAAGGACGGGTTCAACGTGCGCGTGTACATCCCCTTCGGCTCCCACTGGTACCCGTACCTCATGCGCCGCCTGGCCGAGCGTCCGGCGAACATGCTCTTCATGGCGGGCTCCGTGGTGAAGGAGACCCCCCTCGGCTTCCTCTGGCCGCACGGGAAGGACGGCGGTTCCCGGGAATGACGACGGACGGCGCCTCCCCGCCGGAAGCCGGGCCCGGGCCCTGGCTGCGGATCACCGAGATCTTCCACTCGATCCAGGGGGAATCCACCTGGGCCGGGCTCCCGTGCACCTTCGTGCGCGTCACCGGCTGCCCGCTGCGCTGCGTCTGGTGCGACACGGCGTACGCGTTCCAGGGAGGGGAGCGCATGACGCTCGCCGCCATCGTGGCGAAGGTGCGCGAGGTGGCCACGCCCCTGGTGGAGGTCACCGGAGGTGAGCCCCTGGCCCACCCCAACTCCTTCCTCCTGGTGCGCATGCTCCTGGACGACGGCTTCAGGGTCCTCGTGGAGACCTCGGGGGCCTTCGACGTCGCCCCCCTCGATCCCCGGGCCCACAAGATCATGGACCTGAAGTGCCCGGGATCGGGCGAGTGCGAGCGCAACCTGTGGGCGAACCTGGACCTCCTCACCGCGCGCGACGAGGTGAAGTTCGTGGTCAAGGACCGCGCCGATTACGAGTGGACCCGCCGGGTCGTCCGCGAGCGCGGCCTGGACCGCCGCGTGGCGGAGGGAACGCTCGGCGCGCTCCTCGTCTCCCCGGTGTGGGGCGAGGTGGCGCTGGAGGCGCTGGCGAGCTGGATCCTGGAGGACAAGCTCCCGGTCCGCTTCCAGGTCCAGCTGCACAAGACCATCTGGGGCCCGACGAGGACAGGGGTGTGAGCCTGGGCGCCGACGACGCACGCCCGGCGGGGCCGGGGGAGCGCGCATGACCCGGGGCCCCCTGGAGACGGATCCCCGGTTCTGGGTCCTGAGCGAAGCGCTCGCCTCCTACGCCGGCGACGCCGGCGACCCGCCCGCCGTCGATCCCGGCTGGCTCCAGGCGGCCGTGGCGGTGGTGGTCCGGGCCACCCCGGGGTTGGAGGTCCTCCTCATCAAGCGCGCACGCTCGGAGCGCGATCCGTGGTCCGGACACATGGCCCTCCCCGGCGGCCGCCGGGACCCGGGGGACGACTCTCTCCGGGCGACCGCGATGCGGGAGACGCTCGAAGAGACCGGCGTGGACCTCGCAGGCTCGGGTGTCCCCCTGGGCCGGCTGGACGAGCTCAGGCCGGGAAGCGTCCGCCTCCCCAAGCTCACCGTCGCCCCCTTCGTCTGGGGCGTCCCGGCCCACGCCCAGGCGCGAGTGGCCAGCGCCGAGGTGGACGCGGTGCACTGGGTGGCACTGGACACCCTGCGTCACCCGGAGACCCACGCCGACGTGGACATCCCGCTCCCCGGCGGGGTGCGGACGTTCCCGTGCTACCGGGTTGTGGACGAGATCGTGTGGGGGCTCACCTACCGCATCCTCCGCCAGTTCCTGGAGCGCTTCCCGGACACGGCGCTGCGAGCCCCCTGACCGTCAGCTCCCCGGTTGCTCCACCCACTCCGCGATGAACACGTTGGTGTCGCGCGTGCCCCCGTTGTTCCGGTTCGAGCCGAACACCAGGTAGCGGCCGTCCGGGCTGAAGACCGGGAAGCCGTCGAAACCCGCGGAGAAGGTGACCTGCTCCAACCCGGTTCCGTCCAGGTTGATCATGAACAGGTCAAACTCCCTCCCCTCCGGATCCTGGTGGTTGGAGCTCCAGATGATCTTCTCACCCGACGGGTGCCAGTACGGGGCGAAGTTGGCGCCGCCGAGGCTGGTGACCTGGCGCGCGTCGGAGCCGTCGGCGTTGGCGACCCAGAGCTCCAGCTCGCCCGGCCGGATGAGCCCCTGGGCCAGGAGAGCCCTGTAGTCGTCCAGCTCGGGCCCTGCCTCGGGGTAGTGGGCCCGCCACACGATCCTGGTGCCGTCCGGCGAGAAGAAGGCGCCGCCGTCGTATCCGGGCCGGTTCGTCAGCCGCTTCACGTCGGAGCCGTCCAGCTTCATGGAGTAGAGGTCCAGGTCCCCGTCGCGCACCGAGGTGAACACGATCCGGTCGCCCGTGGGCGACACCGTGGCCTCGGCGTCGTACCCCATCACGTCCGTGAGCTGGCGGAGGTTCGTGCCGTCCGCGTTGGCGACGAAGATGTCGTACGTGTCGTTGATGGGCCAAACGTACCCCAGCGACATGTCGGGCGGGGCCGGGCACGCGGGATCGTGATGGTGCGTCGAGGCGTAGATGATCTCCTGGCCCGACGGGTAGAAGTACGAGCAGGTCGTCCGCCCCTGGCCGGTGCTCACCAGCGTCTTCTCGGCGGTGGCGATGTCGAGGACGTAGATCTGGTCGCACTCCTCGGTGGTCATGCGGTGCTGGAAGATCAGCTTCGTCCCGTCGAACGCGTAATAGGCCTCCGCGTTGTCGCCGCCGAAGGTGAGCTGGCGCACGTTGCGCAGGTGGCCCTCGCCCGGCAGCACGAGGCTGTCGGCGGCCGCCGCCCGGGGGGCGCCCGCTTCACCGGAGGGGGCTTCCTGCCCAGCTTCCCGGGGCCCGCAGCCCGACAAAGTGAACGTCAGGGCCGCAACGGCATACAAGGGTCGGTGGTTCACGTACGTCACCTCTCGGAAGGGTCCATGATCTCGCTTCGAATCGCCCGGGGTGCCATCCTGGCATCCCTGCTGGCGGCGCTGGCCGCCCCCGCTTCGGCCCAGACGGCCGCCTGCCCCGATGCCACCCGCCTCAAGGCGGGCATCCAGGGCCCCCTGGCCCATGTCCGCTACCTGGCCGACGACGCCCTCGAGGGGAGGGAGGTCGGCACCCGCGGCGCCGACTGCGCCGCGGAGTACATCGCGGGCGCGTTCCGCTCCCTCGGACTCGAGCCCGCCGGCAACGGCGGGTCCTGGTTCCAGACCTTCCCGGTCCCCGCGGGCGCAGCGCTGGGCGATGAAAACAAGCTTGAAATGTCGGGTATTCCCCAGGCCCCGGGCAAGGATTGGACCCCCCTGGGCTTCTCAGCCTCCAAGGAGATTACCAGCTCCCTCGCGTACGGGGGGCACGGCCTGAGCCGGCCCGGGAGCCCCGACGACGCCTTCACGCACATGGACGTGATCGGGAAGATCCTCGTCGTGGAGTGGGGCGATCCGGACTCGCCCTCGGGCGGCGGCATGCGCGCCGACCCCCACTTCAAGGCCACCGTCGCCGCCGGCCGGAACGCCGCGGGACTCGTGGTGCTCGTCCCCGAGGGGATGCCTCTGCCCAGGCCGGACCACGAGATCCGCAAGGCCATGGACGTCCCGGTGCTCGCGGCCGGCGGTGCCCTGGCGGCGAAGCTCCGCGAGGACGCCAGGGCGGGGCGCGAGCTCACCGTGCGCACCGATGTGCGGCCCGTCACCGCGGACGCGAAGAACGTGGTGGCGGTGCTTCCGGGAACCGACCCGGCGCTCCGCGGCGAGCACGTCATCGTGGGCGCCCACTACGATCACCTGGGGATGGGCGGCGAGGGCTCCCTCGACCCCGACGCCCGGGCCGTGCACAACGGCGCCGACGACAACGCCAGCGGCACCGCGGGCGTGCTGGACATCGCCCGCCGCCTGGTGGAGGGACCGCGCCCTGCCCGCTCGGTCCTCTTCATCGCCTTCACCGGCGAGGAGAAGGGGCTGTGGGGCTCTGCGCGCTTCGTGGCCGAGCCCACGGTGGATCTGGGCAAGGCCGTGGCCATGATGAACCTGGACATGATCGGGCGCCTCGCCGAGAACACCGTGACCGTGTACGGCACGGGAACCGCCCAGGAGTGGGAGTCGGTGGCCAACGCCGCCAACGCCAAGCTCGCCACCCCCCTGAAGCTCGCGTTCGCCCCCGACGGGTACGGGCCGTCGGACCAGGCCTCTTTCGTCGCGAGCGGGATCCCCGTGCTCCACTTCTTCACCAACACCCACACGGACTACCACCGGCCAGGCGACGATTGGGAGAAGATCGACGGCGACGGGCTGGAGCGGATCTCCGAAGTGGTCACCGGCATCACGCGCACCCTCGCCGGAACGCCGGGGGCCGTGGCCACCAACCTCACCCGCATCCGCCAGGAGCGCCCCGCCGCGCCCGCCGGCGGTGACGCCTCGCGGGGATACGGCCCCTACTTCGGGACCATCCCCGACATGACGCCCCGCGACTTCGGGCTGCGCATCACCGGAGTCCGCGAGGGAAGTCCGGCCGAGCGGGCCGGCCTGCAGGCCGGCGACGTCATCGTGGAGTTCGACGGCAAGGCGGTGGCCGACATCTACGCCTACACGTACGCACTCCGGGACAAGAAGCCGGGCCATGCGGTGAAGGTGGTGGTGGAGCGCGACAGCGTGCGGCTCACGTTCAACGCGGTGCTGGGGGAGCGGCCGTAAGGCGAGGGCCCGCACCGCAGCCTGGCCGTGTTCTTTGGACCCGTTCGCACGAGCGCGGGCTGTCCCTACTCCAACCCTGGGACCCACTGGCCGCAGCCTGCCCCAGCCAACCGCACACGAACGACAGAGAGCTCGACCGGCATGAGGCTGGGCCCTCGGGGGGTGGCCGGTCCGACGAGAAGCACGGTCGCCCCTTCTTCCAGCACAGCCCGGAAAGGGCCCTTGAACGACGCGGGCAGATCGCCGAAGTCCACCAGTGCCGATCCGTCGAGACGTTCCCCGAGGACCCGAACGCCGACACGGTCTCCGTCCGATGGTATGCCGACGAACCAGAGCATCGTTCCTCGCGTGACGACTCCGTCCACGAGATAGCCCACGTTCAGCGTGGGCAACCTCACAACCGACCACCCTGCGTCGCTGCCGCCACCGGGCCCCAACACGCGACGATGCAACTCGAGCCCAGCAGCCGGCGACGATCCCTCCTGCACCCACGAGAGAATCACGCCATCGTCGCTGGCCGCCATTCGGAGAGTGTAGATCCCTCCGGGTGGGCGAGGGATTGATGCCACATGTTGAGCCACTCGGCCGTCGGATACTCTCAGGACCTCGACGGTGTTCTCTCCCCGCCAGTGCTCAGCCAGCCCCACGACCACCTCACTCCCACCCGCACCCGTGACGGCAATCTTCTCAGGAGCGCCATCTGACAAGCCAAGGTAGGACCATCCATCCTGACCCCTCAGGAACAGCCCTGCCGTACCCGCCGTCCCTTTGGAGCGGAGAATCGCGCCGATCCCGTGCCCGCCTGCACCAGCCACCACGTCGGTGTACTCGAACCGATCCACGGTTGCCCCCGGCGGTACAGGCAACGATTCCCAGGGACTCTCCCCGTTCGAGCGGCCCACCAGGAGCCGTGCCGGCGTGAGCGCGGAGGCGCTCCAATCGCCATCCTCGGTGTCCACAGCGGCGATCCACAGCCCATCCGAGCCCATCCCTCCTGTCACGGCTCCCACCTCATCGAACCGGTCCGCAACAAGCACGGTTCTCATAGCCAACGTCGCCGACTCCCATTGGACGCCGACGGCCCTCATGCCGGCCGGGACCCCGGCGGTCTCACCGGCAGGGCCTCTGAGATAGGCTGGATGTCCGATCACCGCCACGCCGTCGTCCGTTCGGAGCACGGACCTTGGCTCGACATACAGGCCCGCCACGCCTGAGGGGTGTGCCAGCTCCAAGACCTCTCCAGCCGCACTGCACCCCACCGCTCGAGCAGGCCATGGCTCTTGCGCACGAAGTGACCCAGCCACGGCCAGCATTAGCGCCACATGCAGCACCCGGGCGGTTCCTCGTCGAGGCGCGCTGGATCGCTCTCGGTAATGTCTCAGCGGTACCTACCTCCACTCACCACTGCGTCTCTGCTGATCTCAACCCACCTGCCACGCGGGAAATCCGGTCCTCGCTCCTGTTGTCTGCTGGCCTTCAGTTGGAGCAACAGGGTCTCTGCACGTGCCCGAGAAGCACCCCCGAACTCCCTTCCCCGATACCGCACCACGGATGGGACAACCACCTCCTGCCGGCGCAGGACCTCAGGAGCCGTCCGCCTCAGGTGCCCCACCAGCCGAATGCCCACCGCTACCATCTCGGCGTCGGCCTTCCCCGGGGCCAGGACCACCACATCCATGCCATCGGCTCCCGGAGTGCGAACGACGGTGACTACCGCGTCAGGTCGGGTGACAACTTCGGGGAGCACCACAAAGACTTTCCGCCCGCTGGCATTCTGCGCCGCGACGGGGTTCAGCACCAGAACCGTTGCCAGCGGAATCGCCATCAGACCCCAGCCCAGACTCCTCATGCGAACCTCCCCTCAGTAGGTGCAGTATGCGAAGAAGAGACCGTTTGACGATCACAGCGGGTAGCAGCCCTGGAAGATCACCTCGATGAGGTTCCCGTATTGATCGCGGAACTCCGTCCAATAGCAGATCACCCACTCCTCGCCGCCGCCGCCACCGCCGCCGCCACCACCACTACCACCACCGCCGTTCTCCGGTGGACAGTCCAGCTGCGAACGGGATTCAGACCTGCTGGCCGACGCCATCCCCCACTGAATCCCATCCAACTCATGCCACGCCTTGTGGTTCGAGACGGCTACGGCGGTATGGCCGCATTCGTCGCCAAGGGAGATAGGCAGCGCGGTTGCCAAGTCCCTCACCCAGGGCAGAATCTCCGCAGCGCTGCTGCTGGCATCCGGAGATGCCAGCCCATTGCCCATGTAGCTGAGGTCGACATGGATTGTCTGCTCGGCCCGGTTGCCGAAATACTGCATTTGAGCTGCTGCCGAGTACGAAGCTTGGGAAATGTACGTTTGGAGCGCCGCATCCAGGATCGACGGCGAAGTCGAGAATTCTGGCGGAGCACCTTCCGGTACCGACGAGTAGAGCGCTGTCTCACTCGCACCGGCTGCAGGGGCAGCGGGGCCATCGGTGCAGGACGCCAGCAGAAGCGCCACCACGAGGGCCATTCCCGGCATTTCATGATGAAGCATGTGGGTCGCCTCACAGTAGGGGATCTGTGTGTTCAAGCCGGCACGCCCTCACATGTTGGCCACCGAAGGGCAGGCGCGCGTTCGTGTTTTCCGACACGGATTGCGTTCCACCGATCAGCACCCTTGCGCAGTGTGTCGGCTGCACTGAGTGTCACTGCAAACGCGGGCAACGCGGCTTCAATCGCGGCCATCGGCAGATGAGAAGCGGCCACATGATGGGGCGGCAGTCTCTACCCGAACGACAAACGCCTCTGCGGGTCTTGTTCATCGGCGACTGGGGCCTGGCCCGCAGAATGGCGGCGAGCCTGGGGTCCTCGTTTGAGGCGTCTTGGATCGCCGAGGCCACCGACTCGGGGGCGCCCAGGGCAGATGTCATGGTGCTGGTCGGCCACCCCGAGTTACCCCCGTCCAGCCACATGACCGCCGTCCCAACGGTGGCGGTGGTCGATCCGAAGCACTCCCAGGTCGTCAGTTTGGCGGGCGTTCCCCTCAAAGAGGTCTTGTTGCTGGGGCATGACGATCACACCCTGCCCGAGGTGCTGAAGAGGCTTGCGTCACCACCCCTCATGACGCCGCAGGGCCGGCTCGCTCTGCGTATTTGCCCATGGATTGTCCGGCGTTCCGTCGAGATCGTCTTTGACGAGCCGGTGCCAACGCTAGAGGCAGCAGTCGAGGCTCTCGCGCGAGGAAGCTCGCTGTTCCCGCGCGGCCGCACAGCCATTGCCTCCCGGCTCGGGTGCAGCGCAGACCACCTGACGCGCGTAGCCAGTGCAGTGGGACTCAGTTGGTCCAGTGTCCACCGGAAATCGGTTCTGCTTCGAATGCTCCATCACCGGCAGACAACAACTGAGCCGTGAAACTCCACCTACTACAGGTTCGGATTTGCTGCTCCCTCGTCCGGACACGGTTTCGTTCGGCGAGCATCAGGAACGGCTCCGTGTAACCTTGACTCAGCCTCCCTGCCCACGGTGCGCGATCAGTTCTATGCCGCGCTGCAGGTCCGTATCTCGGCGAAGACCCAGCGGGTCGGGGGCTGACATCCTCGCGCACGTGATGCTGACAGGCGGGAATCGCTCACCCCAGCAGGTCCAGCTGCCCACCCTCCGACCCGCTCAGCGCGGGCTCCGGAGAGGGACCGCCCTCCCCACCCTGCGCCCGCGTGACCTCCACGACCCGGTCGCCGGCGCCGAGCTTGGCGATCTTGCGCCCCTGGGTGCGGCGCCCCTGCACCGGGATGGCGTCGGCGCCCACGCGGAGCACCTGACCGCCCGCGGAGATGAGCATCACCTCGTCGGCGTCCAGGATCTCGAGCGCCGCCACCACCCTCGACTCCGACCCGCCCGAGGGCGTGACCAGCGTGCCCATCCCCCCCCGCTTCTGGAGCGGGAACTCGTCCACGGGAATGCGCTTCCCCACCGCGTCCTCGGACACGGTCAGCACGTTGGCCTCCCTGCGGATGAGCACCATCCCCACCACCTCCTCCGATCCCCGCACCTCCATCCCCTTCACGCCCTGGGCGGTGCGCCCCACCGAGGGCACCTCCGCCTCGGTGAAGCGGATGGCCTTGCCCCCGCTCGACAGGAGCATGATCTCGGCCAGCCCGTCGGAGAGCGCCACGTCCAGGATCCGGTCCCCGGGCTTCACGCCGGCAGCGATGATCCCCCCCGAGCGCGGGTTGGCGAACTCGGAGAGCGCCGTGCGCTTCATGGTGCCTCCGCGGGACAGGAACACCAGGTACCGGTCGGCGGCTTCGAGATCGTCCACGGGGATCATGGCCACGATCCGGTCCCGGCGGTCGGCGGCGCCCAGCAGGGCGTAAACCGACTGCCCGCGCGACGCGCGCCCGCTCTCGGGCACGTCCATCACGGGAAGGAAGTGGCACTGCCCCTGCTCGGTGAACGCCAGGATCCACCCCTGGGTGCGGGCGACGAAGACGCGCTCCAGGAAGTCGTCGTCGTAGCGCTCCATCCCGGCCAGCGCCTTCCCCGACGACACGCGCCGGCGGTAGAGGTGCATGGGGATCCGCTTGATGAAGCCCTCGTGGCTCATGGTGACCACCACGGCCTCGTCGGCGAGCTGCTCCTCCACCGGCGCGGCGGATTCCGCCTCGGCCTCCACGCCCTCGTCGAGGATCACCGTGCGCCGCGCGTCGCCGTGCTTCTTCACCACCTCGGACAGCTCCTCGAGCATCACCTCGAGCTGCCGCTCCTCGGACTTCAGGATGGCCTTGAGCTCCTTGATGATGGACTGCAGCTCGGCCAGCCGCGCCTTGAGCTGCGAGCGTTCCAGCGCCGTGAGCTTGGCCAACCGCATGTTCAGGATGGCCTCGGCCTGGGTCTCGCTCAGGCCGAACTTGCCCTGCAGGCGCTCGGACGCCTGCGCGCGGTCCTTGGAGCCGCGGATGATCTTGATGACCGCGTCGATGTTGTCGAGGGCCACGAGCAGGCCGTCGATGACGTGGCGCTCCGCCTCCGCCTTCTCCAGGTCGAACCGGCTCCGCTTGCGGATGACGTCCAGCCGGTGGTCCCGGAAGCGCTCCAGGATCTCCTTGAGGTTGAGCTCCTTGGGCTCGCCGTGGTCCAGCGCGAGAAGGATGGCCCCAAAGGTGGTCTGGAGGCTGGTGTGCTTGTACAGGTACTTCAGCACCGTACCCGCCTTGGCGCCGCGCTTCAGCTCGATGACCAGCCGGATTCCCTCGCGATCGGTCTCGTCCCGGATGTCGGCCAGGTCTTCGATCTTCCCATGCTTCGCCAGGTCCACGACCTGCTCGATGATCCTGGTCTTGGAGACCGCGTACGGAATCTCCGTGACGATGAGCTGCTCCTTGCCTCCGCGCAGCGCCTCCTTCACCACCCGGGCGCGCATGATCACGCGGCCGCGTCCGGTCTCGTACATGTCCTTGATGCCGGCGCGCCCGACGATCATCGCGCCGGTGGGGAAGTCGGGCCCCGGGATGTGGCGCATGAGGTCGGCCACGGTGCAGTCCGGGTCCACCACCAGCTGCTTGACCCCGGCCGCGACCTCGCGCAGGGAGTGCGGCGGGACGTTGGTGCTCATCCCCACCGCGATCCCGGAGGAGCCGTTCACGAGCAGATTGGGGTAGCGGCCCGGGAGCACGGTGGGCTCCTCGAGGCGGCCGTCGAAGTTGGGCTGGAGGGCGACGGTCTCCTTCTTGATGTCGTCCAGCAGCTCCACGGCCATGGACTGCAGCCGCGCCTCCGTGTACCGATAGGCGGCGGCGTTGTCGCCGTCGATGCTCCCGAAGTTCCCCTGCCCGTCCACCAGGGGGTAGCGCAGGGAGAAGTCCTGCACCATGCGCACGAGCGCTTCGTAGACCGCGGTGTCGCCGTGCGGGTGGTACTTGCCCAGCACGTCGCCCACCACCGTGGCAGCCTTCTTGTACGGCTTGTCCGGCGTGAGCCCCAACTCGTGCATGGCGAACAGGATCCGCCGGTGCACGGGCTTCAGGCCGTCGCGCACGTCGGGCAGCGCGCGCTGGACGATGACGGACATCGAGTAGTCGAGGAACGACTCCCGCATCTCCTCTTCGATGAGGCGAGGCAGGATCCGCTCCCGCTTCCGGGCCGTGGACATTCCGACTCCAGGAGGGTGTTCCGGGGACGCGCACGCGCGCGGCGCGGCGGTCGGCCTGACGGGGAGGGCCGCGTCGCGGCCCCAAGGTTCTCAGTTTGCCAAACCCGGAGCAAGGCGAGGCGTCGGCGCCTGGGCGACGCCGCACCCGACGGCGGCTGCCCCCGCTAAGGCTCCCAACCGTCGAGGACGGCCTCGAAGTCCTCGGCCATGGTCGGGTGCCCATGACGGCTCGCCGCCTCCACGCCCCGCCGGTAGGCCTCCTTCGCATCCCCGTCCCGGCCCAACTCCCGAAGGAGCGCGCCCAGGCGCCCCCACGCGTTCCCTTCGTCGTCGCCCGCGTCGAGGTACGTGCGGAGCTCCCTCACGGCATCCTCCCGCCGCCCCGTCTTCTCGTACTCCAGGGCGAGGCCGAAGCGGAGGCGCGCGTCGTCGGGCCGGCTCCGGAGCATGCGCTCCAGGGCTGCCGTGCGGTCGGATCCCACGCGGCGTCAGCCGGGAAAGCGGAACGAGAGCGCGGCCTCGTCGTCGGCAGGCTCACCCGTGAGCAGCTCGACGAGGGCTTCCATCTCCGCCATGAGCTCGTCGAGGCGGTGCGAGACGGAGAGCGCATGGGCGAAGTCGAAGTAGGCGGCCACCGCCGACTCGTCGGCAGCGTGCGTGTCCACCACGAACGCCTCCATCTCGGCGCGCAGATGGCCCACGATGGTCCCCACCGCCACCCGGACGCCGTGGGCCTCGGCGAGGGACTCCACGTCCAGGTCCCCCACGAGGCGCGGGAGGAGCGCTTCGACGTGCGCCCGGGTCCCCGCGGGCGCCCGAACCGGCGCGGACCCCTCCGCCCCTCCGTCCAGGAAGGAGCGTCCCCCGGCCCTGAGGGCCTGGATCTCCTCGAAGTTGCAGTGCAGGATCACCGTCGCGCTCCGTGACTCGAAGCCGGAGAGCCATCACCCTCCGCCCCTCTCTCTACCTTCCGACGCTGCGGTTGTTTCAGAGTCCCCGCAAGCCTCGCCGATCCCGGCGCGTCAGGCCTCCGCTCTCGGAGGGCCGGAGACCGTGAGAGGTACCGACACGTGATGCTCCCCGTCCACCCTCACGTCGAAGGCGTACCTGCCGGCCGTGGCGAACACAAGGCCATCCAGGTGGAGGACGTGGGGCACCTTGATCCCCTCACCCACCACCCCGGGACCCGGCCCAAGATGCATCTCGCCGTCGATGTGCATCGCCTCGGCGCCGCGCGGGTCCCGGAGGGAGATCGTCACCTTGTGAGGCCCGATCTCCTGCACCGACGAGGAGAAGCGGAGGATGAGCACCATGTGGGGGTGCTGGGCGGGAAGCGTCACCGTCGACAGGTGGTCGAAGATCCCCAGGATGTTGAGCTTGCCGGCAGCGTCGATGGTTGCGGCGTCGGCCAGCAGGGCGAGATCCACGTCCATGTCGCTGCGCGGCTCCGGGAGTCGGGGGTCAGTCGTGTGCCTCTTCAGGTACCATCATGCGCTCGGCAAGTGCCATCCCCAGGAGCAGGTCGAGGAGGGCGTGGGCCGCCATGGGCGGCCACAGGCTCCCGCTGGCGAGGAAGCCGAAGGCCAGCACCCCGCCGAGCGCCGCCGTGCGCGCCATCCCCAGCGGGCCCTGATACGCGTGCAGCACGCCGAACACGAGGGACGAAAGGGCCGCGGCGGCCGGGATCCCGGTCAGTCCCGCCACCACGGGAATGACGTAGCCACGGTACGCCAGCTCCTCGCCGGCCCCCGCCGCCAGCGACAGCCCGGCGAAGGCCGCACGCTCCCTGCCGGTGCGGGGGAGGAGGTCCTTGAGGAGGCGCGACTCGCCGAGGCCGAGGCGTCGGCCCGCCACGCGGAAGGCCGCCGTCACGGCCAGCCCCGCTGCCACCAGTCCCGCCGTCCATACGGCAAAGGCTGGCCATGGAAGCGTGACGAGCCCCAGCGCCGGCGCGCCCCCGGTCCGGCTCCCCACGACCCACACCCCGCCCCCCAACGCGAGCAGCGACAGCGCCGAGCTCACGTAGGCGCTCATGCGCTCCACCTCGATGCGCCTGAGCATCCGCACCTGGAGGAGGGACAGGACGGGGAGGAAGACGAGCAGCACCGCCAGCGCGGCGGCATCGGCGAGAGGGACGTTCACCGAGCCGCCACCTCCTCGGCGAAGCCTTCGATGGCCTTCAAGGTCTCCTCCACGTCTGCCCAGGTGGTGCGGTGGGTCAGAATGCAGAGGCGCAGGGCATAGATCCCCCTGAGGCGGGTCGAGGACATCATGGCCGCCCCGGAACGGACGACCCTGGCCTGCACGGATTCGTTCAGCTCCTCCAGGGCCGCTTCCCCGAGACCGCCGGGGTTCACCCGGAAGCAGACCACGCCCAGGGAGGGCGGAGCCATGAGCTCGAGGGTCCGAGAGGCACGCACGTGCTCCCCGGCCCGCGCCGCGAACTCCATCCCCCGGCCCACGGCGGCGCGGAACGCGGCCATCCCGAACGTCTGGATGGACATCCACACCTTCAGCGCGCGGAACGACCGCGTGAGCTGGAGCCCCCGGTCGGCGAAATTGACGTGCTCCATCCCCAGCCGCGTGTCCTGGAGGTACTCGGGGAGCACCCTGAACGCCCTCTCCAGGGTGCGCACGTCGCGCACGAGAAGGCACCCGGCCTCGAAGGGCTGGAAGAGCCACTTGTGCGCGTCCAGGACGATGGAATCGGCGCGCTCCAGCCCGCGAAAGAGCGCCCGTCCCTCTTCGGTGATGACGGCGAAGCCCCCGTAGGCGCCATCCACGTGGAGCCAGATCCCCTCCCGGGCACAGAGGTCGGCCATCTCCTCGATCGGGTCCACGGAGCCCGTGCTCGTCGCCCCCGCGTTCGCGCACACCGCGATGGGGGAGAACCCCTCCCCACGGGCTCCTGCGATGGCGTCCTCCAGGTCGCCCAGGCGGATGCGGAAGGCGTCGTCCGAGGGGACCCTCCGGATCCCTGCGGGTCGCACGCCCACGATCCGCGCGGCACGCTCCAGCGCGCTGTGGCTCTGGTCGCTCATGAAGACCGCCGGGCGCTCGGGCGCCCCGGCAGCTTCCCGGGCGGCCACCAGGGCGTCCAGGCTGGCCGCCGACCCTCCCGACGTGAACAGCCCCCCCGCCCCTTCGGGGTAGCCCACCCACGCGCGGAACCAGTCGATGACCACCAGCTCCACCTGGCTCGGTCCTGCCGACTCCAGCCAGGTCCCCTGGAACGTGTTGAACCCTGCTCCCAGGAAGTCCGCGATCACGCCGGGCCAGGTGGGCGAGGAAGGGACGAACGCGAAGAAGCGCGGGTGGTCCACCCGCCCGGCCACGGCCAGGACGTCGTCGAGGGCACGCTCCAGCACGTCCAGTGGCGGGCGTCCGTCCTCCGGGGGCGGCTCCCTGAGCAGGGGCTCGAGGTCGCTGCGGTCCGCGCCCCGCCAGGGCACGTCTTCCGCCAGGCCGTGGGCCCTCCGGAGGAGCGCGTCCAGGGCAGCTTGCCCAAGCTCGCGCATCGCCTCGGGCGGCATCACCAGGCTCTCTGCATCCCCGGCGCACGCGGGATGCGCTCCGTCTTCCGCTGGTGCGCTCATCCGAATACTCTTCCTGCCATGGCCACGGGAACTGCTGCGGGACGAGGCGTCGTCTTTCGCGTCTTGGACGCTCTGGACGCCCCCCACTCCGGACGTATTCTACGCCTCCGCCTGCAGGCCGGCGAAGCGCCCTCCGTCCGCGCCCTCCGGGGCGCCCGCCTCAGGGCGAGCGCTCCCGACGGTCGCGCGTGCACGGCGAAGGTGGTGGGCTTCGCCCTCGTCGGCGGCAAGCCGTCCGACGAGCGGCTGGCCCGCACCGGCCGGGTGGACGTGCACGTGGAGGAGGCGGAGGGCCAGGGACCCATCGGTCTCCAGTGGGAGGTCTCCCTGGAGGGTTGATCTCTCCGGGTGCGGTTTCGCGCCGGCCACCCCGGTCGGCCGCGATGCCGAACGAGCCCCTACTTCGGCCGCAGCCCCGGAGGCTCGCGGCTGAAGGTCTGGACGAACCACTGGCGGTACGCGTCCGCCTCGCCCGGCTTCGCCCGCGCCCACTCCGCGCGGGCCTCGGCGAACTCGTCGGGGCGCGCGGTGAAGATGAAGGCGTCCAGGTACCCGTTCTCCTTGGCGTACACGAGCTCGTCCAGGGGGGCGTACGGCTGCGTGGCGAACACCGTCCGGCCCAGCAGCCAGGCGTCCGAGGTGCGGGAGAGGATGGCCCGCTCCAGGTCGTAGCCGACGGCGGTGGGCGCTTCCGGGAGCCACTCCTCCTGGCGCCCCATCCGGGCCATGAGCTGGAGGTGCGCGTAGATCTCGAAGACCACCTGCGCCTCGGAAGCGCGGGGGTCCAGCCGGACCCGCACCGTGTCCGCGCCGGCGAACCGGAGGCCCTCCCATGGATACACCTCGTCCACGGCCATATCGGTGATGACCCAGAAGCCCGGGTCCTCGGTGATGTTGTCCTGCTCCCGGGTGACCCACTCCTGGACCGCCTGCATCCGCTCCTTGTCCACGCGGATACGGGCGCCGGAGAAGTTGATGATGGGCCTGGGGTCGGGGATGCTGGCCTTCGGGGCGGCGCACCCCGCCACGAGCACCACTGCCGCCAGAAGCGCTCCCGTCCGGGGGCTCCGGGGATATCCGTGTCGCGTCAACTGTTTGATGCTCATCTGTCGGCGGTGCTCCTGGTCAGGAAAAAGCTTGACACCCCCCGGGGTCGGGTCGGAATTGAGGGGGCTCCCCCTGCTACTCGAACCCGAACCTGATCGTGATCTCCTCCAAGACGGACCAACTCCGCGAGTTCCGGGCTCCCCAGACCATGACCACGGAGGAGTTCGGCGACACGCTGGCCCGGCTGGTCTGGGAGAGCCTCACCGACTTCCTGGCCCAGGAGGACATGGGAACGCCCCTCCCTCACGGGGCGCTCCTGCCGGACGAGGACGGGACTCCCGGCAAGCATGCCGCGGAGGAAGCGCTCATCTTCTTCATGTGGGCGCATACGCGCGGAGCCCAGCTCGCGTTCCACGGCCGGATTTCCGATGCCACCATCCGAAAGGGCCTCGACGCCCTCCATCGGGCGGTGTTCGACGATATGGCGCTCCACGGCGCCCCCCTGGCCCAGCTCCCCCTCTTCGAGCAGCGGGTGGGCGCCCGGTATGCCGAGTACCACCAGGCCGCCGCCGAGTCCGACAGCCGTGTGGGAGAGGCGGTGTGTCGGCACCTCACCGGTGCGCGCGCGAACTGCCGGGAGCTCGCCCAGATCCTCACCGAGCGGGCCGTCTCGGTGGCGCATCCCCTGCGTGACTTCCTCGAGGACGTGACGCTCCTGGACTAGGAGCACAATCCCCGAGCCGCTGGGCTGAGGCACCGCCGGAGCTCAGAGACCCAGCGACGAGCGGATGAGAGGGCTGATGCGCTCGGGCGTCCAGGGCGGGTTGAAGGTGAGCTCCACCTCGGCGTTGTCCACCTCCTCGAGGTTGAGGATTGCCTGCCGGGCATCCTCGACGATCTGGCCCGCCACGGGGCAGAGGGGCGAGGTGAGGGAGATGATGGCCTTCGCGTCGTTCCCCTTGACCTCGATGTCGTACACGAGCCCCAGGACCACCAGGTCCAGACCCAGCTCAGGGTCCTTCACGGTCTTGAGGGCGTTGCGGACGTCCTTCTCGGTGAGGGCCATACGCCGACCTTCCTCTTCTCGGTGGACACCATGCCGGGAACTGCACGCGTTCTGGGGTCTGGAGGATGCGTACCCGGGTGAGGTCCCTGGGTTCGGTCCACCCCCCCAGGGCTCGTCTGGGCTCCCCCAACCCCGCGCGCCGCGCGGCCGGATCCGCCCCGCCTAATGCCTCCGCGCGTAGAGGACCGACGTCTCGGTGCGCAGGTCGCCCTGGGCCTTCCGGATCGCCTTGTGGAGCGTCGACACCACCTCGCCGGCGGGCTTCCCGTGGAGCTGGGCCATGAGGTCCGCCGCACCCATGAAGAGACCGGGGCTCGCATGGGAGAGCACGAAGGCCGTGTCCCCTGACCCCATCGAGAGAGACTGCACGTTGTACTTGAAGCCCCCCATCATGCCCAGGGGCGGACCGTGCGCCCCGAATTCCTCGAAGGTGCCGTCGCGACGGATCACTCCTCCCGGCACGCGCCCGGCACTGGCCCACTCGACGCCCTGGGGTCCGAGCACCAGGATTCCGACCTCGACGAACTGGTCGAGGCCTTCGATGGCCGCCGCGCTCAGCGCCTCGTTGGCTTTGGCCAGGAGCTGCGGCAGGGTGGCGTGGTCCACCGCCAGCCCCCTGAGCACGGCGCGCGCGGTGCCCAGATGGTGGGCCGGGGGGAAGCCGTCCTGTCGTACGTCCAGGGTGAGCAGCGCGGTGCGCCCGTCCCCCAGGGCGACCCAGTCCCACACCGAGGCCCCGCGCCCCGATTCCTCCGTGGTGGTGCCGGCGGCCACGTCGAAGCCCTCCACCCGGGGAGCCGTGGAGGGAAGCATGCCGGCCTGCATGACCCGGCTGATCTCGTAGGCGTCCACGCGAAGGCGGGCACCGGTATCGTGGATCTTCTCCACGCTGGCGAATCGGACGCCCAAGGCCCGCAGCGCCTTGGAGAGGGCCTGCAGCATGCGCAGGGCCAGCGAATCCCCTCCCAGCAGGTTCTCGAAGTCCTCCCTGGAGACGCTCATCAGCTGGGTGGCCTCGTTGGCCCTGGCCGTCGCCGAACGCGGCGCGTCGTTGAGGAGCGCCATCTCGCCGAAGCCTTCCCCCGCGCGCCTCACAGCCAGCTTCTCCTTGGAGCCGTCGGAGCGGAGCTTGGAGATCTCCATGGCTCCCTTGAACACGATGTAGAAGGCGTCCCCGGGATCCCCTTCCTCGAAGAGAACCTCCCCGGCCTCGATGCTCGTGCCCCCCACGATCCCCGCGATCCTGCGGAGGTCGTCCAAGGGAAGACCGTCGAAGAGATCGACCTTCCAGAGCAGCTCCACCACCTCGTCGGTGGACCAGCCGTGCACGTTCTCCGACACGGGACTTCGCCTCCACTGGAATGGAACGACCGGGCGCCCTGCCGGGACGGACGGAGAGGAAGGCGCCGGCGACTGTTCAATGTACCCGGTCCGGAAGGGGGCGGGAAAGAGAGCGCCTCCGGCGGGTCCGCGCTCATTTGTCTTGCTGCGCGCTCCCGCGGAGGGAAGTATTTGACGCGAGGGATGACCTCCCGGCCGTCGCTATGGGCGGCTAAGCCCTCACCGTTCACTCCAGGCGGGTCCGGCCTCACGGCCAGGCCCCAAGGCTTGTGCACCATGTCACCGACCCTCCCCCTCCGCTCGCGTCGCACGTCCTCCCGTGCGCTGTGCGCCCTGTTCACCACCGTGCTGCTGGCAACGTGCGTGGATGCGCCATCGGGACCGGAGGGAGCGGGTGCGGGGGCATTCGTGATCGCGCCGGTGTTTTCGCTTGTGGGCCCCGGGGGTGAGCGTCCGATGACGGCGGGCCAGCAGGATGCGTTGAACGCGGCGTTCGACCGGGTGGACCGGTTCCGCATGGTGGTGCGCCGTGCGGCGGACAACGTGGTGGTGCTGGACACGGTGCTCGTGGTGAGCCCGGGAGCGAGCGAGTACGACCTGACGGTGCCGATCTCGGCGAAGGACAACGAGCAGTTCCTGGTGACCCTCACGGCCATGCAGGGCACGACCACC
>DATIKQ010000093.1:0-167645 GCA_035477395.1 Longimicrobiales bacterium
GCGCGGGCGCGCCCGAGCCGAGCCCTTAAGATGGCAGAGTGGAGCCTCAGAGGGGATGGGGCTCAGCCCACTCGGGCGGACGGGGCGGCGGCGCGGCTGTGCGTGCGGAGCGGGCGGGCGGGCGCCCGAAAGGGCCCCCGGGGTTGAGGCGCATCCTCCTGCGCCGCCTCGAACACCGAGTCCGGCAGCGCGATGAAGGCTGCAGCCACCCGCGGGCTGAAGTGGACGCCGGAGCACCGGGCCACCTCCTCCACGGCATCCACGTGGGAGCGGGAATCGCGGTACGCCCTCTGCGACGTCATGGCGTCGTAGGAGTCCACCACCGCCAGGATCTGCCCGACCAGGGGGATGTGCTCCCCGCGCAGCCCTTCCGGGTATCCGCCCCCGTCCCAGCGCTCGTGGTGGTAGCGGGCCCCCGTGGTCAGGTGGCGGAGCGGCGGGATCCCCTCCAGGATGCGCGCGCCGTCGGTGGGGTGGGCCCTCACCCGGGCGAACTCCTCGTCGGTCAGGCGCCCGACCTTCGCCAGGATGCGCACCGGCACGCGGAGCTTGCCCAGGTCGTGGAGGTACCCGCCGGCCCAGAGCGTGTCCCGCATGTGATCCTGCAGCCCGAGCTGGGCCGCCACCGCCACCGCCAGCGCCGCCACCCGGCGGGAGTGTCCTGCGGTGTACGGGTCCTTGGCGTCGATGAGGTTGGCCACGATGGTCAGGAGCTGCTCGCCGGAGAGGGGCGACACCTCCTCGGGAAGCACGTGCTCCGAGGCCCGGGCCACGGCGTGGCGGAACGCCGCCACGTCGAAGGCGGGGATGTCCCCGGCCCGCTGCAGCCCCAGGAAGACGGAGGCCACCTCGGGTCCGAACTCCCGCCGGGTGCTCCGCTCCACCACCTCGCAGATGGCGTCCTCGCCGAGCGGCCCGCGCTGGGGTCTGGCCTGACCCAGCGCAACCACCGTGTCCGCAAGGCGGAGAATCTGTGCCCCCAGGGGGATGTCACCTCCCGCCAGGCCGTCGGGGTATCCGCTCCCGTCCCACCACTCGTGGTGGTGGCGCACGAGCGGGCCCAGGCCTCCCAGGTGGGGGATCATCTCCACCCGCTCCTCCGAGCGCACCGGGTGCTCCGCCACCCTGGCGCGCACCTCCGGGGGGAGCTCGAGGACCGGGTTCTCCCAGGCCTCCTCGGCAAGGCCCACCATCCCCATGTCGGACAGGATGCAGGCGAAGAGGAGCTCGGAGTTCTCCTGCTCGGACAGTCCCATCTGGTCACCGATCTGCTGGGCCACCATGGCCACGCGGGGACCATGGTCCACCAGATAGCCCTTGGCGGAGCCCATCACCTGGGTGAGAGCTTCCAGGAGGCCGCCGTAGAACGCCCTTCCCGAGTGGATCCTCGTCATGCCGAGACACGACTCCGGATGGGGGCCTGATCCGAGGGGAACCGCCGGCGCCCCCTTGCACCGGCGGCAGAGCAACCGATAAACGGCTGTTTCGCGATTTCTCGTGCGATTCCAAGCTACAGCGGAGTGCCGGGGCGCAACAGATCCAAATGTTTCCGCTCAGCGCCGGATGCGGGACGTGTCCGGCGGAACCTGTGCCCGCTCCCTGTCGCGCCGCTCCCGGATGGCCCGGGCCCGGTCCTTCCACGAGTCGCGAACTTCTCCGCTGGCGGCACCCCTCTGGATCTCCTCCCACTGCCACTGGCGCTGACGGATCTCGTCACGCCGGCCCACCGGGGTCCCGAAGGCGAAGGGGAGCGGGAGGGTGACGTCGCCGAGGTGGAGCTGTCCCTCGGACACGCCCCACTTCCGCCCCTGGGCGTCGGTGCGGGTCCAGTCGGTGAGGGCCCGCTCCGCCTCGGCGGCGGCGGCCATGGAGTCCTGCCACTCGGCGATGCTCCCCTGCAGCCCGAGCTCCATGCGCTGCTCCGCCGTCAGGTCGTTGATCTCGCGGTCCAGGGGCGCCCAGATGCGCCGATCCTGGAGGCGGGGGTGGAAGCGCTCGGCCTCCGTGGGCCCCGGTGCCACGAGGCCTGTGCCATAGGATTCGCCCACGCGCGGCCCCGCGCCCACCGCCCCCGGCGGCGGACCGGGGATCGGCCTGACGTCCATCGGGGCCTGGGGGCTCGGGAGGGCCCCGGTCCCCCCCACCTCCACAAGCCCGATGGCGCGCATCCCGCCTGCCCGGGCCGCGGGCGCGGCGGCGGCGGGGACGGACGCGTACTCCAGATCCCCGACGCGCGCAAAGCTCGGGTAGACGGCCAGGAACCAGAGGTGGAGCAGCGCGGAAACACCCAACCCCACCCAGAGGGCCCGGGCGTAGGAATCGTCGGGACGCCGCAGGACGAGGCCCCGGTCCGCAGGTGGGAGCGCGATGCCCGCCGGCTGATCCATGGAGTGTCCTAACCCGCCGCCGGGGTCCGGTTCCTGCCCCGGCCCGGCCGCCTCCGCCGGCTCAGATCACACGGCCGAGGCGCACGGCGGCCTCTTCGAGCCGGTCCTCGGGCACGGTGAGCGCGATCCGGAAGAAGCCCTCCCCGCCGTCTCCGAGCCCCGATCCGCCCAGGACGATCACCCCTTCCTGGTCCAGGCAGCGCCGCTGGAAGTCCCGTGAGGGCTCGCCACCGGGCACCGGGATCCAGAGGTAGATGGTGGCCTTGGGCAGGGCAACGTCGAAGCCCACCTTGCGCAGGGCGGATACGGCGCGGTCGCGCCGCCGTTGGAACACCTCCACGTTTCCGGGCACCCACGTCTCCCAGCAGTCCAGGGCGGCGACGCCCGCAGCCTGGACGCCGAGAAACACCCCTGTGTCCACGAACGTCTTCACCCGTGACAGCGCCCCCACCAGGGCCTTGTTCCCGGCGGCCCACGCCAGGCGCCACCCGGTCATGTTGTACGTCTTGGACAGGGAGTGGAACTCGATGGCCACGTCCCGGGCCCCCTCGAACTGGAGGATGGACGGGGGCTTGTACCCGTCGAAGCCCAGCTCGGAGTATGCGTGGTCGTGCACCAGGACCATGTCGTGCTCGCGGCAGAACGCGATGGCGTCCCGGTAGTAGGCGTCCGGTGCCGACGCCGCCGTGGGGTTGTTCGGGTAGTTCAGGAAGAGGATGCGGGCGCGCTTCACCACGTCGGCGGGGAGGTCGGCCAGGGGGATGAGGAAGTCGTGCTCGGGCCGGAGGGGGACCATCCACGGCTCCCCGCCGGCGAGCACGGTGCCCCCCCGGTAGGCCTGGTATCCCGGGTCCGGCATGATTGCCACGTCCCCGGGGTTCAGGAACGCGAAGGGCAGGTGCGCCAACCCCTCCTTCGAACCGATGAGGGGGAGGACCTCGACGTTGGGGTCCACGGCCACGCCGAAGCGTCTCTCCATCCACCACGAGATCTTCTTCCGGAAGGCGGGGAGACCCACCTGGAAGGGGTACCGCGACATGGCCGGGTCCTCGACGGCCCTCTGGATCGCTGCCACCACCGCGGGCGGCGGCGCCAGGTCGGCGTCTCCCGCCCCCAGGTCGATGACGTCCACGCCGCGCGCCTCCAACTCGAGGCGCCGCTCCTTGAGCCCGGCCATGGGATACCCGGGGAGCGCCTCCATGGCGCGACTCTGGCGCGGGCTCACGCGGCCTCCTCGCGAACCGGGTTCTTCACCGAGCCCGCGCCGGCCACGTGGACCTCCACCTCATCTCCCGCCGCCAACGGGCCCACCCCGTCCGGCGTCCCCGTGCAGATCAGGTCGCCGGGCTCCAGCGTCATGATCCCGGAGATGTAGGCCACGAGGAACGGGATGTCGAACACCATGGCGCTCGCAAGCGCCTCCTGGCAGACGCGCCCGTTGACGCGCGTGGTCACGGCGAGGGCCGCGAGGTCGAGGCCGGCCACGGGCACCGGCGTGCCCACGGGGCAGAAGGTGTCGAAGCCCTTGGCCCGGGTCCACTGGCCGTCCTTCTTCTGGAAGTCCCGGGCCGACACGTCGTTCACCGGGACGAGCGCGGCCACGTGGTCCCATGCCGCCTCGGGCGACACCCGTCGGGCGCGAGCGCCGATGACGACGCCGATCTCCCCCTCGTAGTCCACACGCCCCGCTCCCGCGGGGAGGACGATGGCTTCCCCCGCGCCCACGAGCGCCGAGGGGGGCTTGAGGAAGAGGAGGGGCTCGGTGGGCACCTGGTTCCCGAACTCGGCGGCGTGGGCGGCGTAGTTGCGGCCGACGCAGACGATCTTGCTCGGAGCGATGGGAGGCATGGGGCTCTCCGGGGGCTCAGTGCGCGTGGTCGCCGGACCAGGCATGGATCCACGTCCCGATCAGGGAGCCCAGGCCGGCGATGGTGAGGAGCACGCCGACGACGGCCCACCACACGCCGAGGTCCGACTGCCCCGCCGACCACCCGGTGGCGGCGGTCTTGTACGCACCGAACGCGAACAGGATGTAGATCACGCCGATGAACAGGCCGATGCTGCGCTTCATGCTCGGGAGTGCCTCGGTCCGGAGGGTGGCGCGGGGTCGAGCGTCGGGGGCTCCGAGCGCCGACGGAGCAATCTACGGCTCCGCCCCAACGCTACCAAGTGCGTCCGACCGACCCTCGTAGAAGCGCCGCAGCCGGGCGCGGACCTCCTCCCAGGGCCCCTTCACCAGGGGTGCGTCGGGGAGCGAATCCCGCAGGTAGCGCCCGTAGCGCTTGGTGACGAGACGGTCGTCGAGCACCACCACCGCGCCCCGGTCCGTCCGGGATCGGATGAGACGCCCGAAGCCCTGCTTGAGGCGCAGCGCTGCGTGGGGAAGCATGAACTGATGGAAGGAGCTCCCCCCCTGCCGCTCGATGGTCTCCATGCGGGCGGCTGTGACGGGCTCGGTGGGGACCCGGAACGGGAGCTTCTGGAGCACGAGCCCGCGGAGCGGCTCCCCCGGGACGTCCACGCCCTCCCAGAACGAGGCCGTCCCCAGGAGGATCCCGCGGTGCGCCTCGACGAACCCGCGCAGGAGCCGGTGGCGGTCCGCCTCCCCGTGGACGAAGAGGGGCCAGCGCGCGCCCCCCCCCGCATCGCGGAGGAGCTCGGCCACCCGCCGGAGCGCGGCGTGGGAGGTGAAGAGCACGAAGAGCCCCCCGTCGGAGAGGCGGGCCACGTCCGTCACGGCCCGGGCGGTGGCCTCCTGGAACGCCTCGCCCCCCTCCTCCGCCCGGGGGAGGTCGGTGGGAACCACGAGCAGCGTCTGGGTCCGATAGTCGAAGGGCGAGGGGACGATCCGCTCCTCGAGCGCGAGGGGCTCGTCCAGCTGCTCGAGCGCCGGGGCCGACAGCCCGAGACGCTCCCGCAGGAAGTCGAAGCTGCGGCTCGTGGTGAGCGTCGCCGACGTCAGCACGGTGGTGGCAGCCTTGGTGAAGAGGGACTCACGTAGGACCGCGCCAAGCTCGATCGGGGCGGCGGCGAGTGCCAGGTTCGCGCGCCTTCCCCACCCCCTGCTCTCCATCCACCGCACGTACGCCGAGGCATCGTCTCCCGGGGCCAGGACCAGGCGGATCCCGGCGGAGAGCGCCGCGAGGCGCCGCTCGACGCTCCTCAGGTCCAGGAGGCGCCCCTCCAGACGCTCCGAAAGCCCCTCGGCAAGCTCGGCGCGGGCACGCAGCTCGCCCAGCTCCCGCTCCAGCTCCCCGAAGACGGCAACGAGGGAGGCGAGTCGCTCCTGCACCTCGGTCCGGTCCGCCGGCTCCCCGATCCCCATGGGCCCCAGGCGCACCGTGGCCTCCTCGGGGGGCAGGAAGCCCTCCAGCACCTCCACGAACCCCTCGGTCACCGCACGGGCCCGCGAGAGGGCCGGTCGCACACGCGCCTCCATCCTTTCGCGCAGCTCGATGCCCGCCTCGGCGCCCGCGAGCGCGTCGTGGAGCGCCGTGAGGATTCCCCGTCCCTTCCGGTCGAGGCGCGCCAGGGTCCGGTAGAGCCCGCGCCGCGTCACCTCCACGCCCAGGTGCGCGGTGGCCGCGTCCTCGACGTTGTGGGCCTCGTCCAGGACCAGCTTCCGGTAGGGCGGGAGCACGGCGGATTGGGTGTAGTTCTGCGTCGCCCGCCGCACGGCCAGGTCGGTGAAGAGCAGGTGGTGGTTCACCACGAGGAGCTCGGCCCCCGCCGCCTCCCGGCGCGCTCTCTGGAAGAAGCACTCCTGGAAGTGGGGGCACCGCGCCCGGAGGCACGCGTCGGGATCGCTGCGCACCTCCTCCCAGAGCTCCTCGGAGGGCGGGTGCGCCAGGTCGGAGAGGGAACCGTCCTGCGTGGTGCGCACCCACGCCAGGAGCCCCTTCACCTCCTCCGTGCGGTCCTCCTCGAAGAGCGACTCCTGCGTCTCGGCGGCGAGGAGAGCCCGGCGGATGGAGACGTAGTTCCCTCGCCCCTTCACGAGGGCCCAGCGTACCTCGTCGCCCAGGAGGCGCTGCACGAGGGGGAGGTCCTTCCCGGCGAGCTGCTCCTGCAGGTTGATGGTGTTGGTGGAGATCACCGTGCGCTCCCGGTTCTCCCGGGCCCAGCGCGCCGCCGGGATGAGGTAGGCCAGCGACTTCCCCACGCCGGTCCCCGCCTCCACCACCTCCACCCCGCACTCGTTGAAGCGCCTGGCCACGGCGCGGAGCATCTCCCTCTGCCCCGCCCGGTCCTCGAACCCGTCGTGGAGCGCGGCCAGCGCCCCGCCGGGGGCGAGGAGCCCCTCCAGCTCGTCCGGGTCCAGGAGCACCCGCTCCCGGGGCGGGGGCGGCTCCACCACGACGTAGATGGCCTCGGCGGCGTTGTCCACGATGGCCGTGCCCACGCCCTGCTCGTAGAGCTGGGCCGCCACGCGGAAGTCCGCGTCCGAGGGCTCCAGCACCCCCGACGGGTGGTTGTGGAGCATGACGCTCCCCTCCCGGGCGTCCCGGGCGGCCACAAGCACAGCGTCGAAGTTCCCACGGGAGACGGCCCGGGGATCGTGCACCCGGCGGCGCTCGTCCACCTCGGCAAGGAAGCACACCTCCCTTCCCCCGGCGCGCTCGATCTCGGCGCGCACCCGGGCCTGCGCCTCGCGGCTGAGGCGGAGCGGCCGACCGGGCGGCCGGACCTTCCCGGGCTCAGGGCCCTCCTCGTCCGGCTCGAGGCCGTCCAGCCCCGCCAGGACGGCCCGGTCCAGGCGGAGGGGGAAGCCCTCGGGGATCCCCTCGGACCCCTCCCGGAAGCGCCTCGTCATGGCTCGCCCGTCACGTCTTCAGCTGCTTCTTCTTGGCCGCGGGGAAGAGCACGTTGTTCAGGATGAGCCGGTACCCCGGAGAGTTGGGATGGAGCGCCAGGTCGGTCTGGGGATCGCCGATCTGGTGCTCCGGGTCCTCGGGATCGTGCCCACCGAAGAAGGTCCACGTTCCCTCTCCCAGGTTCCCGTGGATGTACTTCGCCCACCCGGCCTCCCGCGCGAGGACGACGACGCCGGGCTTCAGGCGGTCCTCGCGGAAGCCCGTGGTGAGCCCGAAGAAGTCGGGGATGACCGACTCGTGGTTCTGCGTCAGCATCGCCGGGACGGGGTCGAACTTCGCCGAGAACTCGAACAGGGTGTAGACGCCCAACTCCTTGCGCCACGCGGTGTTGACCTGATGCGAGTCGATGTCGCTGAAGGCGCTCACGGAGGGTGCGGTCTGGACCTGCGCACCTTGGAACGCGAAGGCGCGGCTCCAGTCCATCCCGGCGCTGGCGTCGGGGGCGGGGGGCGTTCCGTCGGAGTACGCCGCGGCGATGTCCACGGGCCCCGCGGCCAGCGCCAGGTCCAGCGTCTCGGTGGCCGAGCACATGGCGAAGAGGAAACCGCCTCCCTCGACGTACTCGCGGATCCGGCGCGCCACGGCCTTCTTGAGCTCCGGCACCGAGGCGAAGCCGCGCGTGCGCGCCACCTCCTGGTTCCGCGCCACCTCCTCCTGGAGCCAGGGGGCGCCGGCGTACGTCAGGTAGAACTTGGAGAACTGCCCGGTGAAGTCCTCGTGGTGGAGGTGGATCCACTCGTAGCGTGACAGGTCCTCCTCCAGCACCTCCGGGTCCCAGAGCGTCTCGTACTCGATCCCCGCGTACTCCAGGGCCATGGTCACCGCGTCGTCCCACGGCGTGGAGTTCGGGGGCGTGTACACGGCCACACGGGGTGCCTTCTCCAGCGGCACCGCCTCCATGTTCGAGTCGGCGATGACCGAGCGGATCCGGGCCTCGTCCCCGGCGTCCACGGCCTCCACCGTGACCCCCCGGAGGCCGGCTTCGCGACGCACGTCTCCCCGGTCCGGGAGCAGGAACGAGCCGCCCCGGTAGTTCAGCAGCCACTCCCCTTTCAGGTGCTGGCCCAGCGCCCAGTACGTCAGCCCATACGCCCGCAGGTGGTTCTCCTGCGCCCGATCCATGGGGACCAGGAGGATCTGCCCCGCGCCGGCGCGGGGCACGGCCAGGACCAGCCCCAGGGCGAGCCCCATCCACGCCCGCGCCCTCACGACCCCCTCCGCAGCCGCTCGAGCTCACGCCGGGCGTCCGGGGCCACCGCCGAACCCGGCCACCGCGCCACGAGCTCCTCCAGGAGGCGCACGGCCTCGTCGACCCCGGCCGGTGCTCTTCCCGCCTCGCGAGCCAGCAACAGGGCCGCCTCCTGGGACTCCGGGGCGTCCGGGTGCTCACGGAGGAGCCGACGGCGGAGCTCTGCCCCCACCTCCGCATCGCCGGCCCCATCGGCCATCCTGGCGGCCTCCGAAAGCAGGGAGGCTCCCTCCCCCTCCTCGGCCGCGCCAGCGGCCTCCGCCAGGCGCGACGCTCCCTCGCCGCCCTTCCCGCGATGAGCCAGGGCAGCGGCCTCCGCCGCCGCGGATCCCGCCCCGGGCGAGAGCCGCCCCAGGAGGGAGAGGAGCTGGATCACGCCCGTGGCCTCCGCGGGCTCGAGCCCCGGCAGGGACACGAGAAGGGCCTCCCTGCCCTCGGCCAACGCGCCGTCCTCGAGGAGCAGATACGCCCGCTCCAGGGAGCTGAGGGGACCGTCCATCCCCTCCAGCGTCTCCGCTGCTCCCCCGCGGTCGCCGCGACCCGCGAGGACTCCGGCCAGCTGGGCCGCGAGGCCGTCGAGCTCGGGAGCGTCGGGGAATTCGCCCCGGAACCCCTCCAGCTGCTCCCGGAGCCTCCCGGGCGAAGCGCCGGGGATCTCCAATCCGAGGCGGAGCGCGCTCGCGCGCCGCCGGTCCGCCGAGCCCGGCGTGAAGGACTCGACCACGCGTCGCTGGGCCTCCACCGCCGTCGCGGTGTCTCCTGCGGCCAGCGACATCTCCACCAGGCGCTGGTCGAACTGCCGGCGCTCCGCCGGGGTGCCGGCACCCTGGCCCAGCTCCGCGTAGGCCCACGTCGCCACCTCGCCCAGCCCGGAGTCCCGGGCCCGACGGGCCACGTCGGCCAGGAACGCCACCCGTGCGCCCTCTTCGAGCCCCGCGACCCGGCGGCGCGCCAGCTCCACCGCCTCGTAGGAGAGCTTCAACTCCAGGGCGATCTGCACCGCCGCCTGCCGGCGGCCCGGCTCGCGGGCCCCTGCGAGCGCGGCGACGAGCACGCGACCAGCCCCCCGCGGATCGTCGGGGAGGCCTGCGATGCGCCGCGCCACGGCGGAGGCCTGGGCGCCGTCGTCCCCCACCGCCAGCGCCCACTCCTCGAGGGCCGGGCCGACGCTGCGGGTGACGGCCAGGAGATCGCCCATCTCCAGGGCCAGCGCCGTCCGGCTCCCGGCGGCGCCTCTCCCGCGCCGCAGGACCTCGAGGGCGGCCTCCGGCCCGAAGGCGCGCTCGAAGATCCTCGCGACCTCGCGGTACGCGGTCTCGGACGACGGTTGTGCCAGGAGCCATCGCTCCGCCTCCGCCCGCACCGCCTCGAGGGAGTCCACCTCGACGAGCACCCGCAGCTTCAGGTGGCGTGCTCCGGCCGCGGTCGGATCGTGAACCAGGAAGGCGTCCGCCACCGGGAGGAGGGCGCGCACCTCGCCCTGAGCCCTGAGGACCCGCTCCAGGGCGTAGAGCGCACCGGACGACGAGGGGGTGTCCGCCAGGAGGCCGCGGAGCACACGCTCCGCGCCCTCGAAGTCGGAGCGCGCCTCCCGCGCGGCCGCGTCCCGCAGGAGGCGGCTCTCTTCCACCGCCTGGGCGGCAAGGGGCGCCCAGGCCGACAGCAGCATAGCCGCTGCGACGAAGTGCATGCGCACGCCGCTCACAGGCTGCCGCCTCCCCCGCCGCCCCGGTTCAGGCGCTCGAAGTACTGCAGCACGAGTTGGCGCACCGCCGGGGGGAGCCCCGAGAGCTCCTCCGCGGACGGGAGTCCGTAGCGGAGCGCGCCAAGGCGCTCGGTGCCCAGAGGCACGACGTCGCCGCGCTCGAAGGCCCCCGGGGTCCGGGACTGGCGCTCGTCGGAGAGGTCCTCCTCCTCCTTCTGGAGGCTCCTCCCGGCGTCCAGCAGTCGGTGGAAGAGCCGCTCCTGGCGCTCCAGGGTCTCGGGGGTGAGGCGACCCCGGGCCAGCGCCTCGGCCACCGCCTCGGCTTCAGCCGCCAGACGGCTCAGGTCGCCGAGCGCCTCCGCCTCCACGTCTTCCTGCCTGGAGAGCTCCTCCAGCTCGTCGGCCACGGACTGCTGCTCTTCCGCCAGGGCCTGGAGCTGCTCCCTCAGGGCCTGCTGACCCAACTGGAGCGGGGTGAGCTGGCCCGTCCGGTCGACCATGTCCCCCTGCTGCTGGGCCAGCTCCTCGAGCTGTTCGGTGGTCTCGCCGCCCCCCTCCCCCCGTTGACCCGCCATCTGCTCCGCACCGGCGAGTGCCAGGAGCGCGACCTGATTGAGGTCGTCCAACGCCTGGACAGCCGCCATCTCGGGTGCCGGTCCCGCCGGCCTCCGGCTCTCCAGCGCCTGCATGGTCCTCTCCAGCGATTCCATGGCGCGCCCCATCTGTGCCGACAACGCCTGGTTCGACGCCAGGATCCCCTCCGCCGACGCATGCAGAGTCTGCGCCAGGTTGCGCACGCCCTGCACGAGCGACGCTTCGTCGCCTCGCATCCCGGCGAGCGCCTCGGAGGGGGCCCCCACCATGGCCCCCCGCAACTGGGACTGCCGGCGTGCGAGGGCGAGCGCGTCGTCGGCTGCACGCAGGAGTGCCTCGAGCGCCGCCCTGGCCAGCTGCTGCGCCATCCGCTGCTGGGCCTGCTCCAGCTGTGCCGCGGCCTCCTCCATCCGGTCGGCGGCCTGGTCCGCCTTCTCGCCGGCCTCCGCGTGCTCGCCCCGGCGCGCCCGCTCCCGCGCCTCCCCCATCCGCTCCTGCGCCTGGCGGGCCTGCTCCCGGGCCCCTTCGACCCCCCGGGCAGCGCCGGCCTCACCGATCTGCTCCAGGCTCTTCCCCAGGCTGTCCATGCGAGCCTGCACGTCGCCTGCATCCTTCTCCAGCGCAGCCTGCTGCTCCACGCGAAGCTCCGGTCGGTCTGCCTCCTCCATGGCATCGGCCAGAGCCCGCTCCTTACGCGCTACATCCTCCGCCTCCCCCAGCGTCGCCCGGAACTCCTGTTCCACGGCGGCCCGGCGGAAGCGCTCCAGGGACCGCTCCAGCCGCTCGCGCAGGCCCTCCTGCTCCTCGGCCAGCTCCCGGAGGGACCGGCTGGCTTCCCGCGCGTCCCCGCGGCCCAGCTCCTCCGCCAGATCCTCGAGGCGCTCGGAGAGCCGCTCGCCTGCGATCTGCTCGAGGAGCCTCTGGAGCTCATCGAGGTCCGCCCGCAGCTCCGGGTCGGCCTGACCGGCATCCTCCAGCGCCCTCTGCAGCGCCTCCAGCTCGGAGCGGAGGGAGTCCACCCCGGAGGAGAGCTCCGCCTGACCCTCCAGCGCCTTGCGCACCTCCTCCTTCTCCTCGAAGCCCATCTCTCCCTGCGCGTCGGGAGTCCCCGGGCGACCGCCGTTCGAGGGACGGGCGGCAGCGGCCCTCTGCAGGTCCCGGGTCTCCTCGGCATTCCGTTGGGCCTCCGACGCCAGCTCCTCGAGCCTCTCCGCCACCTCCCCGAGGAGCTCTTCTGCCCCGCGGCGCAGCGCGGAGGCGTCGGGCATTCGCAACGCGTACTCCCGCGAGCGGCCCGTCTGCGCCCGGGGGGCGTTGTCCACCGCCTGCGCGAAGTACCTCACCTCGTCGCCGGGAAGGAGCTCCCACCCGGAGAGATCGAGGAGCGGCCGCGCCAGCGCCGCCCGGGTCCCTCCCAGGTCCAGGGCCTGCACCATACGCTCCCGCGGGTCGCCGAGGGCGGTGACCCGCCAGGCCACCAGCTCGAGGCGCCGCAGGCCATGGTCGTCCCTGGCCTCCAGGACGAGCGGCTGCCTCAGGGACAGAGCCAGCGTCGTGTCCCTCCCGGGGATGGGAATGGACACCTCCGGTGTCGAGTCCCCCACCAGCAGGACCACGAGCGGGTCCAGGGGCGACACCGGCTCCCCCCCGGCATCGTCGAGGAAGCTCCACGCATAGCTCCCGCTCCGCGCAGGAGTCCAAACGCCCCCGAAACCGGCTCCCTCCACCGTCAGCTCCATCGCCGGGGCGCCATCCGCGCCCACCAGGGCCGCCCGCGACAGCTCCCTGCTCGCCCTCCCCTCCACGACGAGGCGGGTGCCTTCCGGGAGATTCAACGGCGGCACCAGGCCGCGGTGCTCCTCCGGCGGGATGCCCGTATGCGGCGGATACTCCACCTGCACCCTCAGGTCGCCGAGGAAGAGCGGGTCCACGGGGATCAGGTGGAATGTGTCCGATGACGCGCCGTCCGGCGTGCGGGCCTGATACTCCACGGCGGCCGACACGCTCTGGAACACCTTCACGCCCACGCCGTCGTGGAGTACCAGGGTCTCCACTCTGGGCACGTCCCCCGCGACCAGCCAGGCCAGGTCGGCGGTGGTGCGCCCCGTCGCCTCCACCCTCACCTCCACGTCGGAGCCGCGCGGGACCTCCACCGAGCCCGGGCTCACCGAAATCGGCGAGAGAACGGCTTCCTCCAGGACGCGCAACGGCGACGACAACCCCCCCCACGCCCGCGCGGCGCGGGCCGGAGCGGCCAAGGCGAGCAGGGAGAGGACGGCGGCCACCGCCGCGACTGCGATCCAACCCCTGCGCACCCAACCGCCGACCTCCGTGCCCAAGGAGCCTCCAACCCCGGGGGCCGGCCCCTCCAGGGCACCCGAGGCCTCGGAGGCCGCCCGCTCTGCGAGCGCCTCGGACAGCCCGCCCGGTACCGAGCGGCTCAGCTCCAGGGCACCCTGCACCAGTCCGGCCCGGAGCCCCGCCGACTCTTCCAGGACACGAGCCAGCGGGCCCTCCGCGAGCCGGCGGCGCAGCTGCGCGCGGACGCCCAGCGCGAGCAGGGTGACGACGACGAGCGCAGCCAGGTCCAGGCCCAGCGGGAGCGCGCTCCCCTGGCGCCATCCCCCGGGGCCGGCCAGCAGCCAAGCCGCAACGAGCGCCATCCCCACCACCGCGCTCCCCCAGAGTCCCGCTGCCAGGACGGCGCGGCGGATCAGAAGGGCCCGCACCGCCCCCACCTTCGCCGCGAGACGCTCACCGGCCGGGCTCATGGGACGTTCTGGCCCAGGGCGAACACGAACAGGTTCACGCCCATGCGGAGCGCCTGCTCACGGACCTGGGGCGGGTCGTCGTGCACGTCCGCGTCCTCCCACCCGTCCCCGAGGTCGGACTCGAAGCTGTAGAAGACCACCAGCCGCCCCCCCCGGAAGATGCCGAAGGCCTGAGGCGGCTTCCCGTCGTGCTCGTGCACCTTCGGAAGCCCCTCGGGAAAGTCATACACCGCATGGAAGACCGGGTGGTCCGCGGGGATCTCGGTGAGGGGGTCCTCCGGGAAGACCTCGGCCATCTCCGCCCGGAAGGATGCGTCCAGCCCGTAGTTGTCGTCGGCATGGAGGAATCCGCCGGCGTCCAGGTGGTGGCGGAGCGCGAGGCGCTCCGCCGCGGAGAAGCGGACGTTCCCGTGCCCGGTCATGTACAGGTACGGATGGTCCCGGAGCCCCGGGTCCAGGAGCGAGACGGTGGCCTCGCGGGTCCGGGCCGGGATGCCGGTCCGCTCGCGGATCGCGGCCAGCACGTTCGGGAGGGAGGACGGATTGGCGTACCAATCTCCTCCCCCCTCGTACCGGAGGCGGGCGATGGTGATGGAGTCGGCGGCGGGCGCGGGCACGGGCGGGGACGCCACGGCCAGCGCCAGGAGGAGGAGGATCATCCCGTGAATTGGGTCAGTCTCGCGCGGTTTCCTGGACGATACGGTATGCCGTGTTCCGCGGAAGGGCGAGCCGGGAGGCCACCTCGCGGGCGACGGCGCTCGGTTGGCTCCCCCCGTCCAGCAGGACGCGCGCCAGGGCGCGGGCCTCCGCCTCCAGGTCCGCGGCGTCGGGCGCCTCCTCACCGCCGGGACCGACCACGACCGACACCTCCCCCCTCGGCGGGCGCTCGCCGAAGTGGGCGGCGGCGCCGGCAAGGGTGCCCCGGAACCACTCCTCGTGGAGCTTGGTGAGCTCGCGCCCCACGGCCACGCGCCGCTCCGCACCGCAGAGGCCGGCCAGATCCTCCAACAGGCGCACGAGCCTCTGGGGCGACTCGAAGATCACCACGCTCTCCCGCGAGGCCGCGACCCGATCGAGAAGGAAGGCGCGCTCAGGCCCCTTCCGCTCCGGAAATCCCACGAACGTGAAACGCTCCGAGGGGAGTCCAGACCCCACCAGCGCCGCCAGCACCGCCGAAGGCCCTGGGATGGGGATCACGTCGTGTCCCGCCGCCGCCACGGCGTCCACCAGTCGCCCGCCCGGGTCCGACACGAGCGGCGTTCCCGCGTCGGACACCAGCGCCAGGTCCTCCCCGGCGTCGAGCCAGCCCAGGACGCGGCGCACCCGCTCCGCCTCGTTGTGCGCGTGCAGGGAGACCAGCGGGGCGGTGGCTCCCGCGTGCGCCGTCAGGACCCGGGTCCGCCGCGTGTCCTCCGCGAGGATCCGGGCCGCCGAACGAAGCGTCTCGGCGGCCCTCGGGCTCATGTCCCCCAGGTTTCCGATGGGGGTGCTGACGATGAAGAGGGTGGACACCTGGGGAGGGATCTCCTCAGATATGCTGCTGGATCTTCTGCTCCAGCGCCCCCTTGGGGACTGCGCCGATGACCTGGTCCACCACCTTCCCGCCCTTGAAGAAGAGGATCGTGGGGATGGAGCGGATCCCGAACTGGGACGCCGTGGCGGGGTTGGTGTCCACGTCCACCTTCGCGACCTTGAGGCCCTTGCCCTTGTACTCGTCGGCCAACTGGTCGACGGAGGGAGCCACGATCTTGCAGGGGCCGCACCACTCGGCCCAGAAGTCCACCATCGTGAGACCCTGGTTCCCCACGATCTCGGTGGCGAAGTTGCTGTCGGTGACCTTCAGGACGTTCTCGTTCGTCGCCATCTAGGCTCTCCTTTGCGCCAGGACCCACCGTGAATGTCTTCGCTGAAGGCGGACGTGAGCTCGATCACGTCGCCATCGCCGTCGCTTCCCTGGAAGAGGCGATGAGCCTCTTCGAACACCTTTCCGGCCACCCGCGCACCCCTCCCGAGACGCTGAAGGCGCAGGGGGTCCGGGTCTCCTTCTGCGGGCCCGTCGAGCTCCTGGAGCCCTTGGGCCCGGACACCGCCGTGGGCCGCTTCCTGGCCAAGCGGGGACCGGGGCTCCACCACATCGCGTACCGCACCGACGACATCGTAGCCGAACTCGAGCGCTTGTGCAGGCAGGGCGTCGAGCTCATCGACGCCCTGCCCCGCGCCGGGGCCCGGGGCCACCAGGTCGCCTTCCTGCACCCCCGCAGCACAGCGGGGGTCCTCGTGGAGCTGGTCCAGCACGCGGACCCCGCTGAGGGGCGAGGGTCTACCTGAGCCTCCCCGAAAGGGTGGAGCCCCGGCCCGGGCGGGCCATCACCCGCTCCAGGTTGATCTCCTCCACCAGCCACTGCCCTCCCCCCGCGCGCACCATCACGAACGGGATCTCACTGAGGGTCTGTCCGTTCACGGTCAGATCCACGTAGACGCGGGAGGCCCGGTTCATCCGTCCGGCCACCGACTCCTCGCGGACGATGCGGTAGTCCTCGTGGCGCAGGATCTGCGCGATGGCGTCCATGCGGACCTCCACGTCGTGCTTCCGGATGCACCGGGAACCCCCGAACCACGACCCGATCGTCTTGAAGGCGCATCCCAGGGTGCTCCCCGTGTCCCACGCCGCCCCCGACTCCGTCCCGAAGAGGCGCGCCATCGCCTCCAGGTCGCGGGCATTGCTGGCCTGGAGAAAGCGCTCCAGGGAGAGCTGGGCCACCAGCCCCGCCCCTGGCCCCTGCTGCACGACGGTCGTGCACCCCGCGGCAGCCAGGGCCACGAGGACGAGCAGGCTGCGTCGTGCGTGCCGAATGCGGGTGGTGGGCCTCATCGTGCCTCCTGGGTGCCGGCGGAAGGGTCGGACCCACGAATCTGGGACAAAGCGCCGTGTGCCGGAACCCCGGCACGCTGGGGCACGATGGTCCGTCCCCTCACGACGGCGAGCCGGGCGCGCCCCCGCCGGGCGGGACCGCCTCGAAGGCCAGGCGTCCGCCGCCCGTGGCCGGTCGGACCACGATCCGGGTCCCCTCCGCAACCTCCGAGTCCAGGAGGTACATGGCCAGGGGGTCCTGCACCGAGCGCTGGATGGCCCGCTTCAGGGGCCGGGCGCCGAAGGAGGGGTCGAACCCTTCCGCCGCCAGGAATTCCTCCGCCTCCTCCGTCACGTCCAGGATGACCCCGAGCTCCTCGGCCAGCTCCACCACCCTCTTGAGCTGCAGATCCACGATGGACCGGAGCTCCGCCCGCCCCAGGGGCCGGAAGACCACGATGTCGTCCACCCGGTTCAGGAACTCGGGGCGGAAATGGAGGTGGAGCTGGGCGCGCACGTCGCGGTCCACGGCCGCCCGGTCTCCCTCGCCGGCAGCCTCCAGGATGAGCTGGCTTCCGATGTTGGAGGTCATGATGATGACCACGTTACGGAAGTCCACCGTCCGCCCCTGCGAGTCGGTGAGGCGCCCGTCGTCGAGGATCTGAAGCAGGATGTTGAACACCTCCGTGTGGGCCTTCTCGATCTCGTCGAAGAGAACCACCGCGTGGGGCCGGCGCCGCACCGCCTCGGTGAGCTGCCCGCCCTCCTCGTGGCCCACGTAGCCCGGGGGTGCCCCGATGAGGCGCGCCACGGCGTGCTTCTCCATGTACTCGGACATGTCGATGCGGACCATGGCGCGCTCGTCGTCGAAGAGGAACTCGGCCAGGGCGCGGGCGGTCTCGGTCTTCCCCACCCCGGTGGGCCCGAGGAAGATGAAGGAGCCCACCGGCCGGTTCGGATCCTGGAGGCCGGCGCGGGCGCGGCGCACGGCATTGGAGACGGCCTGCACGGCCTCCGGCTGGCCGATGACCCGCTGGCCCAGGTGGGCCTCCAGCTCGGTGAGGCGCTTCCTCTCCGACGCCAGGAGCCGCTTCACGGGGATCCCGGTCCACTCCCCCACCACCTCCGCGATGTCGTCCGCCTCGACCTCCTCCTTGAGGAACTTGCCCGCCTTCTGGAGCTCGGCGAGCCTGTGCGTGGCCTCGCCGATCTCCCGCTCGGCGCCGGGAAGCGTGCCGTACTGGATCTCGGCGGCGCGGTTGAGGTCCCCGGTGCGCGTGGCCCTGTCCACCTCCAGACGGAGCTCGTCCACCTTCGAGCGCAGCTCCTGGATCCGGGCGATGGCGTCCTTCTCGGCCTGCCAGCGGGCCTTCATGGCCTGGCTCTGCTCCCGCAGGCCCGCCAGCTCTGCCTCGATCTCCGAGCGGTGCTCCACCGCGGACCGGTCGGTCTCCTTCTGGAGGGCCTGTCGCTCGATCTCGAACTGAGTGATGTGCCGCTCGAGCACATCGATCTCGGTCGGGAGCGAGTCGATCTCGATGCGCAGCCTGCTCGCTGCCTCGTCCATGAGGTCGATGGCTTTGTCCGGGAGGAACCTCCCCCCGATGTAGCGATCCGACAGCTTCACCGCGGCGATGATGGCGTCGTCCGTGATGCGCACGCCGTGGTGCACTTCGTAGCGCTCCTTGAGCCCCCGCAGGATGGCTACCGAGTCCTCCACCGACGGCGGCGCCACGTACACGGGCTGGAAGCGCCGCTCCAGCGCCGGGTCCTTCTCGATGTGCTTGCGGTACTCGTCCAGCGTGGTGGCGCCCACCACGCGTAGCTCTCCCCGGGCCAGCGCCGGCTTCAGCATGTTGCCCGCGTCCACGGCGCCCTCGGCGGCCCCGGCGCCCACGATGGTGTGCATCTCGTCGATGAAGATCACGTAGCGGCCCTCCGCCTCCGTGATCTCCTTGATGACGGCCTTCATGCGCTCCTCGAACTCGCCCCGGTACTTGGCGCCCGCGAGCATGGCCGAGATGTCGAGTTGGAGGAGCTTCTTGTTGGCGAGCGTGGTGGGGACGTCGCCGGCCACCATCCTCTGCGCGAGCCCTTCCACGATCGCGGTCTTCCCCACCCCGGGCTCGCCGATGATGACCGGGTTGTTCTTCGTGCGCCGCGCCAGGACCTTGATGACGCGGCGGATCTCCTCGTCCCGCCCGATCACCGGGTCGAGCTTGCCTCGCTTGGCCTGCTCCGTGAGGTCACGGCTGAAACGAGCCAGCGCGCGGTAGGAGTCCTCGGGCGTGTCGTCGGTGACCCGGTGCGAGCCGCGCACCTGCTCCAACGCAGCGCGAACCTCGGAGAGGGTGGCGCCGGCGTCGCGCAGGATGCGTCCCGCGTCGTTCTTCTCCGCGGTGAGGCCGAGGAGCAGGTGCTCGGTGGACACGAACTCGTCGCCCAGCTCGCGCGCCACCTCCTCGGCGGCGTCCAGCGTCTTGCGCAGGTCGCGGGACAGGTTGGGCTCCGAACCTCCTTCCACCCTCGCCATGCGATCCAGCGCCTCCCGGGCCCGGCTCTGCACGAGCCCGACGTTCACCTCGAGCTTCTGGAGGACCGGCACCACGATCCCTTCATCCTGGGAGAGGAGCGCGTCGAGGAGGTGCGCCCCGTGGATCTCGGCGTTGCCCCGACGGCGCGCGTCGGCGGCGGCAGCCTGAAGGGCCTCGGATGCCTTCACGGTGAGGCGGTCTGCGCTCAGCATGCTTCGACTTCCCCTTCCCTGCGTCGTGTCCGGAGGCTGCCATCCCGGCAGCCCCACGCTTCATCCCCGTCCCAGGTCAACAAGATCCGGGCCAGGACTGATCCGCCCCCGGGGCCCCGTCTGCGCCCGCCCCGCTCATGGGAGCGGCTCCCCCACCACCCGCTTCAGGCGGGTCCCCCGCGGGACCATGTCTGCCGCCGAGCGCCGGTTCAGGCGAGCCGCCTCCGCGAGCGGAATGGGCATGGGGTTGCTCTGATAGAACTGCTGCAGGGTCATCTGCTGGGTGAGGCGCACCACCTGCAGGGTCCAGGGGCGCACACCCAGGACCCGGGTGTCCGTCACCGCCGCGAAGCTCCCCAGGGACGCGGTCGCGGCGCTCGCCACCGCGTCCCATGCGGTGGCCGACGCCACCGCCTGGATCCGGTACAGGGCGCCGCGGTACGACACGAAGAGCACCTCGGCCCGCATCGTCGCACCCTTGGACGTGGTGGCGGAAAAGGGAGCCTGGGCCCGCACCATCCCGTCAGCGCGGGATTCCCGGATCTGCCCCCCCTGCACCCCTTCCTGGGAGAGGTAGGCGCGAAGCGCGGTGGCCGGGTCCGACGCGCCCGGCACCAACTCCAGCACGACGAGCGCCTGCTCACCCGGCCCCACGGCTCCCACCGCGCTCTTCTGGTTCACCGTCTTCCACCCCTCCGGGAATCGGAGCTGGAAGGCCAGGTCGGGATGAAGGAAGAGGGATCCCTTGAAATACCCTTCCCGGGGGTTCTCGCCGTACGCCAGGCCGTGGATCCGGTCGAGGTAGCGGTCCCTCCCCGCGTCCAGCCGCGCCGTGTCCGGAAGCGCCTGGATCAGGCTGCGGATGTGGGCCTCCCGGTTCTCGGGGTACGGGTGGGTGAGCTGCCATTCCGGCACCCGTCCGTCGCCGCTTCCCGACACCGAGGCCAACATGTCCATGACGCCCACCATGGCCTCGGGATCGTACCCCAGGCGGCCCATGTACCGCACCCCGAGCTCGTCCGCCTGGTTCTCGTCCCCCCGGGAGTACTTGAGATTGAGGACCCCCAGGCCCATGCCGAGGAGGTCTGCGTAGTTGCGCACGTCCTCGGAGAGGATCATCCCCACCCCCAGCCCGAGCTGCTGGAGCTGCTGGCGGCTCATCTGGCTCACCGAGTGGCGGGCCGTGACATGGCCGATCTCGTGACCCACCACGCCCGCCAGTTCCGCCTCGGACTCGAAGCTCGCGAGGATGCCCCGTGTGATGTAGATGAACCCGCCAGGAACGGCGAAGGCGTTCACCACCGGGTCGTCCACCACCTTGAACGACCACGGGAGATCGGGCCGCTCGGTGACCGCGGCGAGCCGGCTCCCCAGGCCGTTCAGGTAGCCCTGGAGCGCGGTGTCCGCGACGAGGCCCATCGAGGCGGTGACCTCACCGTCGTACTCCCGGCCCATCTGGATCTCCTGGCCCTCGCCGATGAGGGCCAGCTCCCGATTTCCCGTCGCGGGGTTCACGGCACATGAGAACATCACGGGGAGTGCCGCGAACGCACTCCAACGGGCGGCTGCGCCTGGCATGGACGGTTCCTCCGGCGGTGCTGGGAATGGCCTCCCTGTCGACCACGACCAGGAGCCTGGGTCCTGCCTACCCGCGACGACCCGAACCGGTTCACCCGGATCACCCGGATTCACGGGGGGATATCAAGCCCCGGGGCGGCCTCGCTACCTTTCGGGCCGCAGGGGGCCGCTGCTCCCCCCACGCGCGACGGGAGCATCGGGGACGCGCACCACAGGGCAAGGAACGATGACCGCCACCACGCACCGCTCACCGAGGCACGGCTTCCGGGTGTTCGCCCTTGCCCTCGCGCTCGCCGCGGCCTCATGCGTCGGGGACGCGTCCACGCCCGCGGGCGAGGGAGGGCTCGACCGGGAGACGTTCATCTCCACCTATGTGGACCTGCGCGCCGTGACCATCCGCGGCGACAGCTTCGCGATCTCCGATGCCCAGCGGGCCGAGATCCTCTCACGCCACGGCGTCACCGAAGACGCCCTCCTCGGCTTCGCCGAGCTCCATGGCGAGGACGTGCCCTTCATGAGGTCGGTCTGGGACGAGGTGGAGTCACGCCTCGACGCCCTGCGGATCGAGCCCCGCTGACGTGGGCCCGCCCCGCGTCACGCTGGCCCCGCGGCGCCAGGCCCCTTTCCTCGGGGGGCATCCCTGGGTCTTCTCCGGCGCCGTGGCCTCCGTGGCCGGGGAGCCCGCCGACGGCGACGAGGTGGACGTGGTCGCATCGGACGGCACCTTCGTGGCCCGGGGCCTCTACAACGGCAGGAGCCAGATCCGGGTGCGCCTCTACCGCCGGGAGCCGGCGCCGCTGGACGCCGCTTTCCTCTCGCAGCGCATCCGGGAAGCGGTGCGCCTCCGGGAGCGGGTCCTGGGACTGGACGATCCGGCCGGGGCCTGCCGCCTCGTGTTCTCCGAGGGGGACGGGCTCTCCGGCCTCACCGTGGACCGCTACGGCCCCTACCTTTCCGTGCAGTTCACCAGCCTCGCGCTGGCCACGCGCAGGGAGGCGCTCCTCGACGCCCTGGAGGAGGCGGTGACTCCCCGGGGCATGGTGCTGCGCACCGAAAAGGGGATCCTGGAGGAGGAAGGGCTCGAACTCCGCGACGGGGTGCTGCGCGGCGCCGTCCCCGAGGAGCCCTTCGAGATCCGTGACGGCGGGCTCCGCTTCGCCGTGGACCTGCGCACCGGCCAGAAGACGGGCTTCTACCTCGACCAGAGGGAGAATCGGGCCCGGGCGGCGTCCTACGCCCGAGGCCGGGCGGCCGCCGACGTCTGCTGCTACACCGGCGGCTTCACCGTCGCGCTGGCCGCCGCCGGTGCCGCCTCGGTGACGGGGGTGGACGCCTCGGCGCCCGCCCTCGCCCTGGCCGCCTCGAATGCGGAGCGCAACGGCGTGGGCGCGCTCACCCGCTTCCAGCGCGGCGATGCCTTCCGATGGCTGCAAGGGGAGGCGGAGGCGGGGCGCACCTACGACATGATCGTCCTCGATCCGCCCCGGTTCGCACGCACGCGCACGGGTGTGCGGCAGGCGGTGCAAGCCTACGAGCGGCTCAACCGCCTCGCCATCTCCCGCCTGCGTCCGGACGGCATCCTGGTCACCTGCTCCTGCTCGGGACGGGTGACGCTGGACGAGTTCACCGGCGCCGTGGCCCGGGGCGCGGCCGCAGAACGGCGCACCGTGCAGATCCTCGAGGCGCGGGGGCAGGCCCCCGACCACCCGGTGGCCGCGTCGTGCCCCGAGTCGGCCTACCTGAAGTGCCTCATCTGCCGGGTGGCCTGACGCGGCCGGTCGCCTCCCGCGCCTGACGTCGGGAAGCCCCGCTGACGGTCAGCTGGGAACGCGGATCCCGACCCCCACGGCATCCCGGCCGAAGAGCGAGGCGCCGAACCGGACCACCCACCCCGAGGTGAGCGTGAGGTCCAGGCCCAGATCGAGGGAAGCGTCCAGGGAGAGGTTGTCCCCGTCGCCCGTGGCCACGTCCAGGGCCACATGGGCCCCCGCATAGGGTGCGAAGGCGTTCCCGTCCCCCATCCCGCTCCATCCGGCCACCAGCCCCACCGGGATGGAGACGGCCAGCTCGCTCCCCACTCCGGCACCCACGCCGGACCACCAGAGCACCCGGATGTCGGCGTCCTCCACCGATTCGGCCAGGACCGCGGAGACGTCCACGCCGCCGAACAGGGCCAGGTCGTCGTGGTCGGACTGGACGATCCCGCCCCGGTACCCCCACCCCAGGGAGGCCCGGTCCTGGCGCCACTGCGCCATGGCGCCCAGCGCCCCGCCCGGGTCGTTGGCGACGAGGAGCACGCTCAGCCCGGCGGGCGCATGGGGGCCCACGAGGGACGGGCCGTCCCAGGCGAACTGGGCGAGAGCGGAGCCGGGCGCGCACGCGAGCGCGGTGGCCAGTGCCAGGGCGGAGAGGCGGACTCGCACGAGAAGCTCCTGTCTGTGGTGACGGTGGGGGGCGACTTCGGCGCCCCCAGCGCCCATATTGGACCGTCAGCGGGCGCGGGAGGTTCCCGCCCCCCCGTCATCAGCTCACGAAGGAGGGAGGATGGAGTTCCAGAGGGTGTACAGCGCCGCCCCGTGGGAGGGACGCATCGGATACTGCCGTGCCCTCCGGGCCGGAGGGCACATCTTCGTGACGGGCACCGCTCCGGTGGCCCCGGGAGGGGGCGTTGAGGCCCCCGGGGACGCCTACCATCAGGCGAAGCGGTGCTTCCAGATCATCGAGGAGGCGCTCGCGCAACTGGGTGCGAGCCGCGCCGACGTGACCCGCACGCGCATGTTCGTCACCGACATCTCGCGCTGGGAGGAGTACGGCCGGGCCCACGCCGAGACCTTCGGCGCCCATCCTCCCACCACGACCTTCGTCGAGGTGAGCCGGCTCATCCACCCCGACATGCTCATCGAGATCGAGGCCGACGCCATCGTCCCCGACGCCTGACCCGACCCACCCAAGGAGGACCCATGAAGACCCTCCCGAAGTCCGCCGCCTTCGCCGTGGCCGCAGCGATCCTGCCCGCAGCCCTGGGAGCGCAGGCCCCCCTGCCTCTGGGAAAGACGGCGGAGGCATCGCTCTCCGGCGGCTCCATCGAGTACGCATTCTCCGCGAAGGAGGCGGGCTTCCTCGCCGTCGTGGTCCGGTCCTCGGGCGGCGAGGACCTGGCACTCAAGGTCACGGACGCCGAGGGGCAGGTGCTCCCCGACGGCAGCTCGGACATGGACATGAACGGCAGCGTGGGCGCCGAGCAGCTCCTCCTCGCCATCCCGTCTGCAGGGGAATATGCGGTCGAGGTGCGCTGTTACGACGAAAGCGCGTCGTTCCGGCTGAGCGCGACGTTCCTGCCGTCCGCCCTGGCCGCCGTGCCCGACGACGCGGACGGCCGCCCCAGCGGCGCCGTCGAGCTCACGGTGGGCGCGAACCATGACGATGCGCTCGATCCCGCGGCCGGCGATCGGGCCGACTGGTACCGGATCCGCGTGGACCGCAGCGGTGTCCTGACCGTCCTCACCCGGGCCGAGGGCGAGGGTGACCTCCGTCTCGAGCGCTACATCGAGCCGGAGTTCGGCGAGCCCGAGGATTCCGCCGACGAGGACCGGGACGGGGTGATGGGCAACGAGTCCCTCACCTTGGACGTCGAGGCCGGCGATGTGGTCATCATCAAGGTGGTGCCGTCGTTCGCCGGCTCCACCGCGGTGAGCTACCGCATCTCGTCGGGGCTCATCGCGGGGTGACGCGCGGAGGCGTGCCGCCTACTCCCACTCGATGGTGGCGGGCGGCTTGGAGCTCACGTCGTAGGTGACCCGGTTGATCCCCCGCACCTCGTTGATGATGCGGGTGGAGATGCGGCCGAGCACCTCGTGGGGGAACGGGAACCAGTCGGCGGTCATGCCGTCGCGGGACGTGACCGCGCGCAGCGCGAGCACGTTCTCGTACGTGCGGGCGTCCCCCATGACGCCCACGGACTGCACGGGGAGGAGGACCGCGAACGCCTGCCAGATCTCGTCGTACAGGCCGGCGGAGCGGATCTCCTCCAGGTAGATGGCGTCGGCCTCGCGGAGCACCGCCAGGCGCTCCGGCGTCACCTCTCCCAGGATGCGGATGGCGAGCCCCGGACCCGGGAAGGGGTGGCGCCCCACGAACTCCTCGGAGAGCCCCAACTCCCGCCCCACCTGCCGCACCTCGTCCTTGAACAGCTCGCGGAGCGGCTCGATGAGCTGGAAGGGCATCTCCTCGGGGAGCCCGCCCACGTTGTGGTGGCTCTTGATGGTCACCGAGGGCCCGCCCGCCGACACCGACTCGATGACGTCCGGGTACAGCGTGCCCTGCACGAGGAAGCGGGCCCCGGTGCCCTCCCGCGCCGCTGTGGACTCGAACACCTCGATGAACGTGCTCCCGATGATCTTCCGCTTCGCCTCGGGCTCGGTCACGCCCCGGAGCGGCGCCAGGAAGCGCTCGGACGCATCCTCCACCACGAGCTTCATGCGGTAGTGGGAGCGGAACATGCGCTCCACCTGCTCGCGCTCGTGCTTCCTGAGCAGTCCGTGGTCCACGAAGATGCAGGTGAGCCGGTCCCCGATCGCCCGATGCACGAGCACCGCCGCGACCGAGGAGTCCACGCCGCCGCTCAGACCGCAGATCGCCGTGCCGCTCCCCACCTGCTCGCGGATGCGTGCCACCGTGTCCTCGATGAAGGCGCCGGCGGTCCAGGTCGGGGAGCACCCGCACACCTCGAAGAGGAAGTTGGACAGGATCTCGCCCCCCCGGTTCGTGTGCGCCACCTCCGGGTGGAACTGCACGCCCCACACCGGATGCGACCTGGACCGGAAGGCGGCCACGGGAAGGGACGCGGTGGACGCGATGCGCTCGTACCCCGCAGGGGGCTCGTCCACGTGGTCCCCGTGGGAGCACCAGACGGTGGTGCCCTCCCCGGCACGGAACCCGGAGAAGAGCCCCTCCGCGCACGCCACCGCCAGCTCCGCCCGCCCATACTCCCGCTTGCCCTGGTGGACCTTGGCGCCCTCCAGATGGGCGATGAGCTGCATCCCGTAGCAGATGCCCAGCACCGGGATCCCGCTGCAGAGCAGCGCCTTGTCGGCCGTGGGTACCCCCTCGTCGTAGACGGAGGACGGCCCCCCGGACAGGATCACCCCCGAGGGCTCCCACTCCCGGATCCACTCCAGCGACCGCGTGGAGGGGTGGATCTCGCAGTATACACGCTCCTCACGGATCCTGCGCGCGATGAGCTGCGTGAACTGCGACCCGAAGTCCAGGATGAGGACGCGGTCGTGCTCGCGGCTCATGGCTCCCCCCCGCCTTCCCCGGGGAACTCCTCCCCGCGGATGAGGTCCTCCAGCGTCTCACGACGCCGGATGAGGATGACCCGGTCCCCTTCCACCATGCACTCGGCGGGACGCCGGCGTCCATTGTAGTTGGAGGCCATGCTGAAGCCGTACGCACCCGCCGTCCGCACCACGAGAAACTCGCCGGGTTCGGGCACCTCCAGACCCCGATCGAGGGCGAGGAAGTCGCCGGTCTCGCAGATGGGCCCCACCACGTCCACCGTTTCGACCGGCCGGAGCTGGCGCGTGTCCACGCGCTCGATGGCGTGGTAGCCGCCGTAGTGGCTCGGCCGGATCATCTCCGTCATCCCGCCGTCCACGATGACGAAGGTCTTCCCTCCCCTCTTCACGTACAGCACCCGGGTGACGAGCACACCGGCGTCGCCCACGATGGAGCGCCCCGGCTCCAGCATCAGGCGGAGCCCTGCGGCGCGCACGCGCGGAACCACCTGCGCGGCCAGCGCCTGCACGTCCAGCTCCGGGCCCTCCTCGTAGGGAATCCCGAAGCCGCCCCCCATGTCCAGGAACTCCAGGTGCAGTCCCTCTCCGTTCAGCTCGCGGGCCAGCGAAAGGACCCGGTCCAAGGCCCGGAGATACGGCTCGGTCTCAATGATCTGGGAGCCGATGTGGACGTCGATGCCCCGCGCGTGCAAATGGGGTCTGCCGGCCGCCCACCGATACAGGTCCGCGGCCTCCCGGAAGGGGACGCCGAACTTGGTGGCGGCGTGCCCCGTGGCCGTGTACTCGTGCGGCGTGCGTGACTGCACGTCGGGGTTCACCCTCAGCGCGAAGGGCGCGCGCACCCCCATCTCGGCCGCCACCCCGTCCAGGCGCTCCAGCTCGCCGGCGCTCTCCACGTTGAACGCGTGGATCCCCGCCGCCAGGGCCTGGCGCATCTCGTCCGCCTTCTTGCCCACCCCCGCGAACACGATCATCTCCGGAGGGATCCCGGCGCGCAGGGCCCGGAAGAGCTCCCCGGCGCTCGTGATGTCCGCGCCGCACCCCAGCTCCCCGAGGCGGCGGAGGATGCTCAGGTTGCCGTTGGCCTTCACCGAATAGGCGAGCAGGTGGTCCACGCCGGCGAAGGCGTCGTGGATGCGGCCGACCCGCTCCTCGATGCGCCGGATGTCGTACACGTACAGAGGCGTCCCGAAGCGTTGCGCCAGATCCCCCAGGGGAACTTCCCCGCAATGCAGGACCCCGCCGATCCTCGGGAACGGACCCATCAGTACGCCCTGGCCCAGGCCACTTCCACCTTCGCCGGTCCCTGGCCCGAAATGCAGGTCTCCGGCGCAGTATCCGATCGGAATTCCTCCGACGGGATCACGCGGCTCGTGGCCTTGGTCGCGTCCTTCACCGCCTGCTCCACCCCGGGGTCCCCGCTCCAGCCGGAGTACACGAACCCACCGCCGTTGTCCAGGATCTCCTGGAGCTCGCCGATGCTCTTCACGCCGCGGTAGGTGTGCTGCTCGCGCCTGAGGCGGGCCGTGTGCATGAGCTCGGACTGGAAGGCCTCCAGCCGCGCCGGCATCCCGGCCACGGCCTCGCCCTCGGGGACGAACTCCTTGCGCTTCGCCCCCTCCGGGGTGACGCGCCGCGCCAGTGCCAGCTGACCCTTCTCCAGGTCCTTGGGCCCCACCTCGACGCGGAACGGGACGCCCTTCCGCTCCCATTCGTAGTACTTCGCCCCCGGCGACAGGTTGTCGCGCGCGTCCACCTTCACGCGCACGCCCAGCGCCTTCAGCCGGTCCCCCACCTCGTGCGCCTTGGACAGCACGGCGGCCTGGGTGTCGTCGCCCCGGAGGATGGGGACCACCACGACCTGGACGGGAGCGAGACGCGGCGGCACCACGATGCCGGCGTCGTCGCCGTGCGTCATGACCAGCCCCCCCACCATGCGGGTGGACACGCCCCACGACGTGTTCCAGGCGTACTCCTCCTGCCCGCTCTCGGACTGGAACTTGAGATCGAACTGGCGCGCGAAGTTCTGCCCCAGGAAGTGGGACGTCCCGGCCTGGAGGGCCCGGTTGTCCTGCATGAGCGCCTCGCACGCGTAGCTGCGCACGGCGCCGGCGAACTTCTCCGAGTCGCTCTTCAGCCCGGTGATCGGCGGCATCCCGATCCACTCGTCCATGAACTTCCGGTAGATCCCCAGGATGAGCAGCGTCTCCCGCTCCGCCTCCTCGGGCGTGGCGTGGGCCGTGTGCCCCTCCTGCCACAGGAACTCGGAGGTCCTGAGGAAGAGGCGTGTGCGCAGCTCCCAGCGCATCACGTTGCACCACTGGTTCATCAGGATGGGCAGGTCCCGGTACGACTGCACCCACTTGGAGTACATGGAGTAGATGATGGTTTCCGAGGTCGGCCGGATGACCAGCGGCTCCTCCAGCTCCTTGCCGCCCGCCTGCGTCACCACCGCCAGCTCCGGCGCGAAGCCCTCCACGTGCTCCTTCTCGCGCTCGATGAAGCTCATGGGGATGAGGAGCGGGAAGTAGGCGTTCTCGTGCCCGGTCTCCTTGAACATGTCGTCCAGGGCCCGCTGCATGAGCTCCCAGATCCCGTATCCCCAGGGCCGGATGACCATGCAACCGCGGACCGGCGAGTAGTCGGCCAGCTCCGCGCGCAGCACGACCTCGTTGTACCAGGCCGAGAAGTCCTCGGCACGGGGTGTCAGCTTCTTCTCGTCAGACATGGATTCGTCGTTTTCGTTCGAGGGATGCTCGCGGCTCGAGCCGTCGCTTCAGGGGAGCTCCGCGGGACGGACCCGGCGCTCGGAGCCGTCCGACATGTCGCGCATCACGACCACGCCGTCGGCGGCCTCATCGGGCCCCAGGATCAGGACCCGTCGGGCCCCTTCCGTCTCCGCCGCCTTGAACTGCTTGCGCACGGACTGGTCGCGGAGCGCGTACGCCACGCTCCGTCCGCGCTCCCTGAGCTCGTGGGCCAGGGCCAGGGCGCGCGGGCGCTGCTCCTCGCCGATGGGGACGAGGTAATAGTCCACCTGGCGAGCGTACCCCGGGAGCAGGCCGCGCTCGGCCAGCAGCTCCCCCAGCACCACGTCGCCCATGCCGAAGCCCACGGCCGGGAGCGGGTCGCCGCCCACCAGCTCGAGGAGCCGGTCGTAGCGGCCTCCCCCGCAGATGGCGCGGAGCTCGCCCTTCCGGTCGAAGAGCTCGAACACGATCCCGGTGTAGTAGGCCAGCCCGCGCACGATGGTCAGGTCCACCTCCACGTACCCGCCCAGCCCCATGGCCTCCAGCGCCGCGACATAGCCCTGGAGCGGCTGCAGCGCCTCGAGCACGCCCGGGTGCGCAGCGAACTCCGCGGCCAAGGCCTCCATGTCGGTGCGCCCCAAAAGGCCGAGGAGGCGCGTGCAGGCGGCCTCGTCCAGGCCCGCCTCGTCCCGGAGCCTCTGCCGCGCGGCCCCCGCAGGCATGCGCTCGATCTTGTCGATGAGGCCGAAGGCCGCGCTCACCGCGTCGTGGGGCACCCCCAGCGCCTCCAGGATGGCGGTCAGGAGCCGTCGGTCCGACACCCGGACCCGGAAGTCGTCCGAGCCGAGGCCGAGCTCACGCAGCGCGTCGATGGCCACCGCCACCACTTCGGCGTCGGCGCCCACTCCCTCCTCCCCCACGATGTCCACGTTCCACTGGAAGTGCTCGCGCAGCCGCCCCCGCTGCTGCCGCTCGTAGCGGAACAGCTGCGGCATGGTGAACCAGCGGATGGGCTTGGGGAGCGAACGGCTCCGCTCCCCCAGGATGCGGGCCAGCGAAGGGGTCATCTCCGGGCGCAGGGCCACCTGGCGTTCGCCCTTGTCCACGAAGTTGTAAAGCTGGCCCACGATCTCGTCGCCGCTCTTTTCCGTGTAGAGCTCCAGGCATTCCAGAGGTGGGCCGTCGTACTCCTGGAAACCGTAGCGCACGGCGACGCGGCGCCACGCACCGAAGATGTGCGAGCGCAGAGCGAGGTCTTCGGGAGGGAAGTCCCGGAACCCGGGGAGCCTGGAGAATCCTTGCGGGGCCATGAACCGCGGAATCTAGCAGGTCCGCGCCAAAGGGGAACGCGGCCGGGCGGCGGGCTACCGCCGGCCGAGCGGCTCGATCCCCAGGGCCGTGAGCGCAGACCCGACCGTGTGACATGAGCCGGTCACGACCACGGTCCCGTCCCCGGCCGCGCCCCTCGCGGCGCCCAGGGCGGCGAGGAAGTCCTCCTCCACCCTGAGGGGAGCCACCCCCGCCACCGCCTCACCCACCGCCCTGGGGTCCCACCGCCGCTCGGAGGGGGCGGAGGGCGGCTGGGTGAGGACGGCGAGGTCGGCCCGGGAGAACAGGGGCGGGAGCATGCTGGGCCAGTCCTTGTCTCCCAGGACCCCGACCAGCACCACGAGGGGCCGCGGGAGGTCCAGACGGTCCAGGGTGTCCACGAGCGAGTGGATCCCGGCCGTGTTGTGGGCCACGTCGAAGAGCCATGTCCTCCCTTCGAGGCTCTCGATCTGGTCGCGCCCCGGGTGGCGCACGCCCGCGATCCCGCGCACCACGGCGTCGCGCACGGGGCGGAGCGCCTCCGGGAGGTGCTCCAGCACCTCCACGGCCAGCGCGGCGTTCGAGGCCTGGTGGCGGCCCACCAGGGGCGTGGCCAGCCGCATCTCGCCCCAGCTGCGCGTCTTCAGGCTGAAGGACGTGTGGTCGCGGCCCAGCTCCACGTCCTGCAGCCGTGCCGTGGCGTCCACCGGGTGGAAGGGTGCGCCCACCGCTGCCGCGGTCCGACGGAAGATGTCCACGAGCGCGGCGTCGGTCTCGCCAAGGATGAAGGGGACGCCCGCCTTCACGATGCCGGCCTTCTCCCCGGCGATCTTGGCGAGGGTGTCGCCCAGGTAGTCGGCGTGATCCATCTGCACGTTCGTCACCGCCGAAACCAGCGGCCGGAGCACGTTGGTGGCGTCCAGGCGTCCGCCCAGACCCACCTCGATGACGGCCACGTCCACATCCTCACGGGCGAAGGCGTGGAACCCGAGGACCGTGACCGCCTCGAAGAAGGTGAGCCCGAAGCGCTCGACCACGTCGGTCACCTCGGCGGCCCGCTCGAGGAGCAGATCCTCGGCGATGGCCTCGCCGTCCACGACGATGCGCTCGCGGATGGAGCAGAGGTGCGGCGACGTGTAGCAGCCGGCGCGCAGCCCCGCCTCTCCGAGCACCGCAGCCAGCGTGGTGGTCACCGAGCCCTTGCCGTTGGTCCCCCCGATGTGGATCGCGGGATAGCGCCGGTGGGGGTCCCCCAGCGCGGCCAGGGCTCCCTCGGTCCGCTCCAGCCCCCAGCGGACGCCGGAGGCCAGCGTAGGGAAGAGGCGCCCGGCCAGGAGGTCGGCGTAGGGACGGTCCAGTCGCTCGGGGGTCGGGCCTTCGCCCCCGCTCGCCACCGGGGCGGCGCTCACGCGGGAGCTACCGGGCCGACGCCGCGGCGCCCAGCATGTGCCGGAGCAGGAGCCCCACCGTCTCCTTGAGGAGGCGGCGGTCCACCACCCTGTCCACCAGGCCGTGCTCCAGCAGGAACTCGGAGCGCTGGAACCCCTTGGGGAGCTCCTGCTTGATGGTCTCCTCGATGACGCGCGGCCCGGCGAAGCCCACCAGGGCCCCCGGCTCGGCCAGGTTCACATCCCCCAGCATGGCGTAGGAGGCGGTCACCCCGCCGGTGGTGGGGTTGGTCAGGATGGAGACGAAGGGGACCCCTGCCTCGTGGAGCCGCGCCAGCACCGCCGACGTCTTGGCCATCTGCATGAGGGAGAAGATCCCCTCCTGCATGCGCGCCCCGCCCGATGCACTCACCACGATGAAGGGGACCCTGCGCTCCAGGGCCAGCCGCCCCGCCCTGGCGATCTTCTCGCCGACCACCGAGCCCATGGACCCCCCGATGTACTCGAAGTCCATGACCGCGGCGACCACCGCCATGCCCTCCAGCTCTCCCGTGCCCGAGAGGAGCGCCTCCGTCTTCCCCTTGGCCTCGGCCACCGCGATGCGGTCGCGGTACAACTTCAGGTCGCGGAAGCGCAGGGGGTCGGCGGCGCGCAGACCCCCGTCCAGCTCCTCGAAGGTGCCCGAGTCGATGAGGAGTTCCACGTACTCCTCGGCGGTGATGCGCAGATGGTGAGCGCAGTTCGGGCACACGTTCAGGTTCTGGGCGAGGCGCTCCCGGTAGAGGATCTCGCCGCACCCCGGACACTTGTCGAAGACGTCGCCGGGGACGTCGCGGCGGTCCTGGGCGGTGAGCGGCGTCTTGTCCTTACGGAACCAGGCCAATGGAGGCTCCTTGGCAGCGCCCGGCCGGGCGCGTCCTGGGCTGCGGGTCAGCGCTCGTGGGCCACCCTCACCGCGATGCCCACCGCCACCCAGGACATGAGGAGGAACGTCCCGCCATAGCTCACAAACGGCAGCGGGATCCCCGTGATCGGCACCAACCCGATGGTCATGCCGATGTTCACGAAGATGTGGACGAGCCAGGCCCCGAAGATACCGAACAGCACCAGGCCGGCAAAGGGATCCGGGGAGTCCTTGGCCATGGTCACGAGGCGCGACAGCACGAACGCGAAGGCGAGGATGGCGAGCGCCGTGCCCAGGAACCCGAGCTCCTCTCCCACCACGGAGAAGATGAAGTCGGTATGCTGCTCCGGGAGGAAGTCGAAGCGCTTCTGCGTCCCCAGGGTGTAGCCCTTGCCCAGGAGTCCACCGGAGCCGATGGCCACCTTGGACTGGATGATCTGATAGCCGGCCCCCCTCGGATCCACCTCGGGGTTCAGATAGACCAGGATCCGGTTCTGCTGGTAGGTGGCCAGGGAGTTCCACAGGGGCCGGGAGATGGTTCCCGCCGCGAAATTGGCCAACACCACCGTCACCGATTCGAAGAGGAAGAGCCGGTACCGGTAGAAGTACAGGAAGGCCACCACCGCCACGATGTACCAGGACCAGATCTTGGTGTCGAAGGACAGGATGAGCCCCAGCACCGGGCTCGCCACGAGCGCGAGGAGCGCCACAGGCGTTCCGGCCCAGTACAGCATGGCGAACAGGATCCCCACGAAGGCCATGGCCGTGCCCAGGTCGGGCTGGAGCATGACCAGGGCGAGGGGGATGGCGACGAGCACCGCGGGCCCGAGGATCTCGCGTAGCGACGAGAGTCCCTCAGACCGCTGGGAGAGGAGGCGGGCCAGCACCAGGACGGTGGCGATCTTGGCGATCTCCGAGGGCTGGAACCCGATGAAGCCCAGGTTGATCCAGCTCTTCACGCCTTCGGCGGTGCCGGCGCCGGTGCCGATCACGAGCGTGACGCCCAGCAGCACCACGGACAGCACGTACGCGGGGATGGCCACCCACTCGATCCACCGCAGAGGCACCCTCGCGAGCACGCTGAATGCCGCCAGGGCGAACAGGAACCAGACCCCCTGCCGGAGCCAGGCGTGCTGGGTGACCGCGTTGGGCACGTACACCACGCCGGCGGAGTAGATCACCGCGATCCCGAACAGGGAGAGGACCAGCACGGCCAGCACCAGCGCGGGGTCCACGGCCCAACGCTCGAAGAGCCGGATCATCCGCCCCCCGCGTACCGCTGACGGTACCAGTCCGGCCAGCCACGCGTCTGGACCCACTCGCCCAGCGTCTGGATGGTGTCCTGCTCGATGCCGTGCTTCTTCCTCAGGTAGAAGTCCGCCGCCTTGGTCGCGATCGGGGCGGCCACCCGGGACCCGCTCTCGCCGTGCTCCACCAGCACCACGACCACCACTTCCGGCGCCCCGCCGAAGGGGCCGACGATGGCCGCGAACCACGCGTGGTCCGCCGCCAGCCCGGCCACGCTCTGCGCGTTCTGCCCGGTGCCGGTCTTCCCCAGCACCTCCCAGTGCTCCAGCGTTCCCGCGTAGTGTGCCGTGCCGCCGGGCTGGGTCACCTTGCGGAGCCCTTCACGCAGCGCAGCCAGGTGCTCGGGCTCGAGATGGAGCGACCACCCCTCGCCCAGCTCAATCCCCTGGGCGATGGCCGGGGCCGGAGCAGAGCCGTCCCGGGCCAGCGCCGTGTAGAACTGCGCCATCTTGAGGGGAGTCTGGTCGTTGGGGCCCTGGCCGATGGCCAGGGAGAGGACCTCGCCCTCCTGGGGCGAGTACCCGAAGCGCCGGTTCCAGAACTGGCGATCAGCGGGGAAGATGCCCTGGCTCTCCTGCGGCAGATCCACTCCGCACTCGCGGCTGAAGCCGATGTCGGTGGCGCGCCGCAGCATGCGGTCCAGGCCGATGCGCAGCCCCAACTGGTAGAAGTAGACGTCGCAGGAGAGGGCGATGGCGCCGGCCAGGTCCAGCGATCCATGCCCCTCGGGCTTGTGGCAGCGCCAGAGCCTCCCACCCCAGAACCACCCCCCGGTGCACGCCACCGGCATGTGGTCCTCGGGGCCCACCACCCCCAGGTCGAGGGCGATGGCCGCGGTCGCCAGCTTGAACGTGGACGCGGGCGCGTACAGGCCCAGCACCGGGCGGTCGTAGAGGGGCCGGAGGGGGTCGGTGTTGAGGTACTCCCAGAGCGACGCGTCCACGCCTCCCACGAAGGCGTTGGCGTCGAAGGAGGGCGCCGAGTAGAGCGCCAGCACCCCTCCATCCGCCGGGTCCAAGGCCACCACCGCCCCGGCCATGGAGTCGGGGAAGATGCGATCGATATACTGCTGCAACTCCAGATCCAGGTTCAGGCGCAGGTCGTGGCCCGGCACCGCGGGATCCGACGTGACGCCGCCGAAATCGCCCACGATGCGGCCCTTCGCGTCCACCTCCACGTACCGGAAGCCCCGCTCCCCCTGCAGGTGCGATTCGTACTCGCGCTCGATCCCGGTCTTCCCCACCATCACGCGCTGTTCGTAGCGGGCGTCGGCGAAGGACGCCCGCTCCAGCTCCTCCGCGGTGATCTCGCCGACGTACCCGAGCACGTGGGACGTGGCGGCACCTCCCACGTACCGGCGTCGCGGCCGCATCTCGATGTACACGCCCGGGAACTCCGCGCGCCGCTCCTCCAGGGCACTCACCACGGCGAAGTCGGCGTCCGCGTCGACCACGAGCTCGCGCCCGTAGCGCCGCAGCTCCGCCATGAGCCGATCCACGCGCTGCGGCGGCAGCTCCATGTATTGCCCCAACCGCGCCAGCGTGGCCCGGATGCTGTCCTGGGGCGCCGGCAGCAGCGTGATGGCATAGCCGGGAACGTTGTCGGCGAGGATGGCACCGTTGCGGTCGTAGATCGTCCCACGCGGAGCCGGCAGCGGAAGCTGGCGCAGGCGGTTCGACTCCGCGCGCAGCGACCACGTGGTGGAGCCGAGCACCTGGACCCGGAAGAAGGCGGCCCCCAGCAGACCCATGAGCGCCACCACGCCGATGACGGCTCCCTGCGCCCGCACCCGCATGGCCTCGGGGTGGAAGACCTTCATCGAGGGTTCTCCCGCCAGAGGCCGGTCAGGGCCATGAGCGCGATCCCTACGATGGCGGCGTAGAGGCCCCCGAGCAGCCCGTGCACGAGCACCTGGGAAACGAAGGGCTCACGCAGCGCGCTCCCCATCAGCACCCAACCCAACAGGTCCCGGACGAACTTCCCGAGCACGAAGTAGGAGATCAGGAAGACCAACGAGTCGCCGACGAAGAGGTCCCTGGTGGTCCCGCCGGCGAGCCCCACCAGCGTCATAGCCACGCCGTTCACCCCGAACGCCACCACGCTCATGGCGTCCTCCAGGAGCCCGAACCCGAACCCCGCGCCCGCCGCCCCACCGATGCCGATCTCCCGGGACACGAGGAGGAGGGCCACGACGAGGAGGTCCGGCGCCGCACCCCCGATGCCCAGCCCCACGTGCAGGAGGAAGTGCAGCACGACGAGGGCCGCCGCCACCACGTACACCACCGGGTGGGCCCTCATGGCGTGATCCCCGGCGGAGGGACGACCGGCGGCGTACTCGCCGGCGGCCTTCTGACCGACGGGATCGAGTCCCGCACGGGCCCGTCGAAGATCGCCGGGTCGGCTACGGCTGCCGAGTCGGCGGAGATGCCGAGCAGTTCCTCGAGGAGGGCCCGCATCACCACCACGCTGTCGGTGAGGGCACGCAGGCTGTCCGCGAGGTGGTACTCCCACACGATGGTCTCGTCCCGGGCCATGACCGAGTCCGGCGGCCAGGCGTACGACAGGTCCTGGATCCCCTCCCCCACCCCGACCAGCACGTGCGTCACCGACGCGGGGTGGACCATGGGGCGGAGCCAGTAGCCCTTGCGCCAACGCCCTTCGGCGTCGGCGACGCCCGCGACGCTCCCGATGGGTATCCCGCGCGGGAAGATCCCTCCCAGCCCGGACGTGAGCACCGGCATTCCATCGGGGACCGCTTCGTAGAACGCGGTGCCGTTCAGGACGAGCATATCCTCCTCGCGGAACGAGCCACGGAGCGTCTCCACGACGCCGAAGCCGGTTCCGTCGGCGAGCATGGCGCTGGCCCGGAAGTCGGGATGGGTCCAGTCTATGCCGACCGCGGACTGAGGCCGCACCTCGCGCACCACCCCGACCAGCCCGTGCCGGTCCACCACGGGCGCACCTTCCCTCACGCCGTCGGAGCGCCCCACGTCCAGGATGAACATGCTCTCCGAGCCCGGCGTGCCCGAGCGCAGGAGCGACGCACTCCGGAAGCCCGGACCCAGGCGACTGTGCAGGTCCAGGAGGTTGCGGAGCGTGCGGTTCTCGTCCGCCAGCGACCCCTGGGTAGCCATGAGCGCGGCCAGGGAGTCCATCTGGGCCTGGACCGCGGAGACCTCCTGTGCGTCGAGGCGGGATCGCACCAGCCGGTTCTGCACCGAGATGAAGGGGCGCAGCGCGGTGGCGCGTATGACGCCCGCGATCAGCGTCTGACCCGCGTCGGGCAGGTACATCGCCACGAGCGCGAGGAGGACGAAGACGGCGGCCACCGCCTTGTTCCGGCGCCCACCGGTGCCCTCGGGCTCAGGCGCGTACGGCAGCGGCACGCTCCGCTCCCCCTGCCCGCGCCTACTGGACCAGGACGGTGCGGTACTTGTGCAGGTCGTCGAGGATGCGCCCTGCGCCCCGCACCACACACGTCAGGGGCTCCTCGTCCACGTGGATGGGGAGGTTGGTCTCGTGCTGCAGGAGACGGTCCAGCCCGCGGATGAGCGCGCCCCCCCCGGTCATGACGATGCCCCGGTCCACGATGTCCGACGACAGCTCGGGCGGCGTGATCTCCAGCGCCCGACGCACCGCCTCTACGATGGCCTGCACCGGCTCCTGGATGCACTCCCGGATCTCCTGGGAGTGGACGGTGACCGTCTTCGGGATCCCGCTCACCAGGTCGCGGCCCTTCACCTCCATCTGCCGCTCCTCGCCGAAGTCGAAGGCCGAGCCGATCTGGATCTTGATCGCCTCGGCGGTGGGCTCGCCGATGAGGAGGTTGTAGTTCTTGCGCAGGAAGGTGACGATGGCCACGTCCAGCTCGTCGCCCCCGACCCGGATGGAGGTGTTCGACACGATGCCGGAGAGCGCGATGACCGCGATCTCCGTGGTGCCGCCGCCGATGTCGATGACCATGTTGCCGGTGGGGGTCTCCACCGGGAGGCCGACGCCGATGGCTGCGGCCATGGGCTCGTCCACCATGTAGACCACCTTCGCGCCCGCCGCCATGGCAGAGGAGCGCACGGCGCGCCGCTCCAGCTCCGTGATCCCCGAGGGCACGCCCACCACCACGCGGGGCTTGATGCGGAAGACCCGCTTGGCCGTGACGTGCTTGAGGAAGTGGCGGAGCATCATCTCCGTCACGTCCACGTCGGCGATGACCCCGTCCTTGAGCGGCCGGATGGCCTCGATGCCCTCGGGCGTGCGCCCGAGCATCCTCTTGGCTTCCAGCCCGATGCCCATGATGCGCCGCGAGCCGCGCTCCACGGCGACGACGGAGGGCTCGTTCAGCACGATCCCCTCCCCCTTCACGTAGACGAGGGTGTTGGCCGTGCCGAGGTCGACGGCGATGTCGTTGACGGGGATGAGGCTCCCCGAGCTGAACCAGCTGCTCACACCGGACAAGGATCGCGTTGCGTGTGCGGGAAGAGGGCGCGGAAATGACCTGACAACATACGTTTACACGGGTCGGATTGCCAGGGGATCGCTCCAGATGGGCGGCCGGGTCAACGACGCGGCCCCGGCCCCGCTCCCGCCCCGGCCTATCAGGAGGCCGCGCCGGTCCCGCTCCCGCCCCCGGACACCGCACCCACCAGCCGCTCCAGGGTGCCCTTGGCGTCCCCGAACAGCAGGATGGCCCGGTTGTCCTCGTACAGCGGGTTGTCGACCCCGGAATAGCCCGGCTTCTCGTCCAGGTTGCAGACGATGACCCTCCCGGACTCGTGCGCCATGAGAATGGGCATCCCCGAGATCGGGGTCCCCTCCTTGTCGATCGCCGCCGGGTTGACCACGTCGCAGGCTCCCACCACCACCGTGACGTCCGTCCTGGAGAAGTCCTCGTTGATCTCCTTGATGTCGAACAGGCGGCTCGACGGCACCTGCGCCTCGGCGAGCAGCACGTGCATGTGGCCCGGCATCCGCCCCGCCAGGGGATGGATCGCGTACCGCACCTCCTTCCCGGCCGCCTCCAGGCGACCCGCCAGGTCCACGAGCGCGAACTGCGCCTGGGCCATGGCCATTCCGAACCCGGGAATGATGATGACGCTCTTCGCCTCGGCAAGCCTGCGTGCCGCCTCCGTGAGCGGGTCCTCCACCACCTGCCCGGCACCCTCACCCGCCTTGGTGGGATCCCCCGGAGCGCTGTCGGACCCGGCGGTCCCCTTGCCCGCCGAAGCGGGCTTGATCCCCACGAACACGTTGGCCAGGCTGCGATTCATGGCCTTCAGCATCACGTAGGTGAGGATCGAGCCCGACGCCGCCACCGTGGCGCCACCGGCGATGAGGAGCCGGTTCTCGATGACGATGCCGCAGAACGCGGCCGCGAGGCCCGCCGTGGCGTTCAGGAACGAGATGAGGACCGGCATGTCGGCGCCGCCGATCCGCATCGCGAACACCACGCCCATGGTCGCCGCGACCAGGATGAGCACGATGAGCAGGATCACGGTCACGGCGGGGGCCGCGCCGGCCGCGACAAAGGCGAGGGCTGCCACCAGCAGGGCGTTGCCGAAAAGCAGTTGGTTGTGGAACGGCAGGAAGGTGGGCGTCCCGGGCATGACGCCCGAGAGCCTGCCGCTCGCGATCATGCTTCCGCTGAAGGTGGCGGCACCGATGACCAGCCCCAGGTAGCCGGACACCGTGCCCGTGGTCGTCAGCGTGTCCGCGTGCCTCGTCAGTTCCAGGAAGGACACCAGGAAGACCGCGACTCCGCCGGCGCCGTGCTGGAACGCCACCATGGCGGGGATCTGGATCATGGACACCTTCATCGCCACCCGCAGCCCGACTGCGGACCCCACGAGCAGGGCCCCGAGCACCAGCGCCGGGGACAGGATCGGCTTGCGCAGGACGACCAGCACCAGGGCCAGGGCCAGGGCCAGGGCGGCGAGCAGATTCCCGGCCCGCGCCCCCTTCGGTGTCCGGAAGAGCCTGATCCCGACGACCAGGATCGCGATGATGATGAAGTCCACTGCCCACGACATGGTCACGCTCATGGAAGACCTTGTTGTTAAGCTCTATGCCAAAGGCAGACGAGCCCCCCCGGCTCCACGCGCCTGCGAACGGGCGTGCGAAGCCAGGGGGTGCAGCGGATGCCTGTCAACGGTCCTGGGAGGACTCCCGGAACATCCCCAACATCCGGTCCGTGATGGCGAACCCGCCCACCACGTTGAAGATCGCCAGTGCCACGGCCAGGGCGCCCACGACCTTCTGGGACAGGTCCATCGTCACCGAGAAGAGGAGGAGCGCCCCCAGGATGGTGATGGCCGAAATGGCATTGGTCATGGACATCAGGGGGGTATGCAGCATGGGGGGCACCTTCGAGATCAGCACGTAGCCAATCCCGAAGGCCGCGAAGAAGACACCCCCGGCCAGCAGAAGATCGTTCATGTTCGACTCCGGCCCTCTCGTCTCGGGATTCGGCCTCAGGCCAGATTCATGGCCTTGAGGGTGCCGTGGTGCACGATCTTCCCGGCGTGAGTGACCAGGGAGTGACTCACGATGTCGTCCTCCAGGTCCATCTTGCCCGGCCCCTGCTTGAACAGGTTCTTCACGTACTCCTGGACCGCCTGGGCGTACATCCAGGCGGAGTGCTTCGGCACGCTCCCCGGGATGTTGGCCAGGCCCGAGATGAGGACGCCCTTGTGCCAGTATTCCTCCCCGGCCCGGGTGAGGGCGCAGTTGCCCCCCTGGTCGATGGAGATGTCCATGATCACCGCGCCGGCCTTCATGCCGGCGACCATCTTCTCGGTGATCAGCACCGGGGCGGTTTCGCCGGGCACCAGGGCGCTGAGCAGGACGATGTCGACGTCGGCCAGCAGGGGCGCCAGTGCGGCCCGCTCCTTCTCGAGCCACTCCTCGGACAGCGCCTTGGCGTAGCCGCCTTCGCCCAGGGCGACCTCGGCGGGAACGTCGAAACCAACCACCTTCGCACCCAGGCTCTGCGCGCCCATGCGGGCGTCGCCCCGGATGTCGACGGCCGTGAGCTCCGCTCCGAGGCGCTTGCCGGTGGCGAGGCCCTGAAGACCGACCACGCCGATGCCCACGCACAGCATCTTGGCCGGCTTCAGGACTCCCTGAGCTGTGCCCATCATGGGAATGAAGACGGGAAGGTGGCAGGCCGCGAGCAGGGTCGCCTTGTAGCCCGTGATCGTGCTCATGGCCGTGAGGCAATCCATGCTCTGCGCCCGGGAGGTGCGCGGGATGCTGTCCATGGTCAGCGAGGTGATCTTCCGATCACGCAGCGTGCGGACCATCTCGTGATTCGACGGAGTCGCGGGATGGATGAACGTGACGAGGGTCTTGCCCTCGGCGACCATGTCCGCCTCGTGCTTCCCCACCTTCTTGTTGAAGTGGGGCTGCTTGACCTTCAGGATCACGTCGGACCGGGCGAACAGGTCCTGCACGTCCTCGACCAGCGTGGCACCCGCGGCGCGGTACTCCTCGTCCGAGTGGTAGGCCCCAACGCCGGCTCCGGCCTCGACCAGCACCTGGAAGCCCATCTTCACATATGTGGCGACGTTCTCGGGGAGAGCTGCGACCCGCCCCTCCCGCTCCAGAATCTCCTTGGGTATGCCGATGATCATTGTCTGATCCCGATGTGTTGCAGGTGGCGGAAGCGTGCTAGCCGCTTCCGGGGCCAGCTTCGCCAACCCAGGGACCAGGACCGGCAGACTCGAGAAGCCGTCGGAGACCCGAGCAGGCATGTGAATCTAGTCCCGACGGTTGGGAATTCAACCGAGCCATTCCGGCGCGGCCCAAGCCCCGAGGGGCCGTTCACGCCCGTCCGGTGCTGCCGAACCCTCCCATCCCCCGTTCGGTGGGGGATGCCGACTCGGCCTCCTCGATTCGGGGGGCCTCGAAGCGGGCGAACACGAGCTGGGCGATCCGGTCTCCCCGCCGGATCGGAAACGCCTCGGGCCCGGTGTTCTGCAGCAGGACGGTGACCTCGCCCCGGTAGTCCGGGTCGATCGTCCCCGGGCTGTTGGGGAGCGTGATCCCGTGCCGTGCTGCGAGGCCGGAGCGGGGGCGCACCTGGCACTCCAGCCCCGGCGGCAACTCCATGATCAGCCCGGTGCGAACGCCCCGGATCTCGCCCTTCGCGAGGTCGAAGTCCGGCTCGGCAGACCGTACGTCGAAGCCCGCGGCCTCCGGTGTCGCCCTCGCGGGAAGAGGAAGGTCCGGGTTCGACGGGAGCCGGATGAAGCGTACCTCGGGACGTCGTCGTGCGGCCATGTTCTCGATCCTCCTCCCGGCTACCGGGGGGTCATCCGCGGGGCCCCAGGCGGAGCACCAGCTGCCGATCCGGGTGAACGTACCGCGCCGCGACCTCCGCCACCTCCTCCGTAGTCACCCCGTCGACGCGGGCCAGGAGCTCGTCCTGCCCCAGGAAGGGCTCGCCGTCCAGGGCGAAGCCCGCAAGGCGGTACAGCCGGGCCGCGGTGGACTCCAGGGAAAGCACGACCTGACCCTTCACCTGCTCCTTCACCTGGGCCAGGTCGTCCGGCGGGAGCCCCTCTGCCGCGACCCTCTCCAGCTCCTCTCCGACCGCTTCCACCGCCCGCTGTGCCGTGGCCGGGCGCGTCCCGAGGTACACCCCGCCGACCCCGCAGGCGGCGTGGAAGGTCTGCCAGGTGTGCACCGAGTAGCACAGCGCCAGCTCCTCCCGCACCCGCTGGAAGAGCCGCGAGCTCATCCCGCCCCCGAGTGCGGAGGACAGCAGGCTCAGGGCGTATCGGGAGGGGTGGGCGTGTCCCGGGAGGGTCGTGCCGAACACCACGTGGGTCTGGGCCGTGTCGCGCTCCACCCGCTCGTCCCCGGTGCGCCCGTCCCGCGGTGCGGGCGCCGGAGGCTCCGCCTCCCCCGGGTCCACCCTTCCCCACAGCGCCTCCGCATCGGCCACGAGCGCGTCGTGCTCCACGTTCCCTGCCGCCGCCACGAGGAGGTTGGCACCCCGGTAGACCCTGGCGTGGAGCTCTCGGATGGAGTCCCCACGCATCGACGCCACGCTCTCGGCGGTGCCCAGGATGGAGCGCCCGTAGGGGCTGCCGGGCCAGAGCAGCTCTCCGTGGAGCTCGAAGACCAGGTCGTCCGGGGTGTCCTCGACCTCGGCGATCTCCTCGAGCACGACCTCCCGCTCCAGCGCCAGGTCCTCGTCCCGAAGCAGGGGGTTCACCGTGAGGTCCGACAGCACGTCCAGGGCGCGCGGAAGGTGGCGGTCCAGCACGCGGGCCTGGTACGACGTGTGCTCCCGCGTCGTCCATGCGTCCAGGGAGCCCCCCAGCCCTTCCAGGGCCAGGGCGATGTCCCGGGCCGAGCGGTCCCGCGTCCCCTTGAACACGAGGTGCTCCAGCAGATGGCTGCGCCCGCTCAGGGCGTCCGGATCGTGGGCCGCACCATGCCCCACCCACACCCCCGCGGCCACCGACCGGGCCCCGGGAACCCGCTCGGAAAGCACCCTCACCCCGTTGCCCAGGAAGGTCTCCCGGACGTCTTCCGCCCCCCCGGCGCCGCAGAAGAGCAAAGGGGGCACGGGCCGAAGCCCGCGCCCCCCCTGAACGCGTCTCACCGACGTTCCCCCGATCAGTCCTTGGCGGGAGCCGCCGCGGCGGCGTCCTCCGCGAGCGCGGCCTTCCGCGACAGGCGCAGACGGCCCTTCTCGTCGATGGAGAGGAGCTTCACGCGGACGATGTCGCCCTTCTTGACCACGTCCTCGGTCCGCTCGGTACGGGCCTCCTGCAGCTCGGAGATGTGGCAGAGCCCCTCGGTGCCGGGCATGATCTCCACGAAGGCGCCGAACGTGGTGCAGTTCTTCACCGGGCCCTCGTAGATGCGCCCGACCTCGGGCTCGGCGACGATGGCCTCGATCATCTCGCGGGCGCGGGCACCGGCCTCGCCGGAGACCGCCGCGATCTTCACCAGGCCGCTGTCGTCGATGTCGATCGTGGCCCCCGACTCCTCCTGGATGGCCCGAATGGTCTTTCCCTTCGGCCCGATGATCTCGCCGATCTTCTCCGGGTTGATCTGGATGGAGGTGATGCGCGGAGCGAACATGGAGATGTCGGCGCGGGGCGTGCCGAGGGTCTGGTCCATGAGGTCGAGGATGTGGAGCCGACCTTTGTGCGCCCGATCCAGGGCCTCCTTCAGGATGTCCACGGTGAGCCCCTCGATCTTGATGTCCATCTGGATGGAGGTCACGCCCTTGCGCGTGCCCGCCACCTTGAAGTCCATGTCACCCAGGGCGTCCTCGAGGCCGAGGATGTCCGTGAGCACCGCGACCTGGTCCCCCTCCTTGATGAGCCCCATGGCAACGCCCGCGCAGGCCGCCTTCACTGGCACGCCGGCATCCATGAGCGCCAGGGAAGAGGCACACACGGTGGCCATGGACGACGAGCCGTTGGACTCGAGCACGTCCGAAACGACGCGGATCGTGTAGGGAAAATCGTCGTACGCGGGGAGGAGCGGCTGAATGGCCCGCTCGGCCAGGTTCCCGTGCCCGATGTCCCGCCGGGACGTGCCCCGGAAGGGACGGGCCTCACCCACCGAGAAGGGCGGGAAGTTGTAGTGCAGCATGAACGACTTGGTGACTTCCTCGCGGGAGTCGATGGAGTCGATGCGCTGCTCGTCCCGTGACGTCCCGAGGGTGACGACGCCCAGGGCCTGGGTCTGCCCGCGGGTGAAGAGGGACGATCCGTGCGGACGGGGAAGCACCCCCACCTCGCAGGTGATGGACCGGATCTCGTCGAGGCCGCGGCCGTCGGCGCGCTCGCCCGTCGCGAGCACCTGCTGGCGCATCGTCTTCTTCTCGATGCCCTTCAGGATGTCGCCGACGGACTTCTCGTGCTCGGCGAACGCCTGGTCACTGTCCACGAGCTGGGCGAAGATGTCTTCGCGGAGCGCGGCCATGGCCTGCTGGCGCTGCTGCTTGTCGGACAGGTTGAGCGCCTCCTCCACTCGGGCCGCGGCGAGCTCCTCCACCTTCGACCTGAGGTCGGAGGCGGGCTCGACCGGCGTCCACTCCATGTCCGGCACCTTGTGGCCGGCCAACATCTCCTCCTGGAGGGAGCAGAGCTCCTTGATGCCGTCGTGGGCGATGCGGAGCCCATCGAGGATCTCGCCCTCCGGCACCTCGATGGCGCCGCCCTCGACCATGATGATGGCGTCCTTGGACCCCGCCACCGTGATGTCCAGGTCGGAGTACTCGAGCTGCTGGAAGGTGGGGTTCAGGACCCAGGTGCCCTTGATGCGCCCGATGCGCACCGCCGCCACCGGCGTGTTGAAGGGGACCTTGGACATGTTCAGGGCCATGGAGGCCCCGATGACGCCCAGGACGTCGGCGTTGTTCTCCTGGTCCGCCGACAGCACGTAGCACGCGATCTGCGTCTCGTAGAAGAACCCGTCGGGGAAGAGCGGACGGATCGGACGGTCGATGAGCCGGCCGGAGAGGATCTCGTTCTCCCCGGGGCGGCCCTCCCGCTTGAAGAAGCCGCCCGGGATCTTCCCGGCGGCGTAGCTCTTCTCCCGGTACTCCACCGTCATGGGGAAGAACGGAAGGTGGGTGGGCTTGTCGTCCACCGTCACGGCGCAGAGCACGACGGTGTCGCCGTACTGCACCAGGCAGGAGCCGTGGGCCAGCTTCGCCATGCGGCCGAATTCCAACGAGAGGTTCCGGCCCGCGAACTGACGCTCCATCCTCTGGATCATGTGTGTTCACTCACTTCGGTTGCGCCCCGATCTGGGGACTTTGGATGGGTGCCGAAGGGAGTCGAGGACAGGGAGGAGAGAGCGACCGCCGCCGGGGGCGCGCGCGTGGCGCGACCCTGTTGCAGCCTTGGTCATGGTCGAGGCCGTCTCTCGTCCGAGGCGTTCGAGCCTCCGGCTGGAAAGGATGCGGCGGCGAACGCCCAGGGCGCCCGCCGCCGCAAGCCGACTAGTGGCGCAGACCGAGGTCCGCGATGAGCACACGGTACTTCTCGATGTCCGTGCGCCTCAGGTACTCGAGGAGCCGCCTGCGCTTGCCCACCATCTTGAGGAGGCCGCGGCGGCTGTGGTGGTCCTTCTTGTGCGTGTTGAAATGGCTGCGGAGGTCGTCGATGCGAGCCGTGATGAGCGCGACCTGGACAGGGGCGCTGCCGCGGTCGCCTTCGTGCAGTTGGTACTTCTTGATGATGTCGTCTTTGACGATCGGCATGGCCGTCGTGCCTCCTCGAGAGTCTGCGCTGCAGGGGAAGCGGAATGTCATTAAGCCCTGAAAGATAGGAATATCATCATTCCTGGTCCAGCACCCCCCTGGCGACCGCCACGTCCTGCCGCATCTGGGCCACCAGCGCCGCGGCGCTGTCGAAGGGTTGGACGTCCCGCAGGCGCCGCACGAAGTCCACCCGCACCTCCTCCCCGTACAGGTCCGCGTCGAAATCCAGGAAATGGAGCTCCACGGTGGGCGGGGAGCCCTTGAACGTGGGGCGCGGACCCAGGTGCAGGGCGCCCATGTGGGTGCCGGAGCGCGTCGCGCCCCGCACCGCGTAGATCCCCGCCGGCGGGATGAGCTTGTCGGCGTGCTCCACCTTCAGGTTCGCCGTGGGGAAGCCCAGCTGGCGCCCCCGTCCATCCCCGCGCACGACCACGCCGCGCACCGAGTAGGGGCGTCCCAGGCAGGCCCTGGCCTCCTCCATCCGACCTTCGCCGATCGCGCGGCGGATGCGGGACGAGGACACGGGTTCTCCTCCCGTCGCCACCGGCGCCACCACGTCCACGGCGAAGCCCAGCTCCCGACCGATGGCGCGCAGCGTGTCCGCATCCCCGGAGCGCCCGGCGCCGAAGCCGTGGTCGTATCCGATGACGAGCTCGTCCACGCCCAGCCTGCCGACCAGGATGTCCTCCACGAAGTCCCGCGGCGAGTACCGGGACAGGGTCTCGGTGAAGGAGATGAACACGGCCCAGTCGAGGCCGCTCTCCGCCAGGATCTCCTTCTTCTCCACCGGGGTGGTGAGCAGGGACGGAGCGTGCTCGGGCCGGACGATGCGCAGGGGGTGCGGATCGAAGGTGACCAGGACGCTCCTGCGCCCCGTAGCCTCCGCCCGCCGGCGGATCTCCTGGAGCACCTCCCAGTGCCCCCGGTGCACGCCGTCGAAGGTCCCCACCGTGACCACGGTCCCGCGGTCCCTGGGGATGCCGGTGGGGTGGGCCCACCGGGCGGCCTCATCCATGCGCCAGCACCTTCCGGGGAAGGAACCGCCCATCCGCGATCGCCCCCAGCGCCACCAGCCGGTCGGCGCACACGGCCGCAGCCACCGGGGCGTCCGGCGCGTCCGCCGCGTCCACCGCGCGCCCGTGTCCCAGGTCCGCAGCCGACTCGGCTTCCACCATCCATCGGGGGAGGTGCGCCAGGGCGTCGAGGGGCGACAGGAGCGCCCCGTCCACGCGGGCGTGGTCCTCCAGGTCTGCGAGGCCGACGGCGCCCACCACCCCGAAGAGCCCCACGGCGGTGCGGCGAAGCGCCGTCAGGTGCGCTCCCACGCCCAGCGCTTCGCCGAGGTCGCGGGCGAGGGAGCGCACGTAGGTTCCGGAGGAGCAGCGCAGGAACAGATGCACCTCGGGCGGTGCGCACCCGGTGACGGTGAGCTCGTGCACGGTCACCGCCTGGGGCTGGAGGGTGACCTCCTCGCCGCGGCGCACGCGCCGGTGGGCCGGCACCCCAGCCACCTTCTTCGCGCTCAGGGTCGGGGGAAGCTGCTGGAGGTCGCCCCGGAACCGTGCGAGCGCGGCGTCGAGGGCATCGCGGGACACCTCGCGCCATGCGTCCGATCGGGCCAGCACCGCGCCGTCCCGGTCCCCGGAATCGGTCGCCATCCCGAGGAGCACCGTCGCCTCGTACGTCTTGTCCATCCCGGTGAGGTACTCGGCGAGCCGGGTGGCTTCTCCGACGCACAGGAGGAGCAGCCCCGAGGCGAACGGGTCCAACGTCCCGGTGTGCCCGATCCTCCGCTCACCCAGCGCGCGCCGCGCCGAGGCCACCACGTCGTGGGAGGTCATACCCACGGGCTTGTCCACGGGAAGGACGCCGTGGAGGGACCCGGCAGTCACGCCTCCGGCTCCCCACCTTCACCCGCGCCGCCATCCGGCTCCCGACCGGTCCCCGGCGCCCCCGGAAGGACCTCGGAGAGGATCTGCTCGATCCTCCGGGCGTGCTCCATGGTGCGGTCCTCCTCGAACCTGAGCTCGGGGATGCGGCGGATGTGCAGGATCTGACCCAGCGCCCGGCGCAGGAACGGCGCCGCGGCCACCAACCCCTCCAGGGATTCCACGCGCCCCCGATCCCCTCCCAGCACGCGCACGAACACCCGTGCGGAGCCGAGGTCCGTCGCCACCTGGACCGCGGTCACCGAGACCAGGCCCACCCGGGGGTCGCGCACGTCCGTGCGCACCAGCTCCGCGATCTCGCGCTTGAGCTGCTCGTTGAGTCGTGCGATCCGCTTGGAGGCCATCGAGGTCGCTCCGGGCTGCTCAGTGGAAGTCGCGGCGGGTGTGGAGCACCAGGGCCCGGCCATTCCCCTGGACGAGATGGTCGGCCTTGTCGAGCACCCTCTCGGCGAGGCGGCGATCCGAAGACACGAGCGCCGCCGAGAGCTCGGCCCGGGTGAGCACGTCCTGGTCGTCCGTCTCCGCCACGGACAGGGAGAACCGGGACCGGAGGCGGTCCTTCAAGGAGCGAACCACCGAGCGCTTCTCCTTCAGGGAGGAGCACCCTGGAAGGGAGAGCTGCCAGGTCTGGGAGGCCACCACCCGTGCCATGCGGTCACACCGTCGGGACGGCGGTCAGTTGGAGCTGGCCAGCGTCCTGGCGATCTCCTCCACCACGTAGCACTCGATGACGTCGCGGACCTTGATGTCGTTGAAGTTGTGAATGCCGATGCCGCATTCGTACCCTTCGCGGACTTCCTTGGCGTCGTCCTTGAAGCGTTTGAGGGACGACAGATCCCCGTCGTAGACGACGATCCCGTCCCGGATGACGCGGGCACGCCCCTTCCGGTCGATCTTCCCGTCGGTGACGTAGCATCCGGCGATGGTGCCGATCTTGGTGATCTTGAAGACTTCGCGCACCTCCGCGGACCCGGTGACGTGCTCCTTCTTCTCCGGCGCCAGCATGCCCTCGAGGGCAGCCCGCACCGTGTCCACGGCCTCGTAGATTACGTCGTAGGGCTGGATGTCCACCCCGGCCCGCTCCGCCTCCAGGCGAGCCGCCGTCTGCGGCCGAACGCGGAAGCCGATGATCACGGCTCCAGCGGTCTGGGCGAGCAGCACGTCCGACTCGTTGATGGCGCCCACGGCCCGGTGGACGATCTCCACCTGGACCTCCTTGGTCCCGAGCTGCTCCAGCGAGTCCGCCAGGGCCTGCACGGATCCGTCCACGTCGCCCTTGATGACCAGGCGCAGCGTGGACCGCTTGCCCTGGGCCACGAGCGCCGAGAAGTCGCCCAGCTTGAAGCCGCGCTCGCGGATGCGGAGCTGCTTCTCGCGATCGAGGCGCTGGCGCGCCTGCGCGATCTCGGCGGCGCGGTCGGCTTCCATGACCTGGAAGGCGTCCCCGGCCTGCGGAACGCCGGTGCACCCGAGGATCTGCACGGGCACGCCGGGGCCCACGGACTGCACGGTCTTCCCGCGCTCGTCCAGGAGCGCGCGCACGCGCCCCTCCTGCATCCCCACCAGGAAGGAATCGCCCACGCGCAACGTCCCGCGCTGCACCAGCGTCGTGACGATCGGACCCTTCCCGATGTCGAGCTGCGCCTCGATGACGGTCCCCTGGGCCTCGCGGTCCGGGTTCGCCTTCAACTCCAGCATGTCGGCCTGAAGGAGGACCTTCTCCAGCAGCTCGTCGATCCCCGTGCCGGTCTTGGCGGAGATCTCGGACACGAGGACGTCGCCGCCGAAGTCCTCCACCTGCACCGAGTGCTGCAGCAATTCCTGCTTCACCTTCCCGGGCTGCGCGGTGGGGAGGTCCACCTTGTTGATGGCCACCACCATGGGCACGCCGGCGTTGCGGGCGTGGCTGATGGCCTCCACCGTCTGGGGCATCACCGAGTCGTCGGCCGCGACCAGCAGGATGACGATGTCGGTGACGTCGGCGCCGCGGGCGCGCATGGCCGTGAAGGCCGCGTGGCCGGGCGTGTCGAGGAACGAGATGCTGCGCCCGCCGGGCAGGAGCACGTGGTAGGCGCCGATGTGCTGCGTGATGCCGCCCGCCTCGCCCGCCACCACGTTGCTCTTCCGGATCTTGTCCAGGAGGAGCGTCTTGCCGTGGTCCACGTGGCCCATGACGGTCACCACCGGGGGGCGCGGCTTGAGGGTCTCGGGCGGATCCGCCTCATCGTCCGCGTCCTCCGCTCCGTACTCCTCCTCACGGACGGCGGTGAAGCCGAACTCGTCCAGGAGCATCTCGATCTGGTCGAAGTCCAGGCGCTGGTTGATGGTCACCAGCAGGCCGAGGTTCTTGAACGCCGAACCGATGATGGCCGTCGAGGTGACGTCGATGAGCTCGGCGAGCTCGGCCACGGTGAGGAACTCGTTCACCCGGACCGTGAGCCTCTCGCGCTCCTTCTCCTGGCGGTTCTCCTCCTGTTGGGCCTCCACCTCCTCGCGGGACTGACCCTTGCGGCGCTTCTTCCCCTTGCCGCCGGCTCCCTTCAGCTCCGCCATGACGCGCTGGATGTTCTCCTGGACCGCCTCCTGGTCGACCCGCTGGCGCTTCTTGCCCTTCTTGCCCTTGGCCGCTCCCTCCGCCGCCTTCCTGCCGTCGGGGGTGTAGCCCTGGGCCTGGATGCGTACCTGGCCGCCGGGGCCGGCGGTGGCCGCCGGGGCGGGCGCGGGCCTGCGGATGGAGCGCACGGGACCGTCGGGCGCTCCCTTCCGCACCGACTGCGGGCGCGCCCCCGTGAGGCCCGGGCGGGGCGTGAGCACCTCGGACACGGCCGCAGGCTCGGGGGCCGCGTCGGCCTCCGCGGCGACGTCGTCGTCCACCGGAGCCGCCACGGGCTCGAACTCGTCCGGCTCCACCTCCGGCTGGGGCTCCTCCTCGGGCTCGGCCGACGCGGCCGCCCGAGGCTCCTCAGGCTCCTCGTCGGGCTCCTCGGGCTCGGACTCCTCCTCAGGCTCGGGCTCCTCCTCAGGCTCCGGCGCGGGCTGCGGAGCAGCCTCCGCCACGGGCTCGGGCTCCGGCTCCGGTGCAGGCTCCGGCTCGGGTGCGGGGTCGTCGGCGGCCTTGCGGCGCCGGCGACGGCGCGGCCCCGTGGAGGCCTCCTCCAGCGCTGCCTGGACGGCCTCCGTAGGATCCCTGTGGCCGGCGCGCCGCTCGCGCTCCACCCGTGCCAGCACCTTGGCCACCTGGGCTTCGGTGACGGACGAGCCCCCGCCGGTGACGGGGATCCCCATCTCCCTCAGGAGATGGATCAGCGCCTCGGTGTCGACCTTGAGGTCCTGGGCTAGCTCGATGACCCGCATGCTCTTCGCTATTCCTCCGCAGTGCCCGGCGCGTCGTCCCCGCCCATCCCCAGCAAGCGCGCCAGGGAATCGGCGAAGGGCCTCGCCGTGACGGCGACCGCCGAGATCGGCCCGAGGCCCACGGCGGCGCCCAATGTGGCCCGATCCCCCAGGATCGCCCAGGGGATCGGACGCTTCTTCAGGATGTTCCGAATCTTGTCCAGCTGGACGCCCGAGGCGTCCTCTGCCATCAAAATCAGCCGGGCCTCGCCCTCGCGGGCCGCCCGGCGCGCCGCATCCGTCCCCGGCGCCACCGAGCCCGCCCGTCGGGCCAGGCCCAGAAGCCGGAGGGCTTCGTCAGCCCTCCCGCCCCGTTCCTCCATCGGCCTCCCCACCCCCGTCCTCGCCCTCCGAAGGCGGCTCGCCGCGGAAGCCGAAGATCTGCCCTTCCTCGTCCGGACCCGAGGCATCTCCCTCCACGACGGTGAGCTCGTCGATGATCTGGAGCAGTCGGTCCGCCTCGGCCTCGCCGAGCCCCGGAATCGCGAGGAAATCCGCACGTTCCAGGTCGATGATCTGCAGGAAGGTATCATACCCGGCGGCCGAAAGTGCCGCCAGAGTAGGCTGATCCAGCTCCAGCTCGGAGAGCGGGAAATCCGCCGTCTCGTAGTGCTCCTCGGGTCCCGCGCTGAAGAGGGAGAGGTCGGTGCCCTTCTCCAGCCACTCGCGCGACCCGTACAAGTCGATCTGCCAGCCGATGAGCTGGGACGCGAGCCGCACGTTCTGCCCGTTGCGTCCGATGGCCAGCGAGAGCTGGTCTTCGTCCACGATGGCCGTGATGACCTGCCGGGACATGTCGCTCACCACCTTGGCCACCCGGGCCGGCGCCAGCGCCCGGCGGGCGAAAACCTCCGTGTCGGGGTGCCAGGGCACGATGTCGATCCGCTCGCCTCCAAGCTCGGAAACGACCGCCTGGACCCTCGAGCCCTTCAGACCCACGCAGGCGCCCACCGGGTCGATGGAATCGTCACGGCTGGATACGGCGATCTTGGTTCGCCCCCCGACCTCCCGGGCGATCTCCTTGATCTCGACGATGGACTGGTAGATCTCGGGGACCTCGAGCTTGAAGAGCGCGGCCACGAAGAGGGGATCGGCCCGGGACAGGATGAGCCTGGGCCCCTTGGGGGTCTCCTCCACCTTCTTCAGCACGGCCCGGATGGGATCGCCCTGCCGGAACCGCTCGCGGGGGTTCTGGTCCTTCCACGGGATGATGGCGTCGGCGTCCTTGTGACGGTTCAGCATCACCACGAGCTTGCCCCGCTCGATCTGCTGGACCTCGCCGGAGAGGAGCTCACCCACGCGGTCGTTGAACTCGTCCCGGATGCCGTCCCGTTCGTTCTCGCGGACCCTCTGGACGATGCGCTGCTTCACGGCCATGACCGCGTTCCGGCCGAACTCGGCGAAGTTCACCGGGATCTCCATGACGTCACCCACCTCGTAGGTGTCGTCGTCCCACTTCGCGTCCTCCAGGGAGATCTCGCACGACGGATCCTCCACGGCGCCCACCACGCGCTTGAGGACGATGATCTCGAAGTCGGCCGTGGCCTCGTCGATGGCGATCTCGGCGCGCACGTTCGGACCGTAGATGCGCGCAAGCCCGGCCAGGATCCCGTCCTTGACGAGATCCTCCATCTCCTCCTGCGACAGGCTCTTGGTGGCAGCCACGTCCCTGAAGGCGGCGACGATCTGGGCGGCGTTGGCCATGTTCTCTCTCTACCTCTTCCACGTGAAGACGAGGTTTGCACCCGCGATCCCGTTTCGCGGAATGCTCACCTCGTCGCCGTCCGGGAGCCGCAGCCTCACCGCCGCGGTCCCTCCTTCCCCTTCCAGCCCCAGCAGCTCGCCCTCGAGCCGGCGGGCCCTCCCCGCGAGGACGTCGTGGCCCTTGATGGCCACCTGCTCCCCGCGGAACCGCTCGTAGTCCCGGTCCCGGAGCAGGGGGCGGTCCACCCCCGGCGACGAAACCTCCAGCACGTATCGCTCCGGGAGGTCCTCCCTCCCGTCCAGCCACGGCTCCAGGGCACGGCTGACCTTGGCACAGTCGTCCACCGTGACCCCTTCCCCAACCCCTGCGCCGGGCCGGTCGATGCGGACCCCGAGGGAGGGCCTGCTCCCACTCCCCCCCCAGCGGACCGCCACGAACTCGTAGCCCAGGGCTTCCACCCTGGCCTCCAGCTCGGCCTCGATCTCTGGGTTCGACCTCATCCCCAGCCTCCCTCAAACACCGACCACACCGAATAAAAAAGCGGGGGCCACCAGCTCCCCCACTTCGCAAAGAGCCGCCCCGCGGGCAACTCTGCAGGTGCGCAAATATAGGCTCGCCCCCGTGTCCCCTCAAGGGATCGGGGCGACGGGGTGCCCCGGCGCGCTCCGCGCCGGGGCACCCGCCCAGCACCCTACGCGGCGGGCCCCTGTCCCGCGGCGCCCCCTCCCCCGCCTCCGGCGCCGCGCAGGCGCTCCTCGAGCGCCGCCACCCGCTCCGCGAGCGCGTCGAACTCCTTCTGGCTCACGAAATCCAGCCGCTCCCGGGCTCCGTCGGCGGCTTCCTGGGCCTTGTTGAGGGCGCTCCTCATCACCTCCTTGGCCCGCTCGGGCGACAGGTCCCCGCGCTCCCGGGCCTCGGTGATCGTCTCCTCCAGGGCGTCCTTGAACGCGGAGAGGACCCCGATCCCCTGCTTGATCCCGTCAGAGACCTTCTCCTTGGTGGACTTCTTCTCGTCGGTCATGGCTGGTCCTCGGCTGCTCCCCGTTCCGGCGGGGGCGTCCGCCCCCACTCTCGTCAAACCCCTACGGCCCATGGGCCCGGAAGGTTCATTCCACCCGCTGGATGTGCGCCCCCAACCCGCGGAGCCGCTCGTCGATCCTCTCGTAGCCCCGCTCGATCTGGCGGATGTTCTTGATCCGGCTCGTCCCGTCGGCTCCCAGAGCTGCGATCAGGAGCGCCATCCCCGCCCGGATGTCCGGGCTCTCCACGACCCCCCCCGTGAGGCGGGAGGGCCCCACCACGACGGCCCGGTGGGGGTCACAGAGAATGACTGAGGCGCCGAGGCCTACCAGCTTGTCCGTGAAGTACATACGGGACTCGAACATCTTCTCGTGGACCAGGACCGTGCCCCGGCACTGCGTGGCCGTCACGAGCGCGATGGAGGTGAGGTCGGCGGGAAAGGCCGGCCAGGGACCGTCGTCGATCTTCGGCACGTGCCCGAAGGCGTCCTGCCGGACCACGTGCTCCCGGTCCCCATGCACCCGGAGGTCGCTCCCTTCCACCGTGCAGTCCACCCCGAGGCGGCGGAAGCCCAGGAGGGTGGAGTCGAGGTGGGGGAGCGGCGCCCCTTCGATGACGAGCTCGCTCCGGGTCACCGCGGCAAGGCCGATGAAGGACCCGGTTTCGATGTGGTCGGCGCCGATGGCGAAGCGGGCGCCTCCGAGCCGCTCGACCCCCTCGATGTCCAGGATCCCCGTGCCGATCCCCCGGATCCTCCCCCCCATGGCGTTCAGGAGGTTGCACAGGTCCTGCACGTGGGGCTCGGCGGCGGCATTCCGGATGCGGGACGTCCCCTTCGCCCGGACGGCCGCCATGATCGCGTTCTCGGTCCCGGTGACGGAGGGCTCGTCGAGAAACATGTCGGCGCCCGTCAGGGCCGCGGCCTCGATGGTGAAGTCCCCGGTGAGCTGGACCGTGGCCCCCAGCGCCTCGAAGGCCAGGAAATGGGTGTCCATGCGCCGGCGCCCGATGACGTCCCCCCCGGGGGGAGGGAGCGTCACGTGCCCGAACCGGGCCAGGAGGGGCCCAGCCAGCAGGAGGGAGGCGCGGATGCGCTCCGCCATGTCACGGTCGATCGCCTCCGGACGCACGGCGCGTGGGTCCACGATCACCTCGTTGGGACCCACCCACCGGACGTCTGCGCCCAGGGATGCCACGATCTCCAGGAAGGTCTCGACGTCGCGGATGCGCGGGACGTTCTCGAGGGTCACGGGCTCGGAGGCCAGGACCGTGGCTGCGATGCAGGGAAGAGCCGCGTTCTTGTTGCCGGCGGGGCGGACGCGCCCGGAGAGGCGGTGCCCGCCCTCGACCAGGAAGGAGGCCATGCTTCGTCCCATTGGAGGATGTGGAGACCATCCGGGCGGGGGAGACGTGCTCCACCGCCCCTTCTATGATGGAAAAGTAGTGCAGGTTGCGTGCCGCGCGTACCCGAAGCGCTTGCCGCCCCCCTCGCCACGCCCTACAATCGCCCGGACAGTCCACTCCAGCCCTGGACCAGGGGAATGCGCCTCCGAGAGTTCCTCCGCCATGACTTCGTCCTGCTCCGGCTCGAGAGCGGCGACGTGGACGGGGTCATCGCCGAGGTCGCCCGCACGGCCGGCGCCGCGGGGCTGGGCGATCCCGCGGTGATCCGAGCCCAGCTTCTGGAGCGGGAGCGGCTCCACCCCACCGTGATGGGGTCGGGGCTGGCCATCCCCCACGCCACGGTGCCGGGGCTCGAGCAGCCCGTCATCGGCGTGGCCCTCGCGGGCGGGAAGCCGGTGCCCTTCGGCCCCACCGACCAGGGGACGGTGCGGGTCTTCTTCGTGCTGCTGTCGCCGCCGGGACACGAGCGGGAGCACGTGAAGCTCCTCGCGCGGATCTGCAGGCTGGTCCGCCACGAAGGCTTCATGGAAGCCCTGGAGGCGGCGACCCGGCCCGACCAGGTGGTCGAGGTCATCGAGTCGGTCGACGCCCTGCACGCATGAGCCGGCCAGCCACCAAGCTCCTCGTCGCGGTGATCAACGACGCAGAGAAGCTCGACGAGATCCTCTCCGGCTTCGTGGAGATCGGCGTGACGGGGGCCACCATCGTGAACAGCGAGGGCATGGGGCGGCTCCTCTCCGACGACATCCCCATCTTCGCCGGGCTCCAGGCCTTCCTGGCCGGGTCCCGGCCGCAGAACCGGATGATCTTCAGCGTCGTCCCCGACACGCTCCTGGACGCCGCCCTGGCGATCCTCCAGGACGTGTGCGGGAACCTGGCCTCGCCGGCCACCGGCATCGCCTTCGTGCTCCCCGTGGAGCGGGTGGTGGGCCTCGCGCCGGAGCTCGGGGACAACCCCACGAACATCTGACCCGGGCCGCGCACGGCGCACCCCGAGGAGGACGACGCGTGGAGCACGTCCGTTGAGTCCCGGCATCCTCCTCATCGCCATCGTCGCGGGCGCGTACCTGGCGGCGCACGTCGCGTCCGAGTGGCTGGCACGTCGCCACCTGGCCGTGTCCGGAGCCGAGTACCTCCTCCTCGGCGCCCTCCTCGGCCCCGAGGTCTCCGGGCTCATCCGGGCGAGCGACGTGGACGGGTTCGCGCCCTTCCTCACCCTGGCCTTCGGGTGGGTGGGCGCCCTCGTCGGAGCGCAGTTCCACATCCCGGAGCTGTGGCGCCTCCCGCCGGCCCCCTTCGGGGTCGCCCTGGCCGGGGCCGCCCTGGCCGGCCTGGCCGCGACCGCCGCCATGGGCGGCCTCCTCGTATGGGGGCTGGGGCTGGACCCCGCCGATGCGTGGGTGGCGGCCGTGGCGCTGGGCGCCATCGCGGTGTCCTCCGCTCCCGCCGGGGTCGCGGTGATGGCGAGGAAGCTCGGCACCCGGGGACCCGTGCTCCGCCAGCTGCACGTGGCCACGGCGGTGGACGCGCTCCTGGCCATCGTCGTGTTCGGCCTGCTCCTGGCGGCGGCCCCGCCCGCCCTCGCCGCCGGGGAGCGGATGCTCTCCGGGGTGGAGCTCTCCCTGTTGAGCGTGGGCATCGGCCTGGTGGGCGGGGCCCTCTTCCACCTCTTCCTGGGGCAGGAGCGCCACATCGACCGGCTCTTCATCGCGCTCGCCGGCGCCCTGATCCTCGTCAGCGGCTCCGCCGCCTACCTGCGCGTGTCACCGCTCCTCCCCGCGCTCCTCGTCGGCTTCGTGCTCGTGAACACGTCCCCGTCGAGGAACGAGATCCGCCACGTCCTCGGGCGCGTGGAGAGGCCCCTGTATTTCACGCTCCTGATCTTCGCGGGCGCGGCGTGGCGGAGCGGCGGCCCGGGCTGGCTCGTTGTGAGCGTAGGGTTCGTGGGGGTGAGGATCCTGGCCAAGGTCGGAGGCGCGGCCCTCGCGGCCCGCGTCCTGGGCGCGCTGCCCCGGCTGGGACGGCGGTGGGGGTGGGGGCTGGTGGGCCACGGCGGCCTGGCCGTCGCGCTGGCCCTGAACTACCACATGATCGATCCGTCCCCTCTCTCGGACACGGTGTTCACCGCCGCCCTTCTCTCCGTGCTCGCCACGGACTTCTTCTCGGCCAGGGTGGTGAGAGCGGTGGTGGAGGCGGCGCCCACGCCCCGCCGGGCGCACCACGCGCCCACCGGGGAGAGCCGCCCATGAGGCGCATCATCACGCTGGCCCTCCTCTTCGGAGGGATGCGCCTCATCCTCCCCCTGGGGTCCCAGGGGCAGGGATCCCAGGCACTGCTCTCCTTCGGCTTCCTCATCCTGGCGGCGTACACCGTGGGGGAGATCGCCTCCGCCGTCCGCCTCCCCAAGGTGGTGGGGTACCTGCTGGCCGGGATCCTCTTCGGACCGCACATCCTGGCTGCGCTCACTCCGGAGGGGATCGGGCGACTCGCGCCGGTGAGCGATCTGGCCGTGGCGCTCATCGCGTTCCTGGCCGGAGCGGAGCTCCGGTGGGACGAGTTGCGCGAGCGCGGCGCGATGCTGACCAAGGTCGTGATCGCGGAGCTGGCGACGGCCTTCGTCGCCATCACCACGGCAGTCTACGCGCTGCACGGGCTCATCCCTGGGCTGCGCGGGTTGGTCCCCGTGGAGGTTCTGGCCATGGCGATGCTCTTCGCCTCCGTGGCCGTGGTCCACTCCCCTGCGGTGACCATGGCCCTCCTCAGCGAGACCGGCGCCCGCGGCCCTGTGGCCCGCAATACCCTGGGCGTGGTCCTCCTCACCGACGTGGCCGTGGTGCTCCTGTTCAGCGCCGTGCTGTCGCTGGCCAGGATCGTGGCGCCGCCCCCCGGGGCCGGCGTCGGCCCCACCTTGGGTGCGGTGATCTGGGAGATCGCAGGCGCGCTGGTCATCGGTGCAGCGTTGGGCGCGGCCGTGGCGGGCTACGTACGGTGGGTGGGCCGGGAGTTGGTGTTCTTCGCGGTGCTCGTGGCGTTCTTTGGCGTCGAGCTGGTGCGCCTGGCCCATGTCGAACTCCTCCTCACGCTCCTCACCGCCGGGTTCGTGACGGAGAACCTCGCGGAGCAGGGGGAGGCGTTGCGTTCGGCCATGGCCCGCTCCGCTGCCCCCATATTCGTCGTGTTCTTCGCCCTTTCCGGGGCAAAGATCGACGTGGCCCAGGTGCTGCCGCTTCTCCCCCTCGTGCTCCCCATCGCGGTGGTGCGCGCGACCGCCATCTGGGGCGGCGTCCGCCTCGGCCTGCGATGGGCGGGCGGCGACGTGGAGGGAGGCGAGCGCGTGTGGATGGGGCTGGTTTCGCAGGCCGGGGTGGCCATCGGACTTGCCACGATCCTCGCGGGAGCCTATCCCGTTCGTGGAACAGCCTTGGCCGGACTCCTCCTTGCCCTCATCGCCCTGAACGAGACCGTGGGACCCATCCTCTTCCGCCGCGCCCTATCCGCCTCCGGCGAGGCCGTCGCCGAGCCGCCCGACGAGCCGGAGGCCACTCTGGCACGGAGCCGATCCGCATGAGCCGTCTCAAGCCCTCCGCCGCCGAGAGGTCTCCCCTGGCGCAGCTCCGCGTCCGACTCGAGCAGATGGCCCCCGCCCTGGCGGACCCCGTCGCGAACCGGAAGACCATCGAGAAGGCCGTCCGTGCGGCCGAGGCCGACGTGGTGCTCTTCCCCGAACTCGCGCTCACCGGGTACACGCTGGGCCACCGTGCCCGGGAGCTGGGCGTCACCTTGGACGGGCCGCCGCCCGTGTCCCTCCCCGACGCGGGCCCCCTGGCGGTCTTCGGGCTGGTGGAGCGGGGCGAGGACCACCTCACCTACAACTCCGCGGTGGCCGTGCGCGGAGACGCCATCGTCGCGGTCCATCGTAAGATCTACCTCCCCACGTACGGCACGTACGACGAGGGTCGGATCTTCGCCCGCGGACGCCGCTCGGTGAGGACCTTCCAACTGGCGCCGGGCTGGCAGGCCGGCGTGATCGTGTGCGAGGACTTCTGGCACCCCGCGATGGCCTACCTCGTCGCACTCCAGGGCGCCGACGTGCTCCTCGTCACGTCCGCAGGCGCGGGACGGGGGATGGCCGACCCGGGAAGCGGTGCGGTCTTCACCTCCTGGGAGAGCTGGGAGCTCATCGCCCGGACCACGGCCCTGCTCCACGGAATCTACGTGGTGCTCTGCAACCGGGTGGGCGTGGAGGAGGGGCTCACCTTCGCGGGTGGATCGCTCGTGGTGGATCCCTCCGGCGCCGTGGTGGCCCGGGCGCCGCAGCTCGAGCCCGCCCACCTGGACGTGGTGCTGGATCACGATCGCGTCGCCCGCGCCCGACACCCCTTCGCGCACCTCCGGGACGAGGACGCCGCCGTCACGCTGCACACGCTCGAGCGCATCATGAGGGAACGGTGAAGGCCTATCCTCTGGAAGCCGCGGGGCCCGTCGTGGCAGGCGTGATCGCGGCGGAGGTCGCGAGGGCGGGTGGCCACGGGGTGGTGTTGGCCTCCCCCCCCGGCCCGGCCTCGGAGCTGGTGCGCCGGTGGCTGGCGCCGTCGCTGCGGGTGGTATCCCCCGACGCCGGGGCGGTGGCCGACGTCGCAGGAGCCCTGGCCGCCGGCGGCGCCCCGGGCACCCTGGTGGAGGCGCTCGCCTGGCGGGTCACGGCCGAGGCGCTGGGGGCCGCCGAGGGCCTTGTGCCGATCGGGTGTTCCAACAAGACCGAGCTCCTCCTGGATCCCGGCCCCCTTCCGGCGCGGGTACTCCCCCTCGGCGACGTGTGGGCCTCCACCCTCCACGCCCGCCTCGGCCAAGCCGCCCTCCCGCCGGTGCTCGCCCACGCGACGCCCATCGAAGTGGCGGCGGTGGACGGAGCGCTCGTGGAGTACCTGGAGCGGGGTGCCGCTCCGGCCGGCGCGTTCGGGCGCCTGGGCCGGCTGCAGCGGCCCGTGCGGGATGCCTTGGATCGGAGCGAGGTGCGCAGGCGAGGGCTCCTGGTGCCCAAGCTGACGCCGTGGGCCGTGGGATCCGACCTGGCTCGATGACGCCCGGTCCGGTTACACTCCCTCCATGGATCTCCACCTCCTGAGCGTCCTCCAGGCCACTTTGGCCGACACGGTGGTCACCATCGAGTCACGGGACCGCATCGCGCTGGCCGCGGACCTGGCCGTGCTGGTGGCCGCGGCCGCCATGACCGTCCTGGCCGTCGCCCTGGTGCGCCTCCTCGTGGAATGGCGCCGGATCGTCGTCGAGGTGCGGGGGGCCGTGCGCCAGAATCTCGGTCCGGTGTCGGACCGGGCCCGCTCGATCTCGGACAACGTCCAGTTCATCACCCAGGCGCTGCGCTCCGACGTGGAGCGCCTCAACGCCTCGGTGAAGGCGCTCACCGCCAGACTCCACCAGGCCTCGTCGCACATGGAGGAGCGGATCGAGGAGTTCAACGCCCTCATGGAATTGGTGCAGTCCGAGGCCGAGGAGGTCTTCCTGGACACCGCGGCCACGGTCCGGGGCGTGCGGGAAGGCGCCCGGGCCATGGGACGGCGGAGGGAGCGGCCCGCACCCGGCGAGGCCGGTGACCACGCGTTGCCCGAGGCCGACCTCCGGGAGGAGAGCCTCCTCCCGGAGGGGGAGGACCCCCTCGAAGGAAGTCAGGCCCTCCCCGCCGGAGAGCGCTGAGCCGCCCGGCCGCGCTGTGAAGCCCTTGGCCGTGCTCCTCGTCGCCCTGGGGTGGCTGGTGCTCGTCCCCGAGCCAGCCCTCGCCTGGGGCCCCGCAACCCACGTGGCTTTGGGGGAGGCGCTCCTGGGCGCGCTGTACCTGCTCCCGCCCGCGGTGCAGGCGGTCCTTGCCCGCCATCCTCTCCACTTCCTCTACGGCTCGGTCGCCGCCGACATCTCCCTGGCGAAGAAGTACGTCCCGGAAGGGCGGCACTGCCACAACTGGGCGGTCGGCGAGGAGATCCTGGACGCGGCGGACTGTCAGCCCCTCCAGGCGGTGGGGTACGGCTATCTGGCCCACCTGGCTGCCGACACCGTGGCGCACAACGTGTTCGTCCCGCGCCAGCTCCTGCTCACCAGCACGACCCAGGCCCTGGGACACGCGTACTGGGAGCACCGGATGGACATGCACCTGGGCGAGGGGTTCATGCGCAAGGCGCGCCATCTGGTCACGGAGAACGACCACGGGGCGGCGGACGCTCTCTTCGACGACGTGCTCAGCCGGACCATCTTCAGCTTCCGGACCAACCGCCGGATCTTCCGCGGGATGATCCGCTTCCAGGGGCACGACCGCTGGCAGCAGGTGTTCGACCTCGTGCTCGCCAACTCGAGGTTCGACCTCCCGGACCCGGCGGTGGACCACTACCTCGCGCTGGCCTTCGACCACGTGGTCGGGTATCTGCGCACGCGCCACGCCTCGCCGGCGGGCGGCCTGGACCCGGTGGGGGACCTGAACCTCAGGCTGGCCAAGAAGGTGCGCCGCCTGGCGCTGGCCGACCGCGCCGCCGACCACCCGGAGCTCCTCACCGAGATGGCCGACGACTTCTTCCCCTTCCCGACTGCTCCGCTCCTCTTCTGGCCGCAGGTGCGCGATCCCGTGTTCGCCTCGGGGATCAGCGCCCGGCGGGCGGCCCGGAGGGCTCTGCCGGGGTAGCCGCGTCCGCGTCCTCATCGGCCAGCTCCCAGGCGCGCACCGACGCCTCCTTGAAGGAGCCCACCACGTTGCGCTCCCCGAAGCGGTCCAGCGCCCCCGACTTCACCAGCACCATCATGGGCTGGGCGCGGACTCCGGAAAGGAGCATGGTGATCCCACGATGGCGGAACCGGTCGTGGACCTCCTCCAGGGCGTGCAGGCCGCTGGCGTCCATGGAGAAGACGTCGCGCATGCGCAGGATGACCACGCGGGGCGCGCGCTGAATCTCGCTGAGCGCCTCGCTGAAGCGCTGGGCGGCGCCGAAGAAGAAGGACCCGGCGATCTCGAACACCTCCGTCCGCGGCGGGAGCACGACGTCGGGGCTCTCCGCCTCGAAGCCCACGCGCTCCTCGTCCGCCAGCTGATCGGTGACGGCCCTCACCTGCGTGACCTCGGCCATGCGGCGCATGAACAGGAGCGACGCCAGCACCACGCCCACCTGGATGGCCACGGTCAGGTCCACCATGACCGTCAGCCCGAAGGTGGACAGGAGCACCATGACGTCGCTCCACGGACCGCGGAGCAGGCTGAGGAACACGCGCCACTCGCTCATGTTGTAGGCCACCACCACCAGGATCCCGGCGAGGGTGGCCATGGGCACCAGCGCCACCCACTTCCCGAGGGTGGTGAGGATGAGAAGGAGCACCACCGCGTGGACCATGCCGGCCACGGGCGACCGGCCGCCGTTCTTCACGTTCGTGGCCGTGCGTGCGATGGCGCCGGTGGCCGGGATCCCCCCGAACAGGGGCGTGACCAGGTTGGCGACGCCCTGCGCGATGAGCTCGGCGTTGGCCCGGTGGCGGCGCCCGGTCATCCCGTCGGCCACCACGGCGCTGAGCAGGGACTCGATCCCGGCCAGGAGGGCGATGGAGAAGGCGGGGGAGAAGAGGGCGGGGACCGTGGCCAGGTCCACACGCGGGAGGCGGAAGGCCGGGAGACCGGACGGCACCTCCCCGAAGCGGCTCCCGATGGTCTGCACCGGCAGATCGAAGAGCTGGACCACAGCCGTGGTGACCACGAGCGCCACCAGGGGACCGGGGACCCGGCGAGACACGTGAGGCCACAGCAGCAACAGCGCCAGCGTGCCCGCCGTCACGGCCATCGCCCAGGGCGACGCGGCGTCGAGGGCGCCAGCATAGGACGCGATGCGGGGAATGAACTCCGAGGGCGACTCGGCCAGGGTGAGCCCGAGCCCGTCGGGGACCTGGCTCAGCGCGATGATGAGGGCGATCCCGGTCGTGAATCCCACCGTCACCGGGTAGGGGATGAAGCGGATCACGGCGCCCATGCGCGCCACGCCCATGACGATGAGGAGTGCGCCGGCCAGGAGCGTGGCCACCACGAGCCCGTCGTAGCCGTGCTCCTGCACCACCGCGAACACGAGCACGACGAACGCGCCGGTGGGCCCTCCGATCTGCACCCGGCTCCCACTGAACAGCGAGATGAGGAAGCCCGCCACGACAGCGGTGTAGAGGCCCTGCTCGGGGCGCACCCCGGACGCGATGGCGAACGCGATCGCCAGGGGGAGCGCCACCACCCCCACCACCAGGCCCGCGAGCAGGTCGCGCACCAGCTCGTGGCGGGTCAACCCCTCCCGGATCACCGTGAGCGTCTTGGGCTCCATGTCCAGCGGGAGCCAAGCGAGGTATCCCGGGCGGGCGCTCACTCCCAGTCCTTCTCCAGGTTCGCATACCGCACCAGGAGCTTCTTCCTCCCGGCGTCGTCGAAATCCACGGTGACCTTCATGTCACGGCCGAACCCCGTGACCTCCACCACCGAGCCGGAGCCGAAGGTGGCGTGGGCCACCCGCTCCCCCTTCACGTAGCGCGGCGTGTCCTGATTCAGCCCGCCGTCGGAATCCGACTCGTAGTACTCGGTGAGCGTCTCCCTCGTCCCCTGCCGGCCCAGGCCCCGGTGGGGCGTGGAGGCGGCGGTGAGGCGCAGTCGCTGGCTCAGCCTGTGCTCGCGCAGCTGCGGGGGGATGGCGTCCACGAACGACGACAGCATGCCGTAGGTGAAGTCCCCCGCCCTCCTGCGCTGGCGCGCCCAGGTCAGGTTGAGCTTGTCCTGGGCGCGTGTGATTCCCACGTAGAAGAGCCTGCGCTCCTCCTCCAGGGCGGCCGGCTCGTCGTAGGCCCGCGCCAGGGGGAAGAGGCCGTCCTCGAGGCCGGCGATGTACACGACGGGGAACTCGAGGCCCTTGGCGTTGTGGAGCGTCATGAGCACCGCGGCGTCGGCGTCCGGATCGAGGCGGTCCACGTCCGCCACCAGCGCGACCTGCTGGAGGAAGAGGTCCAGCTCTGTGAAGCCGTCCATGTCCTCGGCGCCCATGGCATCCACGAGCGAGGCGTCGAAGTCCAGGGCACCGGCGACGAGCTCGGCCACATTCCGGGCCCGGTCCTCCCCCTCCGGCCCCTCCTCCACCAGCTGGCGGGCCAGGTCCAGCTCCTCCACCAGCTCCTCCAGGAGCACGCCCACGCGCGTCTGCGCCGCCCGAGCGGAATACGTGCGCACCAGCGCCGCGAAGGCCTTGAGCCCGCGGGCGCTCCCCGTGGGGATGTCCGGAACCTCCGCGGCGCGCGCCGCCGCTTCCAGCGGGGAGATCCCTTCCAGCGCAGCCCAGTCGCGCAGCCGCTCCTGCGACGTCTCCCCGATCCCCCGCCTGGGGTAGTTCACCACCCGGTCGAAGGCCACGGCGTCCCGGGGGTTGGAGATGAGCCTCAGGTACCCCAGCACGTCCTGGATCTCCCTGCGCTCGTAGAACCGCACGCTCCCTACCACCTGGTAGGGGACTCCCTCCCGCCGGAACGAGTCCTCCAGCGCCCTCGCCTGGGCGTTCGTGCGGTAGAGCACCGCGAAGGAGCGGTACTGAACGAGCGGGCTCGCCTGGGTGCGCGCCTTGAGGTCGGAGACGATCCAGCGCGCCTCGTCCGCCTCGTCGTAGCACTCCACCAGGGTGAGGACCTCGCCGCCGTCCCGCTCCGTGCGCAGCGTCTTGCCCTTCCGGTTGACGTTCTCGGCGATGACCGCGTTCGCGGCGTCGAGGATCTTCGACGTGGAGCGGTAGTTGCGCTCCAGCCTCACCACGCGTGCGCCCGGGAACGTGCTCTCGAAGTCGAGGATGTTGCGGATGTCGGCGCCGCGCCACCCGTAGATGGACTGGTCGTCGTCGCCCACGACCATGAGGTTCTCGTGCTCCCGCGCGAGCAGCTCCAGGAAACGGAACTGGGCACGGTTGGTGTCCTGGTACTCGTCCACGAGGACGAAGGAGAAGCGCTCCCGGAGGCTCCGGAGGATGGGGGGGTTCTGCTCCAGGAGCTCCACCGGCTTCTGCAGCAGGTCGTCGAAGTCGAAGGCGTTCTGGTCTCGGAGCGCCTTCTGGTATGCAGGGAACACCTTCGCCACGGCGCGCACCAGGAGATCGAACGAGCCCTCGTTCTCGGCGGCGAACGCCTCCGCGGACACGAGCATGTTCTTGGCGTTGCTCATGTGCGCGCGCAGCCCCTTCGGGTTCCAGCGCTTCGGATCGAGCCCCGCGTCCTCCTGCACGCGCTTCATGAGACGAAGGGACTGATCCTGATCGAAGATGGCGAAGTTCCTGTCCCACCCCAGGCGGTCCGCGTTTCTGCGCAGGATACGCGCTCCCACGGCGTGGAACGTGCCCATCCAGAGTCCCGCCGGCTCCCCTCCCAGCATACGAGCGATGCGCTCGCGCATCTCCCCCGCGGCCTTGTTCGTGAAGGTCACCGCGAGGATGCGCCCCGGCGCGACGCCGTGCTCCCGGATCAGGTGACAGATCCGGGACGTGAGCACCCGGGTCTTTCCCGAGCCGGCGCCCGCGAGCACGAGAATGGGTCCCTCGAAGTGCTCTGTGGCCTCGCGCTGCTCGGGGTTGAGCCCCTTCAGGTGCGGTGCCCCGGCGGCAGGGGGAGCGACGTCAGCCATCCGCCACCGGCAGGCGCACCTGGAACGTGGCTCCGCCGGTCCCGTCCAGCAGCTCGATGCGGCCTCGGTGCACGCCCTCCACGATGCGGCGCGACAGGGCGAGCCCGACGCCCCATCCTCCCGACTTCGTGGAGACGCCGGGCTCGAAGATCCGGTCCCGGATCTCGGGGTCCACGCCCGGGCCCGTGTCCCGGATGCGCAAGCTCACCTCCCGGTGCCGCCCTCGCACCTCCCGGGCATAGATGGAGATCCGCCCGCCCCGCCCCGCCAGGGCGTCGAGGGCGTTCTTCACGACGTTCTCCAGAGCCCACACGAGGAGCACCTCGTTCCCCTTCACGTGCGGCAGCGTGTCGGGGACGTCGACCACCAGCTCGACGCCCTTCCCCAGCCTGGGGAGGCGTGCGGCCAGGTACCGCTCCAGGTCGCGGACGACCTTCTGGAGAGGGATGCTGTGCAGCTCCGGATCGCGCCCGATGAGCTCGAAGCGGTGGCTGACCCGCTCCAGGCGATCCAGGTCCTCTTCGATGGCACGCGCCACGTCCGCGTCGGCCAGCGAGGCCGGGCGCTCCCGGGGTGGGAGCTTGAGCACCTCGAGCCATCCCTGGAGCGAGGACAGGGGCGTGCCCAGCTGATGGGCCAGCTCACGGGCCATGGAGGTCCAGGCGCGTTCGCTCTCCGCGCTGCGCTGCGTGCGGATCATGGCGAAGCCCACGAACACCGTGAGCAGGAGCCCGCCCACCTGGAGCCACGGGATCCAGCGCAGCCGCCGGATCTCCGGGGTGTCGCCGACGTGGAGCGCCTGAATGTCCGGGTCGCCCACCGGCGGCTGTCGGAGGTCCAGGCGGCGCACGTACGCGCGCACGCGCTCCTGTCCCGCCCGCGTCGTGAGGTCCGCGGCGAAGGGAAGGTTGCGGGCATCCAGGATCGTGTCCCCCTGGCCCGTGAGGACCAGCGGCACGCCCGACTCGCGGATGATGGTCTGGAGCCGGAAGAGCGCTTCGTCGGCCGCGGCGGGGTCGGGGTCGGTGATCCCCGTCTGGACCTCGGCGAAGATCTCCGTGAGCGTCTCTGCATCCGCCCGCAACGCCCGCACGATCTGCTGGGTGTACAGCAGGTACCAGCCCAGCAGGGTCACGAAGAGTGTCGCCAGGGCGACGGGCCACCGGTTGCGGCGCATGGTACCCCCGTCGGGCCGGCCGCTACGCCGGCGAAGCCAGACGGCGGGAGCCCACGTACGCGTGCAGCACCTCCGGAAGCGTCACGGAGCCGTCAGGCTCCTGGTACGTCTCCAGGAGCGCGGCCACCACCCTGGGCAGCGCGAGCGCCGATCCGTTCAGCGTGTGCACGAACTCCGGCTTCTCCCCCTGGGACGGGCGGAAGCGGAGGTTGGCGCGGCGCGCCTGGTAGTCGGTGAAGACCGAGCAGCTCGACACCTCGAGCCACTTCTCCACGCCGGGCGCCCACACCTCCAGGTCGTACGTCATGGCGCTGCTGAAGCCCAGGTCGCCCGAGGCGAGGCAGACCCGGCGGTAGTGCAGGCCCAGGCGCTCCAGGAGGATTTCGGCGTGGCGGGTGAGCTCCTCCAGCCCTTCCCTGCTCCGCTCGGGCCGCTCGTAGCGGACCAGCTCCACCTTGTCGAACTGGTGCACGCGGAGCAGACCCCGGGTGTCCTTCCCGGCAGCCCCCGCCTCCCGGCGGAAGCAAGGCGAGTAGGCGGTGTAGCGCACGGGAAGCTGGTCCGAGGACAGGAGCTCGTCCCGGTGCAGGTTGGTGACGGGGACCTCGGCCGTGGGGATGAGCCAGAGCGCGTCGCGCTCGGCCAGGTACAGCTCCTCCGCGAACTTCGGGAGCTGGCCGGTGCCGGTGAGGCTCTCGCGGTTGACCAGGTAGGGGACGCGGAGCTCCTCGTACCCGTGCTCTCGGGTGTGGACGTCGAGGAACCAGTTGATGAGACCCCGTTGAAGGCGGGCGCCCGCACCCCGGAGGACGGGAAAGCCCGAGCCGCTGATCTTCGAGCCCCTCGGGAGGTCCAGGATCCCCAGCGCCTCGCCGATCTCCCAGTGGGGCCTCGGCGGGAAGGCGAAGGCGCGGGGCTCACCCCACGTGGACACCACCCGGTTGCACTCCGGCCCGCCGTCGGGAATCTCGTCCAGGGGAAGGTTGGGGACGCCCAGGAGGATCTCCTCCACCCGGGCCTCGTTGGCCCGGATCGCCTCGTCGAGCTCCCCGATGCGGTCTCCCAGCGCGCGCATGGACACGATGAGATCCTCGGCGTCGCCCCCCGTGCGCTTGAGCTCGCCGATCCGCTTGGAGGCCTCGTTGCGCCGGGCCTTCAGGTCGTTCACCTCGCCGATGGCGGCGCGCCGCGTCTCGTCCAGCTCGAGGACCTCGTCCACGAAGGCCGGGAGCTCGGGGCCTCCGCGCCGGCCGAGCGCTCGCTTCACCTCTTCGGGCTCATGGCGCACACGGCGGATGTCGAGCATGTCAGGACGTTCCCTGGTTCACTTCGGCGGGATGAGGCTCCGGTCGTTGCACGCCGGGCTCGCGTCGTACACGAAGGTCAGCGTGCCCGCCGCGGCGTCGATCACCAGCGGCTCCATCTTGGAATAGTACACGCACGACGTGCCGTAGTACCCGTAATTCTGCCGCGAGCGCCAGACGTAGACCGTCCCCATCTCCACCGGGACCGGGACACGGGACGTGTACTGCGCCGTGTCCGCAGGGGCCTCGGTGACGTCGTCGAAGGTGCGCCCCTTCAGGGCCGCCACCGCCGCCTTGGAGCTGACCCCCAGCGCCCCCGGGGGGAGGAGCACGATCTTCCCCGCTCGGGTGTCGACCGCCATGTCCCACTGCCCGGTGGCGTTCGCGTCCTCGACGACCATGGCGCTCCGGTTGTAGAAATCGAAGCCCGACGGGAGGTTGAGCTCGGGACGCGCCAGCGCGTAGAGGAGGACGGTGTCGGGGGACGCGGCCCAGTCGATGGCGTAGGGATCGTCACCGCACGCCGCAGCGCCTGCCACCAGGAGCGCGGCGAGGACGGGAACCCGGCTCCGCCGCCGCACGGAGAAGGGCGAAGCAGGGGTCGTCATGGGCGCGAGGGGCCTCCGAGGGATCGGTACCACCGAAGAAGCTGCGAAAGTTGCCTGGGCCGGGACGGAGGTGTCAACCCCGAAAAGCCCCGTGGTTGCTTGACTTAACCCCAGATGACGGGTAGGTTCCCCCCCCACTTTCCAGGGCCGCGGGAAGCCGCGCCGCGCCAGGATGCCCAGCTCCCTGCGCTCGCCGGTGCCCGGCCGGACCGAACCGAGGTTCCATGATCGCGGGAGCCACCCTTCCACCGCGCGGGCACATCCTGGTGGCGGACGACGAGCCTCACATCCGGAGGATCCTCGCCACCATCCTGGAGAACGCAGGGTACAGCGTGGGCCAGGCGTGCGACGGGGGCGATGCCCTGGAGGCCCTGGAGGGACCGATGTCCCCGGATTTCTTCCTCCTCGACCTCATGATGCCCGGGGCCTCCGGGATGGACGTCCTTGAGCGCATCCGAAGCCACCCGCGGCACCGGCACACCCCGGTGATCATCCTCACCGCGAAGGGGCAGGACGCGGACCGGGACGCGGCGATGGAAGCCGGAGCGGACGACTTCATCACCAAGCCCTTCAGTCCCAAGAAGCTCCTCTCACGCATCCAGGAGATCCTCTCTGCGCGCTGAATCCGACCTCTGGATCCTGGTCCTCGCCGGGGGGATCGGCTCCCGGTTCTGGCCCGTGAGCACCCGCGAGCGGCCCAAGCAGCTCCTGCCCCTGGCCGGCGAGCGCACCCTCATCGAGGACACGGTGGAGCGCGCCCGGGCGCTCGTCGCCGACGAGCACATCCGCATCCTCGCCGGCGAGCACCTGGCCGCCCCGTTCCGGGCGGCCCTGCCCGACCTTCCCGCCGCGTCGTATCTGGTGGAACCCGAGGCCCGGGGGACCTGTCCCGTCCTGGCGTGGGCCGCCTGGGAGGTGGCGCGCCGCGACCCGGACGCGGTGCTGGTCTCGCTCCACTCCGACCACCTCATCCGACCCCTGGAGGCGTTCGCGGAGACGGTGCACGCCGCAGCGAACCTGGCCCGCACACGCGACCTCCTGCTCACGGTGGGGATCCGCCCCGACCGGGTGGAGACCGGATACGGGCACATCCAGCCCGGGGAGGGCCTCGATGCTCCGGGAGGGATGCAGGCCTTCCGCGTCGAGGCCTTCCACGAGAAGCCGGACGCCGCCACGGCGCGCCGGTACGTGGATGCCGGGTACCTCTGGAACTCCGGGATCTTCGTATGGAAGGCTTCCGTCTTCCTCGACGAGCTGCACCGCCACGCTCCCGACGTGGCGTCGTGCCTTCCGCTCCTGGAGCGCGAGGGCCCGGCCACATTCTTCCGGGCCGTCCCGGTCGCGGTCGTGGACACGGCGGTGATGGAGAAGAGCGACCGGGTGGCCTGCGTGCAAGCCACCTTCACCTGGGACGACGTGGGAAGCTGGGAGGCGCTGGGGAGGACCCGCGAGGCCGACGCGTCGGGGAACGTCGTCGTGGGCGATGGCAGCGCCGTGGAATCCAGCGGGAACGTGGTGTTCGCCGAGGACGGGAGGGTGGTGCTCTTCGGCGTGCACGACCTCGTCGTCGTCCGCTCGGGGGAGGTGACGCTCGTCCTCCCCCGCGACCGCGCCGCCGACCTCAAGTCTCTCCTCCGCAAACTGGGAGAAGCCACGTGAGCGACATCAGGCTCTATCTCTTCGACGACGGCAACGCCAGGCGCTGGGCGCCCTTCACGCTGACCCGCCCCGCGGGCGAGCTGCGCTTCGGGTGCCTCACCTTCCGGGAGCGGGCAGAGCGCGTGTTCGGGTTCCCCTGCTCGGGGCAGCTCTCCCGCCGCGCCCTGGCCGGCTTCGACGAGCCCGGTGCCGCCCCGGTGGTCCAACGGGAGGATGTCCCTCCCGACCCCACCCGCATCCTGCTCTCCAGCCGGGCCGTCCCGGAGTTCCAGGAGCTGCCGAAGCTCCTTCCCGGCCGGCTCACGATCGGCGGCGAGACGGTGGGGTGGGTCCTGGGCCCCGGGGAGCCCCTCCCCTCCGAGGCATCCGTGCGCACCCCCGCCTCGTCGACGGAAGGTCGAGCCACCGGGCTCCTGGGGGAGATCCTGCCCCGACCCTGGCACCTCGTCGCCGGAACGCCGGCGCGGGTGGCCAAGGACGTGGCCCACCTCTTCCACGACGACCATCGGCCCGAAGGCGTCGTGCGTGTGGGGGAGGCCCCCCTGTCCATGGGCGCTCTGGCGGAGGTGGAGCCCGGAGTCGTGGTGGACACCCGGCACGGTCCGGTGCGCCTCGACGAGGGCGCGCGCGTGGAAGGCCCCGCGAGGCTGGTGGGTCCCCTCTACCTCGGGCGGGACTCCGTGGTCCTGGGCGGGCACGTGGCCACGTCTTCCCTCGGGCCGCTGTGCAAGGTGCGGGGGGAGCTGGTCTGGTCTGTCTTCCTGGGGTGGGACAACAAGGCCCACGACGGCTTCTTCGGCCACGCGATGCTCGGTCGCTGGGTGAACCTCGGGGCCGGCACCATCAACTCGAACCTGAAGAACACGTACGGCACCATCCGCGTGTGGACCCCCGACGGCGAGAAGGACTCGGGGCTGGTGAAGGTCGGTTGCTTCCTGGGCGATCACGTGAAGACCGGAGTCGGGACGCTCCTCAACACCGGCACCGTGATCGGAGCGGGGAGCAACGTGTTCGGCGGCGTGATGCCCCCCGCCGTGGTCCCACCCTTCGCCTGGGGGGCCGGGGCGGATCTGCGGGACTACCGCTTCGACCAGTTCCTCCGGGCAGCCGAGGCCGCCATGGCGCGCCGCGGCGAGGCGCTCACGCCCGGAGTGAGGCAGGTGCTCGCCGAGGCGTGGCGACACTCCCGGTCCCGCCGGGCCGAGTAGCCCGGGAGCACCGAGCCGGGTGAGGGTCGCCGTCCTGGGGAGCGGGAGCTCGGGGAACGCCACCCTCGTGTGCGCGGGCGGCACCTTCCTGCTCGTGGACGCGGGTTTGAGCGCCCGGGACCTGGCCCGGCGCATGGCGTCGCTGGGCGTGGCACCGGCGGAGGTCCAGGCCATCGTGATCACCCACGACCACGGCGACCACACGCGGGGGATGGGTGTCTTCGCCCGACACCACGGGACCCCGCTCCACCTCACCGAGCGCACCCGGGACGCGTGCGCCCACCTCCTCCGGGGCGGCGAGAAGGTGCGGCTCTACCGGCCTGGGCACCCGTTCAGCGTCGGACACGTCCGCGTGGAGCCCTTCATCACGGTCCACGACGCTGCCGACCCCGTGGGCGTGGCGCTCGTGGACGAGCGCACGGGGCTCAGGATGGGGGTGGCCACGGACCTCGGGCGCCCCACCGCCCAGATCCGCCACGCCCTCTCCGGGTGTGACCTCCTGGTGCTGGAGGCCAATCACGACGAGCTCCTCCTGGCCTCCAGCCCCTACCCCTGGTCGGTGAAGCGGCGCATCGCCTCCAGCCACGGGCACCTCTCCAACCACGATGCCGCGCGCTTTGCCGTGGAGCTGCTCCACCCGCACCTCGCCGCCGTGGTGCTGGCGCACCTCTCCGACGCCTGCAATCGCCCCGAGCTGGCACTCCAGGTCGTCGGGGACGCGCTGAGGCACGCCGGATGGAAGGGACACCTGGAGGCCGCCGCCCAGGACCGGCCGACCGGTTGGCTGGACGTGGAGGAGTTGCGCTCGCGGGAGGGCCCGGGCCAGCTCACGCTGCTCTGACCCGGCGGCGCCCGGAGCCGTCTCGGGAGCCGCCTCGGGGGCCGCCCGGTGCGGTGGCGCGGCTCGGGGCGCGATTCTACGTTGGACGCGCGGCCCTGAGAGGATGCACCTCGCGGAGCTCCGCGGACGGCGGGGGGGAATCATGCGATCGGCAGGTGTCCGGGGTCACGCGCTGGCCCGTAGCTCCGTCGGGATCCTCTTGTGCTGCCTATCTGCCTCCTGCGGCTCCGACATCACCGGCGCGGGCTCCCTCGACGACCTCCCCGGAGGAGCTTCCCCCTCGCTGTCCGATCTCTTCGGCAACGTCCTGCTCACGTCGGACGGGAGCCAGGCAGGGCTCGTGGAGCTCCAGGGCCAATCCCTCATCGGCATCTACTTCGCGTCTCGCTCATGTCCCGCCTGCACGGCGTTCACGCCCGAGCTGGTGGGCGTCTACGACGAGATCCGAAGGTCGGGCAAGGCCTTCGAGATCGTCCTGGCGGCGGTCGACCCGAGCTCCGAGGACTTGTCCACCTACATGAAGCAGCACCGCATGGGCTGGCTGGCCCTCCCCCTGGGCAGCGAGAAGGTCACGCAGCTGGCCAAGCGGTACGACGTCGAGTGGATCCCTACGATCATCGTCATCAACGTCGCCGGAAGGACGATCACGAAGACCGGCCGGGAGGACGTGCTGGCCAAGGGCGCGGCGGCCTTCGACAAATGGCTGGCCGCCAGGCCGGCACCCTGACGCGTCGTGATGCCCCCTCGTCCGCCCGCGCTCCTAGAGCGGCTCGAACCTGCCCTGGAAGAAGCGCAGCTTCGCAGGCTCGTAGACGAACCGGAGCCCCTTGATGCTCTCCCGCTTCTCCCACAACCGGATGATGCCGTCGGCCACGGCGCGCATGTGATCGTTGGTGTAGACCCGCCTTGAGATGGTCAGCCGAACCAGCTCCAGGGCCGGGCGGAAGTTCCTCCCGGTCTTGTGGTCCCGCCCCTTGGACACGTTCCCCCGCTCCATGGCCCGCACGCCCGTCTCCACGAAGATCTCCGCGGCCAGGCGCTGGGCGGGGAACTCGTCCTGGTCGAGGTGGGGGAGAAAGCGCTTGGCGTCGAGGAAGACGGCGTGGGTACCCACCGGCTCCACGATGGGGATCCCGGCGTCCAGGAGCATCCTCCCCAGAAGCTGGGTCTGCTGCACGCGGGACCGGATGTAGCGGTCGTCCACCATCTCCTCCACGCCCCGGGCGATGGCCGCCAGGTCGGCGATGGACAGCCCTCCGTCGGTAACGTTCCCTTCGTAGACGCGCAGGAGCTCCTCCGCCTCCTCGGCCCATTCGGCGTTGTCCCGGAACGCCAGGAGCCCACCGATGTTGATGAGGAAGTCCTTCTTCCCGCTCACCGTGCATCCGTCGCCGTACATCATCATCTCCCGCAGGATGTGCTTCACGGGGGTGTTGGCGTAGCGGGGGTCCTTCCACTGGATCATGTAGGCGTTCTCCACCGCCCTCGTGCTGTCGAAGAACACCGGGATCCCCAACGGCGAGCAGTACGCGTACACCTCCTTCATGTTGTCCATGCTGACGGGCTGGCCGCCGGCCAGGTTCACCGGCTGCTCGAAGGAGATGTAGGCCACCTGGCCGGCGCCGTGCTCGTCCACCACGGCGCGGAGCTTGCCCAGGTCGATGTTCCCCTTCCACGGGAAGGGGCTGGTGGGGTCGTGGGCCTCGTCCACGATCACGTCCACGAAGATGCCGCCGGCCATCTCCTGGTGCTCGCGGGTGGTGGTGAAATACATGTTGCCCGGCACGTACTGGCCCGGGCGGATCATCACCTGGCTCAGGATGTGCTCGGCGGCGCGCCCCTGGTGGGTGGGGATGTTGTACTCGTACCCGAGCGTGTCGCTCAGCACCTGCATGAGGCGGTGATACTCCTCCGAGGTGGCCGCCGTGGCCCTCGCGGCGTCGTAGGCCGACCACTGGTCGGTGCTCATCGCCGACGTCCCCGAGTCGGTGAGGAGGTCGATGCCCACGTCCGCCGAGGGCACGAGGAACGTGTTGTACCCGGCTGCGCGGATGGCCTTCTCCCTCCGGTCCCGGGCCAGCCCGCCCACCCTCTCGAAGGTGTGGATCTGGTAGGGGAAGGTATCGAAGGTGAAGGGCTCCAGGTCGGGATAGACCCAATGGTACGCCATCTGGTCGCGCCAGTCGCCATCCTCGACCACCTGGAGCGCGGCGATGCCCGCCGCCTGCCCCACCAGGGAGGCGATGGCGTCGGCGACCTGGTCGAGTTGTTCGTTCGTCATGGCCAGGCGGGGGATCTGCACTGGGACGAGCCCCTCCGACCCGCGCCGGTGCATGGCCACGGCGCGCACCCCGGCGAAGAGGTAGAGCGCCGCGCTGAAGGTGTCCCGGGCGGTGGCGCCGGCCTTCGGGAGCACCTGATCGGCGCGCACGTAGGCGCCGTCGCATCCCCGCTCCAGCGGCACGCCGGCGTCGCGCAGGCGCTGCGTGAAGCGCTCGGTCTGGTGCATCACCCAGTGGACTTCCTCCTCGTCCGCCATCTCCTCGATGCCCCGGGCCAGCACCTCCATGGTCCGGCCGGCCATGCCGCCGTACGTGTGCAGCCCCTCGAAGACCACCACCTCGTTGATGAAGTGCTCGTGATCGGCCGGGTTGTCGGTGGTGAGGATGCCTCCGGCGTTCGCCTTGGGGTCCTGGGCTCCATCCATCTGCAGGATGTGGCTCGTCTTCACGAGCAGCTTCACCAGGCTCCGGATGTCCCGGTCGGCCTGGCCGGCCTCGTGGCGCTGGATGTACCAGGCGTTCTCGATGATCCGTGACCCGTCCAGGACGAGGCGGACACCGTGCCGGTCGGCGATCTCCCGGACGGCGCGCAGGTTGGCGAGGCCGATGGGGTGCTGCCCGTCGGCGAAGGCATGGACGTCCACCACCGGCGTCTTGCCCGCCGCGAGCAATTGCTCCAGACGGGCCAGGTCCATGTTCCCGGTGAAGACGGGCTCGGAGCGGTCGCGCACGTCCACCACCTCCACGTCCCGCGGGGTGAGGACGTCCATCCGGTCGCGCCCGTTGCTGGGGATCACGGAACCCGCCGGCACCATCGTGGACACGATGAGCTTGATCGAGCCGAGGATGTTGTGCGTGGGGCACACGTACCCATGGCCCAGCACGTCCGCCACCGCCCGCTGGAGCCGCTCGAAGTTCCGGCTCCCGGCGTACGCCTCGTCGCCCACCAGCTGACCCGCCAGCTGCTCCTGGCTCATGGCGCTCGTGCCCCCCGACGTCATGTCGAAGGTGATCTGCGCGGGCGTGAGGTTGAAGACGTTGAAGCCGGCGTCGGCCAGGTACGTCTTGCGCTCCTCCAGCGTGGGGAACGCGAGGAGCCGTACGGTCTTGATCTTGTGGGGCTCGGCGACGGGGGCGGAGCGGTTCATGGCGCTGCCTGTTCCTGGATCCAGGGCGTGGAGGACATCGCTCAGGGAGGGCGCCCCCAGGCCACGAGGGGGCCCACCGGCCCCGGTAATCTCGAACATCCCGCAAAGCGGCACCATGGCGATTGACACCGGTCCGTGCGCGGGTCACACTGGGGCGGCCCCCACCCTCCCCCGAGGAGAAGGACGCTGAATCTCCCAGGCACGCCGGCGCTGGCAGCCGCCGTCATCGTGGCGGGAATCGCCCTGCAGATCAGTAGCGGCCACTTCGACATCTGGGCCCTCGTGGGGATCCTCCTCGCGCTGGCCCTCGGTGTGGCCGGGTGCGCGGGCCTGGCGATCCGGGACGAGGGCGGGCGGTGGACCCGGCGCGTCCTCAGCGGTGGCATCCTTCTGTGTCTGGCCCTGATGGCGCTCCAGTCCCCGGGGAAGTACCTGGAGACCCCCTCCCCCTGGGCGAATCCCCCGCTCCTCGCCGGGCTCGTCGTCGCGGCCGTGGCCCTCGCCGTGTCGACCCGGGCGGACCCATGGGCGCGACGGGCCTGGTTCCCCGTGGCCCTGGCCGCCTACGCCGGACTCGGGATCTGGCTCATCCACGCATCCCCGGACCCCCACATCGACGTCATCACGGTGCACCGCGAGGCGATCGAGGCGCTCCAGGAGGGACGCAGCCCCTACGGCATCACCTTTCCGAACATCTACCCCGACGGGCGCTTCTACCCGGAGGGGATGACCGCCGGCGGGCGCGTGCTCTTCGGCCTGCCGTACCCTCCCGTCAGCCTCCTGCTCGCCGCGCCCGGACACATCCTCGGCGGGGACATCCGGTACGCGGAGCTGGCCGCCTTCCTCGCCACCGCCGTGCTCCTGGCGGTCGCCGGAGGCGGCGAGGTGGCCAAGCTGGCCGCCATGGCCTTCCTGTTCACGCCGCGGAGCCTCTTCGTCCTCGAGCAGGGCTGGACCGAGCCCTTCGCCGTCCTGTGCCTCGCGCTCGTGGTGGCGAGCGCGAGGCGATTCCCACGCGTCCTCCCCGTGGCGCTGGGCTTGCTGTTGGGGGTGAAGCAGTACCTGGTCATCGCCGCGCTCCTCGTGCCCTGGCTCGTCCCCGGCGGCGACCGTCGGCGCGGGTCGCTCGGCCTCCTCGCCCGCGCCGGCGCCACGGCCGCGGTGGTGACGCTCCCCTTCGTCCTCTGGGACCCGGGGGGCTTCTGGCGGTCGGTGGTCGCGCTCCAGTTCCGGGAGCAGGTGCGCGTGGACTCCCTGAGCGTGCTCACCGGCCTGTCCCCTGCCTACATCGACCTCGCGCCGGGGGCCATCGCCGGCGTCGCCGTGGCGGCTCTGGCGGCGGGCTACACCATGGCCCTGGCGCGCATCCCGCGCACGCCGGCCGGCTTCGCGGCGGCGCTCGGGCTCATGTGTCTGCTCCTCTTCGTCTTCGGCAAGAAGGCGTTCTGCAACTACTACTACTTCGTCATCGGCGCCTGGTGCTGCGCCATCGCCGCATCCCCGGATGAACATGAGCGCCCCTCGCCCGACGTTGCTGCTCCTCCTCGCGGCCCTGGCGGGCTGCGGTTCGGACGCCGTCACTGACGCGGAGCCCGAGCCCCCTCCCCCGCCCCTCCAGTGCGTGGTGGCGACGGCTGAGTGCATGGAGCGGCTGGCCCTGGGCCAGGGCCGCTGGCTGCCCGTCTACCGCACGTACGCGCTGGGGAAGCGGGACGACCGGGTGGAGCGGGCGGTGGTGGTGGTGCACGGCACGGACCGAAACGCCGACGCCTACTTCAACACCATGGTGGCGGCGCTTCAGGCGGCTGGGACGCTCTCCTCCACGCTCGTGGTGTCCCCCCGGTTCCAGGCGCTCGAGGACACGCCCCGCTCCGACGAACCCTACTGGTCCACCGAGGGATGGAAGCGAGGCGATCTGTCCGCGTCGGACAGCCCCCTGGCGCGCGTCAGCTCGTTCGCGGCGATGGACTCGCTCCTCGGCGTGCTCTCGGACCGACAGCGCTTCCCGGCCCTGGCCAGCATCGTGGTGACGGGTCACTCCGCCGGAGGCCAGTTCACCCACCGGTACGCCGGCTCGAGCCCGGCGCCCGAGGACCTGGGCAGCCTCCGCATCCGGTTCGTCGTGGCCAACCCCTCCACGTACCTCTGGCTGGGACCCGAGCGCCCCGCCGAAGACGGGTTCTCTCGCCCCGACAGCGCGGGGTGCCCGACGTGGAACGACTGGCCCTACGGCACGTCCAACCGCAACAGCTACGCCCGAGCAACCGACGAGCCGGGGATCCGCCAACGGCTCACGAGTCGGGACGTGCGCATCCTGCTCGGCGAAGCCGACACGCTCACGGCGAACCTGGACGTGAGCTGCGCGGCCAACCTCCAGGGCCGCCGCCGCTTCGACCGGGGACGCGCCCTGATGCGCTTCATGGACCTGTTCCTTCCGGGCCACGCCCACCTGGAGTCGGTGATCCCCGGCGTGGGCCACTCGAGCCGGGACATGTACCGCTCCATGCCGGGGCTGGAGGCGCTCACCTCCTGGTGAGCGGCGCCCCGGCGCCGCCGCCGGGCGAGGGCGCACCCTGTGGGGGATTTCCTTACGGAGACACGGGAGGACACCGGCGGGTGGAGGGTGGGCATTGTCGGGAATCTCCCGACTTCACCCAAAGACCGTCCGTTTAGCTTTCTTGCATGGTGCGTACGCGAGACCCGGGCATGGTCAGCCTTCTCCCGGATTGTATCCGGGCCGCCCGGCGCATTCCTGCCACCTCGTGCCGGCATCCGCGCCCCCTCCCCTGCGCTTCCGCGCTCGCTCGCAAGCCGGCGACGCCCATCGCCGGGCCGCGCCCCGCCGCGGCCCCCGGGACTCCCACGTCCCGCCTCGCCTTCCTCCGCACGGAGGCCTCGTCCACATGTCCGCGACAACGCAACGGGAGCAGGCGTTGACGCTCCCCTTCCCCAAGGCGTCGGTGGGCAGGAAGCTGCTCGTCTCGCTCTCGGGGCTGTTTCTCGTCGTATTCCTCCTGGTCCATCTGGGGGTGAACCTCACCCTCTACGGCGGCCGGGACCTCTACAACACCGTAGCACACTGGATGGCCACCAACCCGGCCATCCTGGCGATGCGACCGGTGCTGGCGCTGGGAGCCCTGCTCCACGTGGTGGTGAGCACCTGGCTCTGGGCCGGCAATCTGGACGCACGTCCCCAGCGCTACGAGATGGTGGACCGGGCCGGGGGGAGCACCTGGGCGTCCCGCAACATGCTGGTCCTGGGCGCGGTCGTGCTGCTCTTCCTCGCGCTCCACGTCTCCACCTTCTCCGTGCGCCTCGCCTTCGGCACGCCGCCCATGACGGAGCTCCACGGCGCGGAAATCAAGGACGTGCACGCGCTCGTCACCGCGAGCTTCGGCATCTGGTGGTACGCCGCCCTCTACTTCACGGCCATCGTCTTCCTCGGCCTCCACCTCTCCCACGGCTTCCAGTCGGCCCTGCAGACCCTGGGTCTCAGCGACGCCGCCTGGCGCCGGCGCTGGACCCTCCTCGGGAACATCTATGCGGTGACCGTCGCGGCGGGGTTCGCCTCGCTGCCCCTGTACTTCTTCGTCCAGGCCCGGATGGGGAGCACGCCATGACCACGCTCAACGCGAGGATCCCCGGCGGGCCGCTGGCCGACAAGTGGTCCAACCACAAGGACAGCGTGCACCTGGTGTCCCCGGCCAACCGGGCCAAGCTGGACATCATCCTGGTGGGGAGCGGCCTGGCCGGCTCCGCCGCCGCCTCCAGCCTGGGTGAGCTGGGCTACAACGTGAAGGTGTTCTGCTTCCAGGACACCCCGCGGCGCGCCCACTCGGTGGCCGCCCAGGGCGGGATCAACGCCGCCAAGAACTACAAGAACGACGGCGACAGCGTCTACCGCCTCTTCTACGACGTGATCAAGGGCGGTGACTACCGGGCACGGGAGGCCAACGTGTACCGGGCCGCGGAGGTCAGCAACTCGACCATCGACCAGATGGTCGCAGCAGGGGTGCCATTCGCCCGCGAGTACTCGGGCTACCTGGACAACCGCTCCTTCGGCGGCGTGCAGGTGTCACGCACCTTCTACGCCAAGGGGCTCACCGGGCAGCAGTGCCTCCTGGGCGCCTACGCGGGCCTCGTCCGCCAGACCGCCACGGGAAAGGTCACCATGTACCCCCGGCGCGACGTGCTGGAGATCGTCGTCGTGGACGGCCAGGCGCGGGGGATCATCACCCGCAACCTCGTCACCGGCGCCATCGAACGGCACTCGGGCCACGCGGTCGTGCTGGCCACCGGCGGCTACGGCACCATCTACTACCTGTCCACGCTGGCCCTGGGCTCCAACGCCACGGCTGCATGGGCTGCGCACCGCAAGGGCGCCTTCTTCGGCAACCCCAGCTTCGTGCAGATCCACCCCACCAGCCTGCCGCAGCTGAACGACTACCAGTCGAAGCTCACGCTCATGTCCGAGTCGCTGCGCAACGACGGTCGCATCTGGGTGCCCAAGGAGAAGGGGGACAAGCGCCATCCCAACGACATTCCCGAGGACGAGCGCGACTACTACCTGGAGCGCCGCTACCCGGCGTTCGGGAACCTGGTCCCGCGGGACGTGGCGTCCCGGGCGGCCAAGGAGCGCTGCGACGCGGGATACGGCGTCGGGAAGACGGGGCTGTCGGTCTACCTGGACTTCCGGGGCTCCATCGAGAAGCAGGGCAAGAAGTCCATCGAGGGGAAGTACGGGAACCTCTTCGAGATGTACCACAAGCTCACCGGCAGCAACCCGTACGAGGAGCCGATGCGCATCTACCCGGCCGGCCATTACACCATGGGCGGGCTCTGGGTGGACTACAACCTCATGACCACGGTGCCCGGGCTGTTCGCCATCGGCGAGTCGAACTTCTCCGACCACGGCGCCAACCGCCTGGGCGCCGGCTCCCTCATGCAGTGCTCCGGCGACGGGTATTTCATCATCCCGGTGACCATCGGCGACTACCTGGCCGACAAGATCAAGGTGCCGCGCCTGGCCACCGACGGGTCGGAGTTCGCGGCCGCCGAGAAGGACGCCCGAGACAAGCTGGACCGCCTCATGGCGGTGAACGGCAAGCAGACCGTCACCTCGTTCCACAAGCGGCTCGGCAAGATCATGTGGGACGACTGTGGCATGGTGCGCAACGAGGCCGGACTGAACAGGGCCCTGGGCGCCATCGCAGACCTGAAGCAGGAGTTCTGGCGCGAGGTGAAGGTGCCGGGACGCCAGGACCAGGTGAACCAGGAGCTGGAGAAGGCGGTGAAGGTGGCCGACTTCCTGGAGCTCGGACAGCTCATGTGCCGGGACGCCCTGGCGCGCAAGGAGTCGTGCGGAGCCCACTTCCGCGAGGAGAGCCAGACGCCGGAAGGCGAGGCCAAGAGAATCGACACCGAGTACGCCCACGTCGCTGCCTGGGAGCACCGGGGCGAGGGGGCCGAGCACGCGCTCCACAAGGAACCGCTCGTGTTCGAGAACGTCGAGATCAAGGAGCGGAGCTACAAGTGAAGATCAAGCTGAGGATCTGGCGCCAGGAGGGCGCACCGCAGAAGGGCGGCTTCGTGTCCTACGACCTGGACGGCGTGTCCCTGGAGATGTCGTTCCTGGAGATGCTGGACTACCTGAACACCACGCTCATCCTCCGTGGAGAGCAGCCGGTGGCCTTCGAGCACGACTGCCGCGAGGGCATCTGCGGCAGCTGCTCGCTGTTCATCAACGGCCGACCCCACGGCCCCGCATCGGAGACCACCACCTGCGAGCTCCGCCTGACCAAGTTCGCGGACGGTGCCACGATCGTCGTCGAGCCGTGGCGATCGAAGGCCTTCCCCGTGGTCCGCGACCTCATCGTGGACCGCTCGGCCCTGGACGCCATCATGCGTGCGGGCGGGTTCATCTCCGCGAACGCGGGCGCGGCGCCGGAAGCCAATTCCATCCCCGTTCCCAGAGCGCACGCCGACGAGGCCATCGACGCGGCGGCCTGCATCGGGTGCGGCGCGTGCGTGGCGGCATGCCCGAACGCGTCGGCCATGCTCTTCGTGTCCGCGAAGGTGTCGCAGCTCGCCCTCCTCCCCCAGGGTCGGCCGGAGGCGCGCGAGCGCGTCCGCCGCATGGTGGCCAAGGCGGACGAGCTGGGCTTCGGATCGTGCGGGAACGTGGGGGCCTGCGAGGCGGAGTGCCCGAAAGGCATCAAGCTCGCACACATCGCCCGGTTGAACCGGGAGTTCGTCAAGGCGGCACTCTGAGCCGCCGTCCCTGGACACCTCGCACATTCCGGAGCACCTGATGAATAGGACCCGAGTCGCCATCTTGGGATACGGCCACGTGGGCGAATGCGCCTTGCAGTCCATCGTGGAGGCGCCCGATCTGGAGGCAGCCGGCGTCGTGGAGATGCCCGCGGTCATCAAGAAGATCTGCCAGCTGGAGCCCATGCAGCCCACGCTGCTCGAGACGCTCCCCATCGTGGACGACATCAAGAAGCTCGACTCGGTGGACGTGGCGGTGCTGTGCTGCCCCTCGCGGGGCGTGCATCGCCTGGCCACGGAGGTCCTGCAGGCCGGCGTGAACACCGTGGACAGCTTCGACATCCACACCGAGATCCTGACGCTCCGTCGCCAACTCGGCGAGGTGGCCCGCCGCGTCGGGAAGGTCTCCATCGTGTCCGCCGGATGGGACCCGGGGATCGACTCGGTGGTGCGCGCGTGGCTTCAGGCCATGGCCCCCAAGGGCATCACGCACACCAACCATGGTCCGGGCATGTCCATGGGCCATACGTGCGCGGCCAAGGCCGTCGCCGGCGTCAAGGACGCCCTTTCCATGACCGTACCCATAGGCATGGGCGTGCACCGGCGCATGGTGTACGTGGAGCTCGAGAACGGAACCTCCTTCGCCGACGTGGAGAAGAGCATCAAGGAGGACGCCTACTTCGCGAAGGACCGGACCATGGTGTTTCAGGTTCCTTGCGTCCGCGACCTCCTGGACGTCGGCCACGGCGTGAAGATCGAGCGCACCGGCGTGTCCGGGTCCACGCACAACCAGAACTTCCGCTTCGAGATGCGCATCAACAACCCGGCCCTCACGGCCCAGGTCATGGTGTCGGCGGCCCGCGCCACCATGCGCCAGAAGCCGGGCTGCTATACCATGATCGAGCTCCCGGTGATTGACTTCCTGCACGGCGACGTGGATTCGTTCGTGCAACAGCTCGTCTAGGGTGGGCGCACCGTGAACGGCGACCCGTACGCACGGAAGCTCATCAAGCTGGACTTCTTCCACGCCAAGCGCCCGATGCAGGGCGCCGTGGTGGTGGTGCTGGACGGGTACCTCGACACTCGGTCTCTGTCGCTGATCCAGCCCATCTCCCGGGCGTACCCGCAGCACGCCGTCATCGAGCTCATCGCCACCGACGAGGCCGCGGCCGTCCCGGGAGGGTCGGTGCAAGCCATCGCCTACCTGGGGTTCGTGGAGCTCCTCACCAGCGGCGTCATCGTCGCGGGGGACGAGGTGGTGGTGCGCGGTGAGGTGGTGGGAACCATCGCAGGATACGACGACACCCACATGCCCAACCACCAGAACGTCATCGTGGCGGTGCAGAGGCGCACCTCCGGCAAGGACCTCGGGTGGCGGGTGGGGGAGCCGGTGGAGATCAGGACCCGTGGCACATAATCGACATTCATCATCGTCATCCATTCGATAAGGACGCTTCTCATGGCTCGTCCAAGATTCCGCTTCGAGATGTACAAGCGCCTCCAGCAGCGCATGCCGCAGATCTACGCGGATGCCCGCAAGGCGGCAGAGACCCTCAAGATGCCGGCGGAGCTGAAGGGCGCCATCGGGCTCACCGGGGCCATCTCGGGCTGCCCTTCGCCGCTCCGCGACGACATCGAGCACGCCATGGCCACGGAGGGCAGGAAGGTCGTGCCTCTCGGGGTGTACGTGGACCAGATCCGCGAGCTGGTGAAGAGCTACTACGGCGACGAATACGACGCCTGCCCGGTGAACACCTGCGAGGCGGGGCTGTGGGTCTCCTTCGACTCCCTCATGACGCCCCCGCTCCTCGGGCGCGGCGACAACTACCGCGCACGCTGCCTCGTCCCCTACGAGCGGCACATGCACCACCAGGGCTCGTACGGGCGCCCCTTCCCCGCCAAGTACAAGGACATCCTGGCGGACCGTGGGAGCACGGCGGGCGAGCTGGGCTTCTCCGGGAAGCGCCAGAACAACCTCGACACCGTGATCGTGCCCATGGCCGGCGCCGACTACACGGTCCACGGGATCAAGTACCACCCCGTGCCGCTCATGAAGCACTTGAAGGTCAAGGAGTCGCTCGAGGCCATGGAGACCGTGGCCGAGCGCCACGGGCCTCTCGTCACCGGCTTCTCGTCGCTGGGCTACGACACGCCCGGGTACGGTTACGGCGACAAGGACAAGGAGGGGACGCCGAAGTTGCTGAAGGGAATCGCCGAGCTGGCCTCGTCGTACAACGTACCCTTCGTCATCGACAACGCCTGGGGCATCCCCTTCATCGGCACGGACATCCGCAACGTGGGCGCCGACGCCATCGTCTACAGCATGGACAAGGCGAGCGGCTCCCCCACCAGCGGCCTCATCGTCGGCAAGGAAGACGTGATGGTGAACATCCGCCGCGCCCTGGGGATGCACGGCGCGCGCTGGGGCACCACGGGCTCGTACGGCAAGGCCGCCTACGTGACCCAGGACCCGGGCAAGGAGGGGCTCTCGGGCCAGGTGGCGGCGCTCCGGGTGCTCCTGGAGAAGCCCGAGGTGCTGACCAAGCCGGTGGACGTGCTGTACGACATCGTGGTCGAGGAGTTTGCCAAGCTCGACCCCCGGATCCGCGACGGATTCACCTTCTACAAGAGCCGCAACTGCGGGACCGTGGAGGTCAACTACGAGGATACCTGGAAGGACGGCAAGCTGGGCGTGCCCATCTTCAGCATCGAGGACATGTACGCCGGCTCCCACCTGTTCCAGGACGGCATGTCGCAGATGGGGATCATCCCCACGATCGCCTACGACGCCAACTTCTTCATCTCCCCTGGGCTCGGCACCACCGACAGCAAGGGCCAGCTCATCCCCGAGCGCGCCCACATGATCGTGCGCGGGCTCGTGATGCTCATCGAGATCGTGTGCGAGCACGCCGGGCTGTACGAGTAGCCGAGGCGACTCAGACCATGAGCCCCGAGCGGACCGGCCCTGCGCTCTCCCGCGTCCTGGACGCGGTGGACGTGGAGACCTATCTGGTTTGCTCGTCGGCCCAGGAGGGGCGCGACATGGCGCGCCTCCTGGGCCGGGAGCTCAACCTGGGCGACGTGGACGTGATGTTCGAGGAGTTCGACGGCTACGGGGTGCGCGTCCGGCTCCGGGCCATGGTCCACAAGCCGGCCGCCCGGTACTCGTGGCTCGGGGAAGCCCAGGAGGGCGAGGAGTGAAGTCCGTCCTGTGCGTACCGTTCGATCCCGTTCACGACGTCGGGATCAAGATGATCAGGAACGCCCTCGCCGAACGGGGGCACAGGACCGAGTTGCTCTCCCCGGACCTGCCTGCCGAGGAGATCGTCCGGCGCGCCGCGGCGGAGCCGTGGGATTTCATCATGGTCAGCCGCACCCTCGGGTACGGGGTGGCGGAGCTCCTGGCCCGCTTCGTGGACCTGCTGGATGCCGCCGGGGTGCGGGAGCGCTCGAAGATCGTCATCGGTGGGAAGGCGGTGACTTCCTCGCTCGCAGCGGAGTTGGGCTTCGACCGGGGCTTCGGCGAGCACACCGACGTCGCCGAGGTGGTGGCCTACGTGGAGGGGCGGGAATCCATGGCCGCAGCGGCCGTGGCCGCCGGGGAGAAGCCGGACATCACCGCCGGGTTCACGTATCAGGTGCACCACCCCAGGGTGGCGGCGCTCCTCTCCACCATCACGGAGCGGACGTTGGCGTGGGCGGCGGGGCGGACCACCTCGGCCGTGCGGCGAGCGTTCCTCAGGGAGCAGATGTTGGCCGCATCGGAGGGCGAGCGGGGCCGGCTGTGGCGGGAGTACCACGAGCGCTGCGACCGGCCCGTCGTGGAGGGGAACCGGGACGGCGCGCTTCCCAAGGGGGTGCGGCGGGTGCGGGAGGGCGAGGTGGATGCGCTTCGCGCCCTCCTCGCCAGGCAGAAGCCGGTCGGAGCCCGCGGGATCCGTCACGCCGGCGGGAAGCCACTGATGTTCAAGTTCCTGGGAAGCGGGTGCCCGGTCATGGACATCTTCCACGCCAAGGTGTGCGAGCGCTACGGCATGGACGGATTCCTGATCATCAACCCTTCCTGGGAGGCGCGCTACGAGGGGCTGCTCGACGGCCTGCTGACCCACGAGAACGACGGCACCATCACGTCGGCCCAGAACATCCGCCTGATGCGGGAGCTCCTTGACCCGGCCACGCTGCTCACGGTGCGGGCCCACAGGGGGTTGAACACCCCCGAGACCGTGCTCCTGGCGGCCCACGCCGGGGCCGACCTCACCAAGATCAACCTCGTCTACGGATCGCTTGGGGCCGGCACCGACCCGGAGCGGCTGGCGGTGGACGGCCTCGAGGCCATGCGCATCGCCGCGCGGCACGGGATGGGGTTCGACATCCCCGGCAACGACGAGCTCAGCGGGGTTCCGGCCTGGAAGACGCTGGCCGGCCTCCTGATCACGGCCGCCCTCGGGCACGCGCTGGGGGCCCGGCCCATCCTGAAGCCGCTCTTCTGCCTCGGGCCGCACATCGTGCTGCACGGGCAGATGGCGGACAACTTCGTGGACTACAACCTCGGCAAGATATGGGCTCTCAGGAGCCTGATGGACGCCCCGATCTGGCCGGGCGAGCCCATCGCCTTCATGACGCAGACCGAGGACCGTGTGCAGTCGGCCAACGCCACGTCGTACCACGCGGCCCTCGCGGCCACCGCCGGCGTCGAGGCGATCACCCTCGCCTCCACCGACGAGGCCTACTCCCGCGGTCCCATCGCGCTGGCGTCCCGCATCGACTCCATCCGTGCCGTCGCCGACGCCTACCGGTTCATGGGGAGCGCACAGGTACAGCCCACCGCCGGGGCCGAGCGCTTCACCCAGCAGATCACCGACGGCATCGTCGCCACCCTCGAGGACGTCGCGAGCTTCGAGAGCCTCCCCCACGCCATCCTCGCCGGGGCGCTGGGGAACGCGGAGGACGGTGCGTACCCGGGCACGTTCGGGAGGGGGAGCGTGACCGTGGATGGTCGTTGAGGCGCGCGTCGTAGGGATCGCCGGAACGGCGAAGAACACCGGCAAGACCACCGCCCTCAACGCCCTCGTGGCCGCTGCCCATGCCCGCGGAATCCTGGTGGCGGCCACGAGCATCGGCTACGACGGCGAGACCGTGGACCACGTCACCGGGCTCCCCAAGCCACGCATCGTGCTCCCTCCCGGCGCCGTGGCCACGACGGCGGATTCCTGTGTGCCCGCCGCCGGCTGGGAGGTGCTCGCCTCCACCGGGTCCTGGACCGCGCTGGGCGAGGTCGTCGTGGTCCGGTGTCTCGAGTCCGGGCCCATCGTGCTCGCCGGGCCGAACCGGCGCACCGAGCTGGCCCGGGTGGTGGACCAGGTGCAGGCGCTGGGCCCCGCCCTCACGCTGGTGGACGGGGCGCTGAACCGCCTCGCGCCCATGTCCGTGGCCTCGGCGTTCGTCCTCGCCACGGGAGCCGCGAGGACGCCGGACATCCCGGCCCTGGCGCGGGAGTCGGCGGCCATGGAGTCGTTCTTCCGGCTCCCGACGCGGCTCCACGACGGCGCCGGCACGCCCACGGTGATCCACACCCCCTTCCCGACCGCGGACGAGCTCGTGGAGGCCACGGCGGGCGAGGAGGGGGCACCGGTGGAGTTCTCATTCCTCCTCCCGGTCCATCCCGACGTGATCGTGAAGGTCACGCACGACCGCAGGCTCCTGGGACGCGTCGCGGCCGTCACCTTCTACGACCCGGTCCTCCCCCTCCTTTGCGGGGACGCCGTAGCCATGGCCGCGGCGCTGCGGCGGTGCCGCGAGCGCGGCGTGGAGGTGACGGTGGACCATCCACTTCCCCTCGCAGCCGTGACGGTGAACCCCTTCCTCCCCCGCGCCGAGGGGCAGGGATACGTGGCCGACGGGGTGAGCGCCGACGCGCTCCTCGGAGCGTTCCGTGCGTCGCTTCGGACCCCCGTCGTGGATGTGGTCGCGGAGGGGCCGGAGGCGCTGTGGGAGGCGCTGGGTCGGGAGGCGCTCCCTTCCTGAGCAGCCCGGACACCGACCCTCTCCGCCTCGGGCTCGGGGTAGACCCCCATGCTCTCGATGTCCTGCTCGAGCATCAGGTAGACGCTCTCCCGCTCCTTGTCCTCCCGGTTCTCCACCCAGGCCCTACCGTCGCCGCTTCAGCTCCAGCTCGTAGAACCACAGGTCGTCGTTCGGGACGTCGAGCTTCAGCTCGGCGCTCTCCCCCGCCCCGTCGACCACGAAGGTCGCCGCGCCCTTCCCGAACCAGGCCAGCTCCTTGCGCCAGCGGATGAGGAAGGTGTCGTAGTGGAGGTGCTCCAGGTCGGCCACCAGGTCCGGGTTGGGGAGGAGACGGAGCACGAGGCCGTTCCCCTCCAGCGTCACCGTTGCGTCGCCGTAGAGGTCGCCGCCGTACGTGCCGGCGTACCGCTCCATCGCCAGCGACGGCTTGGTGCCCGAGATGCGGGACTCCTCGAAGGCCTCGAGGCGCGCCTCGAACTCCACCCGTGACTCCTTCCAGCGCGGCAGCGCTTCCCCCGCCCAGTCCCGGGGCTGGCCCCCCAGGTAGGCGTCCAGCACACGGTACACGAGGGGGCCCGCAATGTCGGTCATGCCGTTGGTGAGCACGACGATCCCCAGTCCCTCCTCCGGGACCAGCGCGACCTGGGAGTACATGCCGTCGTAGCCGCCCCCGTGGCTCACCACCTTCCGGCCCAGGTAGTCATTCAGGCTCCACCCCATGCCGTAGCCGCGGAAGTGGGTGGAGGGGTAGCGCGCCTGATAGGCGCCGGTGACGGCCATGGGGTTCTGCACCGTCCACATCTCCCGCTGTCGGTCGGCACTGAAGAGGCTCGCCCCGTTCAGCGTCCCGCTGTTCAGCTGGGCCATCAGCCACTGCGCCATGTCGTGCACCGAGGAGATGATCCCCCCCGCCGCGCCCATCGCGTCCCAGTTGTACCAGTCGATGGCGAGCGTCTCTCCCGCCAGGTACTTGTGGGGCGTGGCCACGTTGTCCTTCCCGGCCAGGGCGTGGGTGGAGGTGACGGAGCGGGTCATCCCCAGGGGCGCGAAGAAGCTGGTTTCGACGTAGCGGTGCCAGCTCTGCCCGCTCACCGCGCGCAGGACCTCCCCGGCGGCGATGAACATGAGGTTGGAGTACCCGTATCCCGACCGGAACGGGAACGCCTGGGGCAGGAGACGAGCGCGTCGGACCACCTCCTCGGCGCTGTACGGCGTCCCGTACCAGAGCAGGTCGCCGGAATACGTGCCGAGCCCGGAACGGTGGGACAGGAGGTCGCGGATGCGCATCTCCTGGGTGACGTAGTCGTCGTACAGGCGGAACCAGGGGAGGTGGTCCAGGACCCGGTCGTCCCAGGAGAGCTTCCCCGCATCCACCTGCTGCGCGAGGGCGGCCGCGGTGAACGCCTTGGAGTTCGACGCGATGGCGTAGAGCGTGTGCTCGTCCACGGGGTCGGTCCCCCGGACGTCCCGCACCCCATATCCCTTCTCCAGCACCACGCGACCGTCCTTGACGATCGCCACCGACAGGCCGGGCACCGGCCACGCCTTCTGCGCCTGGGCGAAGTAGGCGTCCAGCGCCGCCACGTCCACCTGCTGCGCCGAGGCCGGCGCGGCGAGGCAGAGGACGAAGGAGACGGCGAGGACGTCGCGGACGCGCTGGGCGATGCCGGGACACGGTAAGGCCGGGCGGCGAGGCATGGGCATGCTCCGGGGATGGGCTTCGGGACGTGCTTCGGACGCCCTCTAAGCTACACGGCGTAGCCCAGCACGGCGAAGAAGTGCAGCGTCGTCCCGGCGAGGACGCAGAGGTGCCAGAGGAGGTGGGCGAAGCGCATGCGAGGGGCCGCGTAGAAGACCACGCCGCCGGTGTACGCCAGGCCCCCCGCCACGAGCAGGGCAATCCCGGGCCCCGGCACCCGCTCCAGGAGTGGGTGGATGGCGATGACGATGAGCCACCCCATGCCCACGTAGACCAAGGTGGACACCCTGGGCCAGCGCACTCCCGCGGCCAGCTTGAGCGCCACCCCGGCCGCCGCCAGACCCCAGACCACGCCGAAGAGCGACCATCCCCAGGGCCCGCCGAGCGCGCCCAGCGTGAACGGCGTGTAGGTCCCGGCGATGAGAAGGTAGATGGCGCTGTGGTCCACGCGTCGGAGCCACCCCTTGGCCGGGCTGCCGTGCGGCACCAGGTGGTACGCCGTGGAGGCCAGGTACAGGAGCGCCATGGTCGCACCGAAGACGGCCCCGCCCACCACGTCCGCGACGCCGCCCTCCCGTACAGCGTTCACCACGAGGACGGGGATGGCGACCAGCGCCCCGAGAAAGCCGGCGCCGTGGCTGAGGGCGTTGGCCATCTCCTCGGCCCTGGTCTGCACCCTGTGCGCCACGCTCACGCTCCTTCCCCTGCGCGGATGCGCAGGCTGAAGTCCGCGGCGCCTCCGGCGAGGGCCTGACGGACATGTTCATCCACACGGAACCGCTCCCGGGCCCGCTCCAGGGGGAGGGGGGTGTCCAGGAGCCCGCGCTCCAGCGCCAGGGCGTCGGAGAAGCCCGGCAGCACGACGCCCCAGCCCCAGGGGAGCCCCGCGGACGTCGCACGGTTCACGTGGCGCCTCAGGTTGGTGTTGCAGTTGTTGAGGAGCGTGTTGTAGAACTCGGGCCGCTCCTGGGTATCGCGGGCCCGCACCATCATATCGAGGAAGATGGCACGCGCCTGCTCCGGCGTGGTCACGGACGGGTAAAGGAAGATCGTATCGCCGCGCTGGGCCCTGACCCCGAGGAGGTCCTCCTCCGTCCCGACAACGTAGGCGAGCTCGAAGGAGCGGAGCAGGCCTCCCAGGAGGGAATAGCGCTCGTCCTCCTCCCGGCGCGCCTCCACCGAGACCGCCACGAACCGGCCCCCGGCGAACTCGAAGGTGACGAAGCTGTGGGCCAGGCCGCGGTACCGGCGTGCGAAGGGGGCGAGGGCGAACCAGACCCGGCGCACGTCGTCCAGCGGGAAGGCCTCGTCCCTGAACCCGGCCAGCGCCGACCCGTCCGGCGTGTACCGGAAGTCCCGGAGGCGGCGCACCCGAACCGTGTCGCCATCGAAGGTGATCTCCGGAGCGGTGGCCTGCTCCCGAGCCCAGTCCCGGTCGGCGCGGGGTCGGGGCAGCGCCCAGGCGGCCGCCGCGACCAGGCCCAGGGCCAGCGTGCCGACGAGGATGGCGCCCACGGACCCCACGCGCGCGATCACCCTGCTCTCAGAGCCCCAGAAGCCTCAGGATGTCGTTGGACAGGGCCCAGAGCATGATGCCCACCACCACGAGCACGCCCACGTTGCTCCAGCGCAGCCGCTGCTCCACCGACACCGCCCTCCCCCGGATGGCCTCGATGGCCAGGAACACGAGGTGCCCGCCGTCGAGGACGGGGATGGGGAGGAGGTTGAGGATGGCCAGGTTCACGCTGAAGAGCGCCATGAAGCGCAGGAAGGTGTCCGCTCCGGCGGCCGCGGCCTGGCCGGACGCCTCGCCGATGGTCACGATGCTCCCCATGGAGCGGGGCGAGATCCCGCCGGTGAACAGGTCCCTCAGGAACCCGAGGATCATCCCGGTCACCGCCACCGTCTCCTGCGCGCCGGCCACCACCGCCTGGCCGAGGGGCACGTCCCGGTACGAGTACTCGTCCACCGGAGGGTAGATTCCGATCTTGCCGACCTGCACCACGGTGCCGTCGGCCCGGGTGGCGCTCTCGGCGTCCAGGGTGAGGGCGCGGATCAGCCCCCGGTCCTCCCGCTCGATGGCGATCTCCACGCGCTGGCCCGGACGCGACTCCACCTCGCGGACGAAGTCGTACCAGTTGCGCACCGCCACGCCGTCCACCGACACGATGCGGTCGCCGGCCTCGAGCCCGGCCCTGTCCGCCGGCGACCCAGGGTTGACGGCACCCACGCCCGCGTCGATCCAGGAGTCGACGGCCCGGACCAGGTCCCGGCGCTGGGGCTCCTCGGCGGGGATGCGGATCTCCACCGTCCTGGACGGGCTCGCGAGCTCGATGCGCAGCGGTCCCGGGGCCGACGCGTACAGACCTTGCTGGAGGTCTCCCCAGTCCTCCACGGCCGAGTCCCCGATCCGGGTCACGTGGGATCCGGGCTCCACCTGGGCCAGCGCCTCCGTGCCCGGGGGGAGGAGGTCGGTCTCGACGCGGCCGATCCGGGTGGTGTCGAGCTGGGGGAGGCCCCACTGGGCCGCCACGTAGGTGTACACGCCGAACGCGAACAGCATGTTCATGACGACGCCGGCGCTGATGACGAGCGTGCGCGCCCAGATGGGCTTGGCGTCGAAGTCGCGGGCGCCGGGGACCCGGGGAGCTTCCTCGGCGCCCCCTTCGATGCGCTCCATCGCCTCGTCCTCCATCCCTCCCATCTTCACGTAGCCCCCGAGGGGAATGACGGAGAGCACGTACTCCGTCTCCCCCCGGCGGAAGCCGAAGAGCTTCGGTCCCAGGCCGATGGAGAAGCGCTGGACCTCCACGCCCACGGCCTTGGCCGCGGCGAAGTGGCCCAGCTCGTGCACGAAGATGAGCACGGCGAGAACGATGAGCGTCGCGAGAATCGTCATGCAGTCGTCCGAGTTCGGGCCCTGCCCAGGCGTTCCACAGCCTGGGCGGCCAGGTTCCGGGCCGCCCGGTCCGCGGCCAGCACGTCCTCCACCTCGTTGACCGCGTGATCACCCACCCCTTCCAGGGCACGGGCCACCACCTCGGCCATCTCGGGAAACCGGACCGTCTCCTCCAAGAACGCCTGAACGGCGATCTCGTTCCCTGCGTTGTACACCGCAGGGGCGCATCCGCCCCGCTTGCCTGCCTCCACGCCCAGCGCGAAGAGGGGGAAGGCGCCGTGGTCGATATCCTCGAAGGTGAGGGGCGACGAGCGCACGGGATCGAACGTCCGCAGCGCCTCGTCCTCGACCCGCTCCGGGTAGCTCAGGGCGTACAGGATGGGAAGCTCCATTGTGGGGAACCCCACCTGGGCCAGCACCGAGCCGTCCACGAACTCCACGAACGAATGCACCACCGATTGCGGGTGGACCACCGCGCCGATCCTATCATACCCGAGGCCGTACAGATGGTGCGCCTCGATGACCTCCAGCGCCTTGTTGGCCAGCGTGGCCGAGTCCACGGTGATCTTCGCCCCCATATCCCAGGTGGGGTGGGCGAGGGCCTCCACCGGACGGACACGCCAGAGTTCGGCCGGCTTCCGTCCCCGGAACGGTCCTCCGGACGCGGTCAGGGTGATCCGCTGCACGGAGGAGCGATCGTACCCCTCCAGGCACTGCAGGATGGCGCTGTGCTCGGAGTCGATGGGGATGATCTCCGCCCCATTCCGCCCCGCCGCCTTCATGACGATGGACCCGCCCGCAACCAGGGACTCCTTGTTGGCCAAGGCCAGGCGGTGCCCGGACTCCAGGGCCACCTGCGTGGGCTCGAGCCCTGCCGCACCCACGAGCGCGTTCACCACCACGTCCACATCGGGGCTGGCGGCCAGCTCGAGGACGGCCTGCCTCCCGCGAGCCCAGGCCGTGACGCCGCCCCCCGCGGGCAGCACCGCGCCCCCGTCGGCGACCACCGCCCAGCGCGGGCGGAAGCGATCCACCTGGGACGCGAGGGCCTCCACCCGCCGGTTCGCCGCCAGCGCGATCACCTGGAAGCGGTCCGGGTGGCGAGACACCACCTCCAGCGTGCTCCGCCCGATGGATCCGGTGGAGCCCAGGATGGCGATGCGGATCACGCCGTCACCTCGAGGACCCAGAAGAGCGCGTAGGCCATGGGAAGGGTGAAGGTGAGGGCGTCCAGGCGGTCCAGGGCACCCCCGTGGCCCGGGAAGAGGTGCCCCGAGTCCTTCATCCCCGCCTCGCGCTTCATCAAGGACTCGGCCAGGTCCCCCAGGATGGCGCCCACCCCCAGGACCGCCCCGAGCGCCGCCGCGGCCCCGAAGCCCTCCACGGGCATCCCCGGGAGGTGGCTCCGGGCGATGGCGAGCCAGATCATCCCTGCCACCGTCGCCCCCAGGACCCCCGCCGCAGCACCCAGCCAGCTCTTCGCGGGGCTCACCGAGGGGAAGAGCTTCCGCCTCCCCCAGGCCGAGCCGGCGAAGTAGGCCACCGAATCCCCGAACATGGTGGCCGCCAGCGGGAGGAGGACGACCATGAGCCCCATCCAGGGCGAGGGGTGCAGAGCGCCCCAACCGGCCTGGGTCGGAACGGCGTGCAGCAGGACCATGCACGCCATGGGGAGGCCGGCGTACACGACGCCGAACAGGGTGACGGCCACCGCGCTCAGGGGCGAGCCGTGGGGCCCGCGGGAGAACAGGGCGAGCGTAAGCGCCACCATGACGACGAGCCCCAAACCTCCCAGAGCCCACGGCGCAAAGGCCTGGAACCCGGGCCTGATCACGGCCAACGCCACGAGCCCCGCCGCCACCGGCATCCCGATCCAGGAGAAGGGCCTCGTCCCCCGGCACTCGGCAAAGCGGTACACCTCGCCGGCGCCCAGCGCCGCCATCAGGGCCAGGGGAGCCCCGAGGACCCATCCGCCCTGGTGCAGCATGAACAGGAGGGCGGGAATCCCGACCCCCGACACGGCGAGGCGCGCCCCCAGGTCCTTCACGACGCGCCCACGCGCCCGAAACGCCGCTCCCGCCCCTGGAAGTCCAACACGGCCTCGAACAGGTGGTGCCGGGAGAAGTCGGGCCAGAGCACCGGGCTCATGAACAGCTCGGTGTAGGCCATCTGCCAGAGCAGGAAGTTGCTGACGCGGAACTCGCCGGACGTGCGGATGAGGAGGTCGGGATCGGGGAGGCCCGCGGTGAAGAGCGTGGACGAGAACATCTCGTCGTCGAGCTGCTCCGGCGCGAGCTCACCGGCGGCCACCCGCCGCGCCAACTCCCGCACCGAGCGCATGATCTCCTCGCGCCCGCCGTAGGAGATCATGAGGTTGAGCCGGAGCGCGGTGCCCCCTCGCGTGCCGTCCACGATGGTGTCCACCGCCCGGCGCGTGGCCCGGTCCACCCGCTCCAGCTCGCCCAGGACGTGCACCTCCACGCCTTGGCGCCGGAGCTCGTCGCGCTCCTTGCGGGCGTAGAGCTGGAGGAGGGACATGAGGGCCGAGACCTCCTGCTCCGGCCTGCGCCAGTTCTCCGTGGAGAAGGCGAACAGGGTGAGAACCTGGATTCCCACGTCCACCGAGCCCTCGACCACCTCACGGACCGCCTTCATCCCCTCCCGGTGGCCGAGGTGCCGGGGGAGGCCGCGCTGGCGGGCCCACCGGCCGTTCCCATCCATGATCACGGCCACGTGCCGGGGCACGTCGCCGCTGACACGGATGCGGTCGAGGAGGTCGGCGGCGCTCATGTCATTACAGCGCCATCACCTCGGCTTCCTTGTGCTTCACGAGCTCGTCGATCTTCGCCTGGTACTCGTGGGTGAGCTTCTCCAGCTGGTCCTCGCGCTTGCGCGCGTCGTCCTCGGCGACCTCGTGCTCCTTCACCTTCGCATGGAGCTCCTCCCGGGTGATGCGCCGGGCGTGGCGGATCGACACCCTGCCCTCCTCGGCCATCTTGTGGAGGATCTTCGCGTACTCCTTGCGGCGCTCCTCGGTGAGCGCGGGGATGGGCACGCGGATCACGTTCCCGTCGTTGGACGGGTTGAGGCCGAGATCGGCGGTCTGGATCGCCTTCTCGATGGCGCGCATGAGGGACTTGTCGAAGGGCTGGATCACCAGGAGGCTGGGCTCGGGCGCGTGGACGGTGGCCACCTGGTTCACGTGCATCCTGGAGCCGTAGGCGTCCACCCGGACCGTGTCCAGCAGGGCGGGCGTCGCCTTCCCGGTGCGCACCGAGGCGAACTCCCGGCGCATGGCGTCCAGGGCTTCGTCCATGCGCTTTCTGGCTTGCTCGACCGTTGCCATGATCTCTCCGTAAGGGTCTAGACCGGCGGGAGCGGAGGGCTGGGCGCGCCGTTCCCGACGCTCCCGCAATCGGCGCGTCGTTGCAGCGTTCTACGATACAAGGGTTCCCACGGGCTCACCACGGATGGCGGCGGCCACCGCACCCCGCTCCTCCAGGTTCAGCACGATGATGGGAAGGCCGTTCTCCTTGCACAGGGACACGGCCGCAGCGTCCATCACGCCCAGCTCCCCGGCCACCACCTCCTGGAACGTGACCGTGGGGAGGAAGCGCGCGTTGGGGTCCTTCTTGGGGTCCGCCGTGAACACGCCCTGCACCTTCGTGGCCTTGATGACCACGTCCGACTCCATCTCGATGGCGCGGAGCACTGCGGCGGTATCCGTGGAGAAGTAGGGGTTTCCGGTCCCGCCGGCGAAGATCACGACCATGCCTTTCTCCATGTGCCGCATGGCGCGGCGCCGGATGTAGGGCTCGGCGATCTGCTCCATGCGGATGGCGGTCATGACCCGCGTCTCCACGCCCTTGGCCTCCAGCAGGTCCTGGACGGCCAGCGCGTTGATGATGGTGGCCAACATACCCATGTAGTCGGCCTGGACGCGGTCCATCCCCTGCCGGGAGGCGATGGCCCCGCGCACGATGTTCCCCCCGCCGATCACCACGCCGAGGGAGACGCCCATGGCGGCGATGGACCGGATCTCGTCGGTCAGCCGGTCCACCACCGCGGGCTCGATGCCGAAGCCCCGCTCTCCGGCGAGGGCCTCGCCGGAGAGCTTGAGCAGAACCCGCTTGTACTTGGGCTCCTGTCCAGCGTCGCTCATGGCAGGGCTCCCCTGAGAAGGCGGATCAGCGCTCGCCGACCTTGAAGCGGGCGAAGCGGCCCACCGAGATCTTCTCCCCGGTCCTGCCGGCCACTTCGGCGACCAGCTGCTCGATGGTCCTGTCCGGGTCCTTGACGAACGGCTGGGCGAGCAGCGTGTTCTCCTTGTAGAACCTCTGCAGCTTGCCCTCGACGATCTTCCCGGCGATGGCGGCGGGCTTCCCCTCCTCCTTCACCTGCTCCTCGTAGACGTGGCGCTCGCGCTCCACCACGTCCGCGGGGATGTCGGCGGGGGAAAGCGCCAGCGGGGCCGCGGAGGCGACATGCATGGCCAGATCCTTGGCCAGGGCACGGAAGTCCGCCGTGTTGGCCACGAAGTCGGTCTCGCAGTTCAGCTCCACGATGGCGGCGGTCTTGCCGTCGAAGTGGATGTAGCTGCCGATGAAGCCCTGGTTGGCCGACCGCTCGGCGCGCTTGGCCGCCTTGGCGGCTCCCTTGGCGCGCAGGACGTCCACGGCCTTGTCCATGTCCCCGCCGGTCTCCTCCATGGCCTTCTTGCAGTCCATCATCCCCGCGCCGGTCATATCGCGGAGCTTCTTCACGTCCTGGGCGCTGAAGCTCATCGTCTCTGGTCTTCCGTATTCGGATTGGCGGACCCGCGGCACCTTGCCGCCGGGTCGTGAAAAGAGGCGGAGCCAACGGATCCGATCCGTTGCCGCTGCCGCCTCCCGCACGCCCCCCTGTTCGTGGGGGACATAAGCCGGGCCTCGCGGCCCGTCGGCCCGGAGCGCCTACTCGGCCTTCGGGCCCTCCTCCCCACCCCCGGCCGCCGGGACGGCCACGGGCTTCTTCGCTCTGGGCTTGCGCGGCGGCTTGGTAGCCTCCGCGGGCGCGGCGGGCGCGGCTCCGGCGGCCGGCTCTCCGGCCTCCTCGTCCTCGGCGGCCTCGCCCTCCTCTTCGCCATCGCCTTCGCCCTTCAGATGCTGGGCGATGACCTCCGGCCGCGGACGCCGCTTGCGCCTCGGGCGCTTGCGGGCCGGCTTGTCCTTCTCCGTCGTCTCGCCGGTCTCGGTGGAATAGGTGGTCGCCTCCACCTCCTCGGACCGCCGCTGATCGTCGGGCACCTCGCGGCGCGTCTCCTCGATGGTGCCGGCCACGGCACCACAGATGAGGCCCACGGACCGGATGGCGTCGTCGTTCCCGGGGATCGGATAGTTGATCGGGCTCGGGTCCGCGTTGGTGTCCGTGATCGCGATGACCGGGATGCCGAGGCGGTTCGCCTCGCGCACCGCGATGGTCTCGCGCTTGGCGTCCACCACGAACACGGCGCCGGGCAGGCGGCTCATCTCCTTCACGCCGGCCAGGTACTTCTCCAGCTTCTGGCGCTCGCGGTCCAGCATGAGACGCTCTTTCTTCGTGTAGAACTCGAAGGCGTTCTCTTCCTGGCCCCGCTCCAGCTCCTTGAGCCGGCGGATCTGCTTCCGGATGGTCTGGAAGTTGGTGAGCATGCCGCCGAGCCAGCGCTCCGTGACGTAGTAGGAGCCCGACCGTTGGGCCTCCTGCTCGACGACGCTGCGGAGCTGCTTCTTGGTGCACACGAAGAGCACCCGCTCGCCGCGGAGGACCACCTCGCGCACGGCCTGCTGGGCCTGCTGGAGCCGGTCGAGGGACTTCCTCAGGTCGATGATGTGGATGCCGTTGCGCTCGGTGAAGATGAACTGCTTCATCTTCGGGTTCCAACGGCTGGTCTGGTGCCCGAAATGGACACCGGCCTCCAGGAGCTGGTTCAGGCCGACTTCCTGCATGTCGATTCCACTCTCGTTGTGTGGGGCCGATTACGCCCCGATCAGGATGGGAAGCGCTGGCGCTTCCGTGCGACTAACGCTTCGAGAACTGGAAGCGCTTCCGGGCGCCGGGGCGGCCGGGCTTCTTGCGCTCCACCTTGCGGGGATCCCGCGTCAGCAGCCCCTTCGCGCGCATGGCCGGGCGGGCCTCCTCGTCGTTCTTCACGATGGCGCGCGCCAGCCCCATGCGGACGGCGTCCGCCTGGCCGGTCAGCCCGCCACCGTTCACCCGCACCGTCACGTCGAACTGGCCGGCCACGCCTGCGGCGCGGAACGGCTCCTCGATGCGGATGCGGTGGGTCTCCCGGGGGAAGTACTCCGCCAGGGTGCGACCGTTGACCTTCCACTCCCCCGTGCCGGGGCGGAGCGTGACGCGGGCCGTGGCCGTCTTACGCCGGCCCACGGTCTGGATCTGGTTCTCAGCCATCTCGCTCGGTTGCCTTTTCAGATGTCCAGGGGCTGGGGCTGCTGGCTCTGGTGGGGATGCTCACCCCCAGCATACACCTTCAGCTTCTTGTACATGGCCCTGCCCAACTTGTTCTTGGGCATCATGCCCTTCACGGCCATCTCCACGATGCGCTCGGGATGGGCGCCCGCCATGCGGCGGAAGGGGATGTGCTTCTCGTGGCCCATGTAGCCGGAGTACCGGAAGTAGGTCTTCTGGTCGGCCTTGTTGCCCGTCAGCACCACCTTGGACGCGTTCAGGACCACGACGTGGTCCCCCGTGTCCAGGTGGGGCGTGTACATGGGCTTGTGCTTGCCACGGAGGACGCGCGCGATCTCGGTGGCGAGGCGGCCCAGCGGCCTGCCGGCCGCGTCCACCACGAACCACTTGCGCTCGATCTCGTCGGCTTTCGGGGTATACGTTCTCATGCGGCGCCCAATGGAGGCGATTCGGATATAGAGCTATGAATGATAGACGTGATTCCGGGGGGGTGTCAACGGGACGGGCTCCCCTGAGCGGCACCGAAGGCGTTGCGGCCGCGCCCTGGGGATCAGCCCGGCAGGAGCCTCCTACCGCGCGATGACGAATCGGACCAGCTGGGGGATATCGTAGGCTACGGACCGCACCCCCCAAACGGTGTCACCCGAAATCGCCCCGACCTCCACCCCCGGAGGGCCGGACACGCTACCGAGGAACTCACCGTCAACCCCGAATACATCGAGGAGCAGCGGCTCGAGCCACGGGTTCGCCCGCGCACCTCCGACGGCCATAATGTCCTCGGGTTGGGGACCCATCTGGACGGCCGCGGTGTGTCGTTGCGCCCAGATCTCACCGGTCCGTGCGATGAGGATCCTGGAGATCGCTGGCTTGACGCGGGGGATCTCCGGCGGAGGGTACCTCGGACCGCGCCTGGCCATGAATGCGCGCATCTGTTCAAAGACCGCCCACTCTTCGTCGTGCAGCTTCACGGGAGTCCAATCACGCGTGATACGGACCACGCCTCCCCCCGGTCGCAGTACCTCGATGGCGTACACGTCGCTCTGCGCCGTCACGACGTACCCTTGGGGGTGCCACTCCACGATTCGCTGGGGCTGCAGAGCCGCGAACCCCGTTCGAAAGCCGGGCTTCTCCAGGTAGGGAGCCGGCAACACGTCGAGCGTGTCCCCCGAGGCCGAAAGGAACGCGAAGCCGAAGTAGTAGTAGAGCGGCGCAATGCGCGTGACCGACCGCACTACGAAGCCGCCGCCACGGCCGATTGAGTACGGCACGGCCATGGGCTGGGCAAGGAGATGGCTATCCCTCCACTCGGTGACCAAGGCGCCGAGTGAGTCGTAGACAATCATCTTCGCGTTCCTGGCGTCGGCCACCAGCAGCAGGCCCCCTTCGATCGCAGCCAACGCAGCGTCCTTGTACTCGCCGGGCCCCTCACCCTTCCGACCGAACCTCCTCACAAGCTGGCCCTGCCCGTTGTACTCCAGTACTTCGGGTCCCAGCGCGTCCACCACGATCACGCCCCCGCCCGGCAGCAGCACCATCCTTCGATCGAGAAGGCCGAAGATGGCGTCCTCGTCCTGGTCCGTTCCGCCAATCTCCAGGTCAGGCACGAGCTCCAGGCCCGTGCCCCAGACCCCGTCCCCGACCACGTGCGCCACAATCGTGTCACCAATGGTGTCCAGCACGACGGAGGTAGTGCGAAGCTCTCCTGAACGCGTCGTGCAAGACACCGTCGCTGCGAGCCAGGCAGTAACGAGGACGGCGTGGGTTGCTTCCGTCCTCATTCAGGCACCCCCTCGCCGGGCACCGGGGGACATTCCTGCGGTCGGTGAATCGAGTCGGCGATGCGCGACTGCACCCTCAGATGACATCGGGAAGAACACGAGCGGGCGACATTCGCGGCGCGAGGCGCTCGACAGCGACGCAATCGTGTCGGCGGTGTGGAGCAGGCCGATGTCAGGCAATTGCGCACCCCGTTCGGACTGTCGCGGGAGCAGATCTTCCGGAATCATGGTGAGACTCAGAACGAGGCCACCCAACTGCGCCGCGTCAGCCAATGGGGGTCAAGGCTTCCAGGATCGTGCTGAAGTGTCCCCGGCCTGCTCGTTGTTGGCCCCTGGTCTCAGCCCGAGCCCTACATGAAGGTCTCCAGGAAGCGCGCCCGGGAGGCGTGACGCAGGCGCACCAGCGCCTTTTCCTTGATCTGGCGCACCCGCTCCCGGGTGATCCCCATGAGCGCCCCGATCTCCTCGAGGGTCATCGGATCCTGGTCGTCGAGGCCGAAGTAGAGCCGGAGGATCTTCGCCTCCCGCTCCTTCAGCGAGGACAGGGCCTCCTCGATGGTCTGCTTCAGCGCCCGCTCGTAGGCCTCGTCCTCCGGACCCGGCGAGAACTGGTCCGGGAGGTAGTCCAGGAGGCGGTTGTCCTCCCCGGGCGTGAGGGGCGCGTCCAGGGAGAGGTGGGACTGGCTGATGGCCAGCGTCCGCTCCACCTCCTCCTGGGTGATGTCCAGCCCCTCGGCGATCTCGTCCACGGTGGGCTCCCGCCCCAGCTCCTGGAGGAGCGCCGAGCTCCGGCGGCCGATGCGGTGCAGCGCTCCGGCGCGGTTCAGCGGGACGCGGACGATGCGGCTCTGCTCGGCGAGCGCCTGAAGGATGGCCTGGCGGATCCACCAGACCGCGTAGCTGATGAACTTGATGCCCTTGGTCTCGTCGAATTTGTGCGCGGCCCTGATGAGGCCGAGGTTCCCCTCGTTGATCAGGTCGGAGAGGGGCACGCCCTGGTTCTGGTACTTCTTGGCCACGGAAACCACGAACCGCAGGTTCGAGCGCACCAGCTTGTCCAGCGCCTCCTCGTCCTCGGCGCGGATACGCCGCGCGAGCTCGGCCTCCTCCTCCCGGTTGATGAGCGCGTACTGGCTTATCTCCTTGAGGTACTGGTCCAGGGAGCCTTCCCTGGCGATCCCTCGCTTGGAGGAGAAGCTCATCGGATGGATGTCACAGGGGGAGGGGGTCAGCGCGCAGGTTAGAATCGGGATCCGACGGACGCCGCGCAACTCCACACCGCTCGGCACCGCGGGACGGGCGCTCTCCTACTCCACGGCCCGGCCCACCCTCGCCCAGCGGGCGGCGCGCAGCCAGGGCATGCGACTCCGGGCGGTCGGGTCGAACGAGTAGTACACGAACCAGGGGCGCCCGCGGATTGCTGCTCGGGGGACGAAGCCCCAGTAACGCGAGTCCTCGCTGTTGTCCCGGTTGTCGCCGAGGAAGAAGTACTGGCCCCCGGGCACCACCAGGGGTCCCCAGTTGTCGCGCGTGGGGTGGTACGCACGGGTGGTGCCGGAGGTGACGTGGTCGGCCTGCCAGCCCATGCTCGGGTGCACCGCGTCGCCGCTCCTGTCCTCGTACCTGGCGTAGGGCTCGTCCACGGGACGCCCGTTGCGCAGGAGGACCTTGTCCCGCATCTCGAGGGTGTCCCCGGCCACGCCCACCAACCTCTTCACGTAGTTCTTCGAGGGCTCGTGCGGTGGGACGAAGACCACCAGATCTCCCCTTCGGGGCTCCGAGAAGGCGGGGATCCGCAGCATGGTCCCAGGGATCTCGGCGCCGTAGACCGCCTTGTTGACGATCAGAAAGTCCCCGGCCAGAAGCGTCTTCTCCATGGAGGCGGTGGGAATCCGGAACGCCTCCACCACGAAGACGCGGAGGACCAGGAACACGACGACGGTGACAGCCAGGGAGCGGGTCCACTCCCAGGCCGTGCGCAGAACGCCCCGGCGCACACGGGCCTCGGGAAGCGCGCACGACGGCGCGCCGCCCTCGGGGACCGGGCCGGCCTCGGTGCCCTCCTGCCTGGCCTGTTCGCGTTCGTCCAACAGCCCCATGCTCCCGTTCGGGGGTTCATGAACCCGCCACCATGGTAGATCCTCCGTGCCGGAGAGGAAAAGGGGTCGGAGCATTTCGACCCGCCCGTCGGACCGGTACTTTGCCCCATGCGCCAGCGCCGCGTCGACCCCGTCACCCTCGTGGCAGCCCTCCTGGTGGCCACGGGCTCGGTGCTCCTCCTCCGGGATCGCGGCACAACCGCGCCGACCCCCCACGCCTCCCCCGCCGACAGGTCCCCCAGCCCGTCCTCGCCGTCCGTTCCCATCGCCTCGGTCCGGCCCGTGCTCCAGGAGGCCATCGCGTGTCGCGACGCCGGGTACCTGTGCGCCGAGCTCTCCGCCTACGACCGGATCCGGATCCAGCGCTGGAGGAACGTCCAGGGCACCATGGTGGTCCGACTCCCCGCGCCGGAGATCTCCGACCGGGGGCTCGGCCAGCGGCTTCACCGCGCGGCGTCAGCGGGGATCCGGGCCTGGAACGGCCAACCCTTCCCGATCGTCGTGGACGAGCGCGGCACCCGCCCGGCCCACGTGGAGGTGCGCTGGGTGCCGCGCCTGGCAGGCGCCCAGATCGGCCTCGCCACGGTGATGTGGAGCTCGCAGGACGGGCTCACCGTCCTGGGCCTGGACATCGTGACGCAGTACCCCGGGGGCGCGCCCATGGACCCGGACCAGATCCGCCTAGTCGCGGCCCATGAGATGGGGCACGCGCTGGGGCTCCCCCACTCCGGCGACTCCCGGGACGTGATGTACCCGACCAACACCGCCACCTCGCTCTCGGTGCGGGACTACCGAACGGTGGAGGCGCTCTACGACCTGGAGGACGGGACGGAGATCGTCAGATCCCGCCGAAGGTGAACCGTCCGCCCAGGCTCACGGCGCGCCCGGGTGCCCGGAACCCCGCCACCTCCTCGAAGCGCTCGTCCAGGACGTTCTCCGCCCGGAGCACGATCCGCGAACGCCCCACGGGTACCTCCACGGACACGTCCACCGCGCTGTAGCGCGGCAGGGAGATCCGGCGCGTGGGCCACGACGAGTAATCGCGGTCGTCCCGTTCACCCACGATGCGCGCGTCCGCACGCACCGAGGCCCGCGCCCATCCGAAGGACCCGTGCACGCCCACGGCGTGGACGGGCCTCCGCAGGAGGCGCGAGCCCGGGACGAAGTCGGCGTCGGGGCCGTCGTCGCTCCCACCCCGCACCACCTCGGTGGCGAGCCAGCTCCAGTCCACACCGCCGGAGAGCGCGCCCCACCGCACCTCGGCATCCGCCTCCAGGCCGCGGGCGACGGCCTCCGCCACGTTCACGTAGTTCGGGTCGGAGGGCGCCGCCGGATGGGCCACGTACTGGATCAGGTCGAGGAGGCGCTGGTGGAACGCCGACACGCCGAGCCTCACCCGTCCCCCGACCAGCTCCTGCTCCACGCCTGCGTCCACGGACCGGGCTCGCTCCGGCTCCAGCTGCGGGTTCCCGCGCACCCACCCCTCGGCGAAGTTCTCGAAGAAGGTCGGCTCCTTCACGCCCCGGCCCGCGGAGGCCCGCACGCGCGTGCCCCCCGCGACGCGCCACGCGGCCTCCATGTTCCAGCTGGCGGAGCGCCCGAAGCGCTCGTTGTCCTCCGCACGCACGCCTCCGGCGAAGGCGAAGGGACCCCGGGACCCGGTGAGGTGCGCATAGCCTGCCCGATTGTCCCGATCGTGGTCGCTCCGGCCGACGCTGGGGCCCCACTGGCTCAGGGATTCGGAGAACGAGCGCTGGCGCTGACGCTCCACCTCCGCGCCCACGGTGGAGGACAGCGGACCGAAGCGCGCGCTGGCGCGCACGTCCGCCGTGGCCCGTTCCACCTGGTCCAGGCTGGCGAACGCATAGTAGCCCAGGGTGTCGGCGGGGCTGTCGGAGCGGTCGTCGGTGCCGCCGGTGCCGCGGGCGAGCGAGAGCGTGCTCCGAAGCTCGACGCGGTCGGAGAGGAAGCGCGAGGCGTTCACCGCCAGCGAGGTCTCGTCCCCGAATGTCAACGCGTTCTCGTCGGTGACGGCGCCGCCACCGTCCGTCGGGAAGTGGTAGGTGCGGTCCGCGACGCGCAGCGCCACGCCGACGCGCGTGGCGGCGTCCGGCGCCAGGCGCACGTTCGCCGACAGAACCGTGTTGTCGAAGGCGTTGTTCCGGGGGAGCACGCCGTCGGTGCGGAAGCGAGCGAGGGAGAACGACCACCCGGAGTCCCCGCCGCCTCCCCCGACCTGAAGGGACGCCTCCCGGCGACCGAAGCTGCCGGCGCGAATGCCCGCCTCCCATCTCGGAGCGCCCCGCCCCGAGCGCGTGATGACATGGATCACCCCCGCCATGGCGTCCGACCCGTAGAGCGAGGAGGCGGGCCCGCGCACCACCTCGATGCGCTCCACGTTCTCGAGCGTGAGGCCGGCGAAGTCGAAGGCGCCCCCCGGCTGGTTCACCTGCACGCCGTCCACGAGCACGAGGACGTGGTCGCTCTCCCCTCCCCGCAGGAACACCGAGGTGTTGGCTCCCCAGGAGCCACCCTGCACGACGGAGAGCCCCGGTACCGCGCGCAGCGCATCGGTCACCAGGGTGAGCCCCCCGGCGCGGAGCGAGGCGCCCTCCAGGACGGTGACGGAGCGGCCGACCTCCCCGACCGCCCGGGGAGACGGGCTGGCGGTCACCACCAGGCCGTCGAGGACGAACGGGTTCTGTTGGGCGTGCGCCGGCGCCGCGGCGACGGCCAGGAGGGCTGCGAGGACGAGTGCGGAGCGGCAGATCATGTGCGTTCCTCCCCCACGGTTGGAAACGAAGCGCCCCGCAGTCCTTCCGAGGAGGAGGGAGCGGGGCACGTGGGAAAAGGCACGGTCCCTCCCGGCTCCCCTCGGAGACGGCGGCGAGGCTGGGGTGGGTCAGGTCTCCTGGCTCGAGGCCGCGTTGCTCGCCTTCCCAGGCGCCGAAGCGCCCAGTGGCATTCATGAGCAGGCGTTCCGAGGTGTCCTCGGACCTCTCACAGTGGCGGGGCCGCGCCGGCTTCACACCGGCTTCCTTCGGTGACCCACCCGCCGATTATGTCGTGGGGAAAGCTACGCGGCCCGGGCATTCCGGGCCAGGCACTCCGGGCCGGGCGTTCCGGGCTAGGCGTCCCGGGCCAGGCCGTAGCGCTCGATCTTCTTGTAGAGGTTGGAGCGCGGCATGTCCACCTTGCGCGCGGTCTCCGCCACGTTCCAGTCGTTCTCCCGGAGCTTCTGCTGGATGAAGGCCCGCTCCGCCCGCTCCTTGAAGTCGGCGAAGGTGCCCGCGCCCAGCAGATCGCTACCGACGGGCGCGGCGGCGCTCCGGCCGGGCGCCAGGAGGTCCACGTCCTCGGCGCGCACCTGGTCGCCCGCGGACAGGATGAGGAGCCGCTCGACCGTGTTGCGGAGCTCGCGCACGTTCCCGGGCCACTCCCGCGAGGTCAGGCGCTCCACCGCGGCGTCGGTGAACGCCTTCGCGCCCACGCGCGCCGTGCGCGCCATGGACTTGGCGAAGTGGTGCACGAGCATCGGGATGTCCTCCCGCCGATCCCGGAGGGGGGGAACGTGGATCGGCACCACGTTGAGCCGATAGAAGAGGTCCTCCCGGAAGCGGCCCTCGGCGATCTCCGCCGGAAGGTCCTTGTTCGTGGCCGCCACCACGCGCACGTCGACCTCGATGGCCTTGGAGCCGCCCACCCGCGTCACCACCCCCTGCTCCAGCGCGCGGAGCACCTTGGCCTGGGCCGCCGCCGACATGTCGCCGATCTCATCGAGGAAGAGGGTGCCCCCGTCGGCTTGCTCGAACTTCCCTGCCCGGTCCGACACGGCGCCGGTGAACGAGCCCTTGATGTGGCCGAAGAGCGCCGACTCGATGAGCTCGGAGGGGATGGCGGCGCAGTTGACCTCCACGAAGGGGCGCTTGGTCCGCGCCGAGAGGCGGTGCACGGCGCGCGCCACGAGCTCCTTGCCGGTCCCGTTGTCCCCCGTGATCAGCACCCTCGCGTCCGTCGGCGCGACCTTCTCCACCCGCTCCAGCACCTGGCGCACGGCCCAGGAGTTCCCGACGATCTCGTAGCGGCTCTCCACCTGGTCCCGGAGCGCCTCCACGTGGGCGGTGAGTCCCCTGAATTCCAGCGCCCGCTTCAGGGTGACCAGGAGCCGGTCCGTGTCCAGCGGCTTCTCGAGGAAGTCGTACGCACCCTTCCGGGTGGCCTCCACGGCTGTGTCGATGGTGCCGTGGCCGGAGATCATGATCACGACGGCGGAGGGGTCCGCTTCGCGGATCCGCTCCAGCACCTCCAGGCCGTCGATGCCCGGCATCTTCACGTCGAGGAAGACCACGTCCGGACGGACGGCCGCCACCGCAGCCAGCCCTTGGGCTCCGTCGGCGGCACCGCGCACCTCGTGGCCCTCGTACTCGAAGACCTGGACGAGGGCATCCCTGATGGAGCGCTCATCGTCCACGATGAGGATCCGGGCCATGCCTTACCTCCTGGCCTCGAGCACGAGGCTGTCCTTCTGGACGAAGACCGAGCCGACCCCGTCGGGGATGGGGACCGCCAGCGCAGCTGCGGGGAGGCTCGCCGGACCCTCCCGCCCCAGCCCGGCCAGGACGTCGGCGATGAGTCGCTTGGGGATGGGGATCCTCGCCACCTCCACCTTGTCCACGAGGAGCGCGAGGAACGACTGGTCCAGGGGGACCAGGGCTCCCTCCATCTCCATGGGCACCGTGTCCGGGAGGAGCCCCATCACCTCCTCCAGCCTGGGGAGGCTCGGGAAGGCATCCCTGGCCACGCGGGCAGTGATGCGGACACGCCCTTCGTGGAGGCTGACCGTGGGGTCCGCCACGCCCGGCGGAACCAGCCCGGGGAGCGCGTAGCGCACCACCGAAGAGAGCTCGTTCCCGCCCAGGGCCATGCGCCCCTCCTCCTCGCCCCGGCGGAAGCGCTCGAAGCGGTCGAGGGTGGCCTCCGCGATCTCCGGAGTGGGGGACGGCACGCCGCTCTCCACTCCGCCCGCGCCGGACCCGGAGACGGCCACGCCCAGGAGGCCCTCGAGCCGCGGGAAGACCGCCGGCCCCCATCGGAACCCTGCGTAGGCCACCGCCACCAGGACGACGACACCCAGCGTCATGCGCACGAGCCTCATGCGATCAGCCTCCGCCCAGCTTGGCCGCGGAGTGCACGCTGTACGCGGCGCCCTCCTTGGACAGCTGGCTGCGCATGAGGTCCACGGTGTGCACGGCCACCTCGGAGGTGACATCGATGCCCGCGACGAGCTCGTCGAGCCCGCGGAAGGCGCCCGCGCCGTCCTCGGGGTCGGCCCGGCCCAGGGTGAGGTGGGGATGGAAGTCCCGCGTCTCCGCCTCGAACCCGCAGTCCGCCAGGGCCCACTCCAGGTCCTGCTTGAGGCAGCGCAGCTCCGGCGTGGCCTGGGCGCCCATCCAGATCACCCGCGGCCTGCGGAGCGTGGGGAAGGCGCCGAACCCCTCCAGGGCCAGGGTGAACGGAGCGGTGGCGGCCGCCACCCGTGCCAGGACCGACTCCACATCGGCGAGGCGCTCCGCCCGGATCTCCCCGAGGAACTTGAGCGTGAGGTGCAGGTTCTCTGGCTCCACCCAGCGGATGGGTAGACCTTCCTCGCGAAGCTCCCGCACCGCGCGGTGGATCCGCTGGCGCTCCCTGCTGGGGAGGTTCAGTGCGATGAAGGTCCGCATGTCCGCCTCATATGACCGATTCACCCGGTCCGCTTGCCCGGGCCCACCACCCTCGGCCCGGTGAGCGCCTGGATCCCTTCCAGGGCCCGGTCCACGTCCTCCTCCGACGACGCCCACCCCAACGACAGCCTGAGCGCCCCCGTCTCCACCGTGCCGAGGAGGCGATGGCACTCGGGCGCACAATGGAGCCCTGCCCTCCCCTGCACCCCCCACTCCGCTTCCAGGCGGTGCGCCAGAGTGGCCGGGTCCAGCGTGCGGGCGGTGAGGGTCACGATCCCCACGCCGTCCCTGGCCTCCGGGGAGAGTACGGTCACCCCTCGCATCCCCGCCAACCCGGCCCTCAACCGCGACTTCAGCCGCGCCTCCTCCCGGTGGAGCTCCTCGACCCCCCGCTGCAGGACATAGGCCAGCCCAGCCTCGAGCCCCGCCAGCCCCGGCGCGTTCACCGTGCCGGCCTCCAGCCGGTCCGGCATGGCATCGGGCATCTCCCGGCGGGTGGAGTCGCCGCCCGCCCCCCCCGTGAGAAACGGCTCCACCTCCACGCCCTCCCGCACCCAGAGCCCACCGGTGCCCTGGGGTCCCAGCATCCCCTTGTGCCCGGTGAAGGCCACCAGGTCGGCCCCCAGCACCCCGCAGTCCAGGGGAAGGTGTCCCGCGCCCTGGGCCGTGTCCACGAGGACCAGCGCCCCCGCCGCGTGCGCGAGCCCTGCCAGCTCCTCCAGCGGAAGCCGGTGCCCGAGGACGTTCGACACGCTGTTCACCACCAGGAGCCGGGCGCCCCGGACGAGCCGCTCGCCCTCTTCGTAGTCGAGGCGGCCGTCCGGGGTTCCCGCGAGCATGCGCACCTCGACGCCTCGCTCCCTGGCCAGGAACGCCGCTGGGCGTAGCACGGCGTTGTGGTCGTAGGCGGTGACCACCACGGCGTCCCGGCGCCCGAGCACGCCCCAGAGCGCGGTGTTGAGGGCATGGGTGGCGTTCTGCATGAACGCGATGCGCCCCGGGTCTCCCGGGAGCCCCAGGAGCCGCTGCAGCGCCCGGCGGCAGCGGAGCGCCAGACGCCCCGCCTCGAGGGCCGGACCGTATGCTCCCCGCCCGGGTGTGGCCCCGCACTCGAGGACGAAGCGTGCCATGGCCTCCGCCACCGGGGGGGGGCGGACGGCGGAGGTCGCGGCGAAGTCCAGGTAGTGGCTCATGTCCCGGCCCGCGGGCGCTCCGTGGTGATGACGACGACGGATCCCACGATGATCGCCGCCGCAACCATGGACCGGAAGGTGAGAGCCTCATCGGCCAGCGCCCAACCGAGGAAGAGGGCCACCACCGGATTGACGTACGCATAGGTCCCCACCCGGGCCGGGGTGGACACCCCGAGGAGCCAGATGTACGCGCTGAACGCCACCAGGGACCCGAAGACGATGAGGTAGGCCAGGGCGAGAAGCGAGCCCATGGAGACCGCAGCCAGGTCGAAGCGCCCGAACTCCCCGGCCGCCGCCGCCACGGGGAGGAGGAAGACCCCCCCCGCCAGCATCTGCATCCCCACCCAGAGACGCGGTCGGCGGGGGACGTCGGCATGGCGGGCGTAGATGGGCCCGCCCGCCCATGCCGCCGAGCCGAAGACGACCAGGATGCTCCCGGCCAGCTGATGACCACCGACCACGCCCGTGCCGCTGCCCCAGGCGAGGAAGGCCACGCCGGCGAAGCCCAGGAGGAGACCCGATACCACCCGTCCGGTCGGTCGGAGCCCGGAGCCCCAGAGCCAGTCCACGACCACCATCCAGAGCGGGACGGACGCCACCAGGAGTGCCACGAGGCCGGAGGCCACCCACTGCTCGGACACCACCACCGAGCCGTTCCCGGCCACGAAGAGGAGCCCCCCCACCACCACCGCCGACTTCCATTGGTTGCCGGTGGGCCGGGGTGCGCCCCGGGTTCTGGCCCAGACGTAGAGAAGGGTGCCGGTGACGAGGAACCGTGCCGACGCCATCAGGAGGGGAGGAAGGGTCTCGATGGCGAAGCGGATGGCCAGGTATGTCGAGCCCCAGATGACGTACAGGGAACCGAAGGCGGCCAGGAGACGTCCGGCGGTGGGCTCGGACGTCGGCGGCGCAACGCGACCGGGGGCGGGGCACATGGGCTCGAAGGTATCACGAGCGGTGGCCGTCTCCCACCGCGGAGCGCCCACCCCCTTTCCCGCCCCGTCCGGCTGTCGCGGGCCCGAGCCGCCCGGACCGGGACGGCTCAGACCGACTCGGTGACTCCCTCACGCCGGCCGCGGAGCCGCTTGTAGCCCTGGAGGAGGAGGACTCCCAGGACGCCCGCGAGCACGGGGAGCGCGAGCGCGAGGAGGAGCCCCGGCCCGACGTGGGTCCAGAGGTCCCGGATCAGCGCGAAGGTGGTGCCCATCGGTTCCTGCCTGTCGATCCAAGGAAGAGGTTCCCGCGGATGCGGGGGCGCCGGCAGGTACCCTCCGGCGCGGCGGGAAGCTTACCCAAACCCGTGCCCCGGTTGCAGTGGGGATATCCCGGATCGCGGGCACGGCCTTCCCGGACGGGGCGTGGGGAGGGTGACTACGGCACGCGCCGATCCAGAGCGCGGTAGGTAAGCGCCTCCAGTGCGTCCTCGCGGATCACCTGGTCCCGCCCGTCCAGGTCGGCCAGGGTGCGGGCCACCTTGAGGACCCGGTGGTACGCCCGGGCCGAGAGCCCCCGTTCCACCGCCTCCTGCAGGAGCCCGACGACGGAGGGGCGCGGGCGCACGAAGCGCCGCAGGAGCCCGACGTCCATCTGGGCGTTGGCATAGACGCCGGGGCAGTCGCCGAAGCGCTCCACCTGCCGGGCTCGCGCACGCGCCACCCTCGCCCGGACCACCCCGGTGCCCTCCCCGCGCGCGGCGTCCGCGAGGCTGGCGAACGGCACCGCAGGCACCTCCACGTGGAGGTCCAGCCGGTCCAGGAGAGGGCCGGAGACCCGGGATCGGTACCGGGCTACGTGCTCAGGCTCGCAGCGGCAGCGGTCCGAGCCGTCACCCCAGTACCCGCACGGGCACGGGTTCATGGCTCCGACCAGGAGAAAGCGCGCCGGGAAGCGCTCGGCACCCCGCACCCTGGAGAGGCGCACCTCCCCGTCCTCGAGGGGCTGGCGGAGCGCTTCCAGCACGTTCCTGCGGTACTCGGGGAGCTCGTCCAGGAAGAGGACTCCGTGGTGGGCCAGGGAGGCCTCGCCGGCCCGGAGGGGGAGCCCTCCACCCACCAGCCCCGCGTCGCTCACCGTGTGGTGGGGCGCCCGGAAGGGCCTCCCGGCAACCAGCGCCGCACCCGGCGGAATGAGGCCGGCCACCGAATGCACCCGGGTCACCTCCAGGGCCTCGGGGAGGGTGAGAGGCGGCAGGATCCCCGGCAGGCGGCGGGCCAGCATGGTCTTCCCCGAGCCGGGGGGCCCCAGGAGAAGCAGGTTGTGACCCCCCGCTGCCGCCACCTCGAGAGCCCGCCTCGCCGCCTCCTGCCCCCTCACGTCCGCGAGGTCGGGTCCCTGGGACGGGGCGAGGGCGAGCTGGGCGGCGGCGTCGACCTCCACCGGCGCCAACGGCGTCGTGCCGGCCAGGTGGGCCACCACCTCGGCCAGCGTCCCCGCACCGTAGACCCGCATCCCCCGCACCACGGCGGCCTCCGCTGCATTCTCCCGGGGCACCACGGCGGACCGCACGCCGGCGCGGGCGCACTCCGCCGCCAGGGGGAGGACGCCGCGCACCGGGCGCAGCGCGCCGTCGAGCCCCAGCTCACCGACGAACGCCGTCCCCTCCAGCGCTCCCGGGTCGACGTGCCCCGAGGCGGCGAGGAGGCCCACGGCGAGAGGGAGGTCGAAGGCGCTCCCCTCCTTGCGCACGTCCGCCGGGGCGAGGTTCACCGTGATGCGCCGCGGCGGAAGCGGATAGCCCGCGTTGCGCAGCGCCGCCCCCACCCGCTCCCGCCCCTCCCGGACCGCGCTCTCGGCCAGTCCCACGACGGTGAACGAGGGAAGGCCGGGCGCCAGGTTCACCTCAACCCGGACGAGGTACGATTCGACGCCGCGGACGGCGCCCGTGGTGACGTGGGCAAGCATGGACGCAGGCTAGCGCGGCGCCCGGTGCCCGAGAATGCTCCGATGGGCCTCCCCCGGCGCTTGACCCGGGGCACTGCTCCGTCCCAACCTGGCGCTGCCGGCATCCTCCCCAACCCGCCCGGAGTACCCCCCATCGACAGAGCCGCCCTGGACGCCCGCTCTCGCGTCGTCTTCCTCCTGTGGGCCTCCCTCCTCACCGGCGTGAGCGTGTTCGCGGGCTGGTGTGGGGGAGGGCGAGCGGCGTGCTAGGCCTTCCCGGCTGCCATCGCCCCCGGAGTGGCGTCCAAGCTGCTGATCCTGGCCCCGCTCCTGATGGCGGTGGGGATCGCGTACCGGAACGGCGACGTGAGCGCACACGCCGAGCCCGAGCGCCGGCTTGCCGCCCATCAGGCCCGGGTCCTCATCGCTCTCGCCCTCCAGGAGGCCGGAGCCCTCCTCGGACCCGCCCTGTGCCTGCTCTCGGCCCGGCCCGCCTGGGCTCTGGGTGTGTGGGGGATGGCTGCGGCCGCCATGCTCTTCAGCCGGCCGCGCCGCGACGAGTTGGACCGCGTCGTCAGGTGGCGACCTGCGACGGCGCCTACGCCCCGGTCCGGGCCGCCTCCACGAGGAGCGCCCACGCCCTGGCCACGTGCGCCTCGGTGGTCTTCACGTTCCCGACGGCGAGTCGGAGCACCACCCGCCCCCTGAGACGGGTGTGGGTCAGGAACGCCTCGCCCCCGGCGTTCACGCGGTCGAGGATGCGCTGGTTGAGCGCATCCGCCTCCTCCGGACCGACCCCGGCCGGGGCGAAGCGGAAGCACACCAGCGCGAACGGCACCGGCGCGGCGAGCTCCCATCCCTCCGCGGCCTCCACCCACCCGGCGAAGGCCCGCGCCAGCCGGACGTGCTCCCGGAGGTTGGCCACGATCCCTTCACGCCCGAAGTAGCGCAGCACGAACCAGAGCTTCAGCGAGCGGAAACGGCGACCGAGCGCGACCCCGTAGTCCATGAGGTCCCTCGCCTTCCCGGTGTCGGCGGAGCGCAGGTACTCGGGCACGATGGAGAAGGCACGCACCAGCTCGTGGGGCCGTCGACAGAAGAGCACCGAGCAGTCCACGGGCGTGAACAGCCACTTGTGGGGGTTCACGACCACCGAGTCCGCCTCCTCCCAACCCGCCATCAGGGGCCGCAGCTCCGGGACGATGGCGGCGGGCCCCCCGTACGCCGCGTCCACGTGGAGCCAGGCCCCGAACTCCCGGGCGATGGGCGCGATGGCGTCCACCGGATCCACCGACGTGGTGGACGTGGTGCCCGTCGTGGCGACCACGGCCACGGGCCTGATCCCCGCCGCCCGGTCCTCCTCCAGCGCGGCGCGGAGCGCTTCGGGCCGCATGCGGAAAGCGTCGTCGGAGGGGATGGTGCGGAAGCCGTCCTGCCCGAAGCCGAGGGTGAGCACGCCCTTCTCGACGGATGAGTGGGCGTGCTCCGAAGCATACACGCGCCCCCGGGGGAGCCCGAACAGGCCGCCGCGGTGCGACTCCGGATACGCGACCTCCCGTGCCGCCGCGAGAGCGTACAGCACGGAGCTCGAAGCGGTGTCGTTGATGGTGCCCTCGAAGCCCACGGGGAGCCCCACCAGCTGGCGGAGCCAGTCCGTCGCGACCTCCTCCAACTCCGTGGCCGCCGGCGAGCTGCGCCACACCATGGCGTTGACGTTGAGCGCGGCCGCCAGCATCTCGCCCAGGATCCCGGGCCCGGAGCCGGAGATGGAGAAGTAGGCGAAGAAGGCCGGGCTGTTCCAGTGCGTGATGCCGGGAAGGACGATGTCGCGGAAGTCCGCCAGCGCGAGCTCCGGGTCCTCCCCGTGCTCCGGGGGCTCCGCGGGAAGCGCGCTCCGCACGTCCCCCGGCTGCACCTGCGCCAGCACCGGGAGGGAGCCCACGCCGGACAGGTAATCCGCCATCCAGTCGGCCGCTCCGTGGGCGAGACGGCGGAACTCCTCGGGGGGCATGTCCCCGGCGCGCCGGACGTCCGTGCTCAGCCCTCCCCGTCCTCTTCCGCGGCCCACGACGTGCCGGGAACGTCACCCAGGATCTGCCGGAGCTCCTGTCGGATCCCCTCCAGCTCCTGGCGGAGCTCGTCCACCAGCTCGGAGGTCGGCGGCGCCTCGGGAATCCCGGACCCCTCGAAGAGCGAGAAGAAGAGCGCGTCGGTGTGCCCCACGCTCGAATGGGTGACCCCCATGTCGATGGCGCGGCTCAAGCGCAGGATCTCGCGCAGGGACACGGGGGCCCGGCCCGCCAGGGGCGGATCCTGGTAGAGGAGGCGGATGACGACCTCACGCAGGATCTGGACCTCCTCGATGACCTCACCCGCGGCCAGCCCGCGCTTCGCCGCCACGGCGCCGAAGAGCTCGGAGGTGCGCGTCCAGAGCGGCTCCACCTGCTCCCGATAGGGGCCGAGCATCCCGGGCAGGAAGCTCGCCAGGAGGCCCAGGAATTCCTCCAGGACCCCGTTCAGCCCCCGGGTCCCCGGGTCGTAGCGGTTCTGGACTTCCTTCAGCCATTTCTGCGTGATGCGGGGAAGCCGCATCTCGACCCACGCAGCCAGCTCGACGGGCTTGATGCGCCGGATCGAGCGCTCGACGGGAGGAGCCGTCGGAGGCGAGGGCGGCAGAGGAGGATCGGCCGTGATGCTCGTCATCTCCACGCGGGATGAGGTTCTGGACCTCGGAAGCGCTGTAAGATGACCCATCTCGGGGGGCGAATCTAGCCCTTCGCCTCCGGCTCGCCGGGCCAGGTCGGGATGCGCAGCGTGATGCGGGTGCCCGTCCCCTCGCCGCTCTCCAGGCCCACCGTGCCGCCCCACGACTCCACCAGCCTCCGGACGATGGCCAGCCCCAGCCCCGCCCCGGTGGAGCGGGTGCTGAACTGGGGCTCGAAGACCCTGGAGCGCAGAGACTCCGGGATCCCCTGCCCCGCGTCCACCACGTGCAGGAGGACGGTACCCGACGGCTCCTCCTCCGCCTGCACGCGCACCGCGCCGCCCAGGGGCGACGCCACGCGCGCGTTCTCCAGGAGGTTCACGAGCACCTCCTTCATCTCGGTCACCCGGGCGCACGCGGCCGGGAGCCCCTCGGGCACCGTGGCGGAGAAGGCGATGGGGCCTTCCGAGCCCCGGTAGAGCGCCAGCACGTCGTCCACCACCCGCCCCACGTCCACCGCCTCCAGCGGACGGTCCAGGGCCTGCGAGGGGGCACCGAAGCGGGAGAAGCTCTTGGCGATGGCCGCGAGGCGGTCGATCTCCTCCTCCATGGCCTCGGCGTTCCGCAGGAGGATGGCCTCGAAGTCCGGCCGTCGGTCCTGCCATGCGCGTCGCAGGTGCTGCACCGAGAGCTTCATGGGGGTGAGCGGGTTCTTCACCTCGTGCGCCACCTGGCGCGCCATCTCGCCCCAGGCCAGGACCCGCTCCGTTCGCAGCTCGTCGGTGACGTCCTCCAGCGCCACCACCGTCCCGCCCCGGGTGCCCGATCCGCCGAGGCGGCGCGCGCGCACCCGGATCCGCCTGGGCCCGTGCTGGAGCTCCACCCCCGCCTCCTCCCGCCCCCCCCCGAGGAAGCTGGCGAGCCAGGACACGAGATCCTCCCCGATCCCCCCGTCCCTGGGGAGCGGGTCCCCGACCTTCACGCGCTCGTTCAGGAGACCCACGGCCCGGGGGTTCACGAGCGTGACGCGCCCGGACCGATCGAGAGCCACCATTCCCACGGCAGCCTCGTCCATGATCGTCTGCGTGCGCCGGCTGGTGCGGACCAGCTGGCGCCTGGCCCGGCGTACCCTGCCGACCATCCTGTTGAAGGCCCGGAACACCGCCCCGAACTCGTCGCCCCGATCCTCCGGGAGACGCAGCGCCAGGTTCCCCGCCCCCACCCGCTCCGAAGCGACCTGCAGCGCCTCGAGCGGGCGGGTGAGCGCCTGGCCCACGAGCAGGGCGAGGCCGAGGGAGAGCCCCGCGCCCACGAGGACGGCGAAGGCCAGGAGTTCGAGGACGTCGGCCGAGCGAATCGCGGTGGCGCCCGCCTGTCGTGGAACCTGGGCGGCCAGCACGTCGCCGTCCGGCATGCGGCGGTACGCGGACACGTAGGCCCACGTGCCCAGTCCTCCTTCCGAGGAGGCGCGCACGTCCTCACCGCCCTCCAGGACCCGATGGACCGGCATGGGAAGCCACGCCTCGTAGAGCCCGAGGGCCACCAGCTCCTCCATCGACCCGTCGCTCAGCTCACCTCCCCGGTATTCGAGGAGCTCCACGCCCACGCGCCGGGAGAGCGCCTGCATGCGGCCGCTCACCTCGCTGTACCACCCCTGCGCATCCTCGGCCACCCGCTCGGCGAGGACCCGGGCGGCGCGCCCCGACGTGTCCGCGATGGTCCGGTAGGCCAGGGTTCCGAAGAGAGCGATGGCCAGGACGAAGAACCCGAAGAGCGCCAGCGTCACCCGCGCCCGGAAGGAGCGGGTGAGCGCGCTCCAGCGGGGCCCCTGGCGCGCTCCGCCCGCCAGGAGCGCCAGGCCCAGCGCCCGAAGGAGGAGGAGCGCGAGGAGGTCGGCCACGACGAGGAGCGTGGCGCGGGCAGCCCCCGACAGAACGCCGGGGAGGGGCACGGCATACAGGGCCTCGTAGAGGGCGTTGGAGTACGTGAGCGGGAGCTGAGCCCTCCAGCCATCCCCTGTCCGGGACCACCTCAGACCCTCCCTGGCGCCTTCCCACGGAGCCCGCGGCACGAGGGTCAGGGGCTGCTGCCGGTCCTGGGTGCCCCCGCCCAGGAGGGGGCTCAGGCCCGACCTGGCGGCCGGGTCGGAGAAGGGCGGCGCCACGGCGGTGAGGATCTCGCCCGACCCCAGGGTGACGCGCAGCACGTAGCGCGCGTCGTCGCGGTCGTAGCGGAGGAGCGTCACCTCTCCGGTGCCGCCGGCCCGCTCCTGCACCTCGTATCCCACGAGCGGGCGCTCCGCGACGCCCACCCTCAGCTCCTCCTGGGGAATCCCCGCGGCCGACCAGAGCGTCAGCCAGGCCGGCGCCCCGAGCTCTGCCAGACCGCTCCGGCGCCACGCCCCGTACAGCAGGTCCACGCCCCGCTCGCCCCCGGCCGAAACCGCCGTGGCCGCCTCGCCGAGGCGACCGAGGGCAGCCTGGAGCTGGGGGTCCTCGGGCGCGGCGAGCCGCTCCAGGTGCCCCGCAGCGATCTCCCGGCGCGCCTCCACGCGCTGGTCCCAGGCCGCCGGCACCGCCGCGGTGGCCGCCAGGAAGGCCGCCAGGGCCCAGGCCGTCAGACGGCCGCGGGCGCCCCGCTGCGCCCCGGAGGCCGCCGCCAACGCCACCGGGACGGCCCAGAGCGATGTCCACCACCCGGGCGCCCCACCGGCTCTCCACACCCAGGCTGCCGTCCCGGCAGCCAGACACGCGGCGACGAGCACCGCCAGTGACGCCATCTCGCGCCGACGGCCACCCCAGCTCCGCGCCGCGCCGAGGAGGGCGCCGACGACGAGGGTCAGCAGGAGCGTCGCGGTCCCCTGGAAGACGATCCACGACAGCCGCCCCTCCGCCAGGGCCTCCGACGCCGCGCCCAAGGCGAGCCAGGCCATCACCGCCGGGAAGGCCAGGCCGGCCAGAGCCCCGGCCAGGAGGGCGTGGATGCGCGCCCGGGTCGGCGGGAACGCGGTCGCCGCCGCCGCCAGCACCGCGGCCAGAGCGGCCGTCCTCCCGAGCGAGAGATCCAACGGCCCGGGCCCCCCGACGATGGAGACGTCGAACAGGCCTCCCGCCCCGCCGAGCTCCTGCAGGGGGAGCACGCCCGCGAGGAGGAGGAGGGTGGCCGTCCCCTCCCACGGAACCGGACCGAGCGAGGCGCCGCCCACGGCGAGGAGGAGCCAGGCCGCCAGCGCGAGAGCGCCCACGAGGACACGCCAACCTCCCAGGACCGACGCCACCCGCTCCCCGGAAGTGGGAGGATCGAGGACGACGGTGAAGAGCGTCCGGTCCCCCAGCGTCCAGTCCCACCCGCCCTCCACCCCACCCTCGCCGCCCTGCACGAGTCGGATGGGCTCGCCCTGAGTGCGCCTGAAGTCCGACGCGAAGTCCCCTGCCTCCCTGCCCAGGGGGCCGGGAAGGTCGGAGCGCAGGAGCACGGCGGCCACCGCGGTTGCGCCGGAGCCCGTGGGCGCCGTGACGTACAGATGGCCGAAGAGGGGCGTGTCGCCGTAGGCATAGCGCCTGAGCCCCCGCTGCACCTCCTCGGGGACCTGGCCCCGATGGACCCCGTCCCACGCCAGCAGCTCCCCCTCGGCGCCATAGAGCGCCAGCGCCGTCACGTCGTACTGGTCGCGGAGTCGGGAGAGGGGTGCGCCCGACTTCGGCACGCTGTCCGTGGCCAGCGCCGCCAGGTCGGCCGCTGCGCCTTCCGCGGACCTCAGGCGCGCCTCGAGGGCCTCCTCGAGCCCCGCCCCCACCGCAGCCTCCTGCCGCGCCCAGTACGCGGCGAAGTCGGAGGCCACCTCCCCGGCCTGGCGGTGCGCGGCGAAACCCGCCAGGATCCCAGCCAGGAGGGGGAGGGACGCCAACGCGCGCCGACGCGATGCCGGGGGTCGGTCGACGACGCCGGCCAGCGCCGTCCCCGCTGCGACCGCCAGCAGCCATCCGGAGGGATGGGCCGCCCACACCGCCAGCGCAGCCACCGCCAGCCAAGGGCCGAACCGGCGGCCCGCGTCGAGGACCGCCCCCGGCAACCGAGAGGAGTAGGAAGCTGACGTCATACGCCCTGGATGAGATGACCTGGCCGGAGATCGGTCGGGCCCTTGCCCGCGATCCACGGCTCCTGCTGCCGGTGGGCGCCCTGGAACAGCACGGGCCCCACCTGCCCCTCGGCGCCAACACGCTCGTGGCGGTGCGCGTGGCGGTGGCGGTGGCGGAACGCACCGGGATCCTCCGCGCGCCCCCTCTCTCCTACGGCGTCACCCTCGGTGGAGGTCCCTGGGCAGGCTCGGCAGGCCTCCGCAGGAAGACGTTCCACCGTGTGTTGAACGAACTCCTCGACCGATGGGAGGACCACGGGGTCCGCGAGTTCGTGATCATCACGGCCCACCGTTACGAGCCCCACGTGGAGGCGCTGCTGCTCTCGCTCACGGCGCGCGCGACAACCAAGGTGTTCGACCTCCACCAGATCGACGTCACGGACCTCCTGGAGGCCGACCCGGCCAGCGAGCACGGCGGGGAACTCGACACATCCCTCCTCCTCCATCTGGCCCCGCACCTCGTGCGCGCGGCCGAGGTGGCGGATTTCGAGCCGGGCGATCGATTGCTGCGAAGATACATCCGGGGCCGTGTGCCCACACCCCCGAAGGCGTCGCGAGGCGTGGTAGGGCGGCCCACGCTGGCGACCGAAGCCAAGGGCAGAGCGGTGTTCGACCGCTGGGTGTCCACGCTGGCTGGCACCCTCGACGAGGGATGAGGGTGAACCAGCCCCCGCGTGCGCGGGTAGGATCCAGGGACCCGACCGAGCGCATCGGCCCGACCGTTCTGCACAAGGAGTACCCATGGCACCTCGTCCGCTGGTCGCTCTCGCCCTCGCCGTCTCCGCCCTGGCACTGCCCGGCCGCGGCGCTGCCCAGAGCGTCGTCGTGGACGAGGGCACGTTCGCGGTGAGCCTGGACGGCGCCCCGGCGGGCACGGAGCAGTTCACCATCCGGCGCGCCGGGGTGGGCGACGACGCCATCGTCATCGCCAACGCCGTCGTGCGCATCGACCGGGGCGCGGGCCCCATGGAACTGCGCCCTCTCCTCGAAGTCACGCCCCTGGACGACGCTTCCGCCAACTACCAATTGAAGGTGTCGGGCTCGGAGACGTCGGAGCTGAGCGTGCGCCTCGCCGGGCGGAGGTATGTGGCCCGGATCCGCACCGACGCGGGCGAGGAGGAGCGGGAGTTCCTCGCCCGCCCGGGGACCAGGATCGTCGAGGAAGGCGTGGCCCACCAGTACTACTTCCTCAGGGGGGTGCGGCAGGGCTCCACCACCCCGGTCATCGAGCCGCGCACACGCCGGCAGGTGCAGCTCACGGCCTCGACCGCTGCCGACGAGGAGCTCGCCCTGGGCGCCACGACGGTCCGTGCGCGCAAGCTGACGCTCACGGCGGGTGAGGACGTGCGCCACGTCTGGTTCGACGCCCAGGGGCGTGTGCTCCGCGTCGAGATCCCGGCCCAGCGATACGTCGCCGAACGCCAGGACCTGGTCGGGTGATTCCCCGCCCTTCAACGCGGGCCCAGGCTGATTAGTTTTCCCCCGGGCTCGATCAGCATTGAAGGGCTCTCGCGGGTCCTCCGTAGACCGGAAGGGCCGGCGAAACCGTGAGGGCCGGCAGCGCGTACGGACGGTGGCGCGTCCGACGCCACCAATCCATGCCCAGGGAGGTCGTGAGGATGAGGATCCGCGCAGGCGTGGGGGCCCTGTTGGGCCTCTTGGCCGCCGTGCCCGTGGCCGCACAGCAGGTCCCCGCATCGCTCACGCTGGACCGGGCCATCGAGATCGCCCGCTCCAACAACCCCGCCTTCCTCCAGACGCAGAACGACCAGGTCCAGGCGGACTGGGACGTGCGCCAGGCGTACGGCCAACTCCTCCCCTCGGCCTCCGCCAACTCCGCGGTCACCTGGCAGGGCGCGGGCGAGCAGCAGTTCGGCACCCTCACGTTGGGTGACCTGGGGTTCGGGGATCTCCCTTCGTACTACCTGTCGAGCTACGGCATCAACGTCAGCATGAGCCTGAGCCTGGCCACGGTCCTCGGGCCGTCCCAGGCGAAGGCGGTCAGGGGCGCGACAACGTCCAGGATCCGGGCCGCCGAGGCCGCCCTCGTCTCCCAGGTCACCGGCGCGTACCTGGAGGTGCTGCGCCAGCAGGAGGGGCTCCGCCTGGCTCAGCAGCAGCTCGAGAACGCGCAGATCAGCCTGCGCCTGGCCCAGGGGCGGCTCGAGGTGGGGTCGGCAACCCCCATCGACGTGGGGCAGGCGGAAGTGCAGGTGGGCCGGGCCGAGGTGGGTGTCCTGCAGGCCCGCAACGCCGTCGCCACGGGGCGCATGCGCCTCCTGCAGCAGCTGGGCGTCCCAGTGGACCAGGAGATGGAGCTGGGCACCACCTTCCCCCTCACCGAGCCCATCTGGACGCTGGAGGAGCTCGAGAGCACCGCGCTGGCGCGCAACCCGTCCCTCGACGCCACGCGGCGCTCCAAGCGGGCCGCGGACATCGGCGTGACGGCGGCCCGGTCGCCCTACCTGCCCACGCTCTCCCTCTCCACGGGGTGGAGCGGGTTCACCAGCGAGGCGAGCAGCACCGACCTCCAGGTCCTGCAGGCACAGGCTTCCGTGGCGAGCCAGGTCGCGTCGTGCAACGCCACCAACGACCTCTACAGCCGGCTCGCCCGCCCCATCGCCCCGAGAGACTGCACGCAGTACGCGTTCACCGACACGGACCGGATGTCCATCATCGACCAGAACAACCAGTTCCCCTTCAGCTTCCAGAAGTCGCCCGTCAGCGTCCGCCTCGGCCTGAGCATCCCGATCTTCCAGGGCTTCAGCCGCCAGCGGAACCTGGAGGCGGCCAAGCTGCAGCGGGCGGACCTGGACCAGCAGGTCAGGGAGCAGGAACTGGCGCTGCGGGCGGATCTCTCCGTGGCCCTGGCCACGGTGCGCACGGCCTACGAGAGCGCGCTCCTCGAGGAGCGGAATCGCACCCTGGCGGAGCAGCAGCTCCGCCTGGCCCGGGAGCGTTACCAGCTCGGCGCCATCACCTTCGTCGAGCTCATCGCGGCCCAGACGGTGATGGCCCAGGCCGACCGCGACCGCACGGCCGCAGTGTTCGCGTACCACGATTCCGTCACGAGGCTGGAGTCCCTCGTGGGCACCTCACTCCGGTAGGGACCCGAGATCCATGCACACCCGCACCAAAGTCATCATCGGCATCGCGGTGGTCGTCGTGTTCGGCTCCGCGGCCGCGCTGAGCATCGTGAAGGGGAGGAACCGGGGCCTGGAGGTGCGCATGGAGGAGGTAGCGCGCCGGGACCTGGTGCAGATCGTGACCGCCAGCGGGAACATCCGCGCGCGCCGGCTCGTCGAGCTCAGCTCCGACATCTCGGCGAAGGTGTCCCAGCTCCTGGTGGACGAGGGAGACGACGTGCAGCAGGGTGACGTGCTCCTGCGCCTCGACCCCGCCCAGTACCAGGCCGGGGTCTCCCGGGCCGAGGCCACCCTGTCCCAGGCCAAGGCGTCGCAGGCCCAGATGGAGGCCAACCTCCTCCGGACGCGGCGCGACCTCGACCGGTTCCTGGCGCTGCGGGCGCGGGATTCGCTCCTCGTGAGCACCCAGCAGGTGGACGACGCGCGCACCGGGCTGGAGGTGGGCGAGGCCCAGCTCCGCTCCGCCGAGTTCGGCGTGAACCAGGCCCAGGCCTCCCTCGAGGAGGCGCAGGACCGTCTGTCCAAGACCATCATCCGGGCGCCCATCACCGGCAAGGTCACCCGCCTGAACGTGGAGGAGGGCGAGACCGTCATCATCGGGACCATGAACAACGCAGGGAGCCTCATTCTCACCATCTCGGACCTCTCGGTCATCGAGGCCGTGGCCCAGGTCGACGAGACGGACGTGCCCCAGGTGGCCCTGGGCGACTCGGCGACCGTGCACATCGACGCGTTCCCCGACCGGGACTTCACAGGGCGTGTCACCGAGATCGGCAACTCCGCCATCCGCCCGCCCTCCCAGCAGGCGACGGGGCAGCAGGCGGCCATCGACTTCGAGGTGGTGATCACGCTGGACCCCACCGACGCCGAGCTCCGGCCGGACCTGTCGGCCACCGCCGACATCGTCACCGATGTGCGCGCCGGAGTTCTCTCCGTGCCCATCATCGCGCTCACGGTGCGTGAGCCGGAGGCGGACTCGGCGGCCGCGGAGGGCGAGCCCGCCGCGGGCACCCCCGCTCCCGCCGCGGTCGTGCAGAACGGCGAGAACAAGGACCAGGAGGGTGTCTTCCTCGTGCGTGACCGCAAGGTCACCTTCACGCCGGTGAAGGTGGGGATCGCCGGGCAGGAGTACTTCGAGGTGCTGAGCGGACTGAACGTGGGCGACACCGTGGTGGCCGGCCCCTACCAGAGCATCCGGCAGCTCAAGAACGGCGACGCGGTGAAGAAGCTGGAAGTCCCCGACAGCGCCAGCTCGAAGTAGGGCGCACCCGGAGCCGGCCGTGCAAGTCTGGGAGGGTGTCGTCCTGGCGATGCATCAGATCCGCAGCCAGAAGCTGAAGAGCTTCTTCAGCCTCCTGGGCGTGATCCTGGGCGTGCTCTTCCTCATCGTCGTGGTCACGGTGGTGGAGGGGCTCGACCGTTACGTGCGCGAGGACTTCACCGCCCAGGTCTTCGGCGTGAACACGGTGACGCTACAGCGCACCCCGGCGGTTCAGATCAACACCTCCGAGGACGAGTGGCGGAACCTGCAGCGCCGGCCGCGCATCACGTACGAGGACGCCGACGCGATCCGGGCCCGCCTGACCGTCCCCGCCCGCATCGCCGTGGAATCGGACACCGGGGGGGAGGGCGTGGGCGACAACGGGAAGAGCGCCACCGGGATGATGATCTCGGGCTCCTCTCCAGAGATCTTCGAGATCCGGAACCTGAAGATCGCCCGGGGCCGGGCGTTCACGCCCCAGGAAGCGGACATGGGCGCCCCGGTGGTGGTCATCGGCTCGAAGACCGCCGAGGTCATCTTCGAGTCCCTGGACCCCCTGGAGCGCACCATCCGCATCCGCGGCTTCCCCTACCGCATCATCGGCGTGCTCGAGGAGCGCGGCTCCCTCTTCGGGCAGTCCCTCGACAACCTCGTCATCGCGCCGGCGCGATCGCCCATCCAGGCCGTGACCAACCCCCGGGGCATCGTGGACAACATCGTCATCCAGGCCCTGGACCCGGCCCGCCTGCGGGAAGCCCAGCAGGAGGTCGAGGGGATCATGCGCGCGCGCCGGGGGCTCCGCCCCGCCGACGCGAACGACTTCTCGCTGGAGACCGCCGACGAGGCCATCAGCTTCTGGGACAACATCTCCCGGATCCTCTTCATCGCGCTCCCCGGCCTGGTCGCCATCTCCCTCGTGGTCGGCGGGATCGTGATCATGAACATCATGCTGGTGTCGGTGATGGAGCGCACCCGGGAGATCGGCGTTCGGAAGGCCATCGGTGCGCGCCGCCGTGACATCCTCACGCAGGTGCTCATCGAGTCGGCGACGCTCTCCACCGTGGGCGCCATCATCGGCGTGGCGGCGGGGATCGGCGTGGCCATGCTCATCGCCGCCGTGTCCCCCCTCCCCGCCGCGGTGAGCCCGAAGTGGGTCGCGCTGGGCGTGTCGCTCGGGCTCGTCGTGGGAATCGTCTCCGGCGTCTACCCCGCGTCGAAGGCCTCCAAGCTCGACCCCGTGGACGCACTCCGCTATGAGTGATCTCGAGCGCCGCAGGGCCTCGGGCCTCACCGCCCTCAACGAGGGGCTGATCATCGCCTGGGAGGCGCTGCGGGCCAACAAGCTCCGCTCCTCGCTGACCATCCTGGGCGTCGCGGTGGGCGTGTCCGTGGTGGTGGCCATGGCCGCCCTCATCACGGGGATCCGCACCAGCGTGATGTCCGCCTTCGAGTCGGCGGGGCCCAACAACTTCGTGGTGACGCGCTTCGACTTCACCCAGGTGCGGAGCGGCGAAGAGGGGAACAACCGCCCGCCCTGGTGGGACAAGCCCGAGATCGAGCCCGAGGAGGCGGAGCGCATCGCCGCGCTGCCCGGCATCGACGAGGCCCTCTACAACTTCGGGTTCTCCGTGTCCATCGACTTCGAGGGGCAGCGGGTGGGGAACGTGAACTCCCAGGGGTACTCGGCAGGTTGGCCCCGCTACAGCCAGGGCGACTTCATCGCCGGGCGGGACTTCACGCCGGGGGAGGTTCGCCAGAACCGGGCTCTCGTGGTCATCTCCGCCGAGCTCGCGCTGGAGCTCTTCGGCCAGCGAGACCCCATCGGCCGGCGCGTGCGGGTGGAGAACGTGTTCCGCGGCACGCAGGAGGCGTTCACCGTGGTGGGCGTCTACCAGCAGGAGCCCAACATCTTCTCGAGCGCGGTGAAGCACTTCGCCATCTTCCCCCACACCGCCGCCGAGCGGCGGCTCCGCCAGAACGCCTGGCAGGCCCAGATCCTCGTCGTCCCCAAGGACTCGGTGTCCATGTCCCAGGCGCAGGACGCGGTCATCGCGGCGCTGAGGGCCATGCGCGGCCTCGGGCCCCGGGACGAGAACAACTTCGCCCTCCTGTCCTCCGCGCAGATCGTGGACCTGTTCAACCGCCTCACCGCGGTGTTCTTCCTCGTCATGCTCGCGCTCTCCTCCGCGGGCCTCCTGGTGGGGGGCGTGGGGGTCATCGGCATCATGCTCATCAGCGTCACCGAGCGGACCCGGGAGATCGGGATCCGCAAGGCGGTGGGGGCGACCCGCCGCGAGATCCTCTGGCAATTCCTCGTGGAGGCCTCGGTGCTCACCGCCCTCGGCGCCGTCGCCGGCATGCTGGCCGGGTGGGGGCTCGCCGAGGCCGTCGCCGCCTGGACGCCCCTCCCCGCCCGCATCCCCATCTGGGCCGTGGGCGCCGCCCTCGGCATGGCCATCCTGACGGGCATGCTCTTCGGACTCTTCCCCGCTCACCGGGCCGCGCGCATGGACCCTGTGGTTGCGCTCCGGTACGAATGAGCGCGCCCCTGGACGTCCTGGCCATCATGGCCCACCCCGACGACGCCGAGCTCCTGTGCGGGGGGTCGCTGGCGAAGAGCGCCACCGCAGGGCAGCGCGTGGGCATCGTGGACCTCACCGCGGGTGAGATGGGGAGCCAGGGGACCCCCGAGCGCCGCGCCCGCGAGGCGGAGGCCGCCGCCCGCGTCCTGGGCGTCGCCGTGCGGCGCTGCGCCGCTCTCCCCGACTCCCGCCTTGAGAACAACGAGGGCACGAGGACGGCGGTGGTGGCGCTCCTCCGGGAGCTCCGGCCCAGGGTCGTGGTGACCCACTGGAAGGTGGGGCGCCACCGCGACCACCGCATCGCGTCCGAGCTGGTCCGCGACGCGTGCTTCCTGTCCGCCCTGCGCAAGCTCGAAGCCCCCGGCGAGCCCTTCCGCCCGCTGAAGCTCGTGTACGCCACGGCCTTCCGGGAGGACGCGGACCCGCCTTCCTTCGTCGTGGACATCACCGCGCACATGGAGACGAAGCTCCGGGCCATTCGGGCGTACGCCTCCCAGTTCGACGGCAAGGCGCAGGCCGGGGAGGTCTTCCCGGGCGGAGACCGGCCGCTCCTCGAGCAGATCCGGGCGCACGGGGCAGCGTCCGGGTCCCGGATCCGGGTGGCTTACGGGGAGCCGTTCCGCGTCGACGAGACCATGGAAGTGGATACCCTGGGCGAACTTAGGATATCCAGCTTCTAGTCCGGACAGACCACCTCGACGACGACCCGGCGCCAGGACGGCTCGTCCTCGGCGCCCACATGCACCGCCGTCGCCTCGGTGCGCCCCCCGGCCGCGAGCCAGGGCCAGAGCCACTGGGCGATCTCGGGTGGGAGGTGGCCGACGGGGTCCCCCGACGGCAGGTGCACCCAGACCCCCGGCGGACCATGCCCCGGGGGATCCGCCACGAGGCGGACCCGGTCGCCCGCCACGAGAAGGGCGAGGAGCCGCTCCCGTCCCCCGAAGACGGTGCCGTGCACCGTGGCGCGGAAGCGGCGCGGTCGCCCCTCGGGAAACGGGGGCGGGGCTGGGCTCATGGCTGGACCCCGCGGGGCGGGAGGCGGTAACAGGGGGTGCCGGAGGACGCGTTAAGTTACCCTTCCGTCCCCACCCCGGAAAACCGGCTGGCCGCGCATGCACCCCATCTACCTCGACCACGCCGCGACCACGCCCGTCAGGGCGGAGGTCCGCGCGGCCATGGAGCCGTTCCTGGACCGGACGTTCGGGAATCCCTCCTCCCTGCACCGCTGGGGGCGGGAGGCCGCGGCTGCGCTGGCGGAGGCCCGGGCGGCGTGCGCCGCCACGCTGGGGGCGCGCTTCTCCGAGATCCACTTCGTGCGGGGCGGAACCGAGTCCGACAATCTGGCCATCCAGGGGCGCGCGACACGGCTCCGGGCCGACGGACACACGCCCACCGTGGCCGTCTCCACGGTGGAGCACGCCGCAGTCCTGGGCGCCGCCGATCACGCCACCGCCCGGGGCGCCGGCCGGATGGTGAGCATCCCGGTGGCCGAGGACGGGTCCCTGGACCAGGACCGTCTCGCCCACGCCCTGGCCGAGCCCCCCGCGCTCGTCTCGATCATGTGGGTGAACAACGAGACGGGGATGGTCCTCCCGGTCGAGGAGGTGGCGGCGCGGTGCCGGGCCACCGGAGCCACGTTCCACACCGATGCGGTGCAGGCCGTGGGGAAGATGCCGGTGCGGGTCGACGAGGTCCCGGTCGACCTCCTCACCGCCACCGGGCACAAGCTCCAGGGCCCCAAGGGGACGGGGCTCCTCTTCTGCCGCGAAGGGACGTACCTCTCCCCCCTCCTACACGGGGGCGGCCAGGAGCGCGCGCTCCGCCCGGGCACCGAGGACGTGGCGGGGGCGGTAGGGCTGGCCACCGCGCTCCGCCTGGCGGTGGAAGAGCGCGAGGCGGAGGCGGAGCGCCTCGGGGCGCTGCGCGCGCGGCTGGAGGGCGAGCTCGCGACCCGCATCGCCGGGATGCGGGTGAACGGGGGCCGGGCACCCCGCGCGCCTCACATCGCAAGCATCTCCGTCCCCGGCGTGGACAGCACCTCCCTCCTCATGGCCCTCGACCTCGAGGGCGTGGCCGTTTCCGGCGGAGCCGCGTGCCACACGGGCGCGTCCTCGGGGAGCCACGTCCTCGCAGCCCTGTACGGGGCGGGCGACCCCCACGCAACCGTGCGCTTCTCGCTCGGAGCGTCCACCACGGCGGAGGACGTGATCCGCGCTGCCGGCGTCACCGCTTCGGTGGTGGAACGGCTCCGGGCCCTGGAGAGCGGGGCGTGACCCGGGTGCTCGTGGCCATGTCCGGCGGCGTGGACTCCTCCGTGGCGGCCGCCCTCCTCAAGGAAGCGGGACACGACGTCGTCGGCGTCACCATGAAGACCTTCTGCTACTCCGGCACGCCCGCTCACGCCAAGACGTGCTGTGGGCTCGACGGCATCGCGGACGCGCGCAGGGTGGCCGTGGCCCTGGACATCCCACATTACGTGTTCGACGTGGAGGAGGACTTCACCCGGGACGTCGTGGACGATTTCGTCTCCGAGTACGCCCGGGGACGCACCCCCAACCCCTGCGTGCGCTGCAACGGCAACACCAAGTTCCGCGACCTGCTGGCGCGCGGGCGGGCGCTGGAGTGCGAGACCATCGCGTCGGGGCACTACGTGCGCTGGGAGGACGGCCCGGGAGGGCCACGCCTCCTCCGCGGCGCGGACCGCACCAAGGATCAGAGCTACTTCCTCTGGGAGCTCGACCGGGCGATCCTCCCACGCCTGCGCTTCCCGCTGGGCGACCTCACCAAGGCCGAGGTCCGCGAGCGAGCGCGCTCCCTCGGCCTGTCCACCGCCGACAAGCCTGAGTCCCAGGAGATCTGCTTCGTCCCCACCGGCGACTACCGGGACCTGCTGCGCCGGAAGCTCGGCCCGGTCCACCCCGCCCTCCAGCCCGGTAGGCTGGTCGATCGGCGGGGCAACGTGCTTGGGGAGCACGACGGGTACGCCGGCTTCACCGTGGGCCAGCGGAAGGGGCTCGGCGGCGGCCTGGGCGAGCCCCGGTTCGTCCTCGAGATCCGACCCGATGCCCGGGAGGTCGTGGTGGGGAGGCGGGAGGAGCTCATGGCACGCCTCGTGGAGGTGCGCGAGCTGAATTGGCTCACCGGGGTGCCGGAGGTCGGGTCGCGCCTCCGGGTTCAGCTGCGCCACCGCGCCGCGGACGTCCCTGCACGGGTGCGCGAGGCAGGAAGCCGCGTGAGGCTGGAGCTCCTGCAGGAGGTGGCCGCGGTGACCCCGGGGCAGTCGGCGGTCTTCTACGACAGGGATCGCGTCCTGGGAGGCGGGCGGATCGTGCGTGCGGAGCCGGCCCCTTCTAGTGCTTCAGCCCCGTGAGCTGAGCGAACTCCTCCATGGCGCGCTGCTCGTCGTCCGAGAGCTTGGCCGGGACCTCCACCTTGACGTCCACATATTGGTCTCCGGTCCGGTCCCCCTTCGCGATCCCCTGCCCCTTGATTCGGAATCGCGTCCCCGTCTGGGTCCCACGGGGGATCTTCAGCACGACCTTGGTGCCCTTCACGGTCGCGACCTTGATCTTCGAGCCCAGCGTGGCCTGCACGATGTTGATGGGGACGGTGACGTAGACGTCCAGTCCCTCCCGGCGGAAGAAGCGGTGGGGCTGGACCTTGAAGGTGATGACGAGGTCTCCGGCCGGCCCGCCTTCCTTGCCCCGCTCCCCCTGCCCCGAGAGGCGCACCTTGGAGCCGCTCTCGGTACCCTCGGGCACGTTGATCTGGATCTTGCGGCGCTGGTGGACGGTGCCGCGTCCCTCGCAGGACGGACACGCCGACTCGGGGATCCTCCCCTTCCCGAAGCACGCGGGGCACGGCCGCTTCACCGCGAATCCCCCCTGTCCGAAGGACACGTGCCCCGTGCCTCCGCATTCCGCGCACGCCCGCACCTGGGTTCCGGGCTTCGCCCCGTCCCCTCCGCAGGTGGCGCAGTCCTCGGTGATGGCCACCTCCACGGCAACCCTCTCCCCAAGCGCCGCGGACAGGAAGGGGACCTCCACCACGTACTCCACGTTCTGCCCCTTCTGGGGCCCGCGCTTGCGCGCCCCCGGACCGGTCCGCTTGCCCAGATCGAAGAGGGAGCTGAAAAGGTCGGAGATGTTGCCGAACCCGCCCTGGAGATCGTCGAAGGAGAAGCCCGGATCGCCCGGTCCGGCCCCTGTCCCTGCGGCTCCGCCTGGGCGATGCGTGGGGCCGCTGCGCCCCAGGCCCCCGAAGGCCCCCAAGCGGCGCATCTGGTCGTACTGCTTTCGCTTCTCCGGGTCGGACAGAACCGAGTACGCTTCGCCGATCTCCTTGAAGCGCTCGGCCGCCTGGGGCTTGTTTGGGTTGGCGTCGGGATGGTGCTGCTTGGCGAGCTTGCGGTAGGTCTTCTTGATCTCCTCGGGCGTGGCCTTCTCGGAGACCCCCAGCACCTCGTAGAAGTCCTTCTTCGCAGCCGCCATGGTCGTCCGGGCGCTCCCCTCAGCCGAGCTTGAGGACGCTGACCCGCGCCGGGCGGAGCAGATGTCCCTTCAAGGCGTACCCCTTCTCGAAGACCATGGCGACCCGGTCCTCCTCGTCCTCGGACTCGGTGGGCACGCGCATCACGGCCTCCATGGTCTGGGGATCGAAGCGCTCGCCAGCGGGATGAAGGACCTCCACCCCCGCGTCGGCGAGGATGCGCTCGAACTTCCGGTCCACCAGGTCGATACCCTCCAGGATGGCCTCCACGGTGGCGTTGCCCAGGTCGAGCCCGGCCACGCGCTGGAGGTCGTCCAGGACCCCGAGGAGCTTCTCCACGAGCTCGCCCTGGGCACGGCCCCACAGAGCCGCACGCTCCTTCTCCACGCGGCGCCGGTAGTTCGCGAACTCGGCGACCAGGCGAAGGTGTCGGTCGTTGAGGCCCGCCAACTCACCCTGGAGCTCCGAGAGATCGGCGTCGGGCTCCGAGGCAGGGACCTCCGACCCGAGGCTCGCCCCCTCCGGGGCCTCCTCTTCGGCAAGCGACTCCCCGGCGGCCTCCAGTGGCACCTCCACGGCGCCCTCGGCCGGCTTGGCCGCCGGCGCGTCCATCGGGTCCTTCACGGGTTCTTCCGCCTCCCCGGAACGGTCATCCTCGAGGGGTTCCATCGCGTCCGTCTCCGATACGGAATCCTTCATGGTTTTGTTTTCCGGGAGGTGTGGGCTGCAACCCGGGGCCTTGGCGCCAGCCGGGGCGTTGAAGATATCACGGTCGGCCCGGTTGGTTCATCCCCGCGCCCTGTCGGCACGCTCCGCGCTCGCCTCCAGGGCCCGCAGGAGGAGGAAGAGCGCGGCCTGGGCCGCCCGCTCACGGACCGCCTCCCGGTCGCCGGAGAAGCGCTCGCGCCGGGCCTCAACCCGCCCCTCGATGGCCACAGCGTACCAGACCGTGCCCACGGGCTTCTCCTCGGTGCCACCCCCCGGACCCGCCACCCCCGTCACGCCGATCCCCACGTCAGCCCCCAGGAGCCGCGCGACCCCCTCGGCCATGGCGGCGGCTACCACCTCGGACACCGCCCCCTGCTCGGCCAGCTCTTCGTCCCGCACCCCGAGCACGCCCGTCTTCACGTCGTTGGCGTACGCCACCACCCCGCCGGAGAGGACGTCCGAGGCGCCCGGAAGGTCGGTGAGGCGCTTGGCGATGAGGCCCCCGGTGCAGCTCTCGGCCACGGCCAGGCGCATCCCGCGGCTGCGCAGCGCCAGCGAAACCGCCTCGGCCAGATCACCCGAAGGCGCGTCGAAGCGCCAGGGAGCCAGGACGTCCTCCAGGGCCCCCAAGAGCCCGTCGAAGCGGGCGTCGGCCTCGTCGGCGCTCATGTCGGTGGCCTGGAAGCGCAGATCCACGCCCCGGAGGCCGGGGAGGAAGGCCAGGCGCACGGGCCCGGTTCCCTCCGGGAGGCGCTCGGCGATGCGCTGGGCCAGGACGGACTCGGGGATCCCGGTGGTGCGCACGGCCCTGACGTGCACCGGCGACAGACGCCCCGAGAACCGCTCCAGGACCAGCCGACGGAGATCCCCCAAGAAGATCCCCTTCAGCTCCCTGGGCACCCCCGGGAGGAGAACCACGAGCGCCCCGTCCCGCTCCATGGCCAGGCCCGGTGCCGTACCGCACGGGTTCGTGAGCTTGTGCGCGCCCGCCGGAACCTGGGCGACCCGCCGGTTGGGCCCTGGAAGCTCCGTCGCCCCGCGCTCGCGGAAGCGGGCCCGGATGGACTCCAGGACCTCGGGGTCGTCGAGGAGCGGGCGACCGAAGAGCTCCGCCACCGCGTCGCGCGTGAGGTCGTCCGGGGTTGGGCCGAGCCCGCCCGTGACCACCACCAGGTCCGCCACCGTGAGGGCGTCGGCCACCGCGACCTGGATCTCGCCGGGGACGTCGCCCACGGTGTGCCGGCGCACCACGGGGATCCCGAGCTCGCCCAGCTCCCTCCCCAGCCACGCCGCGTTGGTGTCCACCGTCTTGCCCAGGAGCAGCTCGTCGCCGACCGTCACGACCGCAGCCCGGGGGGATCGGCCCACCACGCTCATGCCCGCCGCGTCACCCCCGGACACCCACCACCGAGCGGTATCGCCAGAGATAGTCGAGCATCGAGTAGACGGTGAGCAGGAGCGCGGCGGCGAGGGTCACCGCGATCCACATGCCGTGGAAGGCCGCCCACGCCCGCCAGGCCCCTGTCGCGGACCAGCCCCGCCCGTCCACGAACATGATGAGCGGGTACCAGCAGAGCACTCCGCCGATGAAGAGGTTCTGGTACACGGCCTTGCGCTTTCCCGACGCACCCGCGGCGATGACCACGCCCCTGGCGGCCGCGTAGCTGCGGAATACCGTGATGATGAACTCGCGTCCGAAGATGACGAGGACCACCCAGAGGGGAAGAGGCCCCCACCAGGGCACGTGCCACTCGGGGCCCCGGTGCGAGATCAGGTAGAACGGGATGAAGGTGGCGGCCAGGAGCAGTTTGTCCGCCAGGGGATCCAGGAGCTTCCCCAGGTCCGTGATCCACCCGTGCTTCCGCGCCAGCCACCCGTCCCACACGTCCGACACGGCCGCAACCACGAAGAGCACAAACGCCCACAGGCGCTCCCCTGCGCCCGGCGCCATGGCCAGCACGAAGATGACCGGGCACACGGCGATCCTGGCGACCGTGATGACGTTCGGAAGGGTGAGGCGGCTGCCGGCCACGGCGCCGACCCTAGGAGAGGGACTTGACGACTAGCTTGCTCACGCAGGAGAGGGTCTCGAACACACCCTTCCCCTCGATGGCCACTCCTTCGAAGTCCGGCACCCCCATGGGGTTGATCTGGGCCCGGAGCTCCTCCATGGAGAGGACGTTGGGCATATCCCGCTTGTTGTACTGAATCGCGAAGGGGATGGTCTGCAGATCATACCCGTACGTCTCCAGATTGTCGTACAGGTTGTGCATGGACTCGATGTTGGCCTCCGCCCGCGTCGCCTGGGAATCGGCCACGAACACCAGGCCGTCCACGCCCTTCAGGATGAGGCGGCGGCTCGCGTTGTAGTACACCTGCCCCGGCACCGTGTAGAGATGGAAGCGGGTCTTGAACCCCCGGATCTCGCCCAGGTCGATGGGGAGGAAGTCGAAGAAGAGCGTGCGCTCCGTCTCCGTGGCCAGCGAAATCATCTTCCCCTTCGTGTCCGGGTTCACACGCGAGTAGATATACTCGAGGTTCGTGGTCTTCCCGCCGAGGCCCGTGCCGTAGTAGACGATCTTGCAGTTGATCTCCCGGGAGGCGTAGTTGATCATCGACATGGGTCGACGCTACCTCCTCCTGGCGGCGGGATGTCCGGGGTTCAGCAAGGCTTCCTCGTGCGTCGGGTCCTGGCCCGAGAACATATGTTTCCCCACCCTCGGGTCAACAGCCCACGCCCACCAGGGCGCGGAAAGGTAAAGTCGGCCCGACGGCCTTCCAGGGCAAGGTCGGCAGGGTTCAAGCCTGCTCCCGGGCGGGCCCCGGCCTGAGCCCATCGATCTCGACCTCCATCCGGCCAAGGATGGCGCGGGCCCGCTCCCGGAGCAGGGGGCGCGGCTCCCAGGCGATGAAGTCCCTCAGGACCCGGATGCCGTCGACCGAGGCGGCCTCGCGCCTCATGTGGCCGAGCGCCGCGAGCCGGCGCAGCGAGCGCGGGCTGAACAGGTCGCGCCGGTGGCGGGCGATCTGGTTGCGGACGATGAGGGCGATGATGCCGCCGGCGACGGCCGCCGCCAGGATGGTGAGACCCGCTGCCTTCAGCTGCTTGTTCATGGTGAGGTCACATTTCCCGACGGCCCGCCAGGGCCTCGGCGATGGTGGTCCCGTCGACGTACTCGAGGTCGCTCCCCACGGGGATCCCCCGCGCCAGGCGGGTCACCCGCGGGCCCAACGGACGGAGGAGTTGCTCGAGATAGACCGAAGTAGCTTCTCCCTCCACGCTGGCGTTGGTGGCGATGATGACCTCCTGCAGGGCCGGGGACGACGCGCGCACCCTCTGCAGAAGCGCCCCGATGCTCAGCTCTTCGGGGCCGACCCCGTCCAGCGGCGAGAGGCGCCCTCCCAGAACGTGGTAGGAGCCCCTGAACTGGCCCGTCCGCTCGATGGCCCCTACCTCGAACGCCTCCTCCACCACGCACAGGACGGAGGGGTCCCTTCGCGGGTTCGAGCAGATCTCGCACAGGTCGTTCTCGGAGAAGTTGCCGCATCGGGCGCACGGTCGGATCCGCTCGGCCATTTCCACCAAGGCGCGGGCCAGGCGGAGCGTGTCGTCCTTGCTCCCCTTCATGAGATGGTGCACGAGGCGCATCGCCGTCTTCGAGCCGATCCCCGGGAGGCGCGAGAGCTCCCCAGTGACCAGGTCGATCACAGACACGGGGCAGCCGCCTCCCGCCGTCTCAGAAGAGGCCCGGGAGGCCCGGGAGGTTCATGGGCAGGCCACCGGTGGCCTTTCGCATCTCCTCCTCGTAGCTCTTCTGCGCCTTGGCCTGGGCCTCGGCCACGGCGGCCAGCACCAGGTCCTCGAGCATCTCCACGTCGCGGGCATCCACGCAGGTGGGATCGATCTTCACCTGTTTCACCTGGCCCTTCCCGTCCACGGTGGCCGTGACCATCCCGCCCCCCGAGGAGGCGGTGATCTTCTGCGCGTCCAGGGACTCCTGGAGCTTGGACATCCTTGCTTGCAGCTGCTGTCCCAGCTGCATGATCTGCTGGAGGTTGGGATTCATGGCCGGCGTGGGCTCACTCCATGAGCTCGAGGTCGAGTTCTTCTACCGCCTTCTCCAGGCGCGGTTCCTTGCGGTACAACGACTTGAGGGTGTCGGCGCGGACTTCCTCCCGGCCGATCCGCGGAGGCGGCTGCGTCTCCCCCTGCGAAGCCCACACGCGCACCTGCACCGGGCGCCCCAGCCACGACGAAAGCGCCGCCCGGACCTGCCCCAGGACCGCGGGATCGGCAAGGCGCTCGGCGGCGGGGCCGGGCGGCGGCGAGATCTCCACTCCCTCGGCGCCTTCCCTCACCGTCGCTGACCGGAGGAAGGCCAGGAGACCCCTGGGCACCCCCTTCCCCGCGTCGAGCCAGGCGGTCCAGGCCGCTTCCAGCGTGGGGGGCTCCGGGGCGTCCACCGGCGGCACCGCGTCCTCCGCAGGCCTGGCTGCGGGCTCCGCCGAGGTCGTGGACGCCTTGCGGCGCGCGGGCTTCCCCGAAGTCGCCTGCGGCGGCTGGGGGGGTGAGCTCGCCGCCCCCCCCCTCGGGGCCGGGGCCCCTCCCATCGCCCGGAGGAGCTCTTCCAGTTCCACGGTCCGGTCCAGATAGCTGAGGCGCAGGAGGAGCATCTCCACGAGGACCCGCGGGTTCGCGCTCCGGCGCAGACTCCCATTCGTCTCCATGTCGGCCGCGGCGGAGAGCATTCGCACAAGGTCCCCGGGGGCGAAGCGCGCGGCCCTCGCCGCGAACGAAGCGCGCAGGTCCTCGCGCAGGTCCAGGGGAGCGTCGGGGGAGAGCCTGAGCCGGAGGACGGTGCGCAGGGCGTCCATGAGTCCGTGGTAGAACTCCACCAGGTCGTAGCCCTCGTCCAGGAGCTGCTCCACGACGGTGAAGACCTGCCCGTGGCGGCCGTCGGCCAGGATGTCGAGGAGCTCCAGGTAACGCTCCTCCTCCACCAGGCCCAGGACCCGGCGCACCGCGTCCGCGTCCACCTCGCCCCCGGTGAGCGAGAGGACCTGGTCCAGGAGGGAGAGAGCGTCCCGCATCCCCCCATCCGCCTTGCGCCCGATGATGCGCAGCGCGTCCTCGGGCGCCTTCAGCCCCTCCTGGGTGAGGACGGAGCGCAGGCGGTCCGCGACGTCGGAGACCCCCATGCGCCGGAAATCGAAGCGCTGGCAGCGGGACAGGATCGGCGACGCCGCCTGCTGGATCTTCTGGGGCTCCGTCGTGGCGAAGACGAAGATCACCCGCGGGGGCGGCTCCTCCAGGATCTTGAGGAGCGCGTTCCATGCCTCCCGGGTGAGCATGTGGGCCTCATCCACGATGTAGATCTTGTACCCGCCCTCCTCCGAGGGCGCGTACATGGCCCGTTCGCGGAGGTCCCGGGCATCGTCCACGCCGCGGTTGGAGGCGGCGTCGATCTCCACCACGTCCAGCGCCGTGTGTCCGCCCCAGATGCGCTGGCAGTTCTCGCATGCGCCGCACGGTTCGCCTTCGGGCGTGCGGTTCGGGCAGTTGAGCGCCATGGCCAGGACGCGAGCCAGGGTCGTCTTGCCCACCCCGCGGGGACCGCAGAAGAGGTAGGCGTGACCCACGCGGCCGCCCACCACCGCGCGGCGGAGGGTCTCGGACACATGCTCCTGCACCGCCACGTCGGCGAAGCTCCTGGGGCGGTACTTCCTGGCTAGGGCCGTGTGGGACAAGTCGGGGACGGCGGTCGGTGGGTCGGGGAAGCGTCGACGCGAGGGACGAAAAAAATGCCCCAGGCTACCCGCAGCAACGATCGCCGCACTTACCGCTGCTACCTGCGGGGTCCTGACGGGATTCGTGGGCTTTCGTCCTGCGGACCTGGGGCACAACGCAAGCTACCGGGGCCCCCCACTCGGGTCAACGCCGCCCGGCGCGGGGTCGCCCGCGTCCTCCGCCGCGCTCGACACCTCAGGGCCACCCGGGGCGCCACGCGTCCTCCACGTGCTCGATGATCACGTCGGACCCACCAGCCCGCCTCCGCACCAGGATGGCCATGGCGTCGAAGCGGACGGCCAGGGCATGGAGGCGGTGGCGGTCCACGAACTGGGCCGCCACCGCCTCGATCTCGCGGCGCTTGAGCAGGGTGATGGAGTCCTGCGGCGAGCCGAACCCGGTCCCCGCCCGGGTCTTCACCTCCACGAAGGCCAGGAGGCCGTCGCGGAGCACCACCAGGTCCACCTCCCTGCGGCCGAAGCGGTAGTTCCTGGCCAGGATCGTCCATCCCCGCCGCTCCAGGAACCGGGCAGCGCGGCCCTCGCCCCATCGGCCCAGGGCGTGCCCGGGGTTCTCGACCTCGCTCATTCCCGAGTCTCGTCCCGGGGGCGGGACTCGGGAATGGCACCTTGGGACGTCCGGCCGGGCACCACCCGGACCCTGGACTCGCGCCCTGCTTCAGCGCGCGGTAGGCGCGCCCAGCGGCTCGTTCAGCTTCCTGCCGATGGACTCGGCGATGACCCGGATCTGATCCAGCAGCTCGGCGAACTGGACCGGATAGAGCGATTGAGCCCCGTCGGACAGCGCCCTGGGCGGATCCGGATGGACCTCCACGATGATCCCGTCGGCGCCTGCGGCCACGGCCGCGCGGGCCATGGGGGTGACCATGGAGCGGATGCCGGTACCGTGGCTCGGGTCGGCCACGATGGGAAGGTGGGACAGCCCCTTCACCAACGGGATGGCGGACAGGTCCAGCAGGTTCCGGGTGTGCGTGTCGAAGCTGCGCACGCCACGCTCGCACAGCACGACGGACTCGTTCCCCTCGGCGAGGACGTATTCGGCAGCCAGGAGCAACTCGTCGATGGTCGCCGACATCCCCCGCTTCAGGAGCACCGGCTTGCCGAGTCGACCGGCCCGACGCAGGAGGGCGTAGTTCTGCATGTTCCTCGTGCCGATCTGGATCATGTCGGCGTACTCGGCGACGGCACTGGCGCCTTCGGGATCGAGGGCCTCCGTGACGATCATCATCCCCGTGGCCTCCCGCGCCCTGGCCAGGAGCTCCAGGCCCTTCACGCCCAGACCCTGGAAGGCGTAGGGCGATGTGCGGGGCTTGAACGCCCCGCCTCTCAGGACCGCCACACCGAGGGCGCGGAGCTGGTGGGCGATGTCCATGATCTGGCCCTCGCTCTCCACGGAACAGGGACCGGCCATCACAACCACTTCGCCCCCGCCGATGCAGACCCCGTTGGGGAAGCGCACGCGCGTGTCGGCCTCCTTCCACTCCCGCGACACCTGCTTGTACGGCTGGGTGACGGGGATGACCTCGAGCACGCCCTCCAGGCCCTCGAGGCGGGCCGAGTCCACGCGCCCGTCGTTGCCGATGAGACCGACCGCGGTGCGCTGTCCGCCGGGAATGGGGCGGGCCTCGTACCCCATGTCCTTGATGGTCGCCACCACAGCCTGGACGTCCTCGGGCCGGGCGTTGTGCCTCATCACCACCAACATGGAGACCGTGCGCTCCTTCGAGGGTTGCGGACGCCGCCGGCTCACCGGCCCCGGGAGGCGTCGGGGAATGGAAGGTTAAGGCCTGCGTCGGAGCGGGTCCACCGTCGTCCCCCCGCCGAACCCGTCGGGCATGCTCGCTACTTGGTGCCCGCCGTCTGCAGCGCCTCTTCCAGCCTCACGCCCACGATGGTGCTCACCCCCGGCTCCTCCATGGTGACGCCGTAGATCCAGTCGGCGGCCTCGATGGTGCGGGGATTGTGGGTGATCACGACGAACTGGGTCTGTGCCTTGAAGTCCTGGAGGAGCTTGATGAAGCGCCCGATGTTGTTCTCGTCCAGCGGCGCGTCCACCTCGTCGAAGACGCAGAACGGACTCGGCTTGACCAGGTAGATGCCGAACAGGAGGGAAAGCGCCGTGAGGGCCCGCTCGCCACCGGAGAGGAGATCGATGCGCTGCGTCTTCTTCCCCCGGGGTGACGCGTGGATCTCCACCGGCGACTCGAGGGGATCCTCGGGGTCCTGGAGCCAGAGGTCCGCCTCTCCCCCTTCGAACAGCCGCAGGAAGGTGGAGCGGAAGTTCTCCCGGATGGCGGAGAACGTGGTCCGGAAGAGATCCGTGGCGGTCTTGTTGATCTCGCGGATGGCGTTGCGCAGGTCGTTCCGTGCCGTGACCAGGTCGTCGCGCTGCACGGTCAGGAACTCCAGGCGCTTGCTCTCCTCCTCGTGCTCCTCCACGGCGAGCATGTTCACCGGGCCGAGCCGCTCCAGTGCGACGACCAGCTCCTTGAGCTCGTCCTGCAGGAGACCGGGATCGCCCTCCACCTGCTCGGCCTGTGCCAGCAGGCTGTCCAGGGAGCGCCCCCACTCCCCCTCCAGGCGCTCCCGGATGCGCTCGATGCGCCCGCTCAGCTCCTGCCGCTCCAACTCGAGCGTGTGCCGGTGATCGGCCGCTTCCCGCTCCGCGCTGCGGGCTTCCCGGACCCTCCTTTCGGCCTTCGCCAGCGCCTCAGCGACTGCCTGGAGCGCCTCGTCCTTCGTGCGAACCTCGGCCTCCGCCGACGTCCGGTCGGCGAAGAGGCGCTCGGTGGCCGCCTCACCGTCGGTGCGGATCCGGCGGGCCTCGTCGAGCTCGGCGCGGAGCTGCTCCTCCTCGGCGTCCAGCGCCGCCACGCGCGCGTGCGCCTGGCCCCGGGCGGCGACGACACCCTCCAGCCGCTCGCTCAGGCGTGTGACGTCTCCCTCCAGGCGCGCGAGCTCCACGGCCAGTCGCCCCTCCTCGGCCCGGGCCACCTCCCACTCCTCGGTGATCACCGCCATCGACTCGCGGGCAGCCGCGCGCTCGGCCTGGATCCCCTGCTCCTCTACGAGGAGGAGCTGACGGTCCTCCCGCGCCTCGCGGGCGCGGTCCATGGCCCGCGAGCGGGCCGCGCGGGTGCCTTCCAGCTGCCGCGCGAGATCGTCCCGATGGCGGTCCATCCGGATCTTCCGGTCGGACTGGGCCTGGAGCTCGGACGCGGCGAGCCTGTGCTCGTCCTCACGGGAGCGCAGCGCCGCCCGGGCCCCCTCGAGCGCCTCCTCGGCATCTCTCAGCGTGGCCTCGGCGCCCTCTCGTGCCTCCCTCGCTGCGTCGGCGATCGCACACGCGTCGCGGTGCTCATCCAGCGTCGAGCGCAACTGCTCCTTGCGCTCCAGGAGCCCGGTGGCTCCCGCCGGATTGCCCAGGCGCACGACGCCCCGACGCTCCACGACGGCCCCCGAGGCGGCGACGCGGTCGCCGCTCCCGGCGTGGACCGAACCGTGCTCCACCACGTCCACCCCGTCCAGGAGCGCCCTCACCCACGCCGCGCCCTCTCCGGTGGCCTGCACGCGTGCGAGGAGCGATCCGCCCCCCTGGGCGGCCGCGGCCGGAACGCGGTCGAGGGGGAGGAGGATGAGTCCTCCCCCGCCCTGCCACACGTCGTCGAACCAGCGGTGGATCCGCTCCACGGCAGCGCCGTCCCGCACCACGAGCGCGCGCGCCATGGTCCCCAGGTACGACTCGACGGCCCGCGCGAGCGAGGCCTCGGCGGTGACGAAATCGGAGAGGGTCCCTATGACGCCGGCGTCGCCCAGCGCCAGCGCCGCCTTCACCACGGGCTCCACGCCCTCCCGGTCGCGCTCGAGCTGCTCCAGGGCCGCCCTGCGGGCGCCCAGGGAGGAGGCCCGATCAGCCGCCAGGAGCTCGGCGCTACGGGCTTGATCCAACTCGCGGCGCGCCTGGGCCATCACCGACGACGACGCCTCCACGGCGGCGCGGGCCTCTTCCACTGCGCGCGCCAGGTCGTCCACCCTCCCGGAGAAGAGGTCGCCCTGGGACTGGAGGTCGGTGAGGGTGTCTGCCGCCTCCTCGAGCTCCGTCGTGAGACGGTCCAGCCGCCGCTCCAGCTCGGCGGCCTGGGCCTCGGAGGCCTCGGCGTCGCCTTCCAGCTGCGCTCCCCGTCGGGCCAGCTCCCGCTCCCGCGACTCCACCCCCTCGAGGCGCTCCCGGGCCTGCTGGAGGCGGTCCCGCACCTCCTGCAGCTCGGCCCGCCGAGCGTCGGCGACCTCCCTGAGCGCGCGGAGCTCCTCCTGGGTCCGGTCGCGCGCCCCCTGAAGCTCCTGCGCGTCCAGATCCATGCGCCCGGCCAGCGCGCGGGCGCCGCTCCGCTCCTCCTCGATCTGGGCCAGCCGGCGGTCGGCGTTGGACGCGCGCTCGTCGGCCACGGCCAGGTCGCGCTCCCACTGCGCGAGCTGCTCACGCACCGTCTCCAGCCGGCCGGCGGCCTCGATGCGCTCCTTCTCCGAGTCCACCTCCCGGAGCCGCAGCGACTCGTACTCGGCCTCGGCGGCTCGAAGCTCCGCGACCTTGCCCTCGCCGCTCTGCACGTCCTGCTCCAACTCCTTCACCACCCCCCGCAGGCGCTCGCCCAGCGTGTCCAGCTGGTGGCGCACCACCGTGACCTCCACGTCCAGACGCCGCTTCCGGAACTCCAGGTAGCGCTCGGCCTTCCCCTTCTGCCGTGCCAGCGAGCGGACCTTGGTCTGGACCTCGGCGATGACGTCCTCCAGGCGCTGCAGGTCCACCTCGGCGTGCTCGAGCCGGCGAATCGCCGCCTTGCGCCGGTCCTTGTATTTCCCGACCCCGGCCGCCTCCTCGAAGAGGGCCCGGCGCTCGTCGGCCCGGTCCGAGAGGATGGCATCGATCATGCGGTTCTCGATCATGGCGTAGGCGTTCGCCCCGAGCCCCGTGTCGCGCGTCAGGTCCACCACGTCCCGAAGCCTCACCGGGCTGCGGTTGAGCGTGTACTCGGACCCGCCGTCCCGGAACACCTGCCTCCCGATCTCCACCTCCTCGAAGGGGACGGGGAGCGTGCCGTCCTCGTTGCTCACGAGGAGGGACACGGAGCCCCGGTTCACAGGCCGGCGGTTCACCGTGCCCTGGAAGATGGCCTCTTCCATCTTCGCGCCCCGGATGGCGGTGGGGCGCTGCTCCCCCAGGACCCAGCGGATGGCGTCGCTGATGTTCGACTTCCCGCACCCGTTGGGCCCCACGATCGCGGTGATCCCGTCGTGGAAGTCGATCTTGGTGGAGTCTGCGAAGGATTTGAACCCGTGTACGCGGAGGGCGCGGAGCTTCATTCGGGCAGACGACCGGTTCGTTCGGAGAGAGTGGCGCTGCTCAGGCCGCGCTCTTGCAGGAGGCCCGAGAGGTAGAGGGCTTCAGCCTCGTCGGCGAAGGCGCCGGCGTAGACCCGGAAGCGGACGGAGCCGTCGGAGTACGTCACGGCCAGGACGTAGGCGGGAACACCGAGACCCTGGAGGACCTCGGACCGGCGCAGCGCAGCCTCATGATCCGGCACCTCGCCGAGCTGGAAGGCGCGCGGCGTCCACCTGGCCACCCACGCGTCCGGGGCGAGTCCGGCTGCCGCGGCCACGCGGGCCCCGAGAGCCAGCGCGGCGGCCGAGTCGGTCGAAACTCCCGCGATCACGCGGTGCACGACCTGCCCCTCCACGTCGACGGGCACGGTGGCGAAGAGCACGCCGGGCACCCTCCCCGAGAGATCCTGCACCAGGGCGCGGGCCGCCTCTTCGTCCTGGAATGCGGCGAGACCGACGGAGAACGGTGCGCCCTCGGAGGTCTCCGTCGCCGGTGCGGCGGCCACCGTGCCCGCCTGCGGGGTGCCGCCCCCCGGCTCCGCCTTCACCGGCGACAGCCCGGGGATCTGCAGGTACCCCAGGAGCGACGCCGCGACGGCCGCGGCCACGGCGACGACAAGGACGCCGAGCCCGACGAGGTTGCGCCGGTTGGCCCAGCGGGGTGGAGCCGAGTCGGCCTCGGACTCCTCCACGATCTCCTCGAAGGTGGGCACCGGGTCCCCGTACAGCTCGGGCTCGGGCGGAAGCGGCTCCGGCTCCATGAGCTCGGGATCCGCATCCAGCGCCCGGAACTCCACCGGAGCCGAGGCGGAAGCCTCCTGGGCCTCCGGCGAAGCCAGGACCGACAGCGACTCCTGCTCGGGAATCGCCGCAGCCTCGGGCTCCGGCTCCGGGATCGCCGCAGCCTCGGGCTCCGGCTCGGGAAACACCACAGCCTCGGGCTCCGGCTCGGAGATGGCCGCAGGCTCGGGCTCCGGCTCGGGGTTCGCCGCAGGCTCGGGCTCCGGCTCGGGAAACACCGCAGCCTCGGGCGGCTCCGCGCGGCGCGGCTGCTCCCACCCTCGGATCTCACGCGTCAGGGTGAAGTCGGCGAAGCCGGCGGGAAGACCCTCCGTTCCCGAGTCGGGCTCGGGGATCGGGCCCCCAGGCTCCGGGAGCGTCTCCGACAGCGGCGGGACACCGGCCGCAAGGCCCTCAGAGAGCGGAGTGGCCTCGACCGTCGGCGACAGCTCGTCGGACACGGATGCGGGCTGCTCGGTCACGGCGGCACGGGAAGGCACACCCTCCCGCCCCACCACCGCGATCACCGGGACCTTCCCCGCCCGCACGGAGAGGGGGATGCTCTCGCCGGGCCCTGCCAGGACGACCGCGGCAGCGGCCTGTCCGAGGACGGCTCCGAGGCACGGGTCGCGTGCCGGGACAAGGACCGCGAGCGTGACCCCTGCCTCCCGGAACCCCGTGCAGAGCGCGCCCCACCGAGGATCCTGGAGCACCGCGGGCCCGTCGGCCACGGGGGTTCCCGCGGTGATGGCGAAGAAGCTACGCCCTTCGAGGCGGCGCGCCACACGGCGCACCGAGGTGCCCCAGCGGAGCGCGTCGACCAGCCCTTCTCCATGCCCCTCACCGAGGCCCAGGTGCAGCGACGGTGCCTCGAGCCCTCCATCGGCCAGCACGAGGCGTGCGCCGACCGCACTCCACCCCTGGGCCAACTCCAGCGCCACCTCCGACGCCCACCCGCCGGACACCGCCCCCTCCGTGGCCACGAGCGCCACCACCTGGCCGGGAAGGCCGGCGGGCGCGGGAAGCCGCGGAGGCGCGCCCGGATCGGATCGGATCCAGGCCGGAACGTGGAAGGTCATGGATACCCTGGCGTTGAATGCGCGGCGACCCGCGGCAGGCGCACCCCAGGGGCCCCGGAGAGGCGCCATGGAGTCACGTCCGAACGAGGGCTCGGAACCGCGATGAAGTTAGACTCACCTCCGGAGCACGGCAAACCTCGCAGAAGGCCCGAAGAGGCCACCGGACGCGGGCTTCCCCTGCATTCCCGCGTCCGGCGATCCCTTCACTCGGTGTCCGCCAGAGACCACCGGGGCGCGTCGCCCCAGAGGCTCTCGAGCTGGTAGAAGTCCCTGGCCTGGGGGTGGAACACGTGGACCACGAAGTCGATGTAGTCCACGAGGACCCACCGCCCCCCCTGCAGCCCCTCCACGTGCGCCGGCCGAACCCCTTCCTTCTTCAACTCGTCCACGACGTGCTCGGCGATCGCTCTCACCTGCACGTCCGAGCGGCCCGAGGCCAGCACGAAGAAGTCGGTGGCGGAGGAGATCCCCCGGAGATCCAGGCCCATCACGTCCCTGGCCTTGAGCTCTCGGGCGAGCTCCGCCGCGCGCTGCACCACCTGCGGCAACTCCACCTGCGTCACCTCTTGTCTGGACACCCTGCCTCCCGCCTCAAGCCTGATCGCGCTCGACGAAGACCTGGATCTCAGCATCCACCTCGGCATGGAGGTGGACCTTCACCTCGTACGAACCCAGCACCTTCAGAGGCTCCTCCATGACCACCGCCCGCTTGTCGAGCTCGAAGTCCAGGCGGCCGGTCCCGTTGGCCCGGTCGGCCACGTCGGCGTTGGTCACCGAGCCGAACAGCTTGCCGTCCTCTCCAGCACGGGCCTTGAAGGTCAGGGACAGCCCCGCGAACTGCGCAGCGCGCCGCCGGGCCTCCAGGTAGTCGCGCCGGGACCTCTCCTCGGCGCGCTTCCGCTCGTCCTCGAGCCGGCGGACGTTGCCCTCGCTGGCCTCGTACGCGAGCCCCTGCGGAAGCAGGTAATTGCGGCCGAATCCGGCCTTCACCGACACCACCTCGCCGGCCTCGCCCAGGTTCGGAACCGCCTTCTTCAGAATCAGCTTCATCGTTCCTCCGACGTGTCGTCAGACAGACGTGGACCGCAGCCTCCGGCGGACGTCGAGCCAGGTGTCCCCGATCCCGATGACCATGGCGCCCGTGAGCACCAGCGGCGGGAGGAAGACCAACCCGAAGATCAGCATGACGTAGCCGAAGAGCGACAGACCACCGCTCAGAAACAGGATCACCGCAGCCCCACGCAGCGCGTAGAGCGCACCCATGAACACCACCGTGTTGGCTCCGACCCGGGCCAGGATGTCCTCCCACGGAGTGAGCAGGAGGACGACGCCCGCGATGAACACCCACACCAGGTGGTCGTTGAACCGGAAATCGCGAAGCGGCCCGACCCCCTGATCACTCCCGGAAGAGAGCCGCACGTACACCCACCAGGCCACACCCAGCGCCGCCATGGAGGAGATCCCAAGGAGGGCCGGGAAGACCATCGCCTGCGCACGGATCGTCTCGTGCACCGCCGTGACCAGCGCCGGCGGCAGCGCCTCCCCTCCCCGCACCATGCGCAATGCCTCGAGGGCCATGCCCAGGCCGCTTGAGATGCGCTGCTCCACCGCCCATTCCACCGCGCCCCACGAACCGCTCCGCGCGGCGAGGACGAGTCCTGCCACCGCCGCCGCACCGGCCACCGAGGCCAGCGCCCGCCCGGAGAAATGCGCCCCCGGCCTGCGGAGCGTGAGCGCAGTGAAGCTCCCGCCCACCAGCACCGCCCACCCCCGCTCCACGAACCACACCACGTCGCGCGGGGGCACCCCGTACGTCACCACCACCACCCCGACCAGGCACGCCACGAACACGGCCACCGGCCTCATGCCCAGGACGAAGCCCAGGATGAGGAAGGGCGCGGCCACGAGGACGGACGGCTGCACCACCGCGGTGGCCATGGCGATCCCCAGCAGGCCTGCGGCCCTGGGCCAGCCTCGCCTGAGGGGAGCGACCGGCGGGACGCCCCCGGGGGTGACGGCCGTCACGACGAGCCTACGCCTCGTACCGGCGGGTGTACGGGATGAGCGCCAGGTACCGGGCCCGCTTCACCGCGGTGCCCAGCTGCCGCTGGAACGCCGCGGTAACCTTGGTTGTCCTCTTGGGGAGGATCTTGCCGGACTCGGCGAGGAAGCGGGACAGCGTGCTCACGTCCTTGTAGTTCAGGAGCTTGATGGGCGGCCCCTCCATGCGCCGGCGCCGTCCGCGTCCACCCTGAAACTGGGGAGGCGCGTCGTCGTCGTCGTCCTCGTCCTCCTCCTCGTCGTCGTCGTCCTTGTCCTGGACGGGTCGGGTGACCTCGGCGAGGATGGACATGCCGGAAGTGGGTTCGCCGTCGTTCAGCACGAGGAGGTAACGGAGCACCTCGTCGTCCAGGCGGAGGAGGCGCTCGAACTCGGGGAGCGCGTCGGCGACCGCGGAGAACTGCGCGACCACGTAGTAGCCGGACTGGTGGCGCCGGATGGGGTAGGCGAGCTGCCGGTTGCCCCAGTGATCCACGGCGGTGACCTCGCCGCCGCTGGCGACAGCCAGAGCGTGGAATTTCTCCAGCTTGGCCGTGACGGCGCCCTCGTCGAGCGCCGGGTCGAGGATGTAGACAACCTCGTAGAGCCGCATCTTACGTTCCCTCGGTCCGTTGGGTTGGTACGGGCCCCTTCGCCCGAAGCCCGTTGGCGGCGGGGCCCGGCGAGGAGCGGGATGTTTTTCAGCCTTGAATAATAACGCTGCCCCGAGGGACGTGGAAGCCGTCCCGGGCGGCCCCGCCGGGGTCCTTCACCCGGCCAGGGCGTGCTGCACGGCCGTGACCAACGCCGGGTAGCGCCCGAAGGCCCATCGGGCCTCCTCCACGTCCAGCCGCTCGCGGTTGGTGTGGGCGTAGCGCTCCTCCCCGGGGGCGAACCCCACCGTGGGGATCCCGAAGGTCCCCATGGACCACCCGCCGTCGGTGGCGAAGGTCCAGGGCCGCGCCACGGCCGCCGCGGAGGGGTCGTCCCTCGTCCCCACGGCACCTGCGGCGGCTTCGACCACCGGGTGGTGGGGAGAGATGAGGAACCCCGGCGTCAACAGGCTCCGCTCCTCCTCCACGCCGGTCCACGTCCGCTGGCGGAGCACGGCGATGCGCGGCTCGACGCCGAAGCCGTCGGGCACGCGCCGGATGCGTCCGTCCAGGGCAGCGCCAAGCTCCCGCAGGAGGTCCTCCTCGCCCATGCCGGGGAGGATCCTCCAATCCAGCGTGACCACCACCCTGTCGGGAATCACGTTCCGGCTCTCGGGCAGGACGTCCACCATCGTGGCCGTGACAGACGCTGCGCCCAGCGTGGAGTCCGCCGGCTGGCGCAGCCCCAGATCCCGCGAAGCCGCGAGGACGTCGCCCAGGAGATCCAGCGCGTTGCGGGCCCGCTCAGGAGCGCTCGCGTGCCCGGCCAGGCCGGTGATCACCACCTGCAGTTCGGCGCGCCCGCGATGCCCGATGCACACATCGCCGTGGGTGGCCTCGCCGATGATCACGGCGCCGGGCTGCAACGAGCGCGACTCGAGGAGGAGCTTCATGCCCAGCCCGCCCCGCTCCTCCAGCACCGTGTGGGCGACGATGACGTCGCCCGGCGCGCGCCCGTCCAGCGCCGCCGCCGCGTAGGTCTGGAGCGCCAGGGGCCCCTTGATGTCCATGCTGCCCCGGCCGTGGAGGAACCCGTCCCGCACCTCCCCGGAGAACGGAGGGAGCTCCCACTCGGCGTGATCCCCCTCCGCCACCACGTCCAGGTGGCAGTTGAGCATGACCGGCGGCGCCGCGCCGCGCCCCCGCGCCACGCCCACCACGTTGCCCGCGGCGTCCACGCGCACGTCGGAGAGCCCCAGCGCGTCCATCTCATCCCGCACCCGCTTCGCGACGGACTCCTCTTCCCCCGGGAGACCGGGGATGCGGACGAGGTCCTGGGCGAACGCGAGCGCGTTCTCGAACGTCGCGGGCTTCTTCATCAGCGATTGAACCGGTTCATCGCCGCCTCCGTCCCCTCGGTGAGCCACACCTCCACGGCCTCGGCAAGCCCCGGCAGGAGGCCCACCACCACATCCTCGTCCTCCTCCGGCATGGGCGAGAGCACCCAGTCGGCCAGGTCGGTGCCCTCGGGCTTGGTGCCCACCCCCAGCCGGAGCCGGGGGTACTCGTCGGAGCCCAGCGCCCCCGAGATGGACTTGAGCCCGTTGTGCCCGCCCGGGCTTCCCCGGGGGCGGAAGCGGACGCGGCCCACGTCCAACGCCGCGTCGTCCACCACCACGAGGAGGTCCCGTCCGGCGTCGAAGGTCTCGTGCTCGCGCAGGAACCCGAGGGCCTGGCCGCTCCTGTTCACGTAGGTCACGGGCTTCAGGAGCCTGACGGGGAGGCCCGCCACCACGCCCGCGACGCAAAGGGCCCTTCCGTCCCTCCGGAAGGGCCCCAGCGCCCAGTCGTAGGCCAGCCGGTCCAGGACCCACCACCCCACGTTGTGCCGGGTGGCGTCGTACTCGGGCCCCGGATTCCCCAGGCCGACGATGACCTTCATCAGGCCTCCGTCGGGTCCCGGGTCAGTCCTCTTCTTCCTTCTTCGCCGTGATCACCTCGGGCTCGGGAGCCCCGGCGGCTGCCGCGGCCGCCTCGGCCGCAACGTCCTCAGCCGTTCCGCGCGGCGTGGCCACGATGCAGATCAGGCGAGCCCGATCCAGCATGATCTCCACGCCCTCGGTGACCGGCAGGTCGCCGACCTTCACGGACTGGTCCAGCCCCAGGGACGTCACGTCCACCCTGATGTTCTCGGGGATCAGGTGCGGCAGGCAGCGCACCGGCACCTCGTGCACGAGCTGCTCCAGGATCCCTCCGAAGCTCTTCACGCCCACGGGCGTGCCCTCCAGCTCCACGGGGACGTCCACGTCCACCGCCACGCCCTTCTGGAGGCGGTAGAAGTCCACGTGCACGAGCTCCTTCTTGAAGGGGTGGGCCTGGATCTCGCGCACCAGCGTCTGGTGCGACGACTTCTCCCCCTCCACCTGGAGCTCGATGATCGTGTTCTCCACCGAGATGGCGGCGAACAGGTGGCCCGCCTCCACGGCGTCGATGGAGAGCGGCACCGCCTCCATGTCCTTCCCGTACAGCACCGCGGGAACCCGTCCGGCCTGGCGGAGCTTCCGGGCCACGCCCTTGCCGCTCCCGTCGCGCTTCTTGGCGTTCAAGCTCTTCGTGATCGTCATTCGTCAAATCCTGCGTGTGGGGTCCCCGCGGGACCGATGGAGGCCGCCAGCGGGCCTGTCTATCCTGGTCAGTTCTCCGGCGGAATCTCGAAGAGCTGGCTCACGGACTCGTTCGAGTGGATATGGTCGATGGCCTTCGCCAGAAGATCGGCCACCGACAGGATGCGCAGCTTGGAGAAGATCCGGTCCTCGGGCACGTGGATGGTGTTGGTCACCACCACCTCCTCGACAGGGGCCTCGATGAGCCGCTGGCTGGCCTTGCCGGAGAGTAGCGCGTGGGTCGCGCAGGCATACACCGCGCGGGCGCCCCGGTCCTTGAGCGCGAACACGGCGTTGGCCAGCGTGCCCCCCGTGTCCACCATGTCGTCGGCGAGGAGGCAGGTCTTGCCGTCCACGTCGCCGACCACATGCAGCACCTCGGCCACGTTGGCCGCAGGACGCCGCTTGTCGATGATGGCGAGGCTGGCGCTGAGTCGCTTCGCGAACCCCCTGGCCATCTTCGCGGAGCCCACGTCCGGGGCCACCACCACCAGGTCGGGGAGCTCCAGGTCCCGGAAGTACTTCGTCAGCACCGGGGCCGCGTACAGGTGATCCACGGGGATGTCGAAGAAGCCCTGGATCTGATGCTGATGGAAGTCGATGGACACGACCCTGTCCGCGCCCGCCGCCGTGATGAGGTTGGCGGCGAGCTTGGCTCCGATGGCCACCCTGGGCTGGTCCTTGCGGTCCTGCCGGCCATAGCCGAAGTAGGGCACCACCGCCGTCACCCGGGCCGCCGACGCCCTCTTGGCCGCGTCGATGAGGAGGAGGAGCTCCATCATGTTGTCGGCCGGCGCCGTAGTGGACTGGACGATGAACACGTCCCGCCCCCGGGCGTTCCGGTCGATGCGTACGAAGATCTCCCCATCCGCGAAGTTGTGCAGGGTGACCCCGTCGGGCGACTTCCCGATCCGCTCGCCGATCTCGTGGGCGAGCGGGCGGTTCGCTCGCCCACTGAGAAGGAGGAGGGGTCCCCGTCTGAAGGTGTCGTCCATGGGCCCGGAGTGCCGCCTCGCCGGAGGAATGCGCGGTGTGGTGATAGCCCGAAAACCTAGAAACGCCGCAGAGGGCCGTCAACGTGCCTCTGCGCGCGCGGCGGGCGGGGAGGATTGGCCCGGGTGGATTCGAACCACCACCGCCGGTTCCAAAGACCGGTGTCCTGCCATTAGACGACGGGCCAGTCGGCGCCGAGGCACCGAGACCATCCTACCGGCGGCGGGGGACAGCCTCAACCCCCACCACCCCCGGGTCTGACCACGAGACGCCCCGCGGGGCCGGACGCCGACTTCAGAGCGGTTGCGGCACAGGGAACGCGGCGAGGGTCCGCACCGGGACCGCGTCCCACCCCAGCCGGCCACCGATCTCCGCCGCGGCTGAGCGGGCGCCCGCCTCGTCGGAGAACGCCCCGAAGCACGCCCCCCCGCTACCCGAGAGGAGCGCGGGGCGGGCGCCGGCAGCGCGCAGCGCCTCCAGGGACGCGGCGACCGGCCGATGCGCCCCCGGCACCACGAGCTCGAAGTCGTTCACGGCGAGCTCAGCCAGGTCGCGCCACCTGGGCGCGCCGGCGGGCGGCGGGTCCCGACCGTCGGTGCCGTGCAGGGCCCGGTGACGGGCCAGCGCCCCGTACGCCGGACCCGTGGCCACGTGAACGGGCGGGAGAACGAGGACCAGGTGACCCTCGGGGAGCGGCGGGAGCGTCTCCAGCAGCTCTCCCCTCCCCCGCCCGCGGGCCAGGGGCCCGTGCCCGAGGAAGAAGGCGACGTCCGAGCCCAGGGAAGCCCCGACCTCGGCCAGGACAGCCTGAGGGAGCGGGTCCTGCCACAGGGCGCTGACGCAGCGGAGCACGGCGGCGGCGTCCGACGATCCACCCCCGAGCCCGGCACCCGCCGGGATGCGCTTCCGCAACCGGATCTCGACCCTTTCGGAGCCTGCCGAGCGCCCCGCCGCGTCGAGGAACGCCAGGGCTGCGCGGTACGCCAGGTTCTCCCGCGCCGGGCCCAGCTCCGCCCCTTCCACCGCGAGGCCGACCCCGGTCCCCGGGCGACGCGATACCTCCACCTCGTCGCACAGGTCGACCGCCTGAAAGAGTGTGTCCAGCTCGTGGAACCCGTCGGGGCGCCGCCGGAGCACCCTCAGCCAGAGGTTGACCTTGGCCGGAGCCAGGATGCGCACCGCGGTGGGGAGGCTCAACTCCCGCGCGCCTTCGGCTCCGCCGCCGGCGCGGGGTGCTCCCCCTCGATGACCTCCTCCACCCGCTCCTCGGCCGCGCCCACGTCGCCCAGGGAGAGGCCCAGCCGCCACGCGTAGGCGAGGCCGATGACGGTGATGGGGATCCAGCCCCCGAAGTGGTAACCGAAGGCAAAGGCCAGCGAGCGGGCCTCCTCGACGCCGTACACGTTGGTGAGCGCGAAGTTGGCCGACGCGTGGAAGGTGCCGATGAAGCCCGGCGCCGAGGGGATGGCCACGCCGAATCCGACCACGGCCTCGGTGAACCAGGCCGACACGAGCCCCGTGTGGATGCCGAACGCCATCATCCCCAGCCAGAACGAGAGGCCGTGGAAGAGCCAGAACCCGGCGGTCCACAGGAGGCCCAGCGTGAGGAGCCTGGGCGAGCGGAGCACGGCGATGGAGTCGAGGAGCGCCTTCAGCGCGTCCAGTACCGGGCGCGCCACCGACGAGGGCAGATGGGCCGCCGTCCGCTCCGCACCGCGGATGAACGCCGAGGGCCAGACGGCCATCACGATCAGCCCGGCCATGACCACTCCCACGGCGACGACACCGCCCCTGAGGATGGCCGCGCCCACCCCCTGCGAGAGCGCGCCCCCGGAGGGAAAGCCCGGGGTCAGGGTGGGGATCACGAGGAGCAACAGGAGGACCACGCCGTCCAGGAATCGCTCCACCACCAGCGAACCGAACGCCGCGCTGGCCGAGACCGGCTCCAGCCGCGAGAGCGCGTAGGCGCGTGCGAATTCCCCGACCCGGGCGGGGAGCACGTTGTTGGCCATGAACCCGATGCTCACGGCCGCGAAGCGGGAGCGGAGCGAGGTGTCCGCCCGCACCGGGGCGAGGAGGAGCTTCCACCGCAGCGCTCGGATGACGAAGCCGAAGGTGGCGACCGCCACCGCCGCGGTGAGCAGCAGGGGATCCCCCTGCCGCATCTGGGCCCATACGTCGGCGAAGGCGACCCCTCGGAGCGCCCACCACAGGAGGACGACGGTGACCGCGACGCCGAAGAGCGCCTTGCCCGCGTGCTTCACCGGGGCGTCCGCGCCCTTCGGATGGTCTCCGCCATCTCCCGCACCGCCGTCTCCAGCCCGGTAAAGACGGCTCGGGACACGATGCTATGGCCGATATTGAGCTCCTCGATCTCCTCGATCGCCGCCACCGGGGTCACGTTCTCATAGGTGAGCCCGTGGCCCGCGTGCACGGCCACGCCCAGCCCGCGGCCCAGCGCGGCGCCGCGGGCGAGGCGCGCCAACTGCTCCGAGCGGGCGGCGCCGCGGGTGTTGGCGTACTCTCCGGTGTGGAGCTCGATGGCCGCCACCCCCAGCCCCGCGCTGGCGCGGATGGCCGCCTCGTCCGGGTCGATGAACAGCGAGGTGCGCACGCCCGCGCCGTTCAGGTCCGCCACCGCGCGGGCCAGCCCGGCCATGTGGGCGGGGGACATGTCGAGCCCGCCCTCCGTGGTGACCTCCCGTCGGTTCTCCGGGACGAGGGTCGCCTGCCTGGGTCGCCATGCGCAGGCCAACCGCATGACCTCCGAGGCGGCCGCGAGCTCCAGGTTCACGCCGGTCCTCGTGGTCTCGAGGAGAAGACGCACGTCCCGGTCCTGGATGTGTCTGCGGTCCTCGCGCAGGTGGACGGTGATGCCGTCGGCCCCGCCGAGTTCCGCAAGCACGGCGGCGCGCACCGGGTCGGGCTCGTCGGTCTGCCGGGCCTGCCGCACCGTGGCCACGTGGTCGATGTTCACGAACAGGCGCATGGTCATCATCCGGCGATCTCGCTGTTGAGGCGTTCCATGAGCTCCGTGCGAGCCTCCTCCGGCAGGCCGTCCGCGGCGAGCCGGAGCATCTCCAGCCCGAGCACGGCGTAGAGACGGCGATCCCCCCGGTCCAGCGCCCGCAGGTGGAGATCCACCGTCTCCAGATCCCCCCGGGAGATGGGGCCCGTCAGGGACGCTTCTACCCCCCTCTCGGCCAGGTTCTCCACCGTCCCCCTCAGCAGGGGGAGGAGGGCGGAAAGCGCATGGTCATGCTCGACGCCCGCCTGCTCCATCAGCCGGCAGGCCGCGCCCACCAGTGGCGGGAGCGAGTTGGAGAGCAGGACTGCCGCCGCGTGGTACAGGGGCCTCCGCGCCTCGGGGACCGAGAGCACCGGGCACCCGAGGAACGCCGCCAGGCGGCGGGCCACGCCCACGGCGATGGGGGCGCCGGTCACCGCCACCCAGGAGCCGGGGAGCCGCTCCGCGCCGGTGATCGGGTGGGCGATCGCCTGCAGGGGGTGGAACGAGCCCACGGCGTATCCCCGTCCGTGCAGCGGCGCGAGCACCTCTGTGGAGAGGGCACCCGACAGATGGAACGCCGCGCAGCCCTCCGGCGCCGGACCCCGGCCGGCCAGCTCGTGGGCCATCTCGGGGAGCACGGCGTCGGGGACCGCCAGGAACAGCGCAGCGGTCCGCGGCCCGGGAAGCCGGAGCCCGAAGACATACTCCGCCAGCCCTTGCGTGAAGAGGGGATGAGCTGGGGGCTCGGGCCTGCGCCCGCACACCGTGAGCGTGTCCACGGCCTCGGCCTGCAGGATGGCGTACCCCAACGCCAGCCCGGCTCGCCCGGGACCGACGATGAGGGCGTGTTCCAGGGCGCTCACCCCACCTCCCCGATGTGCACCCCGGAGCGGCTCGCCAGGCGGCCCAGGAGGGCCCGGGGAACGCGTACCGTCACGGCGAGCGCGCCGTCCTCCGCGGCCTGGTGAAGGACCTCGCCTTCGCGGTGGAGCACCGCCAGCGTGTCCCCGTCCGCGGCGGGGAAGCGCACCACCACGTGGGCGAGGCGCGCGCGGATGCGCGCCTTCAGCGTCTCCCTGAGCGCCTCCAGCGACTCGGGCTGGTGGGCCGAAACAAACACCGCCGGGCGTGGATCCAGGGCGCGGATCCGGTCCCGGAGACCCTCCTCCTCGGCGTGGGTGAGGCGGTCCACCTTGTTGAACACGAGGATCCGTTCGGAGTCCTCCAGGCCCAGCTCTGCCAGGACCTCGTTCACCACATGCCGCTGCTCCTCCCAATCCGGATGGGACGCGTCGACGACGTGCAACAGCACGTCCGCCTCCCGCGCCTCCTCCAGGGTGGACCGGAAGGACGCCACCAGATGGTGGGGGAGCTTGCGGATGAAGCCCACCGTGTCCGTCATCAGCACCGTGAACCCGGAACCCAGCTCCACGGACCGGGTCGCCGAGTCCAGCGTGGCGAAGAGCCGGTCCTCCACGAAGAGGTCGGCCCCCGAGAGCGCACGCAGCAGCGACGACTTCCCGGCGTTGGTGTACCCCACGATGGCCGCGCGGAACTGTCCCTGGCGCGACTTCCGCTGCTGCTCGCGGGCACGGACGACCTCCCGGAGCTTCTCCTTGAGATCGGCGATGCGCACGCCCACGAGGCGGCGGTCGGTCTCCAGCTGGGTCTCGCCCGGGCCCCGCAGCCCGATTCCGCCCCGGATGCGGGACAGGTGGCTCCACATGCGGCGCAGACGGGGAAGGAGGTACTCGAGTTGGGCCAGCTCCACCTGGAGGCGCGCCTCCCGGGAGCGCGCGCGGGTGGCGAAGATGTCCAGGATCAGCTCGGAGCGGTCGAGCACCCTCACCCCTAGGAGGTCTTCCAGGTTCTTCCCCTGCGCCGGGCTCAACTCCTCGTCGAAGATGACGAGGTCGGCGCCCGTGGAGCCCACCATCTCCTTCAGCTCCTCCGCCTTTCCCTCCCCGATGTAGAAACGTGGGTTGGGGTGGGAGAGCCGCTGGCGGAGCGAGCCAACCACGATGCCCCCGGCCGTGTCGGTGAGGCGCGCCAATTCCTCCAGATGCTCGTCGGCGAGGTGGGAATCCAGGTCGCGCTCGGGGGCGCCCACGAGGACGGCCTTGTCCACGGGCGTCCTGATGTCGATGAGCTGGGTCGGAATCCTGCACCTCCCTGGAGTAGCTCCACAGCCGCTACGGCCGGAAGAGCCCGCGTTGATCGAAGGGGATCCGCTTCTCGCCGAGCGGCGTTCCCGCAACGAGCTCTCCGCTGAAACGATACTCAAGCTCCCCCTGCCGCAGAAGGCGCGCGAGGGCGGCGCCCACGGAAGCCGCTTCGAAGGGCACGGTGATCTCCAGCGGCTCCACGGCGTGCCCCGGGACTCGCACCACCCGGTCCAACTGCCCCTCGACCAACGTCTTCCACACCGGGGCGTCAGGCATCCCCTCGGAGAAGGCCAGGGCGTACCGGAAGGCCCGGCTCTCGAGCGCATAGCGATTGGGGTTCTCCACCTCCACGCTCACCGCCAGCGATCCGCCGGTGAGCCCCATCGATGCGAGCCGCACCCCCCCGACGGTGAGCGTGGGAGCCTTGTACGCCAGGGAGCACCCGGCCACGACGAGGAGCGGCGCCAACGCCCATGTCGCCCTCCACCCCAGAGAGCCCAAGCGCCTCACGGCTCCGAGCCCTCGCCCTGAGCGCCCCCCGCCCCACCCTCGCCCGCCGCGTCGCGCCGGCGGGCAGCCCACCACTCCAGCCGCGCCGCCACCGTCTTCTCGAATCCGAAGCGGCCGGGCCGGTAGAACACCTGCCCCGCAAGCCTCTCGGGGAGGTACCGCTGGGGCGCGATCCCGTCCCGCTCGGACGGGTCGTAGCGGTACCCCTTCCCGTACCCCAGCTCCTTCATCAGCGACGTGGGCGCGTTGCGGATGTGCAGGGGCACGGCCTCGGCCGGGGTCTCCCTGGCCCGGGCCATCGCCGCGCTCCACGCCTCGTAAGCCCGGTTGGACTTGGGCGCCGTGGCGAGGTAGAGCGCCGCCTCGGCGAGGGCGAGCTCGCCCTCCGGGGCACCGAGGAAGTGGAAGGCGTCCCGAGCCGCGATGGCGACGGTCAGAGCCTGGGGGTCGGCCAGGCCCACGTCCTCGGTGGCGACCCGCACGAGCCTGCGGGCGATGTAGAGGGGATCCTCGCCTCCGTCGATCATCCGGGCGAGCCAGTAGAGCGCCGCGTCCGGATCGCTCCCACGGATCGCTTTGTGGAGCGCCGAGATGAGGTTGTAGTGCTCCTCCCCACCCTTGTCGTAGGTCGCGAAGCGGTGCTGCAGCGCCTCGCGGGCCTCCGCCACACCCACGCTGCCACCCCGGCCCACCAGCCCGACGGAGGCCTCCAGGACCCCCAACGCCCGCCGCGCGTCGCCGTCGGAGGCCTCGGCGATGAAGTCCAGTGCCTCCCCCTCCACGTCCACGCCCTGCGAGCCCAGGCCCCGCTCCGACGACGCCAGAGCCTCCACAAGGATGGCGCGGACGTCCCCCGCCGTGAGGGGGTTGAGGACATACACGGGGGCGCGGGACAGGAGGGGGCGCACGACCTCGAACGACGGGTTCTCCGTGGTCGCGCCGATGAGGATGATGGTGCCCGCCTCCACGTGGGGCAGGAACGCGTCCTGCTGGGCCTTGTTGAAGCGGTGTATCTCGTCGCAGAAGAGGATCGTGCGCCGCCCCGTCGCCCTCAGGCGCTCCGCGGCCTCCTTCACGATCTCCCGCACGCGGGGGATCCCGTCGGTGACGGCGCTGAACGCCGTGAAGGCGATGCCTGTCTCATGGGCGACGATGCGCGCCAGCGTCGTCTTGCCGCTCCCCGGAGGTCCCCAGAGGATCATGCTGGAGGGCTGTCCGTTGTCCAGCATGGCGCGGATGGCCTTCCCAGGGCCCAGGAGATGCTCCTGGCCCCTGAACTCGGCCAGCGACCGGGGTCGCATGCGGGCCGCGAGCGGCGCCGCGGCGTCGACTCCTCGCTCCGCCCCGCCCTCGCCGAACAGGTCGGGCTCACCCATCTGCGCCCTCCTCCCCGGCCAGCCGCGCGGCTCGCTCCTGCAGGAGCTCCCGCTGGTTCCGGGACGGGTCTTCCAGGACCCATTCGAGGAGCGCGCCAAGGACCTCGCCGAACCTCGGACCGGGACGTAGCCCCAGGCGGATGAGGTCCCGGCCGTCCACCGCCAGGTCCCCCACCCCCAGGGGCGGGCGCGCGCCCAGGACCTTGCGCGCCCGCCGCCACGACGCCACCACATCCCCCGCTCCACGCAGGCTACCCGCAGCCCGCGCCGCCGCCAGGTCGAGGCGGGCGACCACGGGGAGGCGCGCTGGCCCCACCGAGCTCAGCCACCTGCGGAACTCGCGATCCGGGAGGCCGGCCCCGGGGAGGGGTGGGGCCGAGGCCCGGCAGGCCGTCTCCTCCACCCGGGCGTTGGAGAGCTTGAGTCGGAGGAGCACCTGGACGGCGGCCCGGGGCTCCACGGATCGGAGGAGGGCTGCGAGGCGGAGGAAGGGGCGTCCCCTGGGGAGGTGGTCCAGCGTCGCCAGGGTTCCGGCCCAGGCCTCCGGGTCCCGGTCCGCCATCTCGCCGAGCTCCGGATAGAGAACCTCCAGCGCCCCCGATTCCCGGTACAGCTCCAGAGCCCGTGACGGGGCCGCGTCCGCCTCCAGCACCTTGAGAAGCTCCTCCCTGATCCGCTCCGCGGACAGGTGGGGAAGCTCGCCCACGCCGGCCCGGAGGGCAGCCCACGTGTCGCATTCGACGGTGAGGCCGAAGCGCGACGCGAAGCGGAGGGCGCGGAGGATGCGCAGGTGGTCCTCGGCGAAGCGCTGGGCCGGCGTCCCCACGGCCTTCAGGACCTGGTGCTCCAGGTCGGCCAGCCCACCGAACGGGTCCCTGAGCTCCTCCCGCAACGGGTGCCAGGCCACGGCGTTCACGGTGAAGTCGCGCCTGGCCAGATCCTCCTCGAGGGAGTCGGCGAAGGCCACCACGGCGTGGCGACCGTCGGTCTCCACGTCGCGGCGGAAGGTGGTCACCTCGTACATGACGCCCTCGTCGGAGAGCACCCCGACCGTGCCGTGCTCGATCCCGAGGGGAACCGTGCGTCGGAACACACGCCGTACCTCCCCGGGCCGGGCCAGGGTGGCCAGGTCCCAGTCCCCTCCGGGGAGGCCCAGGAGAGCGTCGCGGACGGCGCCCCCCACCGCCCAGGTCTCGAAGCCGGCGCCCTCCAGCTTCCGCACGATCCAGCGGACCGCCGGCGGCGCCGCGGGGCGAGCACGCTTCACCCCACCAGGACGGCACCTCCATTCACGTTGAGAATCTCCCCGGTGACGTGGCGACCGAGGCGGGAGCAGAGGAAGACGATGGGACCAGCGACGTCCTCGGCGGATGCCACGCGCCCGATGGGGATCCCCGCCTCGATGCGCCTGCGCCCGTCACCCTGGTAGCTGGGAGCCGCCATCTCGGTGTCGATCCACCCAGGGGCCACGCAGTTCACCGTGATCCCACGTCGGCCCAGCTCCACGCAGAACCCTTTCACCAGCGAGATGAGAGCGCCTTTGGTGGCGGCATAGTCGGCGTGGAACGCCTCCCCCCTCTGCCCCGCCGTGCTCCCCACGAGCACGATGCGGCCGTCGTCGCGTATGCGGCGCGCCGCGGCCCGGCACGCGTAGAAGATGCCGTGGAGGTTGGTGGCCACGGTGTGGTGCCACTGCTCGTCGGTCATGTCGGCCACGGCCACGTCCTCCACCGACCAGATCCCGTGGTTGCCCACGAAGATGTCCAGGCCATCGAACTCGCGGTCCGCCCGCGCGAAGAGCGCCTCGACGTCGCCTGCGTCGGTGACGTCACCTCCCTGAGCCCACGCGTGCACACCCATGGCGCGCAGCTCCGCGACCACCTCGTCGGCCGCGTCCTTGCGCGTCCGGTACCCGATGCCCACCGAGGCGCCGGCCTCGGCCAGCATGAGGGCGGTGGCCTTCCCCACCCCCCGCGATCCTCCCGTCACCACGGCGGTCTTCCCGCTCAGATCGATGAGCCCGGTCACATGCTCTCCTTGGTTGTCGTCGGCCCCGCAGGCATCCACTTCCCCGCCAGGGTCTCTCGGTGGTGTCGCTCCGACTCCAGGATCCCGCCCAGAACCACTCGCGTCCCAGGATCCTCCACGCCGCCCAGAGCAGCCTCGTACCACGCCACCTCGGCCTCCTCCCGCCGGCGTGCCTCGGGCTCCCACGCATCCAGGAGAGGGGCCGTCCCGGGGGCCGCCCCGTCTCCCTGGGGGGTTCCGCCGAGTTCCAGGATCCGCGCGGCGAGTCGCGCGACGTGATGCTGCTCGTCGGCCAGGAGCTCGTTGAGGCGCTCCGCCACAGCGGCGTCCCCGGCATGCTCGGCGTCCCCGGATAGGGCCCGGTAGAAGTGAGCCTGCTCCAACTCACGCCGGCGGGCCTCCTGGAGGAGGTCCATGGTCCGGTTCATTTCGCCTCCTGGAGCGCACGCTCCACCATGTCGCACACCGCGTGCCCGACCGCCAGGTGGATCTCCTGGGCGCGGGCGGTGGAGGAGGTGGGCACGACGAGCGCCAGGTCAACCCGGTCCCGGAGTCGCCCCCCTCCCTTGGCAAGGAGGGCCGCGGTGGCCACGCCCGTCTCCCGCGCGGCGTCCGCAGCCCGCAGGATGTTCTCCGACTCGCCGCTGGTGGAGTGGAGCACGAGGAGGTCGCCCGGACGGGCGAGGGCGCGAACCTGCCGCTCGAACACCCGATCGAAGCCGTAGTCGTTGGCGCACGCCGTGAGCGCCGACGTGTCCGTGGTCAGCGCGATGGCCGCCATGGGCGAGCGCTCCCGCGTGAACCTCACGACGTATTCCGACGCCAGATGTTGGGCCTCGGCAGCGGAGCCGCCGTTCCCGCAGAAGAGGAGCTTGCCGCCCCCCCGGAGCGTCTTCTCGACGAGCGCGGCCAGAGCAGCCACCTGCGCCGGGAGCTCCTCGGCCGTGGCCGCGGCGAGGGCCGCCAGCGCCCGGAGCTGGGCCTCGGCCTCCGCGGCGGAATCCAGGGTGGCGCTCATGCCGACTCCGGGCTCAGGAGTCCCCGCAGCTTCACCCATACCCCCCGCTCCATCGGGAGGGGGGATACCGGGATGGGCATCTCATCCCGCAGGATCCGCGCCGGGTTGGTGAGTGTCATGGTCACGAAGGCCTCCCCGGCTCCTGCATCCTCCAGGTGGGCCCGGGCCTCCTCCCTGTAGATGTGCCGATCCGGACGCGCGTGGAAGTCGGACGCCATGTAGTCCACCCACCCGCGCCGCAGAAGCCGCAGCGCCAGCTTACGAGCGTCGCCGCCGTAGCGCCCGTCCAGGGATCCGTAGTTCACCTGCATCAACGCGCCGGCCTCGCGCCAGCTCCCAGCCATCTCCACGTCGATTCCAACGTAACGCTCCGGGTGTGCCACCACCGGGACGTGCCCCTCATCGCGGATCCGGCGCAGCACCTTGGCCGTGCCCGGGGGAAGGTGCAGCCGCGGCCACTCCACCAGGACGAACCGCGTGCCCGCCATGCGCATGCGCGGGTCGCTCACGTCCACGTCCGGGATGTCCAGCATCACTTCGTGGCCACGGCGCAGGTCCACCTCGGGGAACGCCTCGGCCACAGCGGCAACAGCGAGCTCGAACGCGTCGGTCACCTCCTGGAGTCGCTCCTCGAGGGCATCCGGCTCCAGCGTCAGGCGCCCGTCGATGTGGGGCGTGGTGATGATCTTCCGGATCCCGAGGAGCGTCATCCGCTCCACCGCCTCCAGGGTGTCGTCCACGTGGCGCGCGCCATCGTCCACGTCAGGCACCAGGTGGTTGTGGACGTCGGCGAACGCCGTGGGATCCCGGTCCATCACGCCTCCCCGGCCGCCGCCTTTCGGAGGAGTTCCTCGAGAGCCCGGGGCGGATCGACGCCGTCCAGCGCCGCCTCGCAGGCGTACGTGATCAGCGCGTCGGCAGCGAGCAGGTGCCACGCGCTCTCGCGCACCCTACCCGCCATCGCCCGCGACGATGCCAACTCCCCGGCGGCCTGGTCCGTCAACCCCCAGATCGCCTCGACCCCGCTGGCACCCGCCACCAGCCGGGCGGCCAGGGCCTCCGGGGCGGGCTGCGTGCGCCGGGAGAGGAAGCTCCTGGCGTCCATCAGGCCCGGGCCTCGAGGAGGCGGCGCACCGCGGCCGCTCCCGCGCGCAGGGCGTCGTCCACACGCTCCGGCACCTCCACGCCCGCCTGGGCCAGGCGCGGCTTCCCGCCCCCCCGTCCTCCCACCACCGCCGCTGCCTCCCTGACCACGGCGTCGGCGCGCACCCCGCGGGAGATGAGGTCGTCGGTGACGAAGGCGAAGAGGGTGAGCTTGCCCCCGGGAAGCTCGGCCGCCACCACCGACACGCCGCTCCTGCCGGAAGCGAGGAACGCGTCACCCCACTTGCGGGCATCATCCGCTCCGCGGGTGCGCAGGCGGATCCCCCGGTACGGCGCGGTCACGCCTCCGGACTCCACCACCTCGGCGACCACCTCGTGCTCGCCGGCGCCCCCGGCGCCCCCCCCGCTCCGCACCTCGTCCAGGAGCCCCTCCAACTCCGCGTTCTGTGCCAGGAGCTGCTCGGTGCGGTGGATGAGGTTGTCGGGCTGGGTCTTCATGAGCCGGGCCGCCTGCCCCAGGCGCCCCTCCTGTTCCCGCAGATGCCGGAACGCTCCCGGACCGGTGAGTGCCTCGACACGGCGGACCCCGGCGGCCACGCCGCTCTCGTGGAGAAGCCGGAAGAGCCCGATCTCCCCGGTGTGGCGAACGTGCGTGCCCCCGCACAGCTCCATGCTCACCCCCGGGACCTGGACCACGCGCACCTCGTCGCCGTACTTCTCGCCGAAGAGCGCCATGGCTCCGGCCTGCACGGCGTCGTGATATGCCCGATACCCGATGTGCACCGCGTGATCGGCCCAGATCCCCTCGTTCACGAGTTGCTCCACCCGATCCCGCTCGTCGGCGGTCATGGGCGCCGTGTGTGCGAAGTCGAAGCGGAGCCGGTCCGGCGCAACCAGGGAGCCGCGCTGCACCACGTGCTCCCCCAGGACCTTGCGCAGAGCCGCGTGCAGGAGGTGGGTGGCGGTGTGGTTGCGCTCCGTGTCGTGGCGAACGTCGGCGGGCACCAGGGCTTCCACGGCCATTGGGGCGGAGGGACGGTCTGGGAAGTCGCCCATCACGGTACCCATGAGCGCGACCCTCCCGTTCACCTTCCTCACATCGGCGACGCGGAGCGACCAGCCGTGCCCCCTCACCTCGCCCCGGTCCGAGACCTGGCCGCCGCTCTCCACGTAGAACGGGTCTTCCCGGAGGATGAGGCCGAGGGAATCCCCGTCCCGGCGCCAGGCCAGGACCTCCGTGTCCACCCAGGTGGTGTGGTAGCCGACGAACACCTGGGGCTCGCCGGAGAGCTCCAGCCAGCCTTCCGAGGAGCCGTCGTCCATGCCGATCCCCGTCGCCACCCGGTCCGCCCGGGAGCGGGCGCGCTGGGCCTCCAGCGCCTTGCCGAAGCCGGCCACGTCCACCCGGTACCCGCGCTCCTCGGCCATGAGCTGGGTGAGATCCAGCGGGAAGCCGAAGGTGTCGTACAGCCGGAACGCCTCGATCCCCGGCACCTCGCCCCCCTTCCCCTCTCGGGGGGCAAGCTCGTCGAAGCGGCTCATGCCCCCCTCGATGGTGGCGAGGAAGCGCTCCTCCTCGGCGCGGGTGGTCTGGACCAGGTGGCGGCTGCGCTGGCGAAGCTCGGGGTACGCGTCGCCCATGACGTCCACCACGGCCTCCACCACGTGGACCAGCGCCGGCTCCCTGAGCCCCAGGAGCCATGCGTGCCGAACCGCCCGGCGCAGGATCCGTCGGAGCACGTACCCCCGCCCCTCGTTGGAGGGGAATACACCGTCGGCGATGAGGAAGGCCACGGCGCGGGCGTGGTCCGCCAGGACCCGGTAGCTCACGCTCTCCTCGGCGGACGGATCGTAGGGGCGCCCCACCACCCCGGCCACCCGCTCGAGCAGCGGCCTGAACAGGTCGGTGTGGTAGTTGGATTCCGCGCCCTGCATCACCGCCGCGATGCGCTCGAGCCCGGCGCCGGTGTCCACGCAGGGCGCAGGAAGGGGGTGGAGCGTCCCCGACGCGTCACGGTCGTACTGCATGAACACGAGGTTCCAGAGCTCCACGATGCGGCCGGCGTCCCCCGCGGCGACGAACTCCTCGACGGTCTGGGACGGGGGCACCCGGGCGCGGAGGTCGTAGTGGATCTCGGAGCACGGGCCGCAGGGGCCCGTGTCCGCCATCTGCCAGAAGTTGTCCTTGTCGCCCAGACGGAAGATGCGCGACGGGTCCAAGCCGACCTCGGTCGCCCAGAGCTCAGCTGCCTCGTCGTCGGAGTGGTGGACCGTGGCGTAGAGCCGGGCCGGATCGAGGCCGTACACCTCGGTCATCAGCTCCCAGGCGTAGCGGATGGCGTCCTTCTTGAAATAGTCGCCGAAGGAGAAGTTCCCCAACATCTCGAAGAACGTGTGGTGGCGCGCGGTCTTCCCGACCTCCTCCAGGTCGTTGTGCTTCCCCCCGGCCCGCACGCATTTCTGCGACGTGGTCGCGCGCCTGAAGCCCAACCGCTCCTGTCCGAGGAACACCCGCTTGAACTGCACCATCCCGGCATTGGTGAAGAGCAGGGTCGGGTCGTCGGAGGGTACGAGGGAGGAGCTCGGGCGCACTTCGTGCCCGTGCTCCCGGAAATACTCGAGGAACCTCTGTCGGATCTCGGCGGCCTTCATGTTCGCCCGGGGTCATTGGGAAAGGGCGCCCACCTGGGGGCACCTGATGCGTCGGCGGTCAGAGAAACCCCAAAGGTAATCGGACGGTCCAAGCGGGCCCAACGTGTCCGGATTCCACGCATACGGGGGGCCCCGGGCTCGCGCCCCCGGGGCCCCCCGCATGGACCGTGGCTCCGAGCGGTGAACTCAGTCGTCCACCGCCGCGTCGTCCTCGACGGACGCGGTGGAGCCGCCCCGCATCCCCAGGCAGGCCTTGACCCGCGCCTCGATCTCCTGGGCGATGTCCGGATTCTCCACCAGGAACTGCTTGGCGTTCTCCTTCCCCTGGCCGAGCCGGAGGTCACCGTAGGAGAACCACGACCCCGACTTGTCCACCACGTTGTTCTCCACGCCCAGGTCCACGAGGAGTCCAAGGTGGCTGATCCCCTCGTTGTACAGGATGTCGAACTCGGCCTGCCGGAACGGAGGCGCACACTTGTTCTTGACCACCTTCACGCGCGTGCGGTTCCCGACGACGTCCTGCCCGTCCTTGATGGCGCCGATGCGGCGGATGTCCAGGCGCACCGAAGCATAGAACTTGAGCGCCCGGCCTCCGGACGTGGTCTCGGGATTCCCGAACATCACCCCCACCTTTTCCCGGATCTGGTTGGTGAAGATGACCGCCGTGTGGGAGCGGCTCACGGCCCCGGTGAGCTTTCTCAGGGCCTGGCTCATGAGGCGGGCCTGCAGGCCCACGTGGGAGTCACCCATCTCCCCCTCGATCTCGGCGCGGGGCACCAGCGCCGCCACCGAGTCGATGACCACCACGTCCACCGCGTTGCTGCGGATCAGCACTTCTGCGATCTCCAGGGCCTGCTCACCGGTGTCAGGCTGGGAAACGAGGAGGCTGTCCACGTCCACGCCCAGCTTCCGGGCGTACCCCACGTCCAGCGCGTGCTCGGCGTCGATGAACGCGGCGATCCCACCGCTGCGCTGGGCGTTGGCGATGATGTGGAGGCACAGCGTGGTCTTTCCGGACGACTCGGGACCGTAGACCTCGCTCATGCGCCCCCGGGGCATCCCGCCGATGCCGATGGCGGCGTCCAGGTTGAGGGCCCCGGTCGAGATGGAGTCGATGTGGAGCTTCGACCCCTCCGCACCCATGCGCATGATGGCGCCCTTGCCGTAGGAGCGCTCGATCTGGGTGATGGCCGTGTTGAGGGCCTTCGTTCTCTGCTCGCCGACTTCGGTGGCCATCGCACGCCTCTGGTTGGGGGACCCTGGCTCGCGTATCGAGCGGATCCCAAGGTACAGAACCCGAAGAGAAAGCGAAAGTCTTCGACCATCCCCCGGACCGACGGATCCAACCTACTCGGGGTGGAAGGCAGCCGGAATGCCCCTTTGGGACACCCAGCGGGGTGCCCCCGCCTCAGGGGAGGGCGTACCCCTCCACCACCCGGTTGATGGCGTCCAGCACGGCCTCGACCGACGCCCGGGGAAGCCCCGCTTCTTCCTCCGAGGACGACGCACCGAGGAGGCGGAAGCGCCGCGCACCGGCAGCCCCCAGGACGCGCACCACGACCACCCAGCCGTCGAAGGCCCGAAACGCCTTCACCCCGACCAACTCCAGGTGGACGTGCCGACCCGCAGCGGAGAGCGCGGCTGCCAGCGCCGCATCGGCGGAGGCGCGCACCCTGCCGTGCATCGTGTCCAGGGCACTCGCCTCGCCGCGGGCCGAGCGCCCATGCCAGTCCAGCCCCACCGTGAGGAGGCACCGACCATCGGGGGCGGCTTGGCAGCCGACCTTGTCGAGGCGGAGGCGTCGGCGGGGGACGCCGGGGGCGGCAGCTTCACCCTCGGGTGCGGTCGGGGCCATGGGAAGGTCGCCTTTCAGGATGGCCTGGGGGGGCGGACGCAACTTCGGCCACGCCCCGGGGAGCCCGCAAGGCCCGACCCCGGACCGCTCCCCGCCGGGCCCTCAATCGGGTGGGAGGGGGGCTCACGCCCCCCGTCCCCCCATACCACCGGACGTACGGGTCCGTATCCGGCGGTTCTGCTCAGTGTTGTAGGGCAAGATACCTCTCTGTGAGGTTGACGAGCCTCTGGTCCTTGAACCACTC
>DATIKQ010000094.1:0-5945 GCA_035477395.1 Longimicrobiales bacterium
GAGCCGGTGGGGGACCGACTCCGCTAGCCGGCGGAGCACGGGTGCCAGGGACTCGAGGTAGGGGAGCGCGCTGTCCGAGCCCACCCACCCCAGCGCCGGAGGAGACGCTCCGTGCGGGCGGGGCACCAGCACCCGGGTGTCCACGGCGGTGGGGACGACCCTCACGCCGGCGCCGCCGGCGGGGCCGCGCGCACCCCTGGCGAAGGCGGCCAGGTACTCGTTCCCCGCCAGGACCTGCGCCGCCGCCCGGCAGAGCGCCTGCGTGGTGCTCCGGGGCCTGCGCGCCACCTCGGCCCAGCGGCTCCCGCCGGGCTGGGGAAGGAAGACCGCGTCATCGAAGTCGTATACGAGGGGCACGCTGCGGCGGGCGAGGCGGGGGAGGGTCTCCCTGTCCAGGACGAGGGAGAGCCCGCGCTGCACGAGCACCGCGTCGTACCCCCGAGCCTCCTCCAGCGCGGCCAGGAGGGCGCGCGCCGCGCGGAGCAGCCCCCCGGGGGCCGGCCACCCGCGCCTCCGGACCGCCGGGTAGTCCGCCGCCGGGACCAGGGTGCGCAGCGTCACGTCGACGCCCAGCTCCCGCAGCGGCTCCCGCAGCTGCGCGACCCGGTAGCGGGTGCTCGGCGCGCTCTCGGGGTACGGGGCCAGGGCGAGAACCCGCAGGCCGGGCCGCTTCAGAGCCGCCGCGGAGCTCACGGGCGCGGCTTCCTCAGGATGGTGAGCCCGCTGCAGAGCGGGTCGTGCTGCACGTCGAACCCGCCAAGGCGCCCGCGGAAGGGCCGGCTCTCGTCGAAGGACTCACCCAGAAAGCCGTGGAGTGCCCGGATCACGCCCCGCCCCATGTCTCCGGCGAGCCCCACGGTGCCGTCCCCCCGCCGGTAGAGCCCCCCCATGTTCGAATCGTGGAAGAGCGCCCGGCCCCCCGGGGCCAGGTGGGGCATCCACGCCTCCAGCTCGGCGCGCGTCTGCTCGTAGGCATGGGTCGTGTCCACGAAGAGGACGTCCGCCTGCGGCGCCAGGCCCCGCTCGGCACACCACGCCGGGAAGCGGCGCGCGAACGCCACGTCGTCCTCCTGCACGAATGCCCAGCCGGGCCAGGCCGTGACCTCCGAGCAGTCGGCGATGTCCACGCTGAGGAGCACCGCGCCCGTGCGTCTCGCCACGCGCTCGAACACGAACGTCGAGTCGCCACCCCTCGTGCCCAGCTCGACGATGAGCTTCGGGGCGGCGTCGAGGGCCTCGTGGAAGAGGGTGGAGAGGTGGTGGGAGATGTCCGTGGGCGTGCGCGACCGCTCGAGGATCTCGCTGAGGTCTTGGGGTAGCGTGGGGTCCGCGTTGGGGCGTCTCCGAAGCACCAACCCGTTGTACGCCAGGATGCCATGGCGCAGCAGTGTTCCGGGAGCCTCCCGGATGCGGTGCCCCCAACGCCCAAGGAATCCGTCCCTGCTCTCCGTGCTCATGCCTCCTGCCCTTCCACCGGAGGATTGCTGGGATCCACTCCAAGGCGATGGTACACGTCCAGAAGGGTCGCCGCACCCCGGTCCACGCCCAGCCTGGCCTCGGCCTGCGCGCGGGCCGCGGCCGGGAGCCGGGGATCGACGACAGCCGCAGCGAGCCACTCCACCGCGGGCGTCACGTCCTCGGGGCAGGTGACGAGGCGCAGCGACACACCATCCTCTAGCTCCGCCACGTCGCCGATGGGGGTGGCCAGGACCGCCAGGCCGCATGCCAGGTACTCCGCGATCTTCGTCGGGAAGCTGGCGTCCTTCGACGGCGCGATCCGGGGGAGTGCAAGCCCTGCGTCAGCCGCCTGGACCCACCTCGGCATCTCGTCGGGTGAGACGAAGCGGACCAGCGCCGCCACACCCGCCTCGCGCGCTAGCCGTTGGGCCTCATCCACCTCACGTGTAAGCACCACGAAGGTGCCACCCGTGCGCCTCACGAATACCCTCCCCACGTCCATGGTGAACCGGCCGTCGTACCAGCCGACGACGGTCCCCGTGTGGAGGAGGACCGGGCCCCGCCCGATCCCGAGCTCCACCCTGAGCGATGCCTTGTCCGCAGCGGGGGTGAACCGCCCCAGGTCCACGCACGTGGGCACCACCTCCCACGGAGGCGTCGGCATGCCCATGGAAAGCTCGACCAGGCGTCGGGTCCCGCGTCGGGTCAACAGGATGAGGTGGTGGGCGCCACCCAACACGCGCCGCTCCATCCAACGCCCGATGCGCACCTGAAGGCTCCTCGGGGTCCAGTATCCGCCCTGGATCCGCTCGTCCACCCAGAACCCGCGCATGTCGAAGAGGAGCTTCGCCCCGTGGGACGTCCCAGCCAGGCCGATGAGCCCAGGGACGTACCCCCGCGCATGGATCAGCCCCGCGCGTCGCTCCCGTCGCAACGCGCGGGCCCACCGCCGCACGAACCGCCGCCCCGTCCAGACGTCCCAGGCCGTGGCCGGGAGCGTCGGCCTTCTGTGGTAGCGCAGGGCCTTCCATGGGATCCCCTCGTGCGCCAGCGCCTGCTGGAGCGCGTTGCGGCGGCCGGCCTCGAACGCGTCAGGCTTCTCGAAGGACAGTAGTTCCATCGAGATCCCCATCCGCCGCAGAAGGCGCACGTACGGCAGGATCTGCGACGCCCCGAGGGGCTCTAGAAGCCCGTCGTAGGAGACGTAGAGGACGGATCCCCTCCGCTGCGCCCTCATCGTCCCGTCACCTCATCGAACACGCTTCCCAAGATGGCGACCTGGGCGCGCCGCGATAGCCCGGCTACTGTGTGCTCCGGGACGCTCGGCAGGGCCAAGGCCCCCATGCGGTGTCTCGTCAGAAGCATCTCCAGCACGCCCACGACCCCCCTGACATCCAGCCCGCTCAATGAGTGGAACTCGCCGAACCGGCCCAGCAGCAGAGCGGTCTCCGACCCCGGAGGGACATCGGCCAGCACGGGTCGTCGTGCGCCCAGGTAGTCGTAGGTCTTCCCGGGCACATAACTAACAGCGTCGGGCTGGAGGAGCACCAACGCCGACGAGGCCTGTAGCATGCTCCCGACTTGCTCCACCGGCGCCATCCCATGGATTCGCAACCACGGTGCGCCATCGGGCCGCCCGGCCGCCAGCGCCGTCCATGGCTCGCGGAACCCATGTACATCAAGCATGACGGCACCGGGCTCGCTGGCGGCCAGCTCGGAGAGGGCGTCCACGAAGACGGTGGCCCAACGGACGTCGAGAAGCGACCCAGCGTAGGCCAATCGCAGCGGTCCTGCGGAAGCCGGAGGCGCTGACGGGGGCACGCCGGGGTCTTCGAAGCCGTTCCTCACGACGGCCGTCCGGACCACGGGAAGCTCGCGGAACGCTTCCAGGAACAGAGTCCGTGTCCGCTCCGATGTCACCACCAATCTGTCCGCCCGCGTGGCCACGCCGTGATCCAATCGGCGGTCGATCATCTGTCTCAACGCCGAGCGAGATCCGAACTGGGGCGGCGCCACCGACCAGGGGTCCCGGTACTCCGCCACCCAAGGCACGCCAGTATCGACCGCAGCGGTGCGCGCCGCGAAGTGGCAGCTGTAGGGGACCGAAGTCGAGAAGAGCACCGCAGCGCGGCCGGCTGCGCCCCGGATCGCAGCCGCCGCCGCCCGCGCCGCGAAGGGGATCCAAAGCGCCTGCGCGTCAGGCACATACAACCACTCGCGAACCAGCCGCCGCGCCCAGGATCCGACCGCACCGGTCTCGAGCGGCAGGAGTTCCTCGAAGCCGCCGCTCCCGCTCTCTCCCGCAGCTGTGCTCCCTGCCAGGCGCCGGAACAACCGGCTGGGTTCGGGATTGGTAACGCGGACCACCGTCACCCCGGCGAGAGCACCCTCGTCCCCCGTGCTCCGATGGTGGTGCACCAGCGAAGGAGCCACCAGCACTGGGTCCCACCCGAGGGCGGGCAGGTGCCGAACCATGGCGACGAGGCGGTTGACGGCCACGCCCGCAGCGGGCGGCGCGTAGTAGGCCACAATCACGCAAACGCCGCGCCCCCTCACCGGCCCTCCAGAAGGGTACGGTAGAGGGATCCGAGCGCGGCGCGCGCCTTCGTTCGGGTGAAGCACGCCTGGAAACGCCCGCGCGCCCGCACCCCCAACTCCTGGGCACCCGAAGGGTCGGTCGCGAGCGCTGCCATGGCGTCGGCCAACGCACGGGCCTCGGGCTCCACCACCATCGCAGCATCCCCCACGATCTCAGGGAGAGCGTCGCGTCGGGAGACGATCACCGGAAGGCCCATCCCCATGGCCTCCACGGCCGCGAAGCCGTACCCCTCGGCACGGGAGGGCACGAGAACCGCGTCCGCACGGTCGTAGAAGTCACTGAATAGAGCATCCCGGGGAACTGTTCCGTACCCCTCGATGCCGTCCGCCGTCCAGCCGGAGTACTCCGCATCACCCACCAGGCGGAGGCGCACGGCGAGGCCCTGCGCCCTCAGCGATCGGATCGCTTCAACAGCCAGGTCGGCCCCCTTCCTCAGAGGCTCGCGGCCAACGAGCACGAACGTGAAGGGCCCCTCGTGAGCCGTGCGGACCGAGGGCGGGACCTCGAAGCCCGGGGGAATCACGTGGATCTTCGCGCGCGGCACGCAGAACGCGGCCAGGCGGTCCGCAGCGTAGGTGGAGAAGACCACGACCCCGTCTACCCACTCGTGCGTGGCGAGCTCGCTTCGGATCCCGAGCTTCTTGTAGATGCTCCGTGCCCGGTGGTACCGGGCCCGCACCCGTTCCTCGGACCACCCGAGATACGTCTCGAGATAGTGGGGATACCCGGATCCCCCTACCGAGTACACCACCGGCCGGGGCTCCGGCATGCGCAGGCGCGTCGGGTAGTTGTGCACATGGATGAGATCCACCTCCGACGACACTTCGTAGGAGCGCAGGCCCAGGAGCGGCCAGAGGAACGGCTGCACCACCCGGTTGAAGAGCACCTCCTCGGCAGTCCTCGCCCGCGCCAGCGGCACGGACTCGTGGTGCTGCAGCGCGAGCGAGTACTCGACGCCCGGGGGCGGCGACGCCGCCAGGTCCCGTACGAAGACCTCCTCCCCTCCCCCACCCGGTGCACCCAGGAGGAAGACCCGGGTCATGCCGCGGGCACCCCCGGCCCGACGGATGCGTCAGAAGACACGCCACCGCCTGCGTCGGGTGGTGCCTTCGGTCTTGCGTCGCACCTGGCGGAGCACCACCCCCACGGACGCCAGGATGAGGAAGAACACGAGCACCTGGGCTCGGTGACGGTACGCCGTTCCCGCGTTCCCCTCCACGAGCGCGTAGATCGAGGTAGTCAGCGCCAGGAAGACGAGGAGCGGGCCGACGGCGTGATACCGCTCGCGCACCAGGTAGAGGCCGCCTCCGACCACCATGGGCAGGAGCGCGTACCACACGAGCTGCTCGGGAAGCGTCATCAGCGAGAGCATGCTCCCAAGCTGCCAGGGGAACGGGCTGAACAGGAAGAACGCCATCCCGATAGGGAAATACTGGAGGCCCCGGAGCGGCGTGGAGATGTCCACGCCGGGCCGGAACGCCGTGCCGCCGGTGGCCAGGGCCGACCTGTGCTGCGAGATGGCCTCGAAGGACGCCGACTCCACCCACTGGGCACCCAGGCCGAATTGCTGGTATGCGAGGATCGCCAAGCCGAAGAGCACGGCTCCCACCAACAGGTTCACGGGAAGGCCCCGCGCCTTGCTGATGAAGGAGGCCCCCACGAGGCCAAACAGCGCCATGGCCGCGATGTAGTCCCGGAATAGGAGGAGCACCGACAGCGAGAATACCACGCCGAAGAACGCGCGTCCCGACGGGTGGGTTCGAAGGCGGACCACGCTCAGGAAGAGCGCCAGCGTGAACAGCAGGACGATGGGGTCTCGCAGGTTCTGCGTGGACCAGAGCACCAGTGAGGGGAAGAACATCGTCAGCATGACCGCCATCACGGCGGG
>DATIKQ010000095.1:0-3642 GCA_035477395.1 Longimicrobiales bacterium
AAGCATCCGAACTATGCGCAGTCCCAGCCAGGACTCACTGACGTAACCCCTTCGTCAGAAAACACTTGGGGATGACGGGCCCGCCCAACTCCGCATAGTCCCGAGCTCGACATAGCCCCGGCTATGCGGAGCTACGCATAGTCGGGGGAACCTCAGTAGTCACGGCGCGTGCTCGTGATCGGGCAGACGCGGAACGCCCGACGCTGCGTTTCAGGCCATGAGGAGCTGGTCCAGGGGCACGTCCAGCGCTTTGGCCAGCGCCACCAGGGTACTGTAGCGCGGAAGCTGATGGCCCGCCTCGATCCGGGCGATGGACACCCGGTTCACGCCGGCGCGCCGGGCCAGCCCGTGCTGTGACTCCCCGCGCTCGCCGCGCAGGGCACGGAGCCGCTCCCCCAATACGAGACGCCCCCGGGTGGCCGCGGCCTCGGCGGACGCCCGATACCGCTGGTCGGCGAAGTGACGGGCGAAGTCCCACGGGACCTCTTCTACACCCCCGTCGATCAGGTGGATCTCGATCACGTGTGGGCGCGGCAGCACCACCCGCTCCACGGGGCCGGGCAGCCTCAATTCGGACCAAGGGATGAGCCCGCTGTGCTCGTCGGCGAAGCGGACGTAGAGTCCGGACTCGACCAGACGCGCCGCCGTCATCATCCGTTCGGCTCCCCTCACGTATGTCAGAGTGACCATGGCTCAGATCCCCTCTTGACGAGTCGACCCGTGGAGCGCCTCCCAGCAGGTCCAGATTTCCGCAGCGTGCCGCCGATACGCGTCGCGTATGGCGCGTCGCGTCCCCGGAGGTGGATCCTCCAGCAAGTCCCCACCCGCGAGCTCGATTCGGATCTCGTCGTCACCGAACAGCACATGCACATGAGGCGGCTCGAACGGAAGCTCCCTGCTGTGGACGACGAATGAGAATCCGCCCTCTCGGGCCACGGTCGGCATGAGGCTTCGTGCGGTATTGTAGTATTAACGCTACAAGTTAGGAAGGGCGGCGGTACCTCACCCGATCCGGCTCCCGCCAGCAGATCACAGAGATGCTCGCTTGCTTCGACGGGCGTCCGAATGCCTGGATCGGCCGTCCGAGAGTGCTCGGCCCGACATCAGGCAGGGCACACCGAGGACGCAATCGGGCTTGGCCGCGGAGGCGGGAACGTCGGCAACCGTGGCGGAGCCGTCGGAGGGGGAGTGGAGTAGCTGCTCCGCGGCCCTACACCCACCCCAGGCCGGCGGCTTTGGCCCATTCTGACACCTCCGTCCAGCGCCACAGGGCAACGTGGCCGGATTGTAGCGCGGGCGGCGGGAAGCCGCCGGGACCGCGCGTGCCCGATACCAACTGGGATACGGACTGGCGCGATCTCCCGAGTCGGGCGGCCATCTCCGACTCCGTCGCCTTGTCCCTATGCCTCGGGCGACGGAACGCCTACAGCCCCGAACGAAGTCACGCCTGGCGATGGGCCCGAACGGCGGCACCTCAGCCGACTTTCCGGATGCGCGACCTCCCCCGGAATCCGTGGACAGCTTGGGCCGGAACAAGCAGCGATGCGCGCGCGCTCAGCTGAACAGGTCGGAATGGGTACCTGTTCGCTCGAAGGTGATGGTCTCGCCGGCCACTCTGTAGATCAAGATCCAGTCGGGCCGGATGTGGCAGTCCCGGTGGCCCTTCCACTCACCTGACAGCTCGTGGTCGAGGTGGCGCTCTTCCAGACGTTCCTGGGCGATGAGCCGCACCATGACGCTCCGCTGTCCCTTCCCCACCGTCAACTCTCGAGGTCCTCGAACAGCTCCTCAGCCGTCTCGAAAGCCTCCACGTCCTTGTCCGCCTCGGCGTTCCTGAGCGTCTTCGCCGTGACGGCGTTGGGGGATACCAGCACCCGCGGCTGGAGCACGACGGTACCGTCGTCGAACTCCTTGACGCGGTAGTGTTCGTATCCGGCGTCGCGGATGGTCAGGCGCTTGCGCGCATCGAGCTTCGCATCGTACTCCCGAACGGCACCCATCCCCCCTCCCGGCAATAGTGGGTATTCCCATTTGAAACATCACCCCATCCCTCGGGCCACACAAGAGGGCCAGGGGCATGGAGGGCGCCGAACACTACCAGAGGCGCGTGCGAACCGAGGCGAGGGCTCCGTCCAGGGACCGGCGCCCATCTCCTACCGGGGCCGCTCGCGGGGGGCATACACGTAGGCGCGCAACACGGCGTTCATCCGCGACCGGTATCCGGGGCTGCGTTCTTCATGGAGCGCGATGGCTCCAGCCCGGTTCAGTACAGACAGGCGTCCAGCAGGGAGAGCGCCTCATCCAGCACCTGTGGTGGCGCCCTGCCAATGCGTTCAGCGCTCCGGGCGTGGAAATCCAGCGACTTGACCTGCTCCACCATCACGTAGCCGGAGACGCCGTGGCCCTCGGGAATGGTGACGTGGAACGGATAGTCACCACGCGTGCTCGTGATCGGGCAGACGATGCAGAGCCCCGTGTGCTTGTTGAAGAGGCTGTTGCTGACAACCAGCGCGGGGCGGCGCCCCCTCTGCTCGTGGCCAGCTTGCGGATCGAAGGTGACGGCGATGAAGTCGCCCTTGCGCGGAACGCCCGACGCCACCTACCAGACCTCCCGGCCCACCGGCGGCCCCCAGTCCAGCTCCCCGGCAGAGTGCCCCTTCGGGATGCCGCGCACGAGCTCGCGCAGATCGTGTCCTCCGCGTACCCGTCGGACCGGCGTGACGACCAGGACCCCCTCCCTGACGGCCACCTCGACCTCGTCCCCCACGCCGATGGCAACCTCCGCGAGCATCTGCTTGCTCAGACGCACGCCCTGGCTGTTGCCCCACTTCTGGACTTTCGTGACCATGCGCCCCTCGGTTGGCTATCCAAGGTATAGCCCGAGCGTTCATCGGATCAAGCTCGCCACAGCGAGCCGTGGGAACCGAAGCTACCGGTAGGTGGCCACCTCTCAACCACCACGAAAGGCCCCCCTCCGACCGGCTCCTACACGACGGATGCGGGGTGCAGCTCGAACCCACGCCAGGGGTCGTCCGGCGTCGCCACGGCCGCGAGATCGCGACCGCGGCCAAAGTCCGAATCGCAGGTCAGAAGCGGCACGCCGAGCCACTGCGCGGTGGCTGCGATGAGGAGGTCGGGAAGCGGGAGCGTCGCGCCACGGGCCCGTGCCCGGCGGCCCATCCTTCCTGCCCTCTCGGCGACTTCCCGGTCGGCGGCCACCACCGGGAGCCGGTTCAGCAGGTCCAGGATCCGCGCCTCTGCCGCAGGGTCCCGCGCTCCCACCACGAGCTCGGCGAGCGTCACCGCGGAGATGATGGCGCTCCGGGCCCGAAGCTCCGCCTCGACCGCCACAGCCACGCCCTCCGTCCCCTGCGGAGGCGACCTGCGCAGCAGCGCGATGAGCGCCGACGTGTCAACGAGGCTGGCCACGACCCATGCGCCGGTGTGCCTGAAGGTCTTCGAGGCTCCACACCAGGTCGTCGCCCCGCACGGACTCGAGGACCGCTTCCAGCTCGGCGCCGGCGATGGCCTGGCTCAAGGCTCGCTCGATGGCCGCGGTGTACGTCGCCGCACCCAGAGCGGCCCTGGCCCGATCCAGGAGCTCGCGGTCGATGTCGAGGGTGGTACGCATAGATCTCCACT
>DATIKQ010000096.1:0-32614 GCA_035477395.1 Longimicrobiales bacterium
GCGCCTCGTGTGTCGCTCCAGGGATACGCTTGCCCCCACGGCCCGAATCCGTCCCGCCACACTCCGCGCCTGCCTCGCAGTGGATCTCTCCTACGAACCTCGCACGCCGCGGGACGCCTCCCCGCATCGCTCCTAAGCTGCTGCTCCGCTCCGCCTCGACCCACTACACCTGTACAGAGCTACTCGCTTATTTTGGGGCTAGAAGAGCCGCTGGAAGAGCACCATGGCCACGATGGAGAGGGTGGCCACCGTGGCCACGGCGGGACGTCGCCCCTGGTTGAACGCCTCCGGGAGGAGCTCCACCAGCACCATGAGGATCATGGCGCCGGCCGCGAAGCCGAGGCCCCACGGGAGGGCGGGGCGGAAGGCCTCCACGAAGAGGAACGCGGGGACGGCCATGAGCGGCTGGGGGAGGGACGATACCACGCTCCAACCCGCGCACCGGGCCACGCTCACCCCTTGCGGCCGCATGACCGCGGTGATGGCGACGCCCTCGGGGATGTTGTGCACGGCGATGGCCACCGTGATGAGCGTGGCCAGGGTGATTCCGCCGCCGAAGGACACGCCCACCGCCACGCCCTCGGAGAAGGAGTGGACGGTCATCACCACCATCATGAGCAGCATGCGCCTTCCCCCCGACCCGCTTCCCGGGGCGAGGAAGAGCTCCTCCTCGCTCCGCCCCTCCAGGAGGCGTTGCGTGACGAGGATGAAAGCGACGCCGAGGAGCGCCCCGCCCAGCGTGGCTCCCCGGCCGTAGAGCGTCCCTTCCGAGACCAGCCCGAAGCTCGCGCCCAGCATCAGCCCCGCCGCGACAGCATTGGCGTAGGCGACGGTGCGGTCGGATAGGGTGCGCACGAACAGGAAGGGCAGGGCGCCCAGTCCCGTGGCCACCGCCGTGGCCAGTGCGTACAGGAAGACGAGGAGCGTGGCGCTCACGGGGCACCGCCCAGGGCCACGACGATCCCCATGGCGACCAGCGTCACGAGGGCGATCCCGGTGGGTCCGGCCTGCTTGTACGACTCGGGGAGGAGCTCGGCGAGCACCAGGTAGATCAACGCCCCGACGGCGATGCCCACGGCCCACGGGAAGAGGAACGGGAGCGCGCCCACCACGGCGAAGGTGACGATCGCCACCAGGACCTGGTTGGCGTTGACCGCCACCGCCAGCGTCGCGGCGTGGTGCACGCGCACGCCGCGGTTGGCCAGGACGGACGTGAGCACCATGGCCTCGGGGATGTTGTGGACGGCGAGGGCGAGGGCCATGGAGATCCCGAAGTGGAGGGAGACCAGCATGGCGACGCCGATGGCCACGCCCTCAGGAGTGGCGTGGAGGGCGTTCACGAGCACGATCTGGTACCCGTACGTCGGACCCGCCTCGTCCAGGCGGTTCAGGTCCATCCCCTCCGTGCCCGTGAGCAGATGTGCCAGCCGGGCCAGGGCGAGCCCGAGCATCGCGCCCACGCCACCCTGGACCACAGTGCTGCGGTCGGGGAACCCGACGTCGAGGAGCGCGTAGGCCACGCCCAGCATGAGCCCGGCGGCCAGGGCGTTGCTCCACCCCAGCAGCCGAAGGGGCAGGCGCCCCATGAGCGCCTGCGGCAACGACCCCAGCCCCGCCGCGAAGGCCGCGACGGACGAGAAGACCAGGACGGCCAGGGTGGGGTCGAGCGCCTGCATCTACCTCCCGGACATGAACGGGTAGCGGTAGTCCGTCGGGGGTACGAAGGTCTCCTTGATGGTGCGGGCGCTCACCCACCGGAGCAGGTTGAGGTGGCTCCCGGCCTTGTCGTTGGTGCCGGACGCCCGCGCTCCGCCGAAGGGCTGCTGCCCCACCACGGCCCCCGTGGGCTTGTCGTTGATGTAGAAATTCCCGGCGGAGGCGCGCAGCGCGTCCATGGCCTCCCGGACGGCGCGCCGGTCATCGGCGAACACGGCGCCGGTGAGGGCGTAGGGCGAGGTCTGGTCCACCGTGCGGAGCGTGGTCTTCCAATCCTTGTCCGGGTAGACGTAGACCGAGAGCACGGGGCCGAAGATCTCCTCGCACATGGACTCGTACTCGGGCTTCTTGCTCAGAATGACGGTGGGGCGCACGAAGTACCCCTTCGAGTCGTCACACCCCCCGCCGGCGATCACCTGCGCCTGCCGGGAGGCTCTGGCGCGCTCGATGTAGCCCCTGATCTTCTCGAAGGACGCCTTGTCGATGACCGCGCCCATGAAGTTGGAGAAGTCGGCCACGTCCCCCATGGGGATCCCTTCCGTCTGCTCCACCAGCGCGCCGCGGATCTCGGTCCAGATGCTCTTGGGAACGTAGGCCCGCGACGCCGCGGAGCACTTCTGGCCCTGGAACTCGAACGCGCCACGCAGCATGGCGGTGAGGAGCGCCTCACGGTCCGCCGAGGGGTGGGCGACGATGAAGTCCTTCCCTCCCGTCTCCCCCACGATGCGCGGGTACGACCGGTAGCCGCCCACGTTCTCGCCGATCGTCTTCCACAGCGAGTTGAACACGGCGGTGGATCCGGTGAAGTGCACACCGCCGAAGTCCCTGTCGGCCAGGAGCCGGTCGGTGATGGCGGCCGAGCTGCCGGCGACGAAGTTGATCACGCCCGGGGGGAAGCCGGCCGCCTCGAACAACTTGGCCATGTAGTAGTTGGACAGCATGGCCGTGCGCGCCGGCTTCCACACCACGGTGTTGCCCATGAGCGCCGGGGACGAGGACAGGTTGCCCCCGATGGACGTGAAGTTGAAGGGCGTGATCGCGTAGACGAAGCCCTCCAGTGCGCGGTACTGGGAGCGGTTCCACATCCCCGGATCGGAGAGAGGCTGCTCCGCGTAGATCTTCTCCGCGTAGTGCACGTTGAAGCGGAAGAAGTCCACCATCTCCGCGGCGGCGTCGATCTCGGCCTGGTGCGCGGTCTTGCTCTGGCCCAGCATGGTCGAGGCATTGATCACCTGACGCCAGGGGCCTGCCAGGAGTTCCGCGGCTTTGAGGAAGATCGCCGCGCGGTCTTCCCACTTCATGGTGGACCAGTGGCGGTGTGCCTTCATGGCTGCGGCCACGGCCTTCCTCACCTGCGCCGGGCCGGCCTTGTGGGCCCTGGCCAGCACCCGGCGGTGGTCGTGCGGCGACACCACGTCCACGGTGTCGCCGGTGCGGATCTCCTCGCCACCGATGATGAGCGGGATGTCGACGACGGTGGCCGACATCTCCTTGAGCTTCGCCTTCAGGGCGGCGCGCTCGGGGGTGCCGGGGGCGTAGGAGAGGACGGGCTCGTTCCGGGGTGGGGGGACCTTCACGGTGCCGTTCATGGTCGTCGAGGCTCGCTTGGCGGTCGGAGGGCGCCAGGCCGAATGACGACGGGGGGCGGGGGAACCTTGGTTCTCCCGCCCCCCGTGATCGCCGCTGGCGTTGTGCCTACCCGAAGAATCTCACCTTCGAGAGGCCCTCACGCAACCGCTGCCAGCCGGGCTTGCTTCCGCCGGTGTGCGGGCTGTAGCTGTAGTAGTACTGGAGGTAGTAGCTCTCGTCGGGGCTGGCGGCGGACACCTCGTTGAGGACGGCGCCGAACACCTTCACGCCCACGCGCCGGAGCTGCTCCACCGCACGCTCTGCGGTGCGCTGCTCGGTCTCACCCGAGCGCAGCACCAGCACGGCCCCGTCGGTGTGCACGGCCAGGACGGCCGCGTCGGTTACCGCCAGGACGGGAGGCGAGTCGATGACGATCTGGTCGTAACGCTGCTCCAGCTCCTCGATGAGCCGGCCCATGGCCTTGGAGTTGAGGAGCTCCGAGGGGTTGGGCGGGAAGGGACCGGAGGGGAGGAAGTCCAGGTTCGGCAGGACGTTGGGCCGAATCGTCTCCCGGGCCTCCGCGTCGCCGATGAGGAGGTTGGTCAGCCCCGGCTCGCGCAGCACGTCGAGCGCGCGGTGCAGCGAGGGGCGCCGCAGGTCCGCGTCGATGACCAGCACCCGCTGACCCTGCTGGGCCAACATCACCGCGAAGTTGATCGCCGTGGTGGACTTCCCTTCGGAGGGCCCAGGGCTGGAGAAGAGGAGACTCCTCACGGGCTCCTCGTCGGTGCTCATGAACGTGAGGTTCATGCGTAGGTTGCGGTACGCCTCGGCCGCGGGATCCAGAGGATCCATGGCGACGATGAGGGGGAGCCCGCGGCCGCCCAGGGCGGTGGCGCTTCCCGCGGTCTCCTCGATCCGGCGCAGCCTGGGGATGATCCCCAGGACCGGGATGCCGAGGAGCGATTCCACGTCCGAACTGGTGCGCACCGTGCGGTCCAGATACTCGAGGAAGAACGCAGCTCCCACGCCGAGGATGAGCCCCAGCAGCGCCCCCAGGAACACGTTGACGCGCCCGCGACCCTGGATGCGGGAGGACCCGATGGCCGGGTCCAGGACCTCCACGTACGGCGACGCGGCCGCCTGGGTGATCTGCGCCTGATAGAGCTGGGAGAGCAGAAATTGATAGGACTCCCTGTCCAGCGTCTGTTGTGCCTCCAGGGCCTGCAGCTCGCCCTCCAGGTCCGGGAACAGCCTCTGCTCATCCCGCAGTCCCGCCTGCTCCCTGGTCAGCTCCTGGAGGCGACCCTCCACCACCTGCCGGCTGGCGCGGGCGGCTTCGACCAGCTGGGAACCCAGCTCACGGATCTCGCTCTGCACGGCGACCACCTGCGGGTGGCCGGGGCTCATCCTCTCCTGGGTGACGAGGCGGCGCTCGTCCGCCTGCTCGCTCTGGACCCGCTTGATGAGGTCGGCCACCTGGGGTGCCGCCCCCGCGGGAAGCTGCGCACCCGCCGCGGAGAGATCGGTGCTCTCGATCCCGCTCGACTCGATGGTGTGCACGAGCTCGGCCAGGACCCGCCGCTGGCGATCCCAACCCTCGATCTCGGTGGCGAGGACCTCGGCGCGGTTCACGAGCGCCTGCTCCCTCGAGGAGAGATTGGTGAAGGCCTGGGTCCGCTTGAAGTCGCGGATCTGCGACATGGAGCGGGAGAGCTGCGACTGGGCGGAGTCCAGGCGCTCGTTGATGAAGTCGATGTCCGCCCTCGCCTGCGCCCGGACCCGCTCGGCTCCCTTCTCCCTGAGGGCGATCCCGGCCTGGTTCAGGATTTCCGGAACGAGCACGGGGTCGGGGTGGATGAGCGAGACGTCGACGATGTTGGTGGCCTCCCGCGGCGTGGCCGAGAAGCTCGCCTCGCCCTGGGCGGCGACCAGCGGGACAATCTCCAGATCATGGATCCTGCTCTCGTCCGGGGGCGGCTGCAGCACGAAGCTGACGAAACCGGCGTCCAGCCGTTCCCCGACGGCGGCGCGGCCCAGCGACGTGCCGTCCGCGGCACGGAGTGCGGCCGAGCGGCCATCGCTCTCGTACACCAGCTGGTAGCGCCCCTCGGGAGCCTCTGTGGCGACGCGGATCCCCTGAACCAGCTGGGAGCGGAGTGCGTCCGCGGGAACCCGGCGCAGGCGCAGCCCGACCGAATCGGCCACGGTGGCGGCGATGGTGGCGGACCGCAGGACCTGGATCTCGGATTCGATGGGGTCCACGAAGATGTCCATCCCCGAGACGCGGCCCGCGGTGATCAGCCCCCGCTGCCGCTGGAGGGGATCGTTCACCTGGAGCGTCATGACCCCCTGGTGGAATACCCTCTGCCGCGACACCGCCCAGATGGATGACGCGGCGGTGACCGTGAAGACCACGAGCACGAGCCAGAGCCGCCGCGCGATGACCTGCCAGTAGTCGGAGAGGTGGGGGGCACCCCCGGCGCGTTCGGGCTCCGCGTCACCGAAGGGGCGGAGGGACGGCTCGTTCATTCGCAGGTCACCTATTGTAGGGTCAACGCAAAATCCCAGCCCGCACACCACCCCTCCCCCCGGGGGGTCGCGCACCTGGTCCCATCGTGGATCATGTGTTCAAAACTCGGGAAAAGCCACTCCGAACGCAATGGGAATCGATCACGGACAACCCGCCAGGCACAAAGGGATTCAGGTTGACCCTCCCATCTCCCGCGGGTAGATTTTTTCTCGTTTCCCGTCCCTGTGGGGCGAGGAGAACCCGCACAGGAGCCAGGGAACATGAACTCCGTCGAGAAAATCGAAACGATTCTCGATTCCATCCGCCCGGCCATCCGGGCCGACGGGGGCGACGTCGAGTTGGTGCGCTATCGAGAGGCCGAAGGCGTCGTGGACGTGAGGCTCCTCGGCGCATGCGAGTCGTGCCCCATCTCCATGATGACGCTCAAGGAGGGGATCGAGCGGCGTCTGAAGAGCTCCATCCCCGGCATCGTGGAGGTGAACGCGGTATGAAGGTCGATGAGATCAGGGGCCCGGTCATGGCGGCCCTCTCCCGGGTCCTGCATCCCGCGTCGGGGAAGGACGTTATCGCAAGCGGCCACGTCCAGGGCGTGGAGGTGGACGCGTCCGCGGAGGTCCGCTTCTCCTTCCTCATGCGCGCCGACGATCCGCCCGACCTGGTGAAGGAGGCCCGCTCCGCCGTGGAAGGGGTGCCGGGCGTGAAGGGGGTCAAGGTGAACGTGCAGCTTCCCCAGATGGGGCCCAAGGGCAAGCAGGGTGGGATCAAGCCGGGCTCCGTGCCGGCGCCGACCCCGAAGCCCGGGATCCTGACGGACGTGAAGCATGTCGTGGCGGTGAGCTCGGGGAAGGGGGGCGTGGGCAAGTCCATGGTGGCCGCCAACCTGGCTGCCGCCTTTGCCCGCCTCGGCCACAAGGTCGGGCTCCTGGACGCCGACATCTACGGCCCGAACATCCCCCTCATGTTCGGCGAGAGCGGGCGGCCCCGGGTGACCGGTGCGGCGGGGCGGGAGATGATCGAGCCCCTCGAGGCCCACGGCGTCCGGCTCATGAGCCTGGGGTTCCTCCTGGACAAGGATCAACCGGCCATCATGCGCGGTCCCCTGATCACGGGGATCCTCAAGCAGTTCCTCGAGCAGGTGGCCTGGGGCGCCCTGGACATCCTGCTGGTCGACATGCCTCCCGGGACCGGCGACGCCCAGCTCTCCCTGGTCCAGACCATCGACGTGGACGGGGCGGTGATGGTCACCACGCCGCAGGACGTGGCGACGGGCGACGTGCGTCGGGGCGTGAAGATGTTCGAGCGGGTGAACACGCGGATCCTGGGCGTGGTGGAGAACATGAGCGGCCTGTCGTGCCCGCACTGCGGGGAGGTGGTGGACGTGTTCGGCTCGGGCGGCGGAGAGAGGCTGGCGGCGGAGATGGGACTCCCCTTCCTGGGCCGTATTCCTCTCGATCCTGCCGTGCGCGTGGCCGGGGACGACGGGAGCCCCACGGTCGTATCAGCCCCGGCTTCGGCGGCGGGGCAGGCCCTCCTGGACGTGGCCCGCTCGCTGGAGCGGACCCTGGGTGCCCTCGAGGTCGGCTAGCAGGCGGACCCGCGGCCTGTGGGGAGCTACTCGCCTTCCAGCCACTTCCGGTCGGCGTCCGACAGGGAATCGCTCCTGCGCACCTTCTGGAAGACCTTCAGGACGATCCATCCCACCAGCATGATGGGCGCCACCTTGAAGAGCAGGAAGGCGGCGAGCCCGAATGTCAGGGAGAACACCACGCCAAGCACGGACAGGACGATTCCCGCCACGATGAGCGTCAGCAGGCCCACGGCCAGGAAGGTGAGAATCGTGCCGATCATGGGGTTGGCTCCTTTAACAGGTCGCTGAAGAGTGGGGGCACACCGCGTTACGGACGCCACGGCCCCGAATCCTAGGCGGAGCGACGAAGGCATAGCCGTAGCTACGTCGAGGAGCTCCAACGACGGAGGCGGGGCCGTGCCGCCGTAACCCACACTCACGCCAGATCAGATCATGCACGGTGTTGGGCGCATGGGGGTTTCGCGGTTGATCCATCGTCGCTCCTCCTCGCCGTAGCGCTGCTACGCCTCGTCGTCGCTCCTTGCCTGAACCGCGAAAGCCCCATGCGCGCGGTGTACCCCCACTCTTCATCGACCTGTTCAGTAGGCCCGGGGCGCTCAGCGCACCCAGAGCACCTTCACGCTTCCGAAGGCGGCGTCCAACGCGATGGTGACCTTGCGAACGGCACGGTCCCAATCGAGAGAGTAGTAAGCGTCCCCACGCTTCACCATGCCCTCCGAATCGAGGGAGGTGAGGAAGCTGTCCTTGGTGAGCTTCACGCCCAGCCCTTCCGGGAAGTGCAGCTCGAGGGAGCCCAGCCCCATCTGGATGGCGACGTCGGCGTCCTGCCGCCAGCTTCCGTCGAACCAGAGGGCCACCGAGCCGATCCCGGCATCCACGCTCACCCGTCTCGCGTTCAGGTTGCCCAGGTGACGCGCGGTGAAGTCGGCGGCGCCGACCTCGAACGAGGCCCGCAGCATCGATGCCGGGTTGGGCTCGGACACGTCCACCGTGGACTCCGAAGCTCCGGTGCTGAGGTCGAGCTCGGTGAGGGACAGCCCCCCGAGGTCGATGTCGGCCCGCACCGCACCGAACTCCAGGTCCAGCTCCATCGGGATCCCTCGAGCCAGCGCCAACTCCATCTCCCCGCCCGTGTGCTTCTTGCCGAGCCGGATGGAGCCATCCACGCCCTCCACGCCCAGGCGTAGGCGGGTGCCGCTCAACTCCGCCCGCGGCTCGAAGAGCTCCTCGTCGTAGCGCAGGTGCATCCTGTAGAGCAGCCCCTGCTCGGCCGGCCGAACGGTGAATGTGCCGGCCCCGTAGGTGACCTGCACCCGGAGGTCCTGCTGCCCCGACGCCTGCCGGGACATGGTCACCGTCCTCCAGCTCTGGGCCTCCGAGGCCTGGGGCAGCGCCGTGAGCACCGCCGCCAGGAGCACCCACCTCGCCACCTTACGCATGGCCTCCTCCGCCCGTCCCCTCGGCGTCGCGTCCACCCGTGCTCGCGCCGACGTCCACGTCGACTTCCTCGTCCACGACCCGCTCCCACGCGTCGTCGGGGTCCCGGGGAGTGTATTCCGGGCGCCGGCCCGCCCGGGTCAGGAGCACCGCCCCGAACCCGATCAGGGAAGCCACCACCGTGGCCATGACGCCCACCGACACCAGCAAGCCCTTGAGGAACCCGAAGAACGGAACGATCCCCAGGACGTGTGCCGCCATGAAGAAGGCCATGAGCCCCACCAGGCCTCCCGTGATGGTGGTCATGGAGTTCGACTTGCGGATCCAGTCCGTCCACGGATAGCCGCTGTCGGCCAGCCACTCGCCCACATTGCGGGCCACGGCCACGTACCCCAGCAACGCCCCGGCCACGGCGGCAAGGGGGAAGACGGGGATCCAGGCGATGGCCACGGGGATCCCCACGATGGTCACCAGGAGCGCCACGAAGCCCAGGACCCACACGGGGATCAGCAGGAACGCTCCGGCCAGCCCCACCATGGCCGCCCTCCCCGGAGCCCGGCGGGCCGCTTCGGCCACCGTGTCCAGGTTCTGCGGCGCGAACGCCACCGCCCCGAGGCCGATGAGCCCCAGGATGAAGATGGCCACCACGCCCTGGAGGACTCCTCCGATCCCACTCAGGACCCTCCGCACAGGATTGAAGAAGGCGCTCCCTCCGCCGTGCTGGGCCTCCAGCTCCGCGCGGATCTCGTCCCTCATCTCCTTGCGGACGCGGTCGCGGATCTCGTCTCCCATGTCGGCGGCGGCGCCGTCCACTTCGCGGACCTCGCCCTCCACGACGCCGCCCTCCCGGTCCACCTCGGCATCCACGAGCCTCACGTCGCCGCGCACCACGCTCCCCTCGAGGAGGTCCAGGGTGCCGTCCACAACCACCACGTCCCCATCCACCGTCCCCGAGATGCGGGCGTCACCCTGGATCACCACCAGGTTCCCCTCGACCGTCTCCCCCGCGGCCACGTCCACGTCCTCGTCGATGTGCAGCCGGATGTCCGAGCCGAGCCCCTTGAGCGCCTCACCGAGCGCCGCCAGGCGGGAGGTCTGCCCCAGGAGGATCCTGGTCAGCGCCTCGTCGCCCTCCAGCCCGACCGAGAGCGCCGGCGGTGTGGGAGGAGCCGACGGCGTGGGCGGTGCCAGAGCGTCGTCCAGCGCCTCGTCGAAGCGCCGCGCGGACGCGAGCCCTTCCCCCTCGAGGGCGCCGGGCGGCGACCAGGCGCGGAGCTTCTGGGACAGAGGTCCGTCCTCCAGGGCCACCGCCTCCCCCAGCAGGGCCCGCCACGCCACGTCCAGGGCGTCGCCGGCGGCGTACGCGCCGACCCGCTCGCCGTCCACGAGGACCGCGCCGTTGCGCAGCGCGAGGGAGATCTTGGCCCCATCGGCGAACTCGAGGCCCAGCGCGGCCTCGGAACGGCCCACGGAGATCTCCTTGGAGATGACGATCCGCTCCTGCCCCCGTCCCTCGGGGGGGATCAGGAGCGCGAGGAGCGCGAGCCCGCAGAGGGCGTCACGAGTGCGAAGCATGGGCCACCCGGCCATCCCCGGATCGGGGCGTGAAGAGATTCCGGTAGAGCACCCAGGTCGCCGTCACGGTGCCGAGGGAGAGGGCCACCAGGGCCCCCGCCAGCGCCGAGCGCGACCAGGCGAGAGAACCGACGAACGAGAAGACCTCGAAGAGCCCCGCGCTCTGCACCGCGTAGGCGGCGAGGGCTTCCCAGGCCACCGCGGCCAGCGCCGACGCCTTCCACCACACGAAGGAGGCGAGGGCGCCGGCGGTCAGCGTGGGGTGCGAGGCCAGGGTCCAGATCACGAGCCCCAGCGTCACGGCGGGGGTGACGGCCACGCCGGAAATGGCGGCCCAGGCCCTCCGGGTCCGGGGCACCAGCCCACGGGCCCAGCCCAGGGCGCGCCGCCACTCGGGAGCGCGCTCGGGCGTCGGCGCGGGCACCCGGACATGGGCCATCACGCGGTCTGCAAACCCGCGGTCCGGGGAGAGCCGATCCAGGTCCCCGAGGCGGGCGAAGGTCGTGCGCCACGCTTCCGTGTCGGCGGCGCAGACGGGGCAGGAATCCAGATGGGCCTGCACCCCGGCCGCCTGGCGAGCCGGCAGGAGTCCATCCACGAAGTCCTGGAGGCGGTCCCCTGCGAGGTGCCGCCCGCGCTCCGGCACACCCAGGAGCGAGCGCACCCTGGCGGCGAGGGACCGAGGCTCGGGGAGCGTCACGCCGGCCAGGACCCGGTCGCCGAAGGCGGCCGAGGGAGCCAGGGGGGGAAGCTCCGCCAACTCGCGGAAGACGATCCGCCACCCCTCGAGCTCCGCCGCGCATCGCCCACACGAAGCCAGGTGCTCCTCCAGGCGCGCGCTCTCCCCCGCGGGGAGGTCGCCCTCGAGAAGCGCCTGGATCTCTTCGGCGCCTGGATGCTGGGATGGAATACGCTCGTTCACGGCTGGGCTCCTCGTGCCTGTCTCCGTTCCCCCCTACGGCATCCGTTCGCCCGGGGTTTCAGGGGGGTACGGCGGGCCGGGACCGGAGCGGGGTGGCCGGTGCGGGCTGCGGCGGGTGTGGTTCTTCCAGGCATGGTCGGGGTCCTCAGGCGAACTCGGCGAGCTTGGACTTCAACTCGTTCCTGGCCCGGTGCAGGTACGTCTTCACCGTGCCCAGGGGGAGGCCCATGATGTCCGCGATCTCCTCGTAGGCGTACCCCTCCACGTGCCGGAGAAGGATGGCCGTGCGGTACTCCTCGCGGAGCTCGCCGATGGCGGATTCGATCTGGCTCCCGAGCTCGCGGTGCTCCAAGAGCTCGAGGGGGTTCTCGTCGCCGGACGGGATCACGACGCGGGACTGGCTGATCTCGTCGGGGGTGGTGGCGTGCGGGGAGCCGTGGATGGAAACGGTGTCGAGCCTGCGCTTGCGCAGGTGATCGATGGTGTGGTTGTTGGCGATCTTGAAGATCCAGTTGCTGAACTTGTAGCCGGTGTTGTACGTGCCGATGGCGTTGAACGCGCGGATGAACGCCTCCTGCGCCAGATCCTCGGCCAGGCTGCGGTCGCGGACCATGCGGAAGATGAGCGAGAAGACGGGACGCTCGTACCGCTTCAGGAGCTCGCGGAAGGCCGGCTCGCGGCCCCGGGAAGCGAGGGCGGCCAGCTCCCGGTCGTCGAGTTGGGCGTAGTCCAGGGAGGGCAGGGTTCTCGCGTCCGGCCGGGGTTGTTGAAGCTGCCGATGCGTGGCGACCGCCGCGTCGGGTGGTCCCGGGTGGGGCGTTGAGAGCGTCGGCCCCTTCCCGTACCTTACGACCCCCTTCGTACTTGGGGCCAATCCGAATGATACGAGGCCCAAACCCGTCTGTCATGCCGCCCACCGACCCCGCTGCACCCCGCGCCGGGGCCGACCGTGAGGAGCAGGTCCAGCGCATCTTCTCCGAGATCGCTCCGCGCTACGATCTGCTGAACCACGTGCTGAGCCTGAACGTCGATCGGGCCTGGCGGCGCAAGGCCGTGGACCGGCTGAGGTGGGAGCGTGCGCCCGGCGGGACCTTCCTCGACGCGTGCGCCGGCACCTACGACCTCTCGCTGGAGTTGGCATCGCGCCCCGCCTTCGAGGGGCGGGTGGTGGCATCCGACTTCGCCGAGCCCATGCTGGTCACGGGAAGCGCGAAGCTCGAAGGGGTGGCCGTGTCCCCGGTATGCGGCGATTCGCTCCGCCTCCCGTTTCCCGACGCGACCTTCGACGGCGCCACGGTGGGGTTCGGCGTGCGGAACCTCTCCGACCTGCGGCGCGGGCTCGTGGAGTTGCACCGGGTGCTGCGGCCCGGGGCCAGGCTCGTGGTTCTCGAGTTCACCACGCCGCCCAACGCGCTGGTTCGCGCAGCGTACCTGTTCTACTTCCACCGCGTGCTCCCGGTGGTGGGCCGCATCGTGTCGGGGCATCCCTGGGCCTACACGTACCTCCCCGAGTCCGTGAAGGCGTTCCCCGGACCCGGGGAGCTCGAGGGCCTGTTCCGGGACGCCGGTTTCCGGGACGCGGGCCACCACCTCCTCACCTTCGGGATCGCCGCCATCCACTGGGGCGTGAGGGCGTGAACCGCGGGCGCGCCTAGGGTGTGCCGGGCTCCAGCACGGTGATGGGTCCCAGCGCGCCGAGTGCCGGCATGTCCATGCGCGCCGTGTCCCCCACCACGAGGATGGTCATGCCCTCGGGGCGGAGGTGGCGGCGGAACACCGATTGGACCGCGGAGGGGCTGACTTCCTGGACGCCCCGGAGGTACTTCTCGAGCCAATCGTCCGGGAGGTCCTGAGCCAGGTACGACATGCGCCGCGCGATGATCTGGGCCGCGGTCTCGAAGTTGAACACGAACCCGTTGGCGATCTGATCCACCGCGGTGTCCACCTCGTCCTGTGCGGGAGGGGCGTCCTTCACGCCATTCAGGATGTCCAGGATCAGCCGCAGGGTAGGCGCCGCGTTCTCGGGGCGGGTGCGGGTGACCACGCCGATCAGCCCCTTGTACTTCTGGGGGGTGGTCCACAGCGAAGCGGCGGAGTAGGCGTACCCCGTCTCGGTGCGCAGCCGGGTCATCAGGCGCGAGCTGAACCCGCCCGCACCGAGGATCGTGTTCCCGATCTGGGCGGCGAAGTAGTCGCCGTCGCCGAGCCGCACCTCCGACGCGTGGGCCAGCACGAGCACCGATTGCTCCAGCGGCCTCGGGATGAGGAACACGCCGCCGCTCTCCCGCACGTGGGGGAGGGGGGACTCGGGAAGAGGCTGGGTGCACCTGGGCCACGGCCTCAGCATGCTCTCCAGGAGGGGCTTCAGCTCACCCCAGGACACGTCTCCGGTGACGCCCATCATGAGGTTGTCGCGGCACAGGATGCGCGCGTGCAGGCGCCGGATGCTTGCCTGCGAGAGCGCCGTGGGGGCGAGGTCCTGCTCCGACATCTCCCACCCCACGGGATGGTCCCCGTAGAGCAGGCGGTTGAACTCCGAGAAGGCCAGGCGCTGGGGGTCGTCGGGGTGGCGCCGCACCGCGTCCAACTCGCGGCCCCGCCACACCTCGACCTCCGCGGTGTCGAAACCTGGCGTGCGCAGCATGGATCCCCAGAGGCCCAGCGTCTTGGCGAGGTGCTCGGTGAGGACGTTGATGCTGCTGTAGACGCTCTCTCCGCCTCCGCCGAAGGTGCTCTGGACGGCGTAGTGCTCCAGGAGCTTGTCCACCGAGTCGGGGGGGAGCGCCGCCGTGCCCCCGTAACGCAGCATCGCCGGGAGCGCCGTGCCCGCGGCGTACATCTGCCGAGGGAACTCCCCGTACCCTCCTTCGAAGCGGGCGATGACGTTGACCAGGGGAACGGACCGGTCCTCGAAGAAGAAGACCTTGACGCCCATCACTTCGTGGACGCTGGGCTCGGGCGGGTCGAAGCGGAGGGGAGGAAAGCGCAGGCGCTCCGCCTGGGTGCGGGCATCGGTGGCCTGGGCGTGGCCGGGGGCCGGGGTCCCGTGGAATGCCAGGATGGCGGCCACGAGTGCAGCGGTGGCGGCGCACCGAGCGGATCGGCGGGTTCGGCGAGGACCCCTCATGGCTTCGGCTCGGCCCGGACGAGCGTGGCCACGGTGCGGTTCTGGGAGGTGAAGTACCGGCCGACCACGCGCATCACGTCGTCGGGCGTCACCGAGCGCAGGCGCTCCGACATGCGGAAGGTCTCGCGCCAATCCCCGAACAGGGACTCGGATTCCACGAGTTGGAAAGCCAGTCCCAGATTGGACTGGAGCCGGCGGACGTTCCCGGCCGCGATCTGGTTGCGGACCCGTTCCAGCTCCTCCACGGAGGGGCCCTCGGCGGCGAGCCGCTCCATCTCCGCGTAGACGGCCGCCTCCACCTCGGCGGCGGTGTGCGGGGCGAGAGGCGAGGCGTCGATCTGGAAGAGCTGCGGGAATCGCTCTCCCGGCCCCAGGGACGAGGTCACGCCTGTGGCGAGGCGGTCCTCGAGAACGAGACGCCGGTGCAGGCGTGCCGTCCTCCCGCCGGTGAGGAGGTTGGCGAGGATGGAGAGCGCCGGGGCGTCGGGGTGGAGGGCGTCGGGGACGTGCCATCCGATCCGGAGGGAGGGCTCCGCGTCCCACACCACCTCCACCCGGCGCTCACCCCGCTGGACCGGCTCCCGGGCGAGCACCGGGGGCGGCTCTTCACCCGCCGGCGCTCCGGCCAGGTACTTCTCCGCCCAGGCAACGATCCGCTCGGGGTCCACGTTGCCGACCACGCCGAGGACGGCGTTGCGGGCGCCGTAGTACCTCCGGTGGTAGTCCTCCACGTCCCGCCGGCTGAGGTTCTCCAGGTCGGACATGGTCCCCACCACCGGGACGCCGTAGGGGTGCACGGTGTACGCCGCGGCCAGGTGCTCCTCGTACAGGAGGCCTCCCGGGCTGGACTCGACCCGCATGCGCCGCTCCTCCATGACCACGTCCCGTTCGGCGTAGAACTCCCGGAACACCGGGTTCGCCATCCGGTCGCCCTCGAGCACGAACCAGAGCTCGGCCCGGTTGGACGGGAGCTCCACGTAGTAGGTGGTGGCGTCGTTGGACGTGGTCGCGTTCAGGCCCCGCGCCCCGGCCTTCGTGAGGATCCGGTCGTACTCGTTGGCCTCCACGTGGACGCGGGCCGAGTCCTCCAGCGCGGCGATGCGCACGTTCAGGCGGTGCACCTCGCCCAGGTCGGCGCGGGCCCGCGCCCGAACGAGCGTGTCGTGGGCCGCGTCCATGCGCCGGAACAGGATCTCCTCGGCCGCCACGTTCCGGGTGCCGACCGAGCGGGTCCCCTTGAAGAAGAGATGCTCCAGGAGGTGCGCCGTTCCCGTCGTGCCCAGGCGTTCGTGGACGCCGCCCACCCCGTACTCGGCGACGAAGGAGACGGTGGGGGCTCCCGGCCGGTGCAGGACCAGGAGCCTCAGGCCGTTGGCGAGCGTGTGCTCCCGCACCGGGAGGCGCTCGCCGGGCGTGGGCTCCTGCGCGCTCGCGGGGGCCGCGCCGAGGGAGACCGCCGCCAGGAGGGCGGCGAGGACGGGGCGTCGCGGGCTCACCCTAGCGCGTCCTGCGCATCGCCGGCTGGCACGCCGGGCAGAAGTACGCGGAGCGGTTGGCCAGGACCACGCGCGCCACCGCCGTGCCGCAGGCCGGGCACGGCTCGCCTTCGCGGCCGTACACGCGGAGTCGCGGGGCGTATGCGCCCTCGTCCCCGGCCGCGTCGCGGTAGTCTCGGATGGTGGTTCCTCTCCGGCCGATGGCCTCGCGGAGCACGTCGCGGAGGGCCTGGTGCAGGCGGGCCGCGCCGGGCACGCCGACGCGGTCGGCGGGGCGGAGCGGGTGGATGCGAGCCCGGTGCAGCGCTTCCAGGGCGTAGATGTTCCCCACCCCTGCTATACGACGCTGGTCCAGGAGCCATGACCGCACCGGGGAGCGCGAGCGTGCCAGGTCCCCGGCCAGGCGCTCGGGGGTGAAGGCCCCCGCCAGCGGCTCGGGACCCATGCGCTGGTCGCGCTGGGCCCACTCGGAGGACGCCAGCGCCTCGAAGGTCCCGAAACGGCGTTGGTCGTCGAAGACCAGCACCCCACCTCCCTCGAAGCGGAGGCGCACCGCCGGGTGCGTTGGGCTCCCGGCCCCTCGCGGCGGGGCGGGGAAGGGGAGGAGGCGCCCGGTCATCCCCAGGTTGACGGCAAGGACGATCCCACCGTCCAGGAGGAGGAGGACGTTCTTTCCTCGCCGCCCGACGTCCCGGATGACCCGTCCCCGCAGGCGTGCCGCAAGGCGCCGGGGGGAGGTGCGCAGCACGTCGCTGTGGATCACGTTCACGGCGGCGATGCGCTCGCCCACCACGGTCTTGCGCAGGCCGCGCACGATGGTCTCGGCCTCGGGGAGCTCGGGCATCAGCCCAGCCCGCCCAGGGGCACCGCGCTCACGCGTGCTCCCTGCGCCGGCGCTCGCGCCAGCCGATGTCCTGTCTGAAGAACCCTCCCTCGAGACCGATGGCGGCCGCGGCCTCCCGGCTCCGGTCCGCGGCCTCGTGGAAGGAGGCGCCCACCGCCGTGACCGCCAGCACGCGGCCGCCGGAGGAGAGGAGGCGCCCCTCCTCGTGGAGCGTCCCTGCGTGGAAGACGGTGAGGCCGTCCCCCTCCAGGCCCCCGGGGATGAGCACCTCGAGGCCCTTGCGGTAGTCCCCCGGGTAGCCCCCCGAAGCCAGCACGGTGGTGACCGCGGCCGCGTCGGACCAGGCGGGCGAGCGGCCCGCCAGCGAGCCTCCTTCCGCCACCGTGGCCAGAAGCTCGAGCAGGGAAGACGCCATGAGCGGGAGGACCGCCTGGGTCTCGGGATCCCCGAAGCGACAGTTGAACTCCACGACCTTCATTCCCTCCGGCGTGAGCATGAGACCCCCGTAGAGGAGCCCCTGGAAGGGGCATCCGTCGGCGGCCATGGCGCGAAGCGTGGGCTCGAACACGCGGGTGCGCGCTTCGTCCAGGACGGCCGGCGTGGCGATGGACACGGGAGCGTAGGCTCCCATGCCGCCGGTGTTGGGGCCGGTGTCGCCCTCTCCCACCCGCTTGTGGTCCTGGGAGGGGAGCAGGAGCACGCACCGCTCCCCGTCGGCCACGGCGAAGACGGAGAGCTCCTCGCCCTCCATGAAGTCCTCGACCACCACCTCGCGCCCCGCCTCCCCGAAGGAGAGACCGCCGAGCATGGAGGCGATGGCCCCGACGGCGTCCTCCACGGTGTCGCACACCACGGCACCCTTTCCGGCCGCCAGCCCGGAGGCCTTCACGACGATGGGGGCGCCCCGCTCCCGGACGTACGCATCGGCCGCCGCGGCGTCGCGGAAGGTGCGGTGCTCGGCGGTGGGGATCCCGGCGCTCCGCATGAGGTCCTTCGCGTACGCCTTCGACGACTCGATGCGGGCGGCCTCCTTCGACGGCCCGAACACCGGGAGCCCCTTGGCGCGGAAGCGGTCTGCCAGGCCGGCGGCCAGCGGCGCCTCGGGGCCCACCACGGTCAGGTCCACCCGGTGCGACGCGGCCCACCCGGCGAGGGCCTCCACGTCGGTGGGTGCGATGGCCACCGGAGTGCACAGGGGCGCCATCCCCCCGTTGGGTCGGGTGGCGAAGAACTCGGCGCCGGGAGCGTCCCGGCGCAATTTCCAGAGGAGGGCGTGCTCGCGCCCGCCGTTCCCGACGATGAGGATCCGCATAGGCCCATGATAAGGGTGAGGGGCGCCGGGACTACCCGCCCCGACGCCCCTGGGATCCCCCGGCGACCGGTGTGCTACCGACCGGCGCCCGCCCGGAACTGCTCGCCCATCTTCCGGGCGGCGGCGGTCATGGTGTCCAGGAAGTCCTTCGCGCCCTCGGCGTAGGCCTTGGCCGCCTCCCTGAGATCCTCCTGATACGCCGGGTTCGGGTCTCCGCGGCGGGCGTACTCGCCGCGCACGATCCGGTCGTAGTCCCCGCCTTCGATCCAGGTGCGGAGCTCGCTCACCCGCAGCACGTAGAAGGGGTGGGTGGAGCCCATGAGGTTGAGGATCTTGAAGACCTGGTCCGCCACGTCCCCGCTCTCCCGGTACTCCTCGGCCTGCACGATGAACTCCTGCAGGCTGGTCTCCTCGGTGGTACCTCCGCCGGCCATCTTGAGCATGGCGCGCATCGTGGTCTCAGGGTCCTGGATGGCCAGGAGGCCGGCGCGGTCGCAGGAGAGCTCGCTCTTGCGTGACCATTCCAGGAGCGCCACCAGCACCGCTCTCGCCGCCAGCCCCACCAGGGGGAAGCCCATGGAGGCGAGCTGGAGCAGCAGGAAGGTCATGGTGCGGTAGAGCACGTGGTCGCTCAGGATGTGACCGACCTCGTGGCCCATCACGTACGCCAGCTCCTGGTCGTCCAGGAGGGCGACGGTCCCCGAGTTCAGGATGATGAACGGCTGCTCCATCCCGTAGGCGCCGGCGTTGACGATGGGCGTCTGGGAGATGTAGAGCGGGTACTCGTGGGGGGCGTCCAGCGTCTTCAGCACGTCCTTGTAGAGCGCGTGGACGCGGGGAAACTGGTTGGGGCCCACCCGCACCGCATTGGCCTGGAACGCCAGGCGGACGGGCTTCTCGCCGAAGAACCCGAAGAGCTTCCGCAGAACCTCGTCGAAGACGGGGATCCGGCGCAGCGCCGTCAGGGCCGCCTTGTCGGCGGGGTGCTCCCAGGACCTGGGCGCGATGTCGGTGAGCACGCGCCGGGCCTTGGCCTCCGCCCCGGTGCCTGCGCTTGTGCGATCCTGATCGTCGGCCATGGTGCCATCCTCGTGCGTGGGATCCCCACCCGCTCCATTCGGGGCGGGTCGTCCGTCCATCCAACCTACGCGGGGCCCGAGACCGGTGTTTCATGGTGGCCTCCCCGCTCCCTCCACCATTCTACCGCCCCCGGGACGCAGGCGGGAACTCCCCGCGCGTTCGGCCGCGCTCCGTTGACGCGGCCGGCGCCGAGGGGGCAGACTACAAGGCTTCCCTGCCAGGCGGTCACGCGACCCCAACCCATCCTCCCTCCCTCCCGGCCATGCCCGTCCTCCTTCCTGCAGACCTGATGGTGAGCGTATCCGGTGTACGCGGACGCGTGGGCGACCCGCTCACGCCTGAGCTGATGGCCGGCATCGCCGCCGCCTTCGGGGCCTTCCTGCGCTCGGAGGGCGTCACCGGCCCGGTGTATGTGGGCCGGGACTCGCGGACCTCGGGTCGCATGTTCCAGCGGGCCGTCGAAGCCGGGCTGGTCTCGGTGGGATGCGACGTGGTTTCCCTCGGCGTCGTGCCGACGCCCACGCTCCTGCTCGCGGTGGAGGACGGCGGTGGCGCGGGGGGGCTCTGCGTGACCGCCAGCCACAACCCGGCGGAGTGGAATGCGCTCAAGCTCGTGTCCGGGGAGGGGATCTTCCTCGACGCCGATATCTCGGCGCGCTTCCGGCGCTACCTGGCCGAGGAGGATCCGCCCCGGGCCGCGTGGAACGCCCTGGGCAGGGTCAGGACGGATCGGGGCGCCTGGGACCGCCACCTCGGACGCATCCTGGCGCTTCCCCACCTGGACCTGGCCGGGCTCCAGGACCGGGCCTTCCACGTTGCGGTGGACTGCGTGCACGGAGCAGGTGGCCCCGTCGTTGCCCAGCTCCTGGGCGCCCTGGGGTGCACCTTCACCGGGATCGGGATGGAGCCCGACGGGCTCTTTCCGAGGGATCCCGAGCCCACGGCGGCGAACCTGGCGGACCTCGGGCGGCTGGTCCGTGAGTCGGGCGCGGAGATAGGGCTGGCCGTCGATCCCGACGTGGACCGCCTCTCCCTGGTGGACGAGACCGGTTCGCCCCTGGGGGAGGACTACACCCTCGCGCTCGCCTCGGCGGCGGTGCTGCGCCGCACGCCGGGGCCCGTGGTCACCAATCTCTCCACCAGCCTGGTCCTGGACGATGTGGCTCACGCGTTCGGCTCCCTGGTGATCCGGGCTCCCGTGGGGGAAGTGAACGTGACCCGGCGCATGCAAGCCGAGGGGGCGGTGGTGGGAGGAGAGGGGAACGGCGGCGTCATCCTCCCAGCGCTCCACCACACCCGGGACGCCCTCCTGGCCGTCGCCCTCATTCTCCAGCACCTCCTGGACGAAGGCGGCTCGCTCTCCCGGGCCGCCCGGAGCTGGCCCACCTACGCCATCGTAAAGGAGAAGCGGGGATTCCCCAGGGAGGCGCTCCCCGCCGCGTACCAGGCCCTTTGCGAGGACCTGGGGGCGGTGGAGGAGGATCGCTCCGACGGGCTCAGGTTGGCCTGGCCCGACCGCGGCTGCTGGATCCACGTGCGGCCGTCCGGGACCGAGCCGGTGATCCGTCTCATCGCCGAGGCCCGCGACGCCGCCGCCGCCCGGGCCCTCGTGAAACGGGCGGGCGCGGTTCTGGACGGCGTCGCCTGAGAAAGGAGCGGAAGCCATGTGCGGGATCGTCGGATACGTGGGACCCCGGGAAGCCGCGCCCATCCTCCTCGATGGACTCAAGCGACTCGAATACCGAGGGTACGACTCGGCGGGCGTGGCCCTGATCAACGCCCAGGGTCGCCTCGAGGTGGTGAAGCGGGCGGGGAAGATCGCTGCGCTGGAGGCGGCCGTGGCGGAAGCAGGACCCACGGGCCGTTGCGGGATCGCCCACACCCGCTGGGCCACACACGGCGCTCCCACCCAGCCCAATGCCCACCCCCACCTGTCCGGGGCTCCCGACATCGCGCTGGTGCACAACGGCATCATCGAGAACGCCGACGCGCTCCGGCGGGGGCTGCAGGCCGAGGGGTACGCCTTCGCGTCGGAGACGGACACGGAGACCGTGGTGCATCTCATCGACCACCTGTGGAAGGACGGGATGTCCATGGAGGAGGCCGTGGCCGCGGCGCTCTCCAAGGTCGAGGGCACCTACGGCATCGCGGTCATCTCCAGCCGAGAGCCGGGTAAGATCGTGGCGGCGCGCCTGGGAAGTCCCCTCCTCATCGGCGTCGGGAAGGACGGCGAGATGCTCGTCGGGTCCGACGCCGCTGCGGTGATCGAGCACACCCGTGAGGTGGTGTACCTCGATGATGGCGACTACGCTGCGATCACGGCGGAGGGTCATCGGGCCTTCCACCTCGCCCAGGGCGAGGTGAGCCGCTCGGTCCACCGGGTGACCTGGGACGTGGCGGCGTTGGAGAAGGGAGGCTTCGACCACTTCATGCTCAAGGAGATCTTCGAGCAGCCTGCGAGCCTGCGGGACGTGATGCGCGGGCGCCTCCTGGAGGAGGAGGGGGACGCCCGGCTCGGCGGGATCGCGGGGCACGATTTCGCCCTGGGGCGGGTGCGGCGCATCGTGGTCACCGCGTGCGGCACCAGCTGGCATGCCGGGCTGGTGGGCGAGTACATGCTGGAGGAGTTGGCCCACGTCCCCGTGGACGTGGAGTACGCGTCGGAGTTCCGATACCGCAACCCGGTGCTCGAGGAGGGGACGCTCATCCTCGCCATCAGCCAGTCCGGGGAGACCGCCGATACTCTGGCGGGGCTGCGCGAGGCGCGGCAGCGCGGCCTCACCACCATGGGCGTGGTGAACGCCGTGGGCTCGTCCATCGCGCGGGACACCGACTTCGGCATCTACCTCCACGCAGGGCCCGAGATCGGCGTCGCCTCGACGAAGGCGTTCACGAGCCAGATCGTGGCGCTCGCGCTCATCACGCTCTACCTCGGGCGCCGGCGCCACCTCTCCGTGGTGCAGGGGCGGGAGATGGTCGACGCGCTGAGGGCCCTCCCCGGCCAGGTCGCCGAGGTGCTGGACCTCAACTACACCATCCGGAAGCTGGCCGAGGAGTTCAAGGACGCGACCAATTTCCTGTATCTGGGGCGGGGATACCAGTTCCCGGTCGCGCTCGAGGGCGCGCTCAAGCTCAAGGAGGTGAGCTACATCCACGCCGAGGGCTACCCCGCCGCCGAGATGAAGCACGGACCCATCGCGCTCATCGATGCGGACATGCCCGTGGTGTTCCTGGCCCCCCGGGATGCGGTGTACGGCAAGGTGGTCTCCAACATCGAGGAGGTGAAGGCGCGGGGAGGGCGGATCATCGCCGTGGTCAGCGACGACGCGCCCGAGCTCCGGGGCAAGGTGGACCACCTGATCCGGGTTCCCCAGACGCTCCCGTTCCTGCTTCCCGTACTGACCACGATCCCCCTCCAGCTCCTGGCCTATCACATCGCGGTGCTGCGCGGGGCAGACGTGGACCAGCCGAGGAACCTGGCGAAGTCGGTCACGGTGGAGTGAGGACCGCGCCGTGAGGATCGTCCTTCAGCGCGTGTCCCGGGCCCAGGTGTCGGTGGACGGGCGCGTGGTCGGGCGCATCGGGGCCGGGTTCCTCCTCCTGGTGGGGTTCCGCGCCGGGGACGGCGACGAGCACCTCGCCTGGATGGCGGACAAGGTGCTGGGCCTGCGCGTCCTTCCCGACGCCGATGGGAAGATGAACCTGGGCCTGGAGGAGGCAGGTGGCGACCTCCTCGTCGTGAGCCAGTTCACGCTCTACGGCGACGTCCGCAAGGGACGCCGGCCCAGCTTCGTGGACGCAGCGCACCCGGAGCTGGCGGTGCCTCTCTACGAGCGCTTCGTTGGGCTGCTCCGCGAGCGGGCGCGGGGGAGCGTGGAGACGGGGGAGTTCGGGGCTCACATGGTCGTGGAGCTCGTCAACGACGGGCCCGTCACCCTCCTGCTGGAGCGCGAGTGACCCGGGCGCCCCGCCTGGTGCTGGCGTCGGCTTCGCCCCGGCGCGCCCAACTCCTCGCCCAGCTCGGCCTGTCGGTGGAGGTGATGCCGCCCGAGGTGGACGAGACCTATCCCGAGGGGGAGGATGCGGCGGCGCACGCCGAGCGCCTGGCCCGGGAGAAGGCCGAGTGGGTGGCGGCCCGTGCGCCGGGGGCGTGGAGCGTGGGGGGCGACACGGTGGTGGTGGACGGCGCGAGGCTCCTGGGGAAGCCGGCCTCGGAAGAGGAGGCCGTGGCCATGCTCCTCTCCCTTTCCGGCCGGGAGCACGAGGTGCTGAGCGCCGTGGCGCTGGCCGGAGGAGGCGCGACGCTGTCCGCGGTGGGCCGGGCGCGGGTGCGCTTCCGCGCCTTCGGGCCCGACCTGGCGCGGGCCTACGCGGCCACCGGCGAACCCATGGACAAGGCGGGCGGGTACGGGATCCAGGGGTTGGGCGCCGCTTTGGTGGACGGGATCCACGGGGACTACTATACCGTCGTGGGCTTCCCCATCATCCGCTTCCTCGAGCTCCTGGAGCTGCGGGGGTGGCGCTACGCCTTCGGGAGGCTGGAACTGCACCCATGAGCACGCCCGCCATCCTCGCCATCGACCAGGGCACCACCGGCTCCACCTGCCTCGTGGTGGATCGCGACGGCCGCGTCCGGGGCAGGGCATACTCCGAGTTCACGCAGCACTTCCCCAGGCCAGGATGGGTGGAGCACGACGCCGAGGAGATCTGGGCGGTCACGGTGCGCGTGGCCCGGGAGGCGCTGGCGGCCGCCGGGGCGGTCGACGTGCGGGGCGTGGGGATCACCAACCAGCGGGAGACGGTCGTGCTGTGGGACCGGGAGACGCTGACACCGGTGCACAGGGCCATCGTCTGGCAGGACCGCCGGACCACCCCGCTGTGCCGGTCCCTGCGGGACGCCGGGCACGAGGAGGAGGTGCGGCGCCGCACCGGGCTGGTCCTCGATCCGTACTTCTCCGGCACCAAGCTCCGCTGGCTCCTGGACGAACACCCGGAGCTCCGGCGCCGCGCCGAGGCGGGAGAGCTGGCGGCGGGCACGGTGGACAGTTGGCTCGTGGCCCGGCTCACCGGGGGCTCGGTGCATGCCACCGATCCCACCAACGCGTCGCGCACGCTCCTCTTCAACCTGGAGGCGGCGGGTTGGGACCCCTGGCTCGCCTCGACGCTGGGCGTCCCCCTGGGGCTGATGCCCGAGGTCCGACGGAGCGCCGGGGACTTCGGCGTCGCCCGGGGGGAGCACCTGGGCGTGGACCTCCCCATCGCCGGGGTGGCCGGGGACCAGCAGGCGGCCCTCTTCGGGCAAGGGTGCTGGGATCCCGGGCTGGCCAAGAACACCTACGGCACCGGCGCCTTCCTCCTGCTCCACACCGGCGGGAAGCCTGTGCCGTCCCGGCACGGGCTCCTGACCACCGCCGCCTGCGACGCGCACGGAGGGCTGGCCTACGCGTTGGAAGGCTCGGTGTTCATCGCCGGCGCGGCGCTGCAGTGGCTCCGCGACGGCCTCGGGATCCTGGAGCGGGCCCAGGACTCCGAAGCCCTGGCGAGGTCGTTGGCGGGGAACGAGGGGGTCTACCTGGTGCCGGCGTTCGTGGGGCTGGGCGCGCCCCACTGGGAGCCGGATGCCAGGGGAATGCTGGTGGGGCTCACGCGGGGCACCGGGAGGGCGCACCTGGCGCGCGCCGCCCTCGAGGCCATGGCATACGGCACGGCGGAGGTCCTCAGGGCCATGGAGTCCGATTCCGGGTTCGCCACCTCCGAGCTCCGGGTGGACGGGGGCGCGGCGCTCAACGACTGGCTCATGCAGTTCCAGGCCGACATGCTCGGGGTGCGGGTGCGCCGCCCCGAGTCGGTGGAGACGACGGCGCTCGGTGCCGCGGGGCTGGCCGGCCTCGCCACCGCCGTGTGGAGCTCCGGCGCCGATTTCCTTGTGGCGCAAGGGGAAGCCCGGCGCTTCGAGCCCGTCCGGGGGCTCGAGGAGCGCACGTCGCTCATGGACGGATGGAACCGGGCGGTGCGGGCGGCAGTATCCTGGGCGCGCGATCGAGGCGCATGAGCAGCGTGGGGAATCGCCCCGGGGCGCATCAGGGACGTCACGGAGGCGGGCATGGGGGGTTTTCCCGACTGTTCCCCCGACGCGCGTGGTCCCTACATTACCGATGGTAAATAGCGTTTCGGGTTGGACTTCCGCCCTTACATCCTATACTGCCCAGCCGGCCGCGAGGCCGGAGGAAGGAAGGGAACGCGTCATGAAGATCCACGGCCGTTTCATGGTGGGCCTCGTGGGTGTGGCCGCCGTGGTCTCGTACCTGGTCTGGACCGGGGTGAGCGAGACCATGGTCTACTACCTGACCCCGGCCGAGCTCATGGCCAAGGTGAGCGAGGACCCGTCCTTCAAGGACGTGGGGGTCAAGGTGAGCGGGAGGGTGGTGCCGGGGACGTACTCCCGGATCGACGGGGAACTCCTCCACCGCTTCGAGGTGAAGGACCTCACGGACGAGACCCAGACGTTCTGGGTCGAGTTCCGTGACGCGCTTCCCGACACCTTCACCGACGAGGCGGAAGTGGTCCTCGAGGGTCGCCTCGACGCCGATGGGGTCTTCCAGGCCACCACGCTGCTCACCAAGTGCGGCAGCCGCTATGAGGCGGCTCCGGAGGACCTGGTCGGGTGATCGTCCTCGGCGAGTTGTCCCTGTGGATCGCGCTTCCCGTCGCGATCTGGGGGATGGCCATGGGCCTGCTGGGAGGCAGGTCGCTGCGGGGCGACATGGTCCTCAGCGCCGAGCGCTCCATCTACGCGGTGACGGTGCTCCTGACCCTCGCCTCGGTCGGGGTCATCGCCGCGTTCCTGGGCGACCGGTTCGAGTACTGGTACGTCGCCAGCTACTCCAACCGCGACCTGGAGATCTTCTACAAGGTGACGGGTCTGTGGGCAGGGCAGAGGGGCTCGCTCCTGTTCTGGGCCCTCCTCGTGGGGTTCTTCTCCAGCATCACGGTCTTCACGAACCGCCGTCGCAACCGGGAGTTCATGCCCTACGTGGTGGGCGTCCTCCAGGGAATCATGCTGTTCTTCATCGTGGTGCTGCTGTTCGCCAAGGTGAACCCGTTCGAGCGACTGGCCTTCACGCCGGCCGACGGGCAGGGGCTGAACCCCCAGCTCCAGAACTACTGGATGACGATCCACCCTCCCACGCTCTACCTGGGCTTCACGGCGTTCACGGTCCCGTTCGCGTTCGCCATTGCCGCGCTTCTGAACGGTCGCCTCGACTCCAGGTGGATCACCCTCACCCGACGCTGGACCCTGCTGTCGTGGTTCTTCCTCTCGGTGGGGATCATCTTCGGCATGCGCTGGGCGTACGAGGAGCTGGGGTGGGGCGGATACTGGTTCTGGGACCCGGTGGAGAACGCGTCGCTCCTCCCCTGGCTCACCGCGACCGCCTTCCTGCACTCGGTGATGATCCAGGAGAACCGGGGCATGCTGAAGGTGTGGAACATGTCGCTGGTGGTGCTCACGTTCCTGCTCACCATCTTCGCCACCTTCCTCACCCGCTCCGGGCTCATCGAGTCGGTCCACTCCTTCGCCCAGGAGCTGACCATCGCGTACATCTTCCTGGCGTTCATGGGCTCGATCCTAGCCGGGTCGGTGGTGCTGATCCTCTACCGCCTCCCCTCGCTCCAGAGCGAGAACCGCATCGAGTCGTTCCTGTCCCGCGAGTCGGCCTTCCTCTTCAACAACCTGATCCTCCTGGGCGCCGCGTTCGCGGTGCTGTGGGGCACGATCTTCCCGCTGGTGGCGGAGGGTGTGACGGGGCAGAAGATCAGCGTGGGGCCACCCTTCTTCGAGAAGGTGAACTTCCCCATCGGCCTCGCGCTCCTCGCCCTCGCGGGGATCGGCCCGGTGATCGCCTGGCGGAGGGCCACCCGCCGCAACCTGCAGAAGAACTTCGCCGCCCCGGTGATCTTCGGCGCGGCGGTGACGGCGGTGCTGGTGGCCATGGGCGCACGGCACCCGCTCGCCCTCACCACGTGGGGGCTGGGAGCCTTCGTGCTCTTCATCATCGTCACCGAGTTCTGGAAGGGGACCAGGGCCCGCGCCCACATCGAGGGCGAGGGGCTCGCCCTCGCGCTCTACCACCTGGTGACCCGGAACCGGCGGCGCTGGGGCGGCTACATCGTCCACGCGGGCACGGTGCTCGTTTTCATGGGCTTCGCAGGCGCCGCGTACAACGTGGACGTGCGCAAGCACATGCAGCCCGGCGACACGGTCGAGGTCGCGTCGCCCTTCGGGCACACCTACACCCTTACCTACGAGGGGCTCTCGGTGTCGGTGGGGCGGGGTCAGCGGAACCTGCAGTGGCAGGCCATCGCCCTTGTGTCGGTCGCGAGGAACGGGAAGCCGGTGGGCTCGCTCACGTCCGAGAAGCGCCAGTACGTGACGAGCGAGCAGCTCATGACCGAGGTGGGAATCCGCCCCACGCCCCTGGAGGACCTCTACATCATCCTCGCGGCGGTGGATGACCTGGATGCTGCGGTGAGCAACGATCCGAAGGCCCAGGGCGTGGACCTCCAGGTGCTGGTCAAGCCCCTCGTGAACTGGATCTGGTACGGCGGGCTCATCCTCGCCGTCGGCAGCCTGATCGGCCTCTGGCCCAGCACCGAGAGGCGACGCACGGAGGACCAGGCCCCCTCGGAGGAGCCGGCGGTGGCCGGTGCGGCATAGATGATGTCCTTCCTCGGGTTCTGCCTCGTGGCGGCGGCCGTCGTCCTCTTCATCGTGCAGCCCGTGGCCAAGGGGCTGCACGCTTCGCTGGAGCGCACCGAGGACGAGCTCACGGAGACCGAGGCAAGGAAGCGCGTCGCGCTCCTCGCGCTCCGTGACGTGGAGTACGACTACCTCGCGGGCAAGCTGGACGAGGAGGACTACCGCTCCCTCAAGGGCGAGCTCACCGCCGAGGCGCTCGCCGCCCTCGAGGCCGACGAGAAGGCCCGCTCCGGGAGCGTCTCGGGCGGCGCGGCGGCGGCGCTGGAGGCGGAGATCGCCGAGGCCCGCTCGGGGCTGCGCGCGGGCGTCTTCTGCCCGGAATGTGGCTTCGCCAACGAGCCGGGGAGCCGCTTCTGCTCGTCGTGCGGCCACGCCCTCCACGGCATCCCGGCGGCCTGACGGATCGCACGTGCAGAGCGCCGTGACCCCGCAGGCCCCCGCGGTCGCCCGCGGGGCTCCCCCCGTCTTGTCCGCCCGGGGGCTCACCCGGGAGTACGGCGTGGTGGTTGCGGTGGACGGCATCGACCTGGAGTTGGATGCCGGGGACTTCCTCACCGTGTTCGGCCCCAACGGGGCCGGAAAGACCACCCTTCTCAGCCTCCTCGGCGGCCGACTCAAGCCCACCCGTGGTGAGGTGTGGGTGGGTGGCGAGCGCCTCGCGTTCTCGGACACGGCCTGGCGCGCCCGCATCGGCGTCCTGTCCCACCAGAGCTTCCTCTACGCCCACCTCACCGTGGCGGAGAACCTCCGGTTCTTCGGGAAGCTCTTCGGGCTCACGGACCTGAACGAGAGGATACCCGACCGGCTGGAGCAGGTGGGGCTCGCGAACCGCTCCGACGTCCTGGCGCGGCAGCTGTCGCACGGCATGCGCCAGCGGGCGGCGTTGGCCAGAGCGCTCCTCCACGACCCCGAGCTGGTCCTCCTGGACGAGCCCTACACCGGACTCGACCCCCACGCGGCCTCCGTGCTCCGCGGGGTCCTGTCGTCACTCAAGGATGGCCGGCGCACGGTCGTGATGGTGACCCACAACCTCACCCAGGGGCTGGAGCTCGCCAACCGCCTGGCCATCCAGGTGCGCGGCCGGTTCGGATGGTACGGCGAGCGGGACGCCGTGGAGCCCGAGACCTTCGAGCACTTCTACCACCACGTGGTGGAGGCGGGGAACGCATGACGTACCTCGGCCAGATCTACGCCATCGTGTGGAAGGACCTGCTCCTCGAGCTGCGCACCCGGGAGCGCATTGCGGCGATGGGAGCGTTCGCGGTGCTCGCGGGCATCCTGTTCAACTACTCCATGGACCAGACCGTGGTGAGGGCGCAGGACATCGCCGCCGGCCTCATCTGGATGACGCTCGTCTTCGGAGGGCTCCTGGGGATCGGGCGCACGTTCCACCTGGAGGCGCAGGACGGGGCGTTCCAGGGGGTGCTCACCAGTCCGGCACCCAAGGACGCGGTCTACATCGGGAAGGTCGCGGCCAACTTCGTTCTCCTGTACCTCGTCGCCCTCCTCGTGGTGGGCGTCTTCACCCTGTTCTTCGGCCTCGACCTCGGGGAGCACCCGGGGATGCTGGCGCTGGCCCTGGCCCTCGGGTCGCTCGGATTCGTGGCGCTGGGCACGCTCTTCAGCGCGGTCTCCTCGGGCACCCACATGGGGGAGACGCTCCTGCCCATTCTCGTGTTCCCCCTCCTCGTGCCCATGGTCATCTACGGCGTGTCGGCCACCGGGCGGCTGCTGGCGGGCCGCCCGGTCGCCGACATCGTGGGCAACCTGCGCATGCTCGGCGCGTTCGCCGTGCTGGCGTTGGGCGTGGGGGCCGTCCTGTTCCGTTTCGTCGTGGAGGAGTGATGCCGTCGAAGTTGCTCCGCGTGGGCGGGTCCGTCCTGGCCGTTCTCGGGGTCCTGGGGATCCTGGTCCTGCACTGGATGGTGTTCTTCTGGACGCCAACGGAGGCGTCCATGGGGATCATCCAGCGCATCTTCTACATCCATGTGCCCTCTGCCTGGGTGGCGTTCTTCGCCTTCGGCATCGTTGCGCTGTGCGGCGCCATGTACCTGTGGCTGGGGGACGAGCGGCTCGACCACGCCGCCGTGTCCGCCGCCGAGGGCGGCATGGTGTTCACGACCATCGTGCTCCTCACCGGCCCCCTGTGGGGGCGCATCGCCTGGGGCACGTACTGGACGTGGGAGCCCCGCCTGACCCTCACCCTGCTCCTCTGGTTCATCTACCTCGGCTACTTCCTGGTGCGGTCCTCCACCGAGAACCCGGAGCGCGGCAAGCGCTTCTCCGCGGTGGTGGGGATCGTGGGGGCGCTGGACATCCCGCTGATCCACCTGAGCGTCCTGTGGTTCCGCTCCCTCCACCCCACCCCGGTGGTGATGAAGCCGGAGGGGCCCACGCTGCACCCGGACATGCTCCTCACCCTGGCCGTGGGCCTGATCTCGTTCACCCTCCTGTTCCTGGGCGTGTTCCTCCAGCGCTACACCCTGGCCGTGGCCACCCACCTGGCCGCGGTGCGGGAGCGCGAGGCCCGGTCCTGACCCCTTCACCCCCTCGAGACCCCATGCTCTCCTCCACGCGACTCCTCCGCCTGGGATTCCTCGTGCTCCTCGCGCTCGCCGTCGCCGTGCCCGCGGCGGCCCAGGACGCGGCGGTGCCGGTGACCGGCCTCTCCGGGCTGTCCCTGCGCCCCTATCAGTTCGTATTCCTGGCGTACGCGCTGGCCTGGTTGCTGGTGCTGGGCTGGGTCGTCGCGGTGGCCCGGCGCATGGCCCGCCTCGAGCGGCGGTTGGAGCGCTGATCGATCAGCGGGAGGGCGGGTGGGGGGGACCTGCGCCCGGCCTGCCAGCAGGATCCACCCAAAGGACTAGTCCTCGGAACTAGTCATCCTGATCGAACGAGTCGCCCGAAGGAACTGTGGCCAGAATCGCCCTCGTGCAATAGGTTTATCCTGCGCGGCAAAGGTTTCAAGGGCGTTCGGCATCCTCCCGCTAGCCGATCCGCCGATACTCAACAGGAGGCATCCCAACGATGAAGACGGCACGGAAGGGCGCCACTCGCCTTGCAGGGCTCGCTCTGGTGGCGCTTCTGGCCGCCCCGGCGCTCCAGGCTCAGACCACCACCATGCCCAGCACGCTTCGCTACGGCTCCGGGCTGCTGGACATCCCGGTGTCGAGCGTGCTGCCCCACATGGCCATCACCGGCACGTATTCGGGGTTCTTCCTGGGCCTCGACCGGACAGTGGACATCAATGCCGGCGGCGACATCATCGGGTATGCCGGCGGGCGTGACGACAAGTGGTACTCCGACGCCTCGGTGGCCATGGGCCTCTTCGACCGGGTCGAGGTCGGCACCACCATCCAGTCCCTCAACGACGCCGGCGCCGGCGGGAACATCTGGGGCTTGTTCGGCCGGGTGAACCTCTTCAAGCCCACGAATCAGGGGCTAGGCCTCGCGGTGGGCGCGCGCTACGTCACCGCGCCCGACTTCGTCGGGGTGAACGCCCAGCCCACGCGCATCGGCATCCCGGACGTGCGCTTCCGCGAGACCTACACGGGCAAGGAAGACGTGGCCACCGAGCTGAGCCTCTACGGGGTCACCAGCGCCCATATCCGCGGCTTCGACGACGGCTTCCTGCCGAAGCACGACCTGACGCTCTCCCTGGGCTACGGCACGGGCATGTTCCAGGACGGCGACAAGCTTCCGTTCTACAAGTATGCCTCGACCGACGGGTGGTTCTTCGGATCTGCGCTCCACTTCGGGATCGGTGAGAATTCCATCCTGACGTTCATGGGCGAGTACAACGGCTTCGACGCGAACCTGGGCGCCCAGCTCGACTTCGGCGGCCTCCGCCTCGGTGCACACTACCTCGCGGCCAACTACACCAAGCCGGCCAACGGCTACTGGAGCGAGTACCGGAAGCCCAAGTTCGGCTTCCTGGCCTCGGTGGCGATCTGCCCCAACGGCGGCGGCCTCCTGTGCAAGCCGAAGCTCATGGAGCGTCCGCAGCCGCAGGTCATCCAGCTGCCCGCGCCTCCCGCCGACACGGTGCGCATCACCCGTGAGGTGGAGCGTGCGCTCCCCGACGGCACGCCCGCCACGGTGTGCCTGGCCACCGGCGAGAACGTCGAGGTCCGCGTGACGGCCCAGGGCGACACGCTGGTCGGCCCGACCCGCGCGTCCATCAAGACGCTGCGGCCGGGCGTGGTGTTCGCCGGCACGTACGCCGAGGGCCGTGACTGGTTCACGAGCGGCGCCGACATCACCTTCGAGAAGGCCCGCTACACCAAGTCGGGCGAGGAAGTGCGCCTCGACTGCGCGCAGATCATGCGCGTCGGGGAGAACATGGGCGTGCCGCTCTTCGCGATGCGGAACGCCGAGCGCCCGTACCCGACGATCTACGTCCCGGTCCGTCCGGGCGTCTGGCAGGCCTACCAGACGGGGATGCGCCGCACCCGCGGCTGAGTTCCCCACGGCAGGATGAGCAGGGAGGGCCCGCCCGGCATGCGCCGGGCGGGCCCTCGTGCTGTGTGCCAGGCATGTCCCGTATCTGGAGTGAGAGTCTCAAACGGGCCGTAGCAGTCGGAACCGGATAGCCAAGGGCAAGGGTGCCCGCCGCGAGGGGGGATCTGAAGGAAGCCGGAGGCGAACCGCGGACCTG
>DATIKQ010000097.1:0-15417 GCA_035477395.1 Longimicrobiales bacterium
CGCGGGGCGTGAGCCCCGCGGCGCCTCCTGGCCGGTCCGGCGTTCCTCGGGTCAGCGCATCAGCGACCGCGCTTGATGATCGCTTCCTGGATCTCGACGTACGTCTGCGCGTTCGTCAAGAACTGGTTCAGGTTGATGGACTGCTGGGTGGCGGCGTACTCCCTGGCCAGCGGGAAGATCTGGATCGCCTGCTGGAACTTCGGGAGCGTCGCGCGTGCGGTCTCGAGCGTCTGGGGCTCCTGCTCGGCGACGGCGCCCATGTACAGCGCGAACGCGTGCCAGAAATTGAGCTGGCTCGTCATCTTGCTGCTCGCGTTGGGAACCTGCTTCGCCGCACCGATCCCCGTGATGGCGTAGCTGTAGCGCTGCTTGTTGATGCCGTTGGCGTAGGCGTCGGCGAAGAGGAGGCCCGCTGCGACGTCGGGCTCGACCGTGAGCCCCTGCACCGCCGCCCGGAGCACGCCGACGGCGCCGTCGATGCGGCCCGCCTGCACGAGCCAGTTGGCCTGGCGCAGGGCAATGCCCGGGTACGCGGGGTTCATCTCCTTCACCTTGTCCAGGGCAGCCAGCGCTTCGTCCACCTTGCCGGTGGGCTGGAGCGCGTCGGCGTAGACCGACCAGATGGCCTCCTCCTGGGGGTGCGTCTGGAGCGTCCGCTCCGCCACGGCGATGGCCTGGTCGAACTCCTTCAGCTGGATGTGGGCGGCGATGATGTTGCGCAGGTGCCCCACCGGGGTCTCGGCACCCTTCGCCGCGTACACCTTGCCGTAGGACTCGATGGCCTTGCGGAAGAAGCCCCCGGCCTCGGGGCTCAGCGCACCGCTGGCATCGGTCCCGGCCTTCTGGTTGGCCTCGAGCCCAGCTGCGAACGCGAAGCCTCCGTACATCTCGTGGAGGTTCACGTCCTCGGGGTTCACGTCGAGGCCGACCTGCACGAGCGACATGGCGCCGGCCGGATCCCCGCCCTGGGCGAGGTCGTACGCGACCCGCATGCGGATCTGCGCGTTCCCCGGGTTCAGCTCCAGGTACTGCTGGTAGTACGCCATGGCCTGGTCGTCCTGGCCGAGCTTTGCCGAGATGAACCCGGCCAGCTGGATGGCGTCCTCGTGGAACTGGTTGAGCTCGAGCACGCGCTTGAGCTCGTCGAGGCTCTCCTGGAAGCGCTCCGACTCGAACAGGATGCGCGCCCGGCGGAAGCGGGTGCTTACGGCCCCCGGGTTCAGCTCCAGGGCCTGGTCGCAGTTGCGCAGCGCGTTGTCCCACTGCTGGCTCTGCGCGTAGTCGTTGCAGAACTGGGTGAAGCGGACCTGCTGCACATACCGGTCGAACTGACCGAAGATGTGCTGGGCCGCGGCCAGCTCCTGCTTGTCGGCGCTCTGGGTGGCGTCCACCTTCAGCGACTCACCGGACGCGATGTCCCAGAACTCCGCGTTCACGGTGTAGGCCGTTGGCGTGCCGGAATAGGAGGCGCACAGGGCGACCTGGGCGTTCATCTGAGAGGCGAGCTGGCGCGTGCGGATGCAGTCCAGCTCCTCCATCTTCATCTTGAACTTCTTCAGGTTGTCTTCCATCTCCTTCTTCTCGATGGGCTGGTGCGTGCCGAGCCCGTTGATGAGCACGCGCAGCTCCTTCGCCGCGTTCTCGCCGAACTTCTTGTTCGCCCCTTCCACGGGCTCGAAGTTCGGGATCAGGACGCGGTAGCGGCTCATCTCCTGCGCACCCACGTTCGCTGCGGGCACCGCGACCAACGCGGCCGCCAGCCACGTGAACGCACGCGTCATCCGTCGGACCATACTGCTGGTCTCCCCGGGGTCTCCCCCTGCATGTCTGCGCCCATGGGCGCCGTCCGGACCGGTACCGAACGCTTCGTGGAACTGCTACCCCGCACGGCCTCCGGAGGGTCGCAGACCCCTCGGTCGCCGGCGCGTGAAACCTGATACACTACCCCGAATCCGGCCTATCGGTCAACCGGGCCGGGCGGGCCGCCCTGCCGCCCGCCCCGGGTGAAGGGCCCGTCCAGCGCCTCGATGGCGGCGCGCACCGCGTCCGGGATCCGGGTGGCCTCGCCGGCCGCGTAGTCGTACATGACCTGTACCGTGCGGCCGCTCTGGAGCCGCTCCCCCTCCTCGCCCACCACCTCGTACGCCATCTCGACGTGCTTCCTGCCCAGGCGCGACACCCGCACCCCGACGCTCAACGTCTGCGGCCAGAGCACCCGTCGGTGCCACCGGACCTCCGCCTCCGCCAGGATGTAGTCCACGCCGTCCAGGCCCCCTTTTCCGACCACCTCGCGCCAGTAGGCCGAGCGGGCCTCCTCGAAGTAGACGAGGGCCTCCGAGTGATGGGCGTGCCCGCCCACGTCGATGTCCCGGAAGCGCACCACGACGGAATGACGGAAGCGGAAGCTCGGATCTGACAAGGACGTTCCTCCTGGCGCGGTCGCGGGGGCCCGGGGGCCTCGGATCGGGGCCACATTCTACGCTCCCGACGCCCGTGGGCCAGCCCCCGGGACACCTGCGATTCCGGGGAGCCGCCCCCCCGCGGGATTTCGCTGGTGGCCCGGGGGGCGCCCTCACTAGCTTTCACGCAGTGACCCTCCACCCAGCAGGAACGCCCAGGATCGCAGCCATGCCCGCGCACCGGATGCACGCCGTCTCCCGCCTGCCGCTCCTCCTCCCCTCCCTCCTCCTCACCGCATGCGGGGGCGGGGGCGGGGGAACCGCCGGGATGGCCCCCAGCGCCCCGCGGGCGTCGGATGCCGAGTGGAATGCCCTGGCCACGCCCCGGCCGGAGCCGCTGGCGGGCGCGGCGAGGGTCTCGGTGGGGGAGATCCGCATCCTGGGCACGCCCTCGTGGGGATCTCCCCCGGTGGAGCTGGGGCTCGGGATGTCCGAGTTGGTGGCCGCCGGGCTACTCCGCCGCCGTGACGTGCACTTCGTCGAGCGCCGCCGCTTCGCCGCCGCCGCCGAGGCGGAGCGCACCGGCGCGGCGCGCCCCGAGGGCGCGCCGCCGGCGGGGACCTCGCCGGGAGCCCAGTACGTCCTCTCGGCGACCTGGGCCTCGGTGGGGCTGGACTCGGCGTTCGTGGACCTGCGCCTCGCCGACGCGCAGAGCGGAGCCGTGGTGGCGTCCTGGCGCGGCGCCACCGCTCGGGACGCCGACCCGGTGTCGGTGGCGCGGCGGGTGGTGGCGGGCACCCTCTCCGCGCTGGAGAGCCTCGGCGCGCGGCCCGCTTGGCAGGACCCGGAGCCGGGGGCCGCCCCGGCGGCGTACCGCCCGTCCGGGGTGGGCGCTGCCGCGGTGTCCTCGTTCTTCCAGGGGCTCGCCGCCGAAGAGGGATGGAGCTGGGAGCGGGCGCGGATGGGATATCAGGCTGCGCTGTCGGCGGGGGAGCCTTCCTTCGTCGAGGCGGCGGCGGCCCTGGCCCGAACGGCGCGCCTGCGCAGCGGCGCGCCCCTCGGGGCGGGCTGAGCCGGTGAGACCCACACCGGACGCCGCCGCCACCGCGCATCTCCCTCCGTCGGCGCTGCGCGCGCTGGTGGTGGAGGACAATGCCGGGGACCGCTGGTTCTATTCGGAGCTCCTGCGGGCCCGGGGGTACCACGTCCTCTCCTGCGAGAGCGGCGAGGCCGCCTGGGACGCGTTCCAGGCCGACCCGCCCCCGCTGGTGCTGGTGGACCTCATGCTCCCGGGCATCGACGGCGTCGAGCTCTGCCGCCGGATCCGCGCCCACCCGAGGGGGTCCGAGCCCGTGCTCCTGGCCATCACCGGGCACGACGACAACGACTCCCTCACCGAGATCCTCGACGCCGGGGCGGACGACTTCCTCCGCAAGCCCGTGCCCCCCGCCCTCTTCGCGGTGCGGGCGCAGATCGCGGAGCAGAGGATCCGGGACCGGATGGAGCGCCAGGGCGCGAGGGCCGAGCTCCAGTTCAAGGCCTGGGAGCTCGAGCAGCTCTTCCGCAACCTGCCCGACGTGTTCTTCTCCGTGGACCTCACCGCCGGACAGCTCATCCAGATCTCCCCGGCCGCGGCGGGGCTCTTCGGCCGCGCCGTGGCGGACATCCGGCGGGACCCGTCGCTCTGGCGCGGGCTCCTCTTCCCCGCCGACGGATCCCTCGCCCCGTGGGATCCGGGCGGTGCCTCCCATCCGGGCCTCCGCATCGTCCGCGACTACCCCGTGGAGCGGCCCGACGGCACCGGGGTGTGGGTCCGGACCAGCCTTTCCGTCGAGCGTGACCCCCGGACCCGGCACCTGCGGGCCGACGGCTTCGTCTCCGACGTGACCGAGGAGTGGGCGGCCCACGCCACGCTGGCGCTCCGCAACAGGGAGCTGGCGGCGCTGTACCGGGTGTCGGAGCTCAGCCTGGCCTCCGAGTCCCCCGAGGGGACCTACGCCGCCGTGCTCGACGAGGTCGCCGGGGTCATGGACGTCCCCGTGGTCTTCCTGGAGCAGCTCGACCGGGCCGCAGACCGCCTGGTGCTGCTGGCGGCCCGGGGAGTCCCCGCAGAGCGGGGCTTCCCCGAGATCCCGCTCCACCAGACCCCGGCGGGTGCGGCCGTCCAGACCGGGAGACCCCTCGTGGACCGGGATCCGCGCACCCGGCGGGACCTGGTCCACGATGCCGTGCGCTCTCTGGAGCCGCGCCTGTGGGCCTCCTTCCCACTCCTGGCCGGGGGTGCCGTGGCCGGGACGCTCACCCTGGTGGACCGGGAGCCGCGCAACGTCGACGAGCGTTGGACGGAGCTGGGCCAGAGCCTGGCCACCGCGATCGCCGCCTACATGGAGCGCCTCGACGCGGAGGAGGCGCTCCGGGAGAGCGAGGGCCGCTACCGGGCGCTGGCCACCCAGCTCGGGCAGGCCAACCAGGAGCTGGAGTCCTTCGCCTACTCCGTGTCCCACGACCTGCGGGCTCCCCTCAGGACCATGCAGGGGTTCGCCCACGCCCTCCTCCAGAACTTCGGGGACGCGCTCCCGTCGGAGGCCACGGACTACGCCCGGCGGATCATCGCCTCGGGACGTCAGTCGGAACGGTTGATCAGCGACCTGCTGGCGTACAGCCGCCTGAGCTTCGAGAAGATCGAGGTGAAGCCTGTGGAGCTCGACGTGGTGGCGGCCCAGGCCCTCGAGCAGGTGCACGGCGACGTGGCCGAATCCGGCGCGCGCGTGTCGCTGGCGCGGGGGCTCCCCCTGGTCCTGGGGAACCAGACCGCCCTCGTCCAGGTCGTGGCGAACCTCGTCTCCAACGCCATCAAGTTCGTGCCGCCTGCGACCCGACCCGAGGTGCGCATCCGGGCCGAGGAGCGGGGCGACGTGGTCCGTCTCTGGGTGGAGGACAACGGCATCGGGATCCCCGAGGGTCAGGACGAGCGCATCTTCCGCGTCTTCGAGCGCCTGAGCCACGGGGAGGACAAGCCCGGCACCGGGATCGGCCTCGCCATCGTCCGCCGCGGGATGGAGCGGATCGGGGGCCGCTGCGGCGTGGAGCGGCGCCCCGAGGGCGGGAGCGCCTTCTGGATCGAAGCGCTGAAGGAGCGCCGCAAGACGCGGCGCCCCTGGCTCCGGCGCGACCCCAAGAGCTGAGCCGCGGAGGGCTCAGCGCTTCAGCAGGCGGATCGCCCCGGAGCCGGTCTCGATGGTGATGGTCCCGTTGCCGTCGCCGAGCGTCCCCCGGACGCGGTCCCGACGCACGGAGCGGACCTGCACGGCGAAGTCCATGTCGATGCCGCCGCTCCCCGTGGACAGGTCCACGATGCCGCCCAGATCCTGGGGCGCGGAGATGGTCACCGGCCCGGAGCCGGTGTCCACATCGAGGGTGTCCACGTCGCGGAGCAGGACGACCTCCACCGATCCGCTCCCCGTGTCCATCGCCACGTCCGGCGCCGACACCCCGTCCAGCTTGATGGAGCCGGACCCGGTATCCACGCTGATCGAGCGCGCACGCACCCCGCCGCCCGTCACCCCGCCCGAGCCGGTGTCGATGCTCACGTCGTCCCCGTCCACGTCCCGCACGCTCACCGACCCCGAGCCCGTGTCCACGTCGAGGCTCCCGCGGATCCCTGCCACGGTGGCGGACCCCGAGCCCGTCTCGATGCCGAGGTCCCCGGTGATATCGGAGGCGTCCACGGCGCCGGAGCCGGTGTGGAGGTTCAGGTCGGCCTGGACGCCTCGGGCCTCCATGACGCCCGCCGCCACGTGCACGGCCACATCCTTCCCCGCCGGCACTTCGACCACCAGGTCGGCCCAGGCCTCGATGCCCCTTCCGGAGCCGCGCACCTCCACCTGCTCGCCGCCGCGCGAATCGCCCCGGAACGTACCGTCGTCGCGCACCCGGATGTTCGTGCGCGAGCTCCGACCCAGCTCCGGGTAGATGACCACGTCGCCGGGGTAACGGACCCGCAGCGTCTGCGTCCCGCCCACCGCTCCGGTCTCGACCTCGAGCCGGGCCGCGTCCGAGCCTCCCCGCGTGATGCGCACCACCACGTCGGAGCCGGCTCCGCGCACCACGCTCGTGCGCCCCGCCAGGTTGAAGATCGCGACCTGGGCGCCCGAGATCCTGTGGACCTCCTGGGCGCCCGCCGGGAGCGCCACCGCCAGCCCGATCAGCGCCGCTCCCCATGCCCGCAGCTTGCCCGCCATCATCATCCCTCCACGGCCCCTGCCCGGAGCCCGCTGTAGTTGCACACCGCCGTCACCGCCCGACGGACCGCAGGCGGATCTCACCGTCGAACACCTGGATCTCGAGGGTGGCGCCGCCATCCCCGAGCGTGAATTCGAACACGCCACCTCCTCCATAACGCTGGAGCGACACGGGGAAGTCGGATACGAACTCGCCGTCGAAGGTGGCCACCCGGGCCCGGGCCCCCGTGCTGGCGGGCAGGACCAGATCGGCGTCCCCGTCGTGCGTGGAGAACCAGTACGTCCCACCGGCGGCAAGCGGACCCTGGAAGAAGAGATCTCCATCCAGCGTCTGCGCCCGCACCGACGGAGCCGTGATCTCGAGCATGCGGAGATCCCCGTCGCCGCTCTCCACCTCCACCGTCCCATTCACCCGGGAGAGGACCACGTCCCCGCCCCGGGAGCGGGCCGAGACGTCGCCTCGCACGTCGCGGACCTCCACGAGCCCCTCCACCGTCGACAGCGTCACCGGGCCCGACACGCCGGACACGCGGATGTCCCCGTCCACCGTGCGCACGATGAGATCGGAGGCCGTCCCCGACACGTCCACGTCCAGCTCCCGGCCCTGGATCTCCAGCGGCGCCCAAGCGGGCACCCGCACCCGCAGCGCCACAGCCAGGCCGCGCCCCTTCCGGTCCCCGGGCCTCACCACCACGCGACCGCCCTCACGGCGGACCGACACGTCGCGGACCTCTCCTCCCGCCCCTTCCACGGACAGGGTGGAGCGCTCCCAGGCGCGGACCTCGACCGAGCCGGATGGGCTCTCCACCACCACGCGGTCGCCGCGGCGGAGGTCCAGCGTCGTGTCCGGAAGCGGGGCCGCTGCGGTCAGCATCCAACCCGCCATGAGCATGCCGAGCATATCCGTCAGCCCTCCCACTCGCTGATGAGGGCCACCTCGCGGAGGAAGTCCGCCTTGTCCCGGTAGGCCCGGTCGAGATGCTGCCTCAAGTACTCGTTCCCCGGGTCCACTTCGAGGGCGTGGCGGGATTCCGAGATGGCGCGCTCGATGACGCCCAGGTTCTTCTCCAGGATGCGCACGGTGTTGGGGTCCAGGCGCGAGCGCGCCTGGGCCAGGACGGTCTCCAGCGAGGCCAGCTCCCGGGCCAGGTCGGGCGCGGGGCCCGGCACCTCGGCGGCGAACGTGGTGGCGCCCTCCGCCGCGAGCGCCGCCGGGTCGGGTTCTCCCGCCCGTGCGCCCCCGGCGCCGATCCCGGGCCCAGCCCACCAGGTGGCCATACCCGACACGAGCACCAGCACCGCGGCCGCCGCCGCCATCTGCGGCACGGTGAGGAAGAGGCCCCGGGGGCCGGGCCGACGGCGGGTCGCCGGGAACGCGAGGACGCGCGGGCGCCCCAGCGCCTCCTCGATGCCGGGCCACAGATCGCGCTCGGGCTCCACCGGCCCGAGGGTGCGGGCCCGCGCCGCGAGGTCCCGGATATCGGCCAGCGCCTGCCGGCACTCCGCGCACCCGGCGAGGTGCGCCTCCAGCCCCCTGGACTCCTCGGATGACAGGCCTCCGTCCACGTGGTCCGAGAGCCTCTCGATCCAGCGATCGTGGTCTTGGGTCGTCATGCGCTCAGATACCCCCTCAGCATCATGCGGGCGCGATGGAGCTGGGACTTCGATGTCCCGACCGATATCCCCATGAGCCCCGCGATCTCCTCGTGTGCGTAGCCTTCCACGTCGTACAGCACGAACACCTCCCGCGCGCCGGAGGGGAGCTTCCTCAGCGCCCCCTCCAGGTCCAGCGCGGCCCCCGAGCTCCTCCGCCGCGGCGCCAGCACCCGGTCGAAGAGACCCTCCCCCGTTACCGTGCGGGCCTCCTGCTTGCGGACCGTCTCCCTGCGGGAGAGCAGGTGGTTCACGGCCAGGCGGTGCAGCCAGGTCCCAAATCGGGCGTCCCCGCGGAACGTCGCCAGCTTCTCCCACGCCCGGATGAAGACCTCCTGGGTCAGGTCCTCGGCCACGTCGTCCCCCACCATGCGGCGGGCGAGGGCGTGGATCCTGCCCACGTGGGCCCGGTACAGGCGCTCGAAGGCTCCGTGGTCCCCGGCCGCTGCCAGCCGCGCATCGTCGGTGTCGGCGTTCAGTTGCACCCGCTCGGGCCTCTGCGGTTCAGGTTCACGAGGTCGGCATTCCTCACGTCCCTACGAGTGGGACGGGGGAATCGGACGAGGGGTTGGAATCGGCTTGCGCCGGCCCACCCGGGACCGCACCATGGTCCCATCACGCAACCTCCCCAGGAATCGCCCCATGGACGTGCTCCCCATCGATCTCACCGCCCTCCTGGCCGTCTTCATGGGGATCTCCATCGTCCTCGTGCCGGTCATCGGGATCACGGCCCGCTTCGCGCTGAAACCCACCGTCGAGGCGCTCGCGCGCCTCTTCGAGCACAGGGGGATGGAGGACTCGGTGGCGATCCTGGAGCGGCGCATGGCGCTCCTGGAGCAGCAGATGGAGTCCCTGGACGGCTCGGTGAAGCGGCTCGCCGAGGTGGCGGAGTTCCACAAGGCGCTGGGCTCGGGAGATCGGCCCCAGCCCACGCACGGAGAAGAGTAGATGGCCCCGACGGTCGAGATCATCGCCCACCGGGGGTACAGCGCCCGCGCGCCCGAGAACACGCTGGCGGCGCTCCGCGCCGCCCTGGAGGCGGGCGCGGACGCGGTGGAGTTCGACGTCTCCACCGCAGCGTGCGGCACCCCGGTGCTCTTCCACGACCCCATGCTCAGCCGCACCACCAACGGGGTGGGCCCCCTCCGGCGCAGGACGCTGGAGCAGCTCAAGACGCTCGACGCCGGAAAGTGGTTCTCCCCCGACTTCGCCGGTGAGCGCATCCCCACCTTCGACGAGGCGCTCCGTGCCCTCAAGGGACGGACCGGGAGGATCTACGCCGAGGTGAAGGGCTTCCGGGAGCTGGAGGACACGGATCGCATGGTGCGCCTGGTCCGGGATGCGGGCATGCTTGGGGAGGTGGTCTTCATCTCCCTGAACTGGACGCTCCTGGACCGCATGCGCGGCCAGGAGGCCGGCATCTCCATCGGTTACGTGGTGGACGAGGAGGCGGAGCTCGGCCAGGCGGTGCACCGCGCCGCCGGGGATGCGGCCGCGATGGTGCACGTGCGCTCCGACCTCCTGGCCGCGGCCCCGGCGGTCCTGACCCGCCTGCGGCAGCAGTGCACCGGCGTGGTGGTGTGGACCGTGGACGACGCCGCCGACGCCACCCGCTTCCTGGCCATGGGCGTGGCGGGCATCACGACCAACCAGGTGGGCACCCTCCTGGACTGGAAGCGGGGCCTCCCGGGCGTCTGACCGGCTCGGGGCCGGGGCCGCCGGCGCCTCGGGACGCCTGCCCGACACGGGCTCACCCCTCCTGGCGGAGCCGCTGCCGCAGGGTCTTCTTGTCGTACTTCCCGGTGGACGTGCGGGGGATGGCTTCGAGGAAGATGAGCCGGTCGGGGATCCACCACTTGGGGAAGCGCCCCGCCAGCGTCCCCAGCAACTCGGCCGCCGCAGCCTCTGCGGCGGGGCGCAGCACCACGCACGCGACCGGCCGCTCGCCCCAGCGGGCGTCGGGCACGGCGACCACGGCGACCTCCGCCACCGACGGATGGTCGGCCAGCGCGTGCTCCAGCTGGACGCTGGAGATCCACTCGCCCCCGCTCCGGATCAGGTCCTTGGTCCGGTCCACCAGACGCACGTAGCCCCGCTCGTCCTGGGTCGCCACGTCCCCGGTGCGGAACCACCCGTCCCGGAAGGCGTCCCCTCCAGAAGCCCGGAAGTAGCCTGCGGCGACCCAGGGGCCCCGCACCTCCAACTCCCCCGGGGTCCTGCCGTCGGACGGGACGGTCCGCCCCTCGTCGTCCGTGAGGCGGACCTCGACGAACGGGAGGGGTGTCCCCTGGGCGGTGCGGACGGGGAGGAGCTCCTCGGGGGTCCACCCCGCCATGTCCCCCCGGGGATGGCACACCAACCCCACCGGCGTGAGCTCCGTCATCCCCCACCCCGCCAGGATCTCCACGCCCAGCTCGGCGCGGTAGGCCTCCAGGAGCGCGGGGGACGTGGGCGCTCCCCCGGAATGGATGCGCAGGCGTCCGGAGAGGGCCCGGGGCCGGCGGCGGAGCTCGTCCAGGACCCCCATCCACACCGTGGGCACGCCGGCGGCGAAGGTGACCCCCTCCTCCTCCATGAGAGCGGCGAGGCGCTCCGGCGACGGCCGTGCGCCGGGAAGGACCAGCGTGGCCCCGGTCATGGCGGCGGCGTGGGCCAATCCCCACGCGTTGGCGTGGAACATGGGGACGGCGGGGAGGATCACGTCCGCCTCGCCGAGGCCGAACCCGTCGGGGAGGCAGACGGCCAGGGTGTGCAGGGCGATGGCCCGGTGCGAGTAGAGGACGCCCTTGGGCTCGCCGGTGGTGCCCGACGTGTAGCAGAGGCCGGCGGCGGCGTCCTCGTCGAGCTCGGGGCGCGGTGCCGAGGGATCCGCGGAGGCGAGGAGATCCTCGTAGGCGGTCCAGCCCTCCGGCGCGCTGGCTCCGAGGACCACCTTGCGCACCGGAGACGGCAGGCTACGCGCCACCTCCTCCACCAGCGGGATGAACTCGGGGTCGGCGAAGATGGCCCGCGCCTCGCCGTGGGCCAGGATGCGGGCCACCTGCTCCGTGGAGAGGCGCACGTTGGCGGTGAGGAGCACGGAGCCGGCCGCGGGCACGCCGAAGTAGAGCTCCAGGTGCCGGTGCGAGTTCCACGCCAGCGAGGCCACACGGTCCCCCTCCCCCACGCCCAGCGCCGGGAGCGCGGCGGCCAGCGCCCACGCCCGCTCCCGGACCTCCCGCCAGCCGAGGCGCACGCGGCCCTCCTCGGTGGCGGTCACCACTCCCTTCCCTGGGAAGAGGATCGCGGCACGCTCCAGCAGGCCGGGCACGGTGAGGGGAACCTGCATCATGCCGCCCTTCATCACGGCTCCTCGCGCGCCCCACCGCTCCGTTCACCGGGAAGGACCAGCGTGAAGCGGGCTCCCCTCCCCGGGCCCGATGCCACCTCCACCCTCCCCCCGTGGGCCTCGGCGATCCCGCGCACGATGGCGAGCCCCAGCCCCGACCCGGTGCGGTCGTGGCGGCTGGCCTGCCAGAAGCGGTCGAAGAGGCGAGGGAGATCCGCGGGGGGGATCCCCGGCCCCTGGTCCTCCACGGTGAGCGCGACCTCCGCTCCCCCCAGGCCGTGGGCGCCCAGGGTGACGGCACCCCCCGCCGGCGAGAAGCGCAGGGCGTTGGTCACCAGATTCGCCAGCGCCTGCTGGACCCTGTCGGGGTCGGCGAGCACGCGGGGTACGCCCGGCTCCATCTCCAGCTCCAGTGCCACGCCCTTCGCTTCGGCCTGGGAGTGGAAGAACGCCTTCGTCTCCGAGAGCACCTGGTCCGGGCTCTGCGCGGTGGCCCGGATGACCAGGGCCCCGGCTTCGATGCGCGCCACGTCCAGGAGGTTCTCGATGAGCCGGCGCATGCGCTCCGCCGAGCGGCGGATGATGTCCGCCTGCCGGTGCCGCTCGGGCTCGTCGAGGGGAAGGTCCAGGAGGAGCTCGGCGGCGCCGGCCACGACGCCCAAGGGGTTGCGCAGGTCGTGGGACACCACCGACACCACCTCCTCGCGCACGCGCACCGCCCGCTGCAGCGCCTCCTCCTTGCGCAGGATGTCGGTGAGGTCCGTGAAGGTGAGCACGCCGCCCCGCAGGGCCAGCCCGTCCACGAGCGGCCGGAGGGCCCACTGGACCGGGAGCGGGGAACCGTCCTTGCGCCAGAGCACGTCGCTCCCCTCCGAGCGGGCCATCACCCTCGAGGAGAGCGCGCCCAGGATGCCGCAAGCGGCGCGGGGGAGCGGCGCGCCGTCCCGGGTGGTGTGGTGCAGCGCCTCGTGGACGTCGCGCCCGCGCAGCTCGCCTTCGGACCAGCCCAGCAGCTCCGAGCCCGCCCGGTTGAGCGTCACGATGCGTCCCCGGAGGTCCATCCCCAGGACGCCGTCGGCGGTGGCCTCCAGGAGCGCGTCCATCTCCCTGCGGGAGCGCACCTCGGCGCGGCGCCGCGCGTCGGCCTCGGAGGCCAGGGTGCGCAGGCGCCTCCCCACCAGCGCCACGGCGCCCGTGGCCAACAGCCCCAGGAGCAGGAGCCCCATGGAGACCCGGGTCTGGAGGGTGCGGAAGCGCTCCCCGCGGACCCTCCCCTCGTCCACTTCCGCCTGGATGGCGCTCTCCAGCCCCAGCGTAGCGCGCTGCATCTCCTCGTAGCGCTCCCGCTCCTGCGCGAAGGAGGCCAGACGCTCCTCCCGCGCCACCTCGCTCCGGAACACCCCGTCGTGCTCGACGTGCCAGCGCGCCGAGAGCGAGGACAGGAAGGCCAGGCGCTCCCGTATCCGGAGGTCCATCCCACCGACGAGCGACTGGAGCTCCCCGACGATCTCCTCCTCCTCGCGCAGCGCGGCGGCGTAGGACTCCCGCGCTTCCGGGTCCCTCGTGAAGAGGAATGCCTGGAAGTGCGACATCTGGCGCGCCTGGACCAGGGAGAGGCGGGTGCCGAGCAGCCGTGCCGGGTCCAGGATCTCGGCCAGGTCGGATTGGGCCTGTGCGGCCCGCTGCCCGAGGATCAGGGGGACCACCGCCAGGGCCACGAGGGCCATGGCCGCGAACACGACCGCGGCCGTGTTCCCGGCGTGGGGGACCGGCGGCGGCGGCTCGGAGGAGGGGGGCCTGGGGAACACGGGGCGGCGAATCTCAGACCTTGATGAAGATCCGCCGCCGGTAGAGCGGCGTCATGAGGGCGAGCCAGAGGAGCACGTAGCAGGCCGCGAAGGCCACGGAGCCGTTGTAGTCCCCAGCCCACGACTGGAAGACGTGGCGGTAGATCCAGGCGTAGAGCGAGGGCCCGTCGGCGCCCCCCACGTGGACGCGCCCCAGGATCCGGGTCATCAGCCCGGAGAGCACGAACACGGCGATGGCGTTGGTGCCGTACACGAGGAACGGCGTGAGCCAGGGCCCCCGGCGGCGGCGCACGTCCACCACCCAATACACGAGGCCGAAAAGGAGGAGGGCGGTGCCGGCGGTGAACACGACGTAGGAGCTGGTCCACAGCGCCTTGTTGATGGGGAAGAGCAGGCCCCAGGCGAGGCCCACCGGGGTCAGGACGACGCCTGCGCCCAGGAGCCCGCGCGTGACGGCCTCGGGAGGGCGCGCGGACAGGAGCCACTCGCCGGCGAAGATCCCGAGGAGCGAGGTGCCCACCGCCGGGAGCGTGGACAGGAGCCCCTCCGGGTCCCACGTGCCCTGGTACAGGTGCCCGTCCATGAGAGCCCGGTCGACCCATGCCGCCAGGTTCCCCTCGGGGCTCAGGTCGCCCGCCGCGCCCCCGGGGACGGGGACCAGCGTCATCACCGCCCAATAGCCCAGGAGGAGCCCTCCGGCCCACGCCGAGCGCCCGTTGCGGCCGAAGGCGAGGTAGAGCCCCGCCGCCGCCAGGTACACCACGCCGATGCGCTGCAGCACGCCCGGCCAGCGCATCCCCGCGAAGTGGAAGTCGGGAAAGAGGCGCATGAGGAACCCGAGCGCCACGATGGTCAGCGCCCGGCGCACCACGTGCGCGAACAGGTCCCGGCGGTCGGCGCCCTCGCGCAGCCGGCGCTGGAACGAGAACGGGATCGCTACCCCCAGGATGAAGAGGAAGTAGGGGAAGATCAGGTCCGTGGGCGTCCACCCGTGCCACTCGGCGTGCCCCAGGGGCCAGTACACGTAGCTCCAGCTCCCCGGGTTGTTCACGAGGATCATCGCGGCGATGGTGAGCCCCCGGAACGCGTCCAAGGACAGCAACCTATCCGCCTTTTGCGCCGTGCCCGCCTCGGGCGACACGGCTTCCCCGGGTCCGCTCATCGGTCTCCTCCGCCCGAGAGCGCCGCTTCGGCGCGCTCGAGCTCGTCCACGGTGTTCACGTTCAGGAAGGGATCGTCGCCCGCCTCCACGGCCCCTGGGAGCATGTGCCCCCCCACGTCCCGGAAGAGCGCATGCAGGGAGCGGTCGTCCTGGGCGAGGCGGCCCTCCACGGCCTCCGACAGCTCCACCCGGTACGCGGCGCACAGCGGCTCGACCCCACCGCCGCGGCGCCCGGGCGCCACCGCCCGGTGGCCCGCCAGCCCCGACGCCACCTCCTCCAGGAGCGCGGTCGTGAGGAGGGGGAGGTCGCACCCCACCAGGAGCACGCCCTCGTAGCCCCGGTCCCGGGCGTAGCGGAGCGCCGCGTCCAGCCCGCCCAGGGGGCCCAACCCCCGGACTCGGTCGGGGACCACCGGCGCGGGCGGCGCCGAGAGGTCGTGGGAGGTCACCACGACCACGTCGTCCAGCACGGTGCGGAGCAGCGCCACCGCGCGCTCCGCCAGGGAAATGCCCCCGAGGCGGGCCTCGGCCTTGGGCCCGCCGAAGCGGCGCCCCTCGCCACCGGCGAGGACGGCGCCCAGGAGGCGGGGGGCAGGAGTCACGTCCAGCGGAGCGGCCTCGCGCCTAGACCCAAAATAAGCGAGTAGCTCTGTACAGGTGTAGTGGGTCGAGGCGGAGCGGAGCCGCAGCTTAGGAGCGATGCGGGGAGGCGTCCCGCGGCGTGCGAGGTTCGTAGGAGAGATCCACTGCGAGGCAGGCGCGGAGTGTGGCGGGACGGATTCGGGCCGTGGGGGCAAGCGTATCCCTGGAGCGACACACGAGGCGC
>DATIKQ010000098.1:0-40994 GCA_035477395.1 Longimicrobiales bacterium
ACCTGAAAGCCATCACAACTTCCCTTCTGTGGCTTCGGCTCCCGTCCCCCGGACAGCGCAGACTCTTACCTCGCGCATAGAGGACAAAAGCCTCACCTAAGGCTCTCACTTCCCTACTCCACCTCTGTTGTCAAAAAGCTCGTCCAGATCCCCGCCGGAGCTCCGTCTGCGTGGCTCCCGGGTCGAACCGGGACATGAGGCCACACGGGCATTCCGGTGGAGCAGGTAAAGATAGGGAAACAAATGGGAGGGGTCAACGCACCCGCGCGGGCGCTGCGCGGGAGGTCGTGAAGGCCGCCGGAGGTGCTACATCCCCCCCGCCGCCAGGAGCTTCTCCACCTCGTCCCCCGAGACGTGGAAGGTGCCCAGCGGCACCCCGGCGTCCGGGGTGTGCCAGTCCGACCCGCCGCTCATGACCAGCCCCGTGCTCCTGCAGATCCCTTCGAGTCGGACCACGTCGCTTCGGCTGTGGGAGGGGCGGTAGACCTCCAGGCCGCGCAGCCCGGCACGCACGAGCCCCGGGAGCAGGGTGTCCACCAGGTCCCCCGGAGGGTGGGCCCAGATCGGGAGGCCTCCTCCGTCGAGGATCAGGCGCACGGCCTCGAAGGGATCGAGAAGCTGCGTGGGGACGAAGGCCGGGTGCTGGTCCCCGATGAGCCGATTGAATGCCTCGGGGACCGAGGAGACGTGCCCGTGGGCCACGAGCACCTTGGCCAGGTGCGGGCGGCCCAGGTTGACCCGGTCGGGCCCCGCTGCGGTTTCCACGTCCTCGTAGGCCACGTCGAGCCCGGCTTCGCACAGCCGCGCCACCATGGTTCTCATGCGCTCCTGCCGGACCGTGAGCGCCCTCTTCCCGTGGGCCACCAGAGCCGGGGCGAGCGGGTCCACGAAGTACCCGAGGACGTGGATCTCCCTCGCCTGCCAGGTGGAGCTCACCTCGAGGGCCGGGATCACGTGGAGGCTGCGGCCCGCCGCCGCGGCCTGGGCCGCGGCCACCGCCGCCGTGGTGTCGTGGTCCGCGACGGCGATGGCGTCGAGGCCGCCCGCGGCGGCCCCCGCCACCACCTTCTCGGGGGACCAGGCCCCGTCCGAGGCCGTGGTGTGGATGTGGAGGTCGAGTCTCAGGTGAGTTCCCGGGCGGCGGCCTCGGCTACGTCCTCGGGCTGGACGACGGAGTCGGGCGGCATGGAGGCTGGAGGCTGTGTTCCGGCGTACTCCGTGAGGACCGTGGCGGCTCCACCTTCGACCTTGAGGATCCCGCCGGCCACGTGGTACCGATTCGTGCCGCCTCCCGGCACCTCCACCGTGAGCTCGCCCTGCCCCAACAGCGCCAGGAAGGGGGCATGGCCGGGCAGGATGCCCACCTGGCCGTCCCACGCCGGCGCCACCATGGCAGCGGCATCGCCCTCGTAGACCACCTTCTCGGGCGAGACGACCCGGACGTGGAAGCTCCCGGCCACGTCACGACTCCTTGGCGATCTGCTCGCCGGCGGCCACCACGTCCTCGATGCCGCCCTTCATGTAGAAGGCCTGCTCGGGGAGGTGATCGAACTCGCCGTTGGCCACGCGCTCGAAGGACTCGATGGTGTCGTCGAGCTTCACGTACCTGCCCGGGATGCCGGTGAACGTCTCGGCCACGTGGAACGGCTGCGACAGGAAGCGCTGGATGCGCCGGGCCCGCCCCACGATGATCTTGTCCTCCTCGGTCAGCTCGTCCATGCCCAGGATGGCGATGATGTCCTGGAGGTCCTTGTACCTCTGCAGGATCTCCTGCACCCGGGTGGCGACCTCGTAATGCCGATCCCCGATGAACTGGGGATCCATGATCCGCGACGTGGAGTCGAGCGGGTCCACGGCCGGGTAGATGCCCAGCTCCGAGATGGCGCGCGACAGCACCGTGGTGGCGTCCAGGTGCGTGAAGGCCGTGGCCGGCGCCGGGTCGGTGAGGTCGTCGGCGGGCACGTAGATGGCCTGCACCGACGTGATGGAGCCCTGGCGCGTCGAGGTGATGCGCTCCTGGAGGTCACCCATCTCGGTGCCCAGCGTGGGCTGGTACCCCACCGCGGAGGGCATGCGGCCCAGAAGCGCCGACACCTCGGAGCCCGCCTGGGTGAAGCGGAAGATGTTGTCGATGAAGAGGAGCACGTCCTGCCCCTCCACGTCCCGGAAGTACTCCGCGATGGTCAGCCCGGACAGGCCGACGCGCATCCGGGCACCCGGGGGCTCGTTCATCTGGCCGTAGACCAGCGCGGTGGACGCGATGACGCCCGACTCCTTCATCTCGAGCCAGAGGTCGTTGCCTTCGCGCGTGCGCTCACCCACGCCGCAGAACACGGAGCGGCCGCCGTGCTCCATGGCGATGTTGTTGATGAGCTCCATGATGATGACGGTCTTGCCCACGCCGGCGCCGCCGAAGAGTCCGGTCTTGCCGCCCTTCACATAGGGCGCGAGCAGATCCACCACCTTGATGCCCGTCTCGAAGATCTCGGTCTTGGGCTCGAGCTGGTCGAACCTCGGCGCCTCGCGGTGGATGGGCCAACGCTCGACCTTGTCGGCGTTCGCCCCCCCCACGGGGCCCAGCTGGTCCACCGGTTCCCCGAGCACGTTCAGGATCCGGCCCAGGGCGGCCTCGCCCACCGGCACCGAGATGGCGCGCCCGGTATCGAGGATGTCCATGCCCCGGGTCACCCCGTCGGACGAGGACATGCACACGGCGCGGACCTGACCCCGGCCGATGTGCTGCTGCACCTCGGCCACCAGGTCGATCTTCAGGCCAGACTCCGTGGTCGCCGTCAGACGAAGCGCGTTGTAGATCTCCGGGAGGTGCTCGGTGAACTCCACGTCGAGCACCGGACCGATGACCTGGACGACCCTACCGATGTTCTTGTCAGCCATGATTCCCTGTTCTTGTACCGCGTCGGGCTCCCGGCCTCACTCGAGGGCCGCCGAGCCGCCGACGATCTCGGCGATTTCCTGCGTGATCTGGGCCTGACGGGCCCGGTTGTACGTCCGGGTGAGGTGCTCGAGCATCTCCCCGGCGTTGTCCGTGGCGCTCTTCATGGCGCTGCGCCGTGCGCCCTGCTCAGCGGCAGCGTTCTCCACGAGGGCCGTGTACAGCGTGTTGCGTAGGTAGGTCGGAAGCATCCGCTCCAGGATGAGGTCGCCCGGAGGGGACAGGATGAAGAGGTCCGCCGACACCGAAGCCGCATCGGGCCGGATGGGGAGAATCTCCTTGACCCTGGGCGGCGTGGACATCGCCGAGCGGAAGTCGGAGCTGACCAGGTAGACGCCGTCCACCTGCCCCGCCTCGAAGCGCGCGCGCAGGGGGGCGATCAGGGATTCCGCGTCCGACACCTTCGGATCGTCCCCGACGTCCGTGCGCGTCGTCTCCATGCGCTCGCCGCGGAACCGGAAGAACGCGATCCCCTTCTTCCCGACCACGTGGAGCTCGGTCTCGATGCCCTGAGCGCGCAAGCCCTCCAGCAGATGGCGGGCCTCACGGATGAGGTTGGCGTTGAAGCCGCCTGCCAGACCCCGGTTGGCGGTGAGCAGAAGCACCGCCGCCCTCTTCACCTCGGCCGGGCGCCGGAGCACCGGGTACTTCTCCGCCGCCTCCGGCGTGTACAGGCTGCGCACGATGGCAGTCAACGCGGTGGTGTAGGGGCGGGCCGCGTGCACGCGATCCGTGGCCCGCTTGAACTTCGACGTGGCCACGAGCTCCATGGTACGCGTGATCTGCCGGGTGTTCTCCACCGACTTGATCCGCCGCTTCACCTCGCGCGCGCCAGCCACGTCTTCTCGTCCTCCCTGAGGGCCGTCGTGTGGTGGTCGGTCAGGCCGACGCGGAGCCGGCCGCCTGCTTCGCGGCGAAGATCTCGTTGTAGGCCTTGATGGCCTCGACCAGCTTCGCCTCGAGCTCCTTGCCCAGCTCCTTGGTGTCGCGGACGGCGTGCAGCACGTCGACGCCACGCGACTCCATGTGCGCGTGGAAGCCCCGCTCCCACTCCCTCACCTGCGACACCGGGATGCCGTCGAGGTAGCCGTTGGTCACCGCGTAGATGGCGCACACCTGGTTCTGCACGGGCATGGGCTGGTACTGGGGTTGCTTGAGCAGCTCCACGGTGCGGGAGCCGCGGGCCAGCTGGCGCTGGGTGGCCGCGTCGAGGTCGGAGCCGAACTGGGCGAAGGCCTCCATCTCCCGGTACTGGGCCAGGTCCAGGCGCAGGCGCCCGGCCACCTTCTTCATGGCCTTGATCTGCGCCGACCCACCCACGCGGGACACCGAAATGCCCACGTTGACGGCAGGGCGGACGCCGGAGAAGAACAGGTCCGGCTCCAGGAAGATCTGGCCGTCGGTGATGGAGATGACGTTCGTAGGGATGTAGGCGGACACGTCGCCGGCCTGGGTCTCGATGACCGGAAGCGCCGTGAGCGACCCGCCGCCCTGCGCGTCGGACAGCTTGGCGGCGCGCTCCAGGAGCCGGGAGTGCAGGTAGAACACGTCGCCGGGGTACGCCTCACGCCCCGGGGGGCGGCGCAGGACCAGAGAGAGCTGGCGGTACGCCGTGGCCTGCTTGGAGAGGTCGTCGTACACCACCAGCGTGTGCTTTCCCTGCCACATGAAGTGCTCCGCCATGGCGCACGCAGCGTAGGGCGCGATGTACTGGAGCGGCGCGGGGTCGGACGCGTTGGCGGCCACGATGATGCTGTAGGCCATGGCGTCGTGCTCCTGCAGCGTCTCCACCACGTTGCGGACCTTTCCGGCCCGCTGCCCGATGGCGCAGTAGATGCAGATGACGTCCTTGCCCTTCTGATTGATCATGGTGTCGACGGCGATGGCGGTCTTGCCGGTGCCGCGGTCGCCGATGATCAGCTCGCGCTGGCCGCGGCCGATGGGGATCATCGAGTCGATGGCCTTGATCCCGGTCTGCAGCGGCTCCTTCACGGGCTGCCGGAGCACGATGCCCGGGGCCACGATGTCGATCTGGCGGGTGCCCTCGATGCCCTCGATGGGGCCCTTGCCGTCCTGCGGCTCACCCAGGGGGTTCACCACGCGGCCCAGGTAGCCGGCGCCCACGTTGACGTCCAGGACCCGGCCCGTCCGGCGGACCTGGTCACCCGCGTGGAGCCGGGTCCAGTCCCCCATGATCACGGCGCCGATGTTGTCCTCTTCGAGGTTCAGCGCGAGCGCGGTGATGGAATCGCCGGTGAAGGACGAGGTGATCTCCAGCATCTCCGAGGCCATGGCCTTGGTGAGACCGTAGATGCGTGCGATGCCGTCCTTGACCTCGAGCAGCTCGCCGATCTCCTCGGCGTGCAGGTTCTCCGTGTAGCGCTCGATCTCGGAAAGCAGGACGCCCTTGATCTCGCTGGCGCGAAGCTGCGACTCGTTGGCCATCGTTTCCTGTCAGGTCCAGAGTGTTATGGGTCGGTCAGCCTTTGCTTCCGGTGGGAAGCTTGGCCTTGAGCAGCTGACGGCGCATTCCGTCCAGCTGCCTCCGAAGCGAGCCGTCGTAGATCGTGTCACCGGTACGGACGACGACGCCGCCGAGGATCTCCGGGCGCACCCTGACGTGGGGCACGGCGGTGACGCCCAGCAGGCCGGACAGCCTCCTCGTGAGGAGGTCCAGCGTCGCGTCGTCGATGGGACGGGCCAACGTGATCTCCACGTGGGCACGGCCCTCCTTCTCGTCCACCAGGGCCCGGAATTGCTGGGCGATCTGCCGCAGCAGCCGCTGCCGTCGCTTGTCGATGGTGAGGAGGAGGAAGTTCATGAGCTGCGGAGGCACCTCGCTCTGGAAGACCCTTCGCACCAGCGCCTTCTTCGCCTCTGCGTCGATGCGGGGCGTCTCCAGGAAGAGCCTCAGGTCCGGATTCTGGTCCAACAGCCCGGTGACCAGGTCGATTCCGCGCCCGAAGGCGTCGAGACCTTCATGCCGCCCGGCGAGCGCGAACAGCGTCTCGGCGTATTCCCGGGCGACCGTATCGTCCCTCACGCCGAGGCCCCCCGATCCTTCGAGATCGCGTCGAGGAACCGCTCGACATGCTGCCGATCCTTGGCCTGGTCCATCTTCTCGAGCATGAGCCGGGACGCAGCAGCCAGCGCCAGGTCCACCGACTCCCTGCGAAGCGCGTCGAGGGCCGCGTCCCGCTCCCGCTCGATCTCGTGCTTGGCGCGCTCCACCATGGCCTGGCCCTCGGCGCGCGCCTTCTCTTCGATGTCCTTGCGGACCTTCTCCCCCGCCGCCTTCCCCTCCGCGAGCAGGTCGCTGGCCTGACGCCGGGCGTCCGCCAGCTGCTTGCGATGGTCCTCCAGGAGACGGGCCGCGTCCTGGTTCTGCCGGGCGGCTTCGTCGAGGGCGGATTGGATGGCCTTCTCCCGCGCGTCCACCGCTGCCAGGATGGGTCCCCAGGCGAACTTCCAGAGGATGCCCAGAAGCAGGAAGAACACCAGGGTGGTCCAGACCGTCGTCCCGAGATTGACGGTGAAGAGCGGCGTCGTGCCCTCCCCTTCGGCCGCGGACAGGAGTCCGGGGGTCACGGCCGTGACAAGGGCCAGCACGGCGACGGCGCGGATGGTCCTCATACCATTCTCCAATGCGATTCCGAGTTCGGTCCGGGGCGGCCTGCGGGAGGCGCTCCGGAAGGCGGTCAGAACTTCAGGAACGCGAGGCCGAGGCCGAAGAGCGCCGCTCCCTCGATGAGGGCCGCCAGGATGATCGATGCGGTCTGGATGTTCCCGGTGGCCTCCGGCTGCCGAGCGATGCCCGCGGCCATCTGGGCGCCGATCTGGCCGATGCCGATGCCGGCGCCGATCACCGTGAGGCCGATGGCGAGACCGGCGCCGATGAGGCCGAGACCGCCCTGCGCAGCACCTTCCTGAGCAGCTTGGAGAAGAGCAAACATGTTATGGATCCTCGAACGTTGAGGGTTGTTGTCCGCCCGGCGGACGGGTCCTGCAATCAGTGCGCGTGACGGATGAGACCGATGAAGACCGAGGTCAGCATCGAGAAGATGTACGCCTGGAGGAAGGCGACGAAGAGCTCGAGGATCATGAGCGCACCCATGATCAGCACCGAGCCGACTCCCACCAGGTAGCTCTGGGTCACCAGGATCAGCCCCACCAGAGCCAGGATGAGGATGTGGCCGGCCATCATGTTGGCGAACAGACGGACGGCCAGGGCGAACGGCTTCGTGAGCTTACCCAGGAACTCCACGGGGGCCATGATGAAGAGCATGACGGGCTTCATCACCGTGGGCAGCCCGGGGGGCATGTAGAAGATGGTCTGCGCGTAGCCCTTCGGACCCAGGGAGAGCATCCCGCTCACCTCCACCACCACGAACGCGATGAGCGCCAGCCCGGCGGTAACCGAGAGGTTCCCCGTGGGGGTGACCCCGAGGGGCGTCAGCCCCAGGAGGTTCATGAACAGGATGAAGAAGAAGATGGTCAGGACGAACGGCGTGTAGCCGTCGGCGCCGTGGCCGATGTTCGAGCGCACCACGTTGTCGCGGAAGTACAGGACCAGCGCCTCCATGGCGTTGGCGAATCCGCGGGGGGCCCGTGCAGAGTCCTTGTGCACCAGGGCCTTGGCCACCGGCACGAAGATGGCGATGCAGAGCAGAGCCGCCAGGAAGATGAAGAAGAGCTGGCGGGTGGGGGACAGGTCGAGGGTGACGGGCCCGAGATGGATGGGGTCGAAGGCCAGGGGACGGAGGTCGAAATGCAGCCCCGCGAATTCGAATTCCCGGGCGTCCTGGAGATGGTGCGAGATGAACGTGGGGATCTCGGCGATGGAGCCGATACCGTGGGAAGCCGCCTCGCCGTGGGCGCCGGCCGCCTCGCTCTGGGCGCCGGCCACCTCGGCCGCGTGCTCCTGCATCATCCGGGAGAAGGTCATTGCGCGAACCGTGCCGGTGCCTGGTTGCGGAAGAACAGGGGCTCGAGCAGGAGCAGGACGAAGAAGAAGCCGCACAGGGACAGGATGAGCACCCCGCCGTCCAGGCCCCCGAGGCTCGGAAGGAGGAGCCCGACCGCAGCCACCAGCGCCATGCGGGCGAGGATCCCGATCCCCCACCGGAGGAGGAACCGGGTGGAGTGCCCCAGCGCCCTCACCAACAGCAGGAAGAGCGCCCACTGGATGGGGAGCGCGATCCCCGCAGCCAGGAGCAGGCTCGAACGCCCGTCGGCGTCGAGAAACGCCCACATCCCGCCCACGGCGAGGGTCACGATCAGAGTTGTGGCGACCGCATATCCGCCCAAGGCCTTCATTCCGCTCTCTTGTCTCGATCTTTCCGGGGGCGCCCGACCACGTGCAGATAGAGGCTGTAGAACCCTGCGGCGGCGCCCACGAGGCCGCCGATCAGCGTCAACGCCTCCTCAGCCCCCACCCGCTTCCCCACCACCTGGCCCAGGAACCCGAACAGGAAGGCGGCGACGACGACGTTCAGACCCAGGCCGATGGCCTCCGCGGGAAGGCGCTTCTCGTCCCGCGGCGGACTCTCCTTCACCGGCGCCTGGATGCCATCGTGACGGCCCCCTTTGGGCTCAAGGCCGCAAAGAATAGTCCATTGTGAAATCGCACGCAAGCGAAGATTTCCGCGCCCTGGGAGCCCCGGGATCGCTTGACGTGCCGATTCCACGAGGCATACTTTCGCGCCCCTCCGGACCGTCGCATGGATCTCGCCGATCCGCACCTCCACCGTCCCGGCTGCTCGCGGGACCCGAGCCGCACCAGATGACCACGAAGGGAGACACCGCGGACCGGGACCTCCGGCTGCTCGAACGCGCTGCGGACGTGGCTTCGGCGCTCCGCACCGAGGTGGAGAAGAGGATCGTCGGCCAGCACGAGGTTGTGGACGGGCTTCTCACCGCGTTGCTCGCCAACGGCCACGCCCTTCTGGTCGGGGTGCCGGGGCTGGCCAAGACCCTGCTCATCCAGACGCTCGCGGAGTCGTTGGACCTGGCGTTCAGCCGCATCCAGTTCACCCCCGACCTCATGCCCACGGACATCACCGGCACCGAGGTCATCGAGGAGGACCGGACCACGGGGCGGCGTGTGTTCCGCTTCGTGAAGGGGCCCATCTTCGCCAACATCGTCCTGGCGGACGAGATCAACCGCACACCGCCCAAGACCCAGGCCGCGCTCCTCCAGGCCATGCAGGAGCGCGCGGTGACCGCGGCCGGCGAGACGTACCGCCTGGCCCCGCCCTTCTTCGTGCTGGCGACCCAGAACCCCATCGAGCAGGAAGGGACCTACCCCCTCCCCGAGGCCCAGCTGGACCGGTTCATGATGGAGCTCCCCATCGGCTATCCCTCCCGAGCCGAGGAGGAGGAGATCGCGATGAGAACCACGGGGGGGGCGGAGGAGGCCCTCAGGGGCGTGGTGTCGGCACCGGAGCTCATCGACCTGCAGCACCTCGTCCGCCGCGTCCCGGTGGCGCCCTCGCTGGTGTCCTTCGCGGTCCGCCTCGCCCGGGCCACCCGGCCCGGGGACGAGGCGGCGGCCGTGGCCGCGCGTTATGTTGCCTGGGGAGCGGGTCCCAGGGCGTCCCAGTACCTGGTTCTGGGCGCGAAGGCCAGGGCTGCGGCCCGGGGGTCGCCCATGCCGTCGCTGGACGACGTACGCGCGGTGGCTCCCGCCGTCCTCGCCCACCGCCTCGTGCTCAACTTCGAGGCCGAGGCCGACGGGCGGCGCACCAGGGACGTGATCCAAGAACTCCTCAAGGAGTCCAGCGGGTGGACGTAGGCCCACGCACGCCGGCGGCCGGGCGCCGCCGGGGAGTACCGAGCCCGTGACCGGGGTGACCCTGGGCACGGTGGCGGTCCTCCTGCTCCTTTCCGCCCTTCTCACCGCCCTCGGAGCCGCCGTCCTCCAGGTGGGGGCCTCGAGGATACGGGCGCTCCAGGACGAGGGCTTCACGGGCGCCCCGGCGCTGGCGGAGCTCCGCGGCGACGAGGGGCGCACGCGCATGCTCCTGCGCCTCGTCACCCGGGCGTTGAACCTGGCGGCCGTGGGCATCGCCACCATCGTCAGCTCCCGGAGCTGGGGGGCGCTCCCTGCGCTGGGGATGCTGGTGGGCGGGATCGTCGTGGTGCTCCTCATCACCGACGTGCTCCCGCGCTTCGTGGCCGCGCGCCATCCGGTGCGCCTGGCGCTCCTGGCGTCCCCGCCCCTCCTGGCGCTGCGGGGCGGGATGGGCCTCCTCATGCGTCCCCTGGCGCGCCTGGAGAGCGCGTTCTTCCCCGGCGGCCTGGGCGACGAGACGGCCGGGGTCCGGGAGCTCCGGGAGCTCCAGGAGCTCGGGACGGAGGAGGGCGTGCTGGAGGAGCACGAGAGCCTCCTCGTGGAGCGGGCGCTCCACCTCGACGAACTCACCGCCTGGGACGTGATGACGCCCCGGGTGGACGTGTTCGCCTGGAAAGAGAGCCTCACGTTGGACGCCATCGCAGGGCAGCTCTCCTCGGTCCCGTACAGCCGGGTGCCGGTGTACCGGGACTCCGTGGACGACATTTCCGGGGTGCTCTACGTGCGCGAGGCCTACCAGGCCCTGGTGGACGGCAAGCGGGCGCTGACCCTGGCCGCCCTGGCCCGGGAACCCTTCTTCGTCCCCGGGTCCCTCTCCCTGTCCCGGCTCCTCAAGGACTTCCAGACCCGACGCATCCACATGGGGTTCGTGGCGGACGAGTTCGGCGGGATCGACGGGCTCGTGACGATGGAGGATGTCCTGGAGGAGTTGGTGGGAGACATCATGGACGAGACGGATGTGGACCTGGCCGATCTGGTGCGCCTGTCCCGCACGGAGGCCCTGGCCGACGCCGGCGTGGACCTGCGGGAGATCAACTACGCGTTCAACCTCTCCCTCCCCACCCTGGAGCACAGGTCTCTGAACGGCTTCATCCTGGAGGAGCTGGGGCGCGTGCCCAGCGTCGGGGATGCGCTGGAGCGATCCGGCGTCCGCATCGAGATCGTGGAGTCCACGGAGACCCAGGTCGTGCGGGCCAGGCTCACGCGCCTGCCCACCGGACCCGAGCCCACGACCCTGGGCGGGGAGTGATGGCCGTCCTCATCCCGTTCCGCGGCAAGGCGCCCAGCGTGCACCCCACTGCTTTCCTGGCGCCCACCGCGGTGCTCGTCGGAGACGTCACCGTGGGGCCCGATGCGAGCGTGTGGTTCGGGGCGGTGCTCCGGGGCGACCACGCCGAGCACGGGATCGTGGTGGGGGCACGCACCAGCATCCAGGACAACTGCGTGGTGCACGTGGGAACGTGGGGGCCGACGCTCGTGGGCGAGGACGTCACCGTGGGGCACGGCGCCAAGTTCGAGAGCTGCACCATCGGGGACAGGACCGTGGTGGGCATGAACGCCGTCATCCTGCAGGGCGCCGTGGTGGGCGAGGAGTGCGTCCTGGCCGCGAACACGGTGGTGCTGGAGGGCGAGCGCATCCCGGCCCGCTCGGTGGTGGCCGGGGTACCCGGGAAGGTGAAGAAGGCCGTCGACGGCTCGGCAGCCGAGTGGATCACCCGCGGAAGCATGCACTACGTGGGCCTCTCCAGGGACTACCTGGCCGCCGGCGTGGAGCGCGCGGACACCGACCCTCAGCGCTGCGAGCGTTGCGGCGGCGAGATGCTGGAGCGCCACTGCAAGCTCGTGTGCGTGCGCTGCGGGTACCAGCGGGACTGCTCGGACCCCTGACGCGCCCGGCGCCCCGGGCGCTACATGGGGAGGCCCACCACCTGGGTCAGGTACCAGCGCATCATGGCCTCTCCCCACGCCCAGGCGACGGCGCCGGCGGCGGCCAGGAATACCCCCAGGGGGATGAGTCGCTTCGAGAGCGACGCCACGGGGCCGTATACGAGGAGGGCCAGGACCGACCCGATGAAGATGGTCTCCACCACTCCCCAGATGCCCACGAAGGCGCCCACCATGGCCATCATCTTCACGTCTCCGCCCCCCATGGCCCGATCCACCCCTGCCTCCTCCAGGCGTCCCGGGAAGAGGCGCCGGATCAGCCAGGTCCCCCCGACGGCCACCAGCCAGAGGGCACCGTACCCCACCGCAACTCCCAGCGCCGACTCCAGGGGATCCAGGCCCCCGGGAAGCCAGGAGAGGGCCAGACCCAGGACGGTGCCCCCCAGCGAGAACTCGTCGGGGATGATGTAGAAGCGGGCGTCGCTGAGGGCGATCCCGAACAGGAGCGTGAGGAACAGCGAGCCCCGCAGCGCCTCCCCCGAGGCTCCGTGGGCCGCGAACACGCCGGCCCAGACCAGGCCGGTGGCAAGCTCCACCAGAGGGTACTGGACGGAGATCGGGCCACGGCACCAGCGGCAGCGGCCCCGCAGAACGAGCCAGCTCACCACGGGCACGTTGTCGTACCAGCGCACGGCCTCGCCGCACCGTGGACAGTGGGACGGCGGAGAAACCACCGACTCGTCCTGGGGCCAGCGCAGGGAGCAGACGTTCAGGAAGGAGCCGATCAGCAGCCCGAAGAGGCCGGCGATCGGCGCGGCCAGGGCGGGCTCAACGCTCACCGTGCACCTCCCGCGTGAGGGCATAGAGGAGGATGGCTCCGGCCACGCCGGCGTTCAGCGACTCGGCGGGCCCGGGCATGGGAATGCGCACGGAGCGGCGTGCCACCGCGCGGAGCGCCTCCCGAACGCCCGCGCCCTCGTTCCCCACGGCCAGGGCCCAGCTGGCCTGGAACGGGAGGGCGGCCACGTCGGTGCCGGACGCCTCCGCCACGAGAACCGGGATGTCCGCGAGCGACAGGATCTCGAGCGCCGCTTCGGCCGAGGTCTGGAGCACGGGGGTCCTGAACACCATTCCCGCCGAGGCCCGCACGGCCTTGGGTCCCCACGGATCCGCGGTGCCGTCCAGCGCCACCACCCCATCGACCTTGAAGGCGGCGGAGGCGCGGACCAGGGTGCCCACGTTGCCCGGGTCCTGGACCGCGTCCAGCACGAGGTAACGCCCCCCGCGCACCAGGGCCGGATCACCCCGCGACGGCTGGCGGAACACGACCAGGACGCCCTGGGGGCGCTCGGTGTCGGCCAGCGCGTCCAGCTCCGCGTCGCCGACCCTCTCCATGTCGGCGACGCGCGCGCGGAGCGTCGCCAGCAGGTCGGCACCCCACGCCAGCGTCTCCAGGCGGGGCGAGACCACCGCGAACGCGGGCTCCGCGCCGGCCTTCAGCGCCTCACCCACGGAGCGGATCCCCTCGGTGAGGACCAGCCCCTCACGCTCCCGGGTCTTCCGGTGCCGGAGGCGGCCGACCACATGGGTGCGCCGCTGGCTCAGGCTCATCGCATCCCCCACCTTTCCGAGGTCGCGCTATTCCCACCCCAGCGGAGCACCCCATGGCCGAGCCACGTCCCATCGCGCTCACCATCGCCGGAAGCGACAGCGGCGGAGGCGCCGGCATCCAGGCGGACCTGAAGACCTTCCAGGCCTTCGGCGTCTTCGGCACCAGCGCCATCACCGCCATCACGGCTCAGAACACGCTCGGCGTCACGGCGGTCCACGCCGTCCCGCTGGACATGGTGCGCGCCCAGATCGAGGCGGTCGTCACCGACCTGCCGCCGGCGGCCCTCAAGACCGGGATGCTGGCCACCGCAGAGATGGTCCGCACCGTGGCCGCCGCCATCCGCGGCCACGGTCTGACGCGCTACGTGCTCGATCCGGTCATGGTGTCCACCAGCGGGCACCGCCTCCTGGACGCGGACGCCGAGGCCACGCTGGGCCGGGAGCTCCTTCCACTGGCTGCGTTGGTGACCCCCAACCTGCACGAGGCGCGCATCCTCACCGGGAAGGATGTGGCGTCCCTGGAGGACATGAGGGGCGCGGCGCGGGCGCTGGTGGGCATGGGTGCGGGGGCCGCGCTGCTCAAGGGCGGCCACCTGGACGGGGACGCGGTGGACCTGCTCTGGGACGGGGCGGAGGAGCGCATCTGGCGCAAGCCGCGCCTCGCGACGCGCCACACCCACGGCACCGGCTGTACGCTCTCGGCCGCGGTGGCGGCAGGACTGGCCAGGGGCCTCCCCCTCGCCGACGCCACGGACCGGGCGGTGCGTTGGGTCGCCAAGGCCATCGAGACGGCCCCGGGGCTGGGCGCCGGCCACGGACCCGTGAATCACTTCTTCCCCACGGAGTGATCCCGCGCCGGAAGCCGGCGGATCACACCTTCGAGAAGCGCGCCTACCCTCTGCCCGGCGGTGCGACCCACCGCGATGACGTCGGCGTGGGAAAGGGGCTCGGCCGAAAGTCCCGTGCCCTTGTTGGTGACCATGCTCAGGCCCATGCAGCGCATCCCGCGGGCGCGAGCCACCAGCACCTCGGGCACCGTGGACATGCCGGTCACGTCCGCACCCAGCGTGCGGAGCATGCGGATCTCCGCCGCGGTCTCGTAGGCGGGACCCGTGAGCGCGGCATAGACGCCGCGGCGTAGCTTGATGCCCAACTCCCCCGCCACGGCCAGCGCCAGCGCGGCGAGGTCCGCGTCGTACGGCTCGGTCATGTCCGGGAACCGGACCTCGCCCTCGGCCACCGGACCGAAGAGGGGGGACCAGGACATGAGGTTCAGGTGGTCGTCCAGGAGCACCAGGTCCCCGGGCTCCAGCGCCGGGTCCACGCCCCCTGCGGCGTTGGTGAGCAGGAGGGTGCTCACGCCCAGCGCGGCGGAGAGCCGCACCGGCGCGGCCACCACCTCCTCCGCGTGTCCCTCGTACACGTGGTAACGCCCCGCCTGCACGAGGACGTAGCGACCGCCCAGGCGCCCGGCCACGAAGCGCCCTGCGTGGCCCGCGACGCCGGCGGCGGGGAAGCCGGGAAGGTCCACGAAGGGGACGGTCACGGGGTCCTCGACCGCGTCCACCACGTGCCCCAGCCCCGACCCGAGCACCAGCGTGGCGGCGGGAGCGGCGGACAGCTTCTCTCCGAGGAGCGCGGCGGCCTTCGCGATGTCGGGGGTCATGGACATGGGCGTGGCCGTGCTCAGAGGATCATCCCGGCGATCGTGGCGGTCATGAACGCCGCGAGCGTGCCCCCGATCATGGCCCGTAGCCCGAGCCGGGATAGGTCGTGGCGGCGGGACGGAGCCATGCCGCCGATGCCCCCGAGCTGGATGGCGATGGACGAGAAGTTGGCGAACCCGCAGAGCGCATAGGTCACGATGACCACGGAGCGGGGCTGAAGCGTGACGCCGCTGTCTGCCTGCATCAGGCCGGCGAGCTGGAGGTACGCGACGAACTCGTTGAGAACCGTCTTCACACCCATGAGCGATCCCACCACGGGCGCGTCGGCCCAGCTCACGCCCATGAGCCAGGCCAGCGGAGCCAGGAGCCACCCCATGAGGCGCTCCAGGCTGATGCCCTCGAAACCGGCCAACGCCCCCGCCCAACCCAGGAACCCGTTCAGGAGCGAGATGATCGCGACGAACGCCAGGAGCATGGCGCCCACGTTGAGCGCCAGGAAGAGCCCCTCGGACGCGCCCCGGGACGCAGCGTCGATGACGTTCACGTCCGGGCGCTCCACGCTCACCTCGAGGGTGTCGGCGGTCTCGGGCCGCTCCGTCTCCGGGACCATGAGCTTGGCGCACACGAGCGCCGCCGGCGCCGACATCACCGACGCCGCCATGAGGTGGCCGGCAATGTCCGGGAAGTGCGTCAGGAGCATCCCCACGTACGCCGCCATGACGCCCCCCGCAACCGTCGCGAAGCCGGCGGTCATCACCGCCATGAGCTCCGAGTTCGTCATGCGCGCCACGAAGGGCTTGATGAGGAGGGGGGCCTCGGTCTGGCCGACGAAGATGTTCCCAGCTGCAGAGAGCGTCTCGGCGCCGGAGGTCTTCATGGTGCGCTGCATCACCCAGGCCATCCCCTTCACGACCCTCTGCATGACGCCCAGGTGGTAAAGCAGCGTCATGAGGGACGAGAAGAAGATGATCGTGGGGAGCACGGTGAAGGCGAAGTACGCCCCCGTGTTCGCCACCTGCCCCGGGGCCGCAGCGAAGTCGCCGTTCCCAAGCTCGCCGGTGCCGACCGGGACGTTGTTGTAGACCAGGTTGCCGAACACGAAGCTGGCCCCATCCACGGTGAAGCCCAGGAGGGCCACCACCAGGGTGTTCAGCGTGGCGAAGATCTGGACGCCCAGCGCCGTCTTCAGGATGAAGAGGGCGAACACGAGCTGGAGCCCGACGCCCCAGAGCACCACCCTCCACGGGATCCTCGACCGGTCCTGGGAGAGGCTCCAGGCGAGCGCGGTGAGGACCACCAGGCCCAGAAGCGACCGCAGCCGCGGCAGAAGGGGCGTCCCCAGGGAGCCCCTGGGCACGAATACGCCCTGCCCCTGGGTGACGGCGGTGACGGCGGTGACGGCGGTGACGGCGGTGACGGGCTCGGCCGCCCCCGCCGCATCGGCCCTCAGGGCCGTCCACGCGCCCACCACGAGGAGGACCGCGCACAGGGTCCAGAGCGCAGCGAGAGCGGGCCGGGGGCGCGTCATGCCGGGATTCCTCGTGGGTCGTGGGCCACCCGCGCCGGGGCGCGGAGGAACGGAGCAATATCGAGGGCCCGGGCCCTCACCACCAGCCGCCCCGATCGCGCCCACGTGGGCGGCGTCCGCCGCGCCCCACCACGGGCACCCCGGAGTCCTCCGGGCTGAATGGCAGTCCCTCGCCGACGCGAGGCTGACCCACCGCGCGCCATAATGGCAGACAAGGGCGAATCTCCGCCTTTTTGGCGGGCTTTTCGCCCCCAACCCAGGCATGCGGATTGCATGCTCCGTGCCGCAGCGGCCGCCCGTCGCGGCCCTGTGCATCTTCCCGCGCTCGAGGAGCGGACATGAGCAAAGTCATCGGCATCGATCTGGGCACCACCAACTCGGTGGTGGCCGTCATGGAAGGCGGCGAGCCCGTCGTCATTCCCAACTCCGAGGGCGGGCGCACCACGCCGTCGGTGGTGGCCTTCTCCAAGGACGGAGAGCGGCTGGTGGGCACGGTGGCCCGGCGCCAGGCCATCACCAACCCCACCAACACGATCTTCTCCATCAAGCGGTTCATGGGCCGCAAGCACGACGAGGTGGCCTCGGAGGAGAAGCTGGTGCCCTACAAGGTCGGCCACGACGCCTCCGGACGCGTGGAGGTGACCATCCCCCACGCCGAGCAGAAGACGTTCACCCCGCCGGAGATCTCGGCCATCATCCTCCAGAAGATGCGCCAGACCGCCGAGGACTACCTCGGCCAGAAGGTCAGCAAGGCGGTGATCACGGTGCCGGCGTACTTCAACGACGCCCAGCGCCAGGCCACCAAGGACGCGGGGCGGATCGCCGGGCTGGAGGTGCTGCGCATCATCAACGAGCCCACCGCGGCGGCGCTGGCCTACGGGCTGGACAAGAAGAAGGACGAGAAGATCGCCGTCTTCGACCTGGGCGGCGGCACCTACGACATCTCCGTGCTCGAGCTGGGCGACGGCGTCTTCGAGGTGAAGTCCACCAACGGCGACACGCACCTGGGCGGTGACGACTTCGACCAGCGCGTCATCAACTGGCTGGTGGACGAGTTCAAGCGGGACCAGGGCATCGACCTGTCCAAGGACGCCATGGCCCTCCAGCGCCTGAAGGAGGCCGCGGAGAAGGCCAAGATGGAGCTGTCGTCCACGCTGAGCTCGGACATCAACCTGCCCTTCATCACGGCCACCCAGGACGGGCCCAAGCACCTGAGCTACAGCCTGACCCGGGCCAAGTTCGAGCAGCTCGTGGACGACCTCATCAAGCGCACGCTCCCGCCCATGGAGAAGGCGCTGGCGGACGCCGGCCTCAAGCCGTCCGAGATCGACGAGGTCATCCTGGTGGGCGGCTCCACGCGGATCCCGAAGGTCCAGGAGATCGTGAAGGAGTTCTTCGGCAAGGACCCGCACAAGGGCGTGAATCCCGACGAGGTGGTGGGCGTGGGAGCCGCCATCCAGGGCGGCGTGCTCTCCGGCGACGTCACCGACGTGGTCCTGCTGGACGTGACGCCCCTGTCGCTGGGCATCGAGACGCTGGGCGGCGTCATGACCACGCTCATCTCGCGCAACACCACGATCCCCACCAAGAAGGCGGAGGTGTTCTCCACGGCGGAGGACGCCCAGACCACCGTGGAGATCCACGTGCTGCAGGGCGAGCGGAAGATGGCCATGGACAACAAGACCATCGGCAAGTTCCAGCTCACCGGGATCCCGCCGGCACCCCGCGGCATGCCGCAGGTCGAGGTGACCTTCGACATCGATGCCAACGGGATCCTGCACGTGTCGGCCAAGGACCGGGCCACGGGCAAGGAGCAGAAGATCCGCATCGAGGCCTCCAGCGGGCTCTCCGACGCGGAGATCAACCGCATGGTCAACGAGGCGCAGAGCCACGCCAAGGACGACGAGGAGAAGCGGGCCAAGGTGGAGGCCCGCAACCAGCTCGACTCCCTGGTCTACCAGGTGGAGAAGGACACGGGCGAGTGGGGGGACAAGGTCTCCGAGGGGACGCGCGGCCGCCTGACCGCCGCGGTGGAGAAGGCCAAGGAAGCGCTCAAGGGGAACGACCTCGGCACCATCAACTCCGCCCGCGACGAGCTCATGCAGGCCTTCAGCGCCGCCGGACAGGAGATGTACCAGAGCGCCGCTGCCCAGAGCCAGCCCGAGCCCGAGGCCCCGTCCGAACCCAAGGCGGAGGAGGCACCCCCCGCCGGCGCCGCCGGGAAGGCGGCCGACGAGGGCGTGGTGGAAGCCGACTACGAGATCGTGGACGACAACAAGTAGCGCGGGCAACCCCGCCGGGGGGGGCCGGGATCGAAGGGGCGTGCCCAGGCCCCGGATCCCCCCCCGCCGGGGTGGGTAGCATGAAGGCGTCGGGCGTGTGCGCCCCCGCCCGCCAACTTCAATCAGGAGCAACGAGGAGCCATGATGTACGACCCGCTTCGTGCGAAGGCCAGGATCGTCCTCTACACGGTCGTGGCGTTCCTCTTCGGCATCGGGCTGGCCGGCGGCATGGGCTGGACAAGCACCTCCCACGCCATGCCCGCCCTCAGCGACGCGCCGCAGGTGTCGGAGGCGGCCGTCCAGCCGGCCATCGACCTGAGCGATGCGTTCGTGAACCTGTCGGGGGTGGTCACGCCCGCGGTGGTTCGCATCGAGTCCCGGCTGCCCGCGCGGCGGATGCCGCAGCAGCAGATCCCCGACGCGTTCCGCCGCTTCTTCGACATCCCCGAGGACCAGCAGCCCGAGTCCCAGGGCGAGTTGGCGGGCGGAAGCGGATTCATCGTCTCCACCGACGGGTACATCCTCACCAACAACCACGTGGTGGAAGGCTCCGACCAGATCCGCGTCTTCCTCTCGGACCGGCGCTACTTCGACGCCGAGCTGATCGGCAACGACCCCTTCACGGACGTCGCGGTCATCAAGATCAACGCGGGACAGCCGCTTCCCGCCATGAGCTTCGGAAACTCGGACCAGGTGAAGGTGGGCGAGTGGATCCTGGCCGTCGGCAACCCGGGGTTCGGGAACTCGACCCAGCTGGACTACACCGTCACGGCGGGGATCGTGAGCGCGCGGGGGCGCGGGCTCGGCCTCCTGAACCGGGACCTCCAACAGGACCCGCGCTACGGCCCCGACCAGTCCGGGTACGCCATCGAGGACTTCATCCAGACCGACGCGGTCATCAACCCGGGGAACTCGGGCGGCCCCATGGTCAACCTGCGGGGCCAGGTGGTGGGGATCAATTCGGCCATCGCGTCGCCCACCGGCTACTACACGGGGTACGGCTTCGCCATCCCCATCAACCTGGCGCGCCGGATCATGCAGGACCTCATCGAGTACGGGAAGGTGCGCCGCCCCGCCATCGGCGTCACCATCCAGGACGTGGTCGCCGAGGACGCGGAGCAGTACGGACTGCCGAAGGTCTCGGGCGTCCTGGTCCAGGAGGTGCGCCCCGGCACGCCCTCGGTGGGCAAGCTGCAGAGCGAGGACGTCATCGTGGCGCTCGACGGCGAGCCGGTGGGGTACGTGGCGGAGCTCCAGGCCAAGATCGCAGCACGCCACCCGGGCGATCAGGTGAAGCTCACCGTGTACCGGAGCAAGAAGCCCACGGAGGTCACCATCCGCCTCGACGAGGCGCCCATCAGCGAGCGGCCCGTGGCCAGCGCCGGGCGGGACGTGGTCGCCGAGGAGCGGCTCGGGATCAAGGTGGAGCCCCTCACCGCCGGCCTGGCCGAGCAGCTCGGGTACGAGCAGGCGGGCGGGGTCGTGATCAGCGACGTGCAGCGCACCAGCCCCGCCGCGCGCCGCGGGATGGGCGCCTTCGAAGGCTCCAAGCTGGAGCAGGTCAACGATACGCAGATCGCCACGCCGGACGACGTGCGCACCGCGCTCGCCGGGGTGAAGGGCGGGGATATCGTGTCCCTCCACGTCCGCGGCCCGGACGGCCAGGGGCGGGTCTTCAACATCCGCATGCCCGATTAGGGACGGCGCCGCCGGCGGAGCACCGGGGGGCGCGGGCGGGGCACCGCCGGCGCCCCTCGGGCCTTTTGGGACATGCCCGCGACGCGGCGTTGTACCCCTTCCGGCGCGGGGTTTATCTTTCGCGGGGCGTGAACCCTGCGAAAGTGGCGGAATGGTAGACGCGCGAGACTTAGGATCTCGTGGCCTGTTGCCGTGGGGGTTCGAGTCCCCCCTTTCGCATTCGGGGCCCGACGACGCACCCGAATCCCCTCTCCTTTCCAACGTGAGCAGCACGAGGGCATGAGCATCGACGGATCCCGTCTCAAGGTCGCCGTGGAGGAGCAGGAGCGCTGGAGCAGGCGCGTCAGCGTGACCGTCCCCGCGGCCCTGGTGGCCGAGGAAGAGCAGAAGGCGGCGCAGAAGCTGGCGTCCCGCGTGAACCTGAAGGGGTTCCGCAAGGGACGCGTCCCCCAGAGCATGATGGCGACCCGCTTCAGCGGCGCGCTGCGCCAGGAGGCCCTGGACCGCCTCATCAACGACGCCTACCGCCAGGCGCTGGCGGCCGAGAACCTCCGCCCCATCAGCGAGGGGAAGCTGGAGGACATCCAATACGAGCCCCAGGAGGACCTGCGCTTCACCATCACCTTCGACGTGCAGCCACGGTTCGAACTGGGCCGCCTGGGCGGCTTCTCCATCGAGCGGCCCCGGGCGCGGGTGACCGACGAGCACGTCGGCGAGGTGCTGAGGAACGTCCAGCGCCAGAACGGCGCCTGGAAGCCGGTGGAGGAGGGCAAGGCCGTGGACGGGGACCTGGTGTCCGTCCACATCCGGAAGCTGGACGGTGACGCTCCCTCCGAGGGAAAGGACTACGAGTTCGCCCTGGGCGAGGGACAGGCCATCCCCGAGGTCGAGTCGGCCGTGAAGAGCCTGGACACCGGCCAGGCGGGCGAGTTCAACGTCACCTTCCCCGAGGACTTCCCGGACGAGGCGCGGCGGGGCGAGAAGGAGCGGGTGGAGGTCACACTGCGCGGCCGCAAGGTCCTCGAGCTCCCGGCGCTGGACGACGCCCTGGCCCGCCAGGTGGGCGAGTTCGAGACCCTGGACGCACTCAAGGTGCGCATCCGGGAGGACCTCGAGAAGGACGCGGCCGAGCAGGCTGAGGCGGTGGTGCGCGGGCACATCCTCGACCTGCTGCTGGAGGCCAACCCCTTCGAGGTGCCCCTGTCCATGGTGGAGCGCTACACCGACACCATTCTGGGCGAGCAGCCGGGGATCCCCAAGGAGCGCATGGCGGAGATCAAGGAGAACCTGCGCCCGGAGGCGGAGCGGTCGGTGAAGCGGCTCCTGCTCCTCGAGCGGGTTGCAGAGACCCAGGGGCTGGACGCCACCGAGGCCGAGCTCGACGTCCGCATCCAGGAGATCGCGGAGCGGAGCGGCAGCACGCCGGAAAGGGTTTACGCCAGCTTCCAGAAGGCGGGCCGCCTCGAAGCGTTGGAGCGGGAGCTCACCGAGCGGAAGGTGTTCGACTTCCTCAAGAAGCAGTCCACGATCACCGACGCGCCGGCCGCCTGAGGGCGCCCCGGCTACGCCCGAGCCCTGAGAAGGCCCAGCCATGACCATCTACCCTCCCTACGTCATCGAGCGGACCAGCCGCGGCGAGCGCAGCTACGACATCTTCAGCCGCCTCCTCATGGACCGGATCGTGTTCCTGGGGAGTCCCATCGACGACAACGTGGCCAACATCATCATCGCCCAGCTCCTCTTCCTCGAGGCGGAGGACCCGGAGCGCGACATCTTCATGTACATCAACTCCCCGGGCGGGAGCGTGTACGCGGGCCTGGCCATCTACGACACCATGCAGCACCTGAGGGCGCCTGTGTCCACCTTCTGCGTGGGCATGTGCGCCTCCATGGGCGCCATCCTGCTGGCGTCGGGGGAGAAGGGGAAGCGCAGCGCGCTCCCCAACGCCCGCATCATGATCCACCAGCCCTCGGGCGGGTCCCAGGGCACGGCGGCGGACATCGAGATCGCCGCCAAGGAGATCATCCACATCCGGGGGAGGCTCAACGAGATCCTGGCCAAGCACACCGGCCAGACCGTCGAGCGCATCGCGGAGGACGTGGACCGGGACCGTTTCCTCGGCCCCGAGGACGCGGTGCAGTACGGGCTCATCGACAGCGTGCTCCGGGGACCCGCGCCCCATCGCGGCAAGCCCAAGGACTCGGACGCCGCGTGAATACGTTTGATTCCGCCCGCCGGGGGAGCGAAGATTGTGTGGGGGCCCGCGGGTCGCGGGGCCGGCGCATGAACGAGCGAGGATCGGCCCATGACCAGTGACAAGCATCTCCGCTGCAGCTTCTGCGGGAAGTCCAAGGAGAGCGTCAAGAAGTTCATCTCCGGACCGAACGTCTACATCTGCAACGAGTGCATCTCGCTCTGCAACGAGATCCTCGCCGAGGAGGAGGAGCGGGAACAGCAGGACGCCGTCGTTCCCAGCCCCACGCCCGAGGAGGTCAAGGACATCCTGGACCAGTACGTCATCGGCCAGGAGGCGGCCAAGCGGGCGCTGTCCGTGGCGGTCTACAACCACTATAAGCGCGTCAACCACCAGGGCGTCCTGGACGAAGTCGAGCTCGACAAGGCCAACATCCTCCTGGTTGGCCCCACCGGGGTGGGCAAGACGCTCCTCGCCCAGACGCTGGCGCGCACGCTCCACGTCCCCTTCACCATCGCCGACGCGACCACGCTCACCGAGGCCGGGTACGTGGGCGAGGACGTGGAGAACATCCTGGTCCGGCTGCTCCAGGCCGCCGACTTCAACATCGCCGAGTGCGAGCGGGGCATCGTCTACATCGACGAGATCGACAAGATCGCCCGTAAGTCGGAGAACCCGTCCATCACGCGCGACGTGTCGGGCGAGGGCGTGCAGCAGGCGCTGCTGAAGATCCTGGAGGGCACCGTCGCCAGCGTGCCCCCGCAGGGCGGGCGCAAGCACCCGCAGCAGGAGTACATCCAGGTCAACACCCGGAACATCCTCTTCATCTGCGGCGGCGCGTTCGACGGGCTGGAGAAGATCGTGGAGGCCCGCATCGGGAAGCGCCGCATCGGCTTCGCCGGCGAAGAGGCCGCGGTGGGCGCGGACGGCAACGTGCTGCGCCACACCGAGCCGGAGGACCTGCAGCGCTTCGGCCTCATCCCCGAGCTGGTGGGGCGACTCCCGGTGGTGGTCCACCTGGACCAGCTCGACGAGGAATCGCTCGTGCGGATCCTCGAGGAGCCCAAGAACGCCCTGGTCAAGCAGTACAAGAAGATGTTCGAGCTGGAGGGGATCGGGCTCACCTTCGACCGTGAAGCCATCCGGTCCATCGCGAAGAAGACGCTGGACCGGGGCACGGGAGCCCGGGGGCTGCGCTCCATCATCGAGGGCCTCATGCGCGACGTCATGTTCGAGGTCCCGTCCCGCAAGGATGTGCGCGAGGTGGTGGTGACGCTGGAGAGCGTGGACGGCGGCGTGCCGCCCCTCCTCGTGCTCCGCCCCGAGGAGCGCAAGCTGGAAGCCTGACCCCGCGGTTCCCTTCCTCCTCCCCGGATCCCTTCCAGGATGGCCACCCTTCAGCGGGCTGAAGACCAGATCGAGATCCCCGACCGCATTCCGGTCATCGCGCTGAGGGACCTGGTCTTCTTCCCCTACATGGTGCTGCCGCTCCTCATCGGCCGGGCCCGGTCGGTCGCGGCGCTCCAGGAGGCCCAGCAGGGGGATGGTCTCGTTCTCCTCGTCGCCCAGAGGGACCCGTCGACCGACGACCCGGGAAGCGACGACCTCTTCCGTCTGGGCACGGTGGCCCGGGTGGTCCAGGTCTCCGTCCTACCCGACGGCACGGCCAGGGTGGTGCTGGAGGGACTGGGCCGGGCGCGCATCCGCAGGCTGAACACGAACACGGAGGCGCTCCGGGCGACGGTGTCCCTCGCCGTGCCCAGGGAGACCGAGGCCGAAGGCGCGGGCGAAGGGCTGAGGGAGCTGGCCGAGCGCGTCGTGCGCCTCTACGCCGAGTATGCCCGCCTCCACGAGCGCATCCCCGACGAGCTCCCGGGCGTCCTGGCCCAGACCCGTGACCGGGTGCGGCTGGCGCACCTGGTGTCGGGGCACCTCATCCTCCCGTGCACGGAGAAGCAGGAGCTCCTGGAGGCGCTGGAGCCGGCGGATCAGCTGGCGCTCCTCAAGGAGGCGCTCCAGAGGGAGGTGGAGCTGCTGCGCATCGAGGCGAAGCTGGACCGTCAGATCCAGATGCAGCTCTCGGGCGAGACCCGGCCCGAGTTCGGGCCCGGCCTCAAGGTGCTCCACAAGGAGGCGCCCCCGCCGGAGGCGGAGGAGTGGGCCGATCTGGAGGCCACGCTGGGCACGATCCCCCTTCCACCCCATGCGCGGGACCGGGCGGAGAAGGAGCTGGGAAGGCTGAGACGCCTGAACCCGGTCGCGCCCGAGGCCGCGGTGATCCGCACCTACCTGGACTGGATCCTCACCCTCCCGTGGGCCGCGCGATCCAAGGACAACCTGGACGTGCGCCACGCGGTGGCGGTGCTCGAAGCGCAGCACTTCGGGCTCGCCGAGGTGAAGGAGCGCATCGTGGATCACGTGGCCGTGCTTTCCCTCGTGGGCGAGATGCGCGGACCCATCCTCTGCCTGGTCGGCCCCCCCGGCACGGGGAAGACCTCGCTGGGCCGGAGCATCGCCGACGCCCTGGGACGCGAGTTCGTGCGCGTGAGCCTGGGCGGCGTGCGCGACGAGGCGGAGATCCGGGGACATCGGCGCACCTATGTGGGCGCGCTCCCGGGGCGGGTCGTGCAGGGGATGCGGCGCGGCGGCACCACCAACCCCGTCTTCCTCCTGGACGAGGTGGACAAGCTCGCCCACGACTTCCACGGCGACCCCGGCGCCGCCCTCCTCGAGGTCCTGGACCCGGAGCAGAACCGGACGTTCACCGACCACTATCTGGAGCTGGAGTACGACCTCTCGAACGTGCTCTTCATCGCCACGGCCAACACCCTCCAGGGGATCCCGGAGCCGCTCCGGGACCGAATGGAGGTCATCCGCCTCCCCGGGTACCTGGACACGGAGAAGCGGGAGATCGCCCACCGCTACCTCTGGCCCCGGCAGGCGTCCCGCCACGGGCTGGATCCCGGCCGCGTGACGCTTCCCTCCGAGACCGTCCACGAGATCATCGGGCGCTACACCCGCGAGGCAGGCGTCCGCGAGCTTGACCGGCGCCTCTCCCGGGTCGCGCGGAAGAAGGCCCGGGCCGTCGCCGACGGCGCCGCAGCGGACGGCCGCGTGACCCCGGCAGACCTGAAGGAGCTCCTGGGCCCTCCGCCCTACGCGCCGCCGGACCGGGACCAGGAATCGGAGCGGGTCGGCATCGCCAACGGCCTGGCGTGGACCGCGGCAGGAGGCGAAGTCCTGGACGTGGAGGTGGCCGTCCTCCCGGGAGACGGGGACCTCCGCCTCACCGGCACGCTGGGCGACGTCATGAAGGAGTCGGCCCACGCCGCCGTCACCTACGCCCGCTCGCGCTCCGAGCTTCTGGGGCTCACGCCCCAGTTCCACGACAAGATCGACGTCCATATCCACATCCCCGAGGGCGCCACGCCCAAGGACGGCCCGTCGGCGGGGATCACCATCGCCGTGGCCCTGATCTCGGCGCTCACCGACACGCCCACGCGGGCGGACGTGGCCATGACCGGCGAGATCACCCTCCGCGGGCGGGTTCTGGGCGTGGGAGGGGTGAAGGAGAAGGCGGTGGCGGCGCTGAGGGGCGGGATGCGCACGGTCATCCTCCCGGCGTCGAACGCCTCCGACCTGGAGCTCCTCCCCCAGGAGGTGCGGGACCAGGTGCGCTTCGTCCTGGTGCGGTCCATGGACGAGGTCATGGACGCCGCGCTGGTGCGGAGCCCCCTCCGCCCCGTGGGGCGGGAACGGGGCCACGGCGGCCTCGGCCTCACCCTGTCCTGAGCCGGCGGATCACGGAGCCATGCAGATCAGCACCGTCGAGTACGCCGGCACGGTGGCCAAGCCCGGACAGCCCCCGCCGGGAGACCTCCCCCAGATCGCATTCTCCGGGCGGTCGAACGTGGGGAAGTCGTCGCTCATCAACACCCTCCTGGGACGCACGCGCAGCAAGCTCGCCCACGTGTCGGCGACGCCGGGTAAGACCCAGGCGCTGAACTACTACCGGGTCAACGACCTCTTCTTCCTCGTGGACCTCCCCGGGTACGGGTACGCCCGCGTGCCCGTGGCGCTCAGGGACGCGTGGCGGAGGCTCATCGAGTGGTACCTGGAGGAGTCGGGGCTCGTGCGCGGCGTGGTCCACCTGGTGGACGCCCGCCGCGCGCCCACCGAGCACGACATGGCCATGATGGGGTACCTCTCCAAGGTGGAGCTCCCGGCCATGGTCGTCCTCACGAAGATGGACAAGCTGAAGCAGAGCGAGCGCAAGAGGGCCGTGGCCCGGGTGCTGTCGGATCTGGGCCTGGACGAGGATCAGCTCGTGCCCTTCTCGTCCAGGACCGGAGAGGGGCGCGACGCGCTCCTGGCCGCCCTCGACGATCTGCTGGCGGAGCCATGAAGCGCCCGGGCCTGGCCATCCTCGCCGTGCTCGCCGCCTGCGCCCTCCCCCCCGGCACGCCGGGGACCATGGTCCCCGAGACCCTCCCTCCGCCGGGCTTCGGCACGCTGCGGCAGGACGAGATCTCGGTGAGCCTCTCCAGCGGCCCCCTGCAGATGAAGGTGACCCCTCTGGCCGAGTCGGTGACCCTGGTCACCGCCCCCGACACCCACCGGCGGCTCTCGGGCCTCGCTGCCCGCTTCGGTCCGGACGCGGCGCAGGCCACCGGCGTCCAGAACCCTTCCCTCTTCCTCGTGTCCCTCTGGTCCGAGTCCCCCGACGCCACCTTCGTCCCGGAGGAGATCCAGCTCATCTCCCGTGGGGTGCGCCTCAGGCCCGGGGCGGTGATGGCGGTGACCCCGGGTTGGGGAGAGCGCCGGCTGCGCCAGCGGGAGACGGAGATGGCGGTGTACGCATTCGGGGACGCGGTGGAGCTCGAGTCGGAACTGGTCGTCGTCTACGGACTCGTGGAGAGCGCCCAGTGGGGGGCCATCCTCCCGCAGGTGCAGGCGGAGCGGGCCAGGGCGGCGGCAAGGGCCCGGGGAGAGGCGCGCTAAGCGGCGCTCACTCCGCCATGTCGTAGCGGGCGAGCTTCCGGTAGAGCGTGCGCTCGCCGATCCCCAGGATCTCGGCGGCCTTCCTCCGGTTCCCTGCCACCGACTCGAGCACCGCCCGGATGGCCTCCCTCTCCAGGTCCTCCATCGTCATCCCCGGGCGGAACACCACCACGCCGCCCTGACCTGCGGCGGCCATCGCCGCGCCCGCGGCAGGCGCCGTGGACTCGGAGCCCGGCGCGACGGGACCCGGGGTGGCCTCGACGAAGGGCACCTCCTCCGCCTCGTCCCTCGCCACGCGATGGGACGGTCCCATGACCCGCGCCGCGATCTCACGGGGGGCGAAGGCGGCGAAGCGGGCGGTCCCGGGGGCGACGCCGCTGTCCCGGCGGTACGTCTCGAAGTCCCTGCGGAGCTCGTCCATGTCCACGCGCAGGTCCACGAGCGTGCGGAAGACGAACTCCAGCTCGGGCCTCAGGTCCCGGCCGTCCCCTCCCTGCCCCGAGGGGCGGGGGATGGGCGCGGGAAGGAGGGTTCGTCCCCGCCCGCCCCGGAGATCCGCGGGGATGTCCTGAGCCTCGATGGTGTTCCCCGGAGCCAGCACGACCATGGACTCCACCAGGTTGCGCAGCTCCCGGACGTTGCCCGGCCACGCGTAGTCCCGGAGGATCTGCATGGCATCCGGCGAGATCCCCGGGAAGGGGCGGTCGTGGCGCTCCGACGCCTCGCGCACGAACGCCTCCACCAGGACGGGGATGTCGTCGCGGCGCTCGCGCAGCGGGGGAAGCTCGATGCGGAGCACGTTCAGCCGGAAGTACAGGTCCCGGCGGAACTCCCCCATGGCCACGAGCTGGCGCAGGTCCTGGTTGGTGGCGGCCACGATGCGCACGTCCACCTTCAGGGGCTTCTCGCCGCCCACGCGGAGGAACTCGCGCTGCTCCAGGACGCGCAGCAGCTTGGTCTGCGTGGCCAGGGGCATCTCCCCGATCTCGTCCAGGAAGATGGTCCCCGTGTCGGCGAGCTCGAAGAGGCCGCGGCGGGCGTCGATGGCGCCGGTGAACGCCCCTTTCTCGTGCCCGAAGATCTCGGACTCCAGGAGCGTCTCCGAGATGGCCGCCACGTTCACCGCGATGAAGGGCCGGTGGCGCCTGGGCGAGAGGGCGTGGATCCCCCGGGCCACCAGCTCCTTGCCGGTCCCCGACTCGCCGGTGACGAGGACGGTGGCGGCCACGGGCGCGATCTGGACCACGCGCTCCAGCACCTCGCGCACGGCGTCGGTGTTCCCCACGATCCCGGTGAGGCTCTGCAGCCGGCGCCGCTCGATGGACAGGCGCCCCACCGCCGCCACGTCGCCGGCCGTCACCGACGCCGCGAACACCTCGTCGAAGCCGGGCCGCTGCGCCGGGAGCAGGCTCTCCCCGGGCGCGATGGCGAAGACCGGGATCTGGAGCCGCTCCCTGGCCTGGCTCGCCAGGGCGCTCGCGCCTCCCTCCAACCCCCCGGTGAGCACGAGCAGGACGGCACCCTCCCGGTCCAGCTGCTCGCCGGGAGTCACCAGCTCGGCGCCGTACCCCGCCCTCGTGAACGCTTCCCGGAGGGCGCCCGCGCGCGGGAGGTCGTGGGTGGAGATCAGGACCACGTCCTCTCTCACGGGGCACCTCCCTTCTCCGGCGACGAACCCTCGCCCGCGAACCCTGGGGGATGGTGGGGCGGAGCCTCCCCCCGCAGCAGGGCCACGGCATGCGCCACCAGCGGATCCAGCACCTCGAGCCCGTCCATCACCCCCCCGGTGCCACCGGGGAGGTTCACCACCAGCGTCGTCCCCCGGATCCCCGCGACGCCGCGGGAGAGCGCCGCGTACGGCGTCTTCTGCCGGCCCCGGAGGCGGATGGCTTCGGCGATTCCCGGGGCCTCACGGCGCACGAGGGGCCAGGTGGCCTCGGGGGTGACGTCCCGCGGACCGAACCCGGTCCCTCCCGTGGTGACGACCAGGTCCAGGCGGAGGTCGTCGCACCACTCCAGGAGCACCGACGCGATCCTGCCGACCTGGTCCGGGACCACCTTGCGGGCGGCCGCCCGGAAGCCCCGGGAAGCCACCCAGACGACCACGGCCTCGCCGGAGCGGTCTTCCCGTTCCCCTGCGGAGCAGCTGTCGCTCACCGTGAGGATCCCGACGCGGATGGGCGCGTCCCCTGTCATCGCCGGCTCCGCACCCTACCTGCGGATGGACCCCTTCGTGTAGAATGGGGGCCGCTGCACCGCGGCGTCCACAGGCTTGCCTCGCACGTCGATCTGCAGCGCCGTGTCCGGCTTGGCGAGCTCCGGCGGGACGTAGCCCATGGCCACACCCCAGCCCAGGGTGGGCGACACGGTGCCGCTCGTGACGACCCCCACCGGGGCCCCGCCCGAGAGGATCGGATAGCCGTGCCGGGGGAACGCCTTCCCGGTGACGCGCAGCCCCACCAGGCGGCGGGGCACGCCCGCCTCCTTCTGGCGGACGAGCGCCTCTCGCCCGATGAAGTCGCCCTTGTCGAGCTTCGTGATCCACCCCAACCCGGACTCGAGCGGGGTGTGCCCATCGTCGAGGTCGTTCCCGTAGAGCGCGTACCCGACCTCCAGTCGGAGGGAATCGCGGGAGCCGAGCCCAGCGGGGATGAGCCCCCGGCCCTGCGCCAGGAGCGCGCGCCAGACGCCCACCGCGTCCTCGGGGGCCACGCACAGCTCGAAGCCGTCCTCGCCGGTGTAGCCCGTGCCCGCGATGATCGCCGGAGCGCCGTTCACCTTCCCTTCCAGGAAGTGGTAATAACGCACGTCGTCCACGTTGACGGACGCCAGCGGCCGGAGGATCTCCCGGGCCGCCGGGCCCTGGAGCGCGATCAGGGCCATCGCGTCGGAGCGGTCCTCCACCTCCACGTCCAGGTCTCCCGCGTGGCCGCGGATCCACGCCAGGTCCTTCTCCAGGTTCGAGGCGTTCACGATCAGCATCCAGTGGTCCGCGAAGCGGTATACGATGAGGTCGTCCACCACCCCGCCGTGCGGATAGCACATGGCCGAGTACTGCGCCTGACCCACCTCCATCCGGGAGGCGTCGTTCACGGTGACCCGCTGGATCAGGTCCAGCGCCTGGGGGCCGCGGAGGATGAACTCGCCCATGTGGGAGACGTCGAACATGCCCGCGGCCTCACGGACGGCCTTGTGCTCGGCGGTGATCCCCGTCGGGTACTGGACCGGCATCTCGAAGCCGGCGAAGGGGACGATCTTGGCACCCAGCGAGGCGTGCTCTTCGTGCAGGGGAGTGCGCTTCAAGGGGGCATTCATGACATGAGCTCCACCATGATGGCTTTCTGGGCGTGGAGGCGGTTCTCGGCCTCCGGGAAGATGCGGGACCGCGGCCCGTCGATGACGTCGGCGGTGACCTCCTCGCCGCGGTGCGCGGGGAGGCAGTGCAGGAAGATCGCATCCGGGGACGCCCGCTCCATGACGGCGGCGTTCACCTGGTACGGGCGGAAGAGCTTGGCCCGGTCGGCCGCTTCCTGCTCCTGTCCCATGGAGGCCCACACGTCGGTGGTGACCACGTGGGCTCCCTCGGCCGCCTCCAGGGTGTCGCGGGTGAGCAGGATCCTGGTTTCGCCCCGGGCGCGCGCCAGGATGGCCGGATCGGGGTCGTGACCCTCCGGGCAGGCCAGGCGGAGCTCGAAGCCGAATCGGTGCGCGGCGTTGAGCCAGGAGTTGGCCATGTTGTTCCCGTCTCCGATCCACGTCACCACGCGGCCGCGGAGCTCGGGGCCGAACTCCTCCTGGACCGTCTGCAGGTCCGCCATGACCTGGCACGGGTGCAGGAGGTCGGTGAGGCCGTTGATGACGGGGATGGACGCGTGGCGCGCGAGCTCCTCCACCTCGGCGTGGGCGAAGGTGCGGATCATGATCCCGTCCACGTAGCCCGAGAGCACCTTGGCGGTGTCGCGGATGGACTCGCCGCGCCCCATCTGGCTGTCCCGATCGGAGATGAAGAGCGCGTGTCCGCCGAGCTGGGTCATGCCCACCTCGAAGGACACCCGGGTGCGCGTGGAGCTCTTCCGGAAGATCATGGCCAGGCTCTTGCCGGCCAGCGGCGCGCCTCCCTCCTCACCGGCCTTCAGCCGCCGGGCGCGGTCCAACACGGCCAGGAGCTCCTCCCGCTCGAAGTCGGGGATGGCCAGGAAGTCCTTCTTGGATGCCATGATGCAGATCCTCGCGTCTACAGGATGTAGCGGCGGAGGTCCTCGTCCTCCGCCACCTTCTTGAGGCGGTCGCGCACGAAGGCCCCGTCCACCACCACCGGCTGGGTGCCGCTCTCCGGCAGATCGAAGAGCATGTCCTCCAGGAGCGTGGTCATCACGGTCTGGAGGCGGCGCGCGCCGATGTTCTCCATGCGCTCGTTCAGCTCGGCGGCGATGCGGGCGATCTCCGCCACGCCCTCGTCGGTGAAGTCCACCCCGGAGCCTTCCGTCTCGATGAGGGCCCGGTACTGGCCCAGAAGGGCGTTCTTGGGCTCCTTCAGGATGCGGACGAACTCCTTCTCCCCGAGGCTCTTCAGCTCGACACGGATGGGGAATCGGCCCTGGAGCTCGGGGATCAGGTCCGAGGGCTTGGCCACGTGGAACGCCCCGGCCGCGATGAACAGGATGTGGTCGGTGCGCACCAGACCGTACTTGGTGGCCACGGTGGAGCCCTCCACGACCGGGAGGAGGTCGCGCTGCACCCCCTCGCGGCTCACGTCGGGACCGAACCCGCCCCGCTCGCCCGCGATCTTGTCGATCTCGTCGAGGAAGACGATCCCCATCTCCTCGGCGCGGAACAGGGCCTCGTTCACCACCTCGTCCATGTCCACGAGCTTGTCCAGCTCGTCCTGGAGGAGGATGCGACGGGCCTCGGCCACGCTCACCCGGCGGCGCTTCGTGCGCTTGGGGAGCATGTCCTGGAGCATCTCGACGAAGTTGGGATCCATCCCTTCGCCGCCTCCCATGGGGACCATCATCCCGTCCAGGGATGGCGCCTGCTGCACCTCCACCTCCACCTCCCGATCCTCCAGCTTCCCCTCCTTGAGGAGCTGGCGGAGCTTCTCACGGGTGCGATGGCGGCGGGTGACGGGCGTCGCTTCCTCGTCCGACGTCTCGACCCCGGAGGGCCCCGCGATGAAGATCTGGGTCTGCGCGGCGTCGTCGGGCTCGTGCTTCTCGTCCTTCACCGGCGGCAGCAGCAGGTCCAGGAGGCGCTCCTCGACGCGCTCGTCCGCCGACGGCTGCATCTCGTCCTCACGCTCGGCGCGCACCAGGTTCACGGAGATGTCCACCAGGTCGCGGATGATGGACTCCACGTCCCGGCCCACGTACCCGACCTCGGTGAACTTGGACGCCTCCACCTTGAGGAAGGGTGCTCCCGCCAAGCGTGCCAGGCGCCGCGCGATCTCCGTCTTGCCCACCCCGGTGGGCCCGATCAGGATGAGGTTGTTGGGAAGGATCTCCTCGCGCATCTCCTCCGCCACGCGCTGGCGGCGCCAGCGGTTCCGGAGCACGATGGCCACGGCCTTCTTGGCGTCGTCCTGCCCGATGATGTACTTGTCCAGCTCGGCCACGATCTGCCGGGGGGTGAGCTCGTCGAGCCAGGGGAGCTCCTGGGGAGCCTCGCCTGGGATCTCGCCGGGGATCTCGCCGGCGGGTCCCGCGGGCGACGACGACGGCTCCATGGGCTTGGTGGTCATCCTTCTGCCCCCGGCAGCTCCAGGACCACGATGTCCTCGTTCGTGTAGATGCAGATCTCGCCGGCGATCTTCAACGCCTCGCGGACGATCTGGGGCGCCTCCAGGGTCGAGTGGCGCTGGAGCGCACGGGCCGCGGACAGGGCATAGGTGCCCCCGGAGCCGATGGCCAGGATGTCGTCGTCGGGCTCGATCACGTCGCCGGTGCCGCTCACGAGGAACAGGTGCTGATGGTCCGCCACCGCGAGGAGGGCGTTGAGGCGGCGCAGGTACCGGTCGGTCCGCCAGTCCTTGGCGAGCTCCACCACGGCCTTGGTGAGGTTGCCCGGGTAGCGCTCGAGCTTCTCCTCCAGCTTCTCGAAGAGCGTGAACGCGTCGGCCACGGCCCCGGCGAAGCCCGCCAGGATCTTCCCGTCCTTGAGCGCGCGCACCTTGCGTGCACTGGCCTTCACGATGGTGTCGCCGACGGTGACCTGCCCGTCGCCGCCCATGGCGACGTGCCCATTCCTGCGGACGGCGAGGACGGTGGTGGAGCGGACGGTGGGGAGCTTCATGGAATCCCGCATTTCTCGTCTGGTTGGATGGCGCTGCCGCGTGCGTTGAAAGCCAGCCCCGTTGGGCAACCTTGAAAGCTAACCCCCCTTCTGCCGAATTGGCAGACTCGGACCCGCCTTCATCAGCGCCCTGCTACCCCCCCGACCGTGGATGGGCATCGCGGTAGACCCGCAGGAGGCGCTCCCTGGTCGTATGCGTGTAGATCCTGGTAGTGGACAGGCTCACGTGCCCCAGGAGCTCCTTGACCGCGAGGAGGTCGGCGCCCTGCTCGAGCAGGTGGGTGGCGAACGTGTGGCGCAGCGCGTGCGCCGAGAGCCCGCGGGCCCCGGCGGCCGCCTCCAGGCCGCGGCGCACCGCCTCCTGGATCGAGCGTCGGGAGAGCCGGCCCCCCCGGGCGTTGACCAGCACCGCCCCGCCGCTGCCCGCCACTTCCGAGCGGCGCGGCTCGTAGCGCTCCAGCGCAACCAGCGACCGGCGGGTCACGGGGACGATGCGCTCCTTGCTCCCCTTCCCCAGCACGCGCACCTGGGCCGAGCGCCGGTCCAGGGCGTCCAGGTCGAGGCCGTGGAGCTCGGAGAGCCGCAACCCGCTCCCGTAGAGGAGCTCGAGGATGAGCAGGTCCCGGGTGGCCTGGAGCGTGTTCCCGGCGGCGCGGCTCTCCGCCACCTCGAAGACGACCTGGACGTCCGCGGTGGACAGGTGGCCCGGAAGGTGACGGTCCACCTTGGGCGCCCGCACCGCCCGGGTCGGGTTGTGGGGGATGCGGTCCTCCTGGTGCAGGAATCGGAAGAACGTCCGGGCTGCGGAGAGCTTACGCGCCACGGTGCGCCGGGAGCGCCCGCCCCTGCGGCACCATCCCAGGAAGCCCCGCAGCGCCAGCCGGTCGGCGTCCTCCCACCCCCAGTCGGAGCGCCCCAGGTACTCGGAGAGGAAGGTGTCCAGCTCCTCCAGGTCCCGGGCGTACGCCTTGACGGTGTTGGCGGAGAGCTGGCGTTCGTCGGCCAGGTGCCGGAGGTACGCCCGGACCTCCGGGCGGTGGAGCGTCCCGTCCCGAGCCGGCCCGGCCACGGTCACCCGCCCGCGGCCGGGGCCGTGTCCGGCGCCGGCTCCAGGGCGTGGGAGGCCATCCAGGAGAGGAAGTCCTCCTGGGCACGCCGCGCCAGCGCCTCCCGCTTGGCGTGCTTGTCGCGGATCGCCTCGGGGAGAGGATCCACCAGCCCCCAGTTGGAGTTCATGGGCTGGAAGCGGCCGTGGGCGCCCTCCCGGAGGTAGCGGAGGAGCGCGCCCAGCATGGTGGTGGGCGGAGGGACCACCGGCTCCTTCCCCTTCAGGATCCGCGCCAGATTGACCCCCGCCAGGATGCCGCTCGCTGCGGACTCGGTGTACCCCTCCACCCCGGTGAGCTGGCCCGCGAAGACCAGGTCCGTCCGGTGGCGGAGCGAACCGTGGGGCGTGAGGCAGCGGGGGAAATCGAGGTAGCTGTTGCGGTGGATGGAGCCCCAGCGGAGGAACTCGGCCCCCGCGAGGCCCGGGATCATCCCGAACACCTTCCTCTGCTCGCCGACGCGGAGACGCGTCTGGAACCCGACCAGGTTCCACATCTGAGCGGCGCGATCCTCGCGGCGGAGCTGGACCACGGCCCACGGGCGCCGGCCGGTGCGCGGATCGATGAGCCCGATGGGCTTCATGGGCCCGAAGCGCAGGGTGTCGGTCCCGCGCGCGGCCATGACCTCGATGGGAAGGCACCCCTCGAAGAAGGGCACCGCGTCCCAGTCGTGACCTTCGTGCACGTCGGCGGCGCGGAGCGCGGCGATGAACGCCTCGTACTCGTCCCGGCTCATGGGGCAGTTGAGGTAGTCGGCGTCCTCGCCGAAGCGCCCGGCCTGGAAGACCACCGACTCGTCCAGGGAATCCCGGTGCACGATCGGGGCGATGGCGTCGTAGAACGCCAGCCCCCCGTCACCGAGAGCGGCGCGCACGGCCGCGGACAGTGCGTCCGACGTGAGCGGGCCCGTGGCCACCACCGCAGGGCCCTCGGGGAGCTCAGCCGCTTCTTCGCGCACCACCTGGATGCGCTCCTCGGCGGCCACCGCGTCGGTCATGGCACGGCCGAAGAGGTCACGGTCCACCGCCAGCGCCGATCCCGCCGGCACCCGGGCGCGCTCCGCCGACGCCAGGAGCACCGAGCCCAGCGAGCGCATCTCGCGCTTGAGCTGGCCATGGGCGTTCACGGGATCCTCGGCCTTGAACGAGTTGCTGCACACGAGCTCGCCCAGAGCATCCGTGCGGTGGGCGGGCGTGGAGCGCACCGGCCGCATCTCCACGAGGCGGACCCGCGCGCCCCGCCGGGCGAGCTGGACGGCGGCCTCGCACCCGGCCAGCCCTCCCCCCACCACGGTGACCACGGAGCTCACGTGCCCCGCTTGCGCCCCCGGCTCCCCTTGGGCTTCGGCCTGGCGGCCTTGGCGCCCCCCTTGGGCTTCGCCTTGGCGCTCCCCTTGGATGCGCGGGCCTTCGCCCCCCCGCGGCCCCGGCCTTCGCCCTTCCCCTTCCGCACGGCGGCCTTGGCCAGGAGGTCGAGCGCCTCCTCCATCTCCAGCTCCTCCGGCTCCATGTCCTTCGGGAGGGTGGCGTTCACCGTGCCGTCCGTGACGTAGGCGCCGTAGCGCCCCGAAAGGACCACGAGCTCGGCACCCGTCTGCGGATGCTGGCCCAGCCGCTTGAGGGCGTCACGCTTCCCGGCGAGCTTGGCATCCACGAGGGCCACCGCGTCGCCGAGCGAGATCCGCCAGAGATCCTCGTCGCTCTTCAGGCTGGCGAAGACCTTCCCGCGGCGCACGAACGGCCCGAAGCGCCCGATCCCCACCACCACCTCCTCGCCGGTGATAGCGTCCGTGCCCAACGGCCGCGGGAGGCTGAGCAGCCGCACGGCGTAGTCGAGATCCACGTCCTCTGGGAGCCTCCCCTTGGGGAGGCTCATCCGGCGGGGCTTCTCCTCCGCGGACGCGGGCTCCAGCTCCACGTATGGCCCGTAGGGTCCGGCCTTGAGCAGGACGGGGCGTCCCTCCGCGGGGTGCGCGCCCAGGACCTCGCCCTCGGGCGCGGGTCCGTCGAGGGAGCGGGTGCTTCGGCACTCGGGGTACCCCGAGCACCCCAGGAAGCGCCCGAACCGGTTCCACCGCACCAGCATGGGACGCCCGCACCGCTCGCAGGACTCACCCTCCGCCGCCAGGATCTCCTTGATGATCTCGTCCGAGCCGGCGGTCCCGTGCTCGAGGCGCTCGAGGAAGGGAGGATAGAAGTCCCCGAGGAGCCGCCGCCACTCCACCTCCCCGTCCTCGACCCGGTCCAGCTCGGTCTCCATGCGGCTCGTGAAGGCGACGTCGAAGATGTTGGGGAAGATGCGCACCAGGAGCTTCACCACCACCTCACCCAGATCGGTGGGGTGGAAGCGCTTCTGCTCCAGGTCCACGTATCCCCGGTCCACGATCGTCGAGAGGATCTGCGCGTACGTGGAGGGGCGGCCGATCCCCAGGCGCTCCATCTCCTTGACCAGGCTGGCCTCGGAGAACCGCGGCGGCGGCTGCGTGAAGTGCTGCCGGGGCTCGATGCCCCGGAACTCGCCTTCGTCCCCCTCGGAGAGGGCCGGGAGCGGCTCCAGGTCGTCCAGGCGCCGATGCTCGCCGGCCTCGGTGGCCTCCAGGTAGAGGCGCGTGAAGCCCCCGAACTTCACCACCGAGCCCGTGGCCCGGAACAGGTACGAGCGCCGGTCGGAGCCGCGCAGATCGAAGTCCACGGTGGTGGTGTCGTAGACCGCCGCCGCCATCTGCCCCGAGACGAAGCGGAGCCAGATGAGCTCGTAGAGCCTCGCCTGGTCCGAGTCCAGGTACCGGACGGCCTCGGAGGGGTGGAGGGTCACATCGGTCGGCCGGATGGCCTCGTGGGCCTCCTGGGCGCCCTTCTGCTGGGGCCCGCCCCAGAGCTGGGGCGTGGGCGCCAGGTAGGGTCTGCCGAGCTCGGCCTGGATCCACTCCCGGGCCTGCTCCACGGCCGCGGGGGACACCCTTGTGGAGTCGGTGCGCATGTAGGTGATGAGGCCCGCGCTCCCCCGCGAGCCCACATCGAGGCCCTCGTAGAGGCGCTGGGCCACCGACATCGTGCGCCGGGCCGAGAAGCCGAGGCGCTTGGCCGCCTCCTGCTGGAGGGTGGACGTGGTGAACGGAGGCGCCGGGTTCTTGCGCCGCTCCCGGCGCTTCACGTCGGTGACGCCGAAGGGCACGCCCGCCACGGCGGTCACCACCGCCGCGGCCGCGGCCTGGTCGCCCAGGGTGAAGGCCTTCCCGTCGATCTGGTGGAGCTTCGCGTCGAAGGGCTGCTCGTCCTTCACCAGGTGTGCCGTGATGGACCAGTACTCCTCCTCCTTGAACGCGCGGACCTCGTCCTCACGCTCGCAGACGAGGCGCAGCGCCACCGTCTGCACCCGGCCGGCCGAGAGCCCGGGGCGGATGGGCTTCCACAGGAGTGGGCTCACCTGATAGCCCACCAGCCGGTCCAGGATGCGACGGGCCTGCTGGGCCTCCACCTTCCTCATGTCGATGGGCCCGGGGCTCTTCAGGGCCTCCTGGACGGCCGCCTTCGTGATCTCCCGGAACTGGACGCGGCGGAAGCGCTCCCCGTCGTGCTTGTCGTAGCCGAGCTGCTCGGCCACATGCCACGCGATGGCCTCGCCCTCGCGGTCGGGGTCGGTGGCGAGGATGACCAGCTCGGCGGACTTGGCCTTCTGCTTGAGCTCGGTGAGGATCTTCCCCTTCCCGCGGATGGTGACGTAGTGGGGCTCGAAGCCGTTGGCGACGTCCACGCCCAGCTCCTTGGTGGGGAGGTCCCGCACGTGCCCCACCGAGGCCGCCACCTCGTACCCGCTCCCGAGGTAGCGTCCGATGGTCCGGGCTTTCGCCGGGGACTCCACGATGACCAGGTGCTTCGCCATGCCGTTAACGCGTCTCCAACGGGGTGTGAATTCCAGGCTCGGACTCCAGAAGCTGGAGAACCCGTGCCGCAACATCTTCCACGGTTCTGCCCTCCGTGTCCACCTCCAGGTGGGCGCGGGCGTACTCGGGCTCCCTCCGGGACAGGAGCTCGCGGGCCGTCCCGAGGGGGTCCGGGCCGTCCAGGAGGGGGCGCGTGCCCGACCGGGGGCGGGAGCGCCGCACCGCCTCCTCGGCGGACACGCGGAGCCATACGGACGTGGTGCCTTCCGGCAGGGTGGCGAGCCGCCCGGGCTGGGCGGCCCACCCTCCCCCCGCAGCCAGGACCACCCGGTCCCGCGCCAGGGTCGTCTCCGCCTCCCGCGCCTCGGCGGCCCGGAAGTGCGCCTCCCCCGATTCGGCGAAGATCGCCGCCACGGAGCGGCCCTCGGCCTTCTCCACCTGGGCGTCCAGGTCCACGAAGTCCCACCCCAGGCGCCGCGCCAGGACACGGCCCACCGACGACTTCCCGCACCCCATGAACCCCACCAGGACCAGGCGCCGGGACCGGGACAAGGTCAGCGCTCCCTGAAGCCGCGTCGGGCGAGGTACGCGAGGTGCGCCGCCAGGTTGCGGCGGACCTCCCCCAGGGAATCGCCGCCGAACTTCTCCAGGAGGGCGTCGGCGACCACCAGGGCGACCATCGCCTCCCCCACCACCGCCGCCGCCGGAACCGCGCACACGTCGCTCCGCTCCACCGCGGCGTCGCCCACCGAGCCGTCCCGGAGGTCCACGCTGGCCAGGGGCCGGCGCAGCGTGGAGATGGGCTTCATGGCGCCGCGCACCACCAGGGGCTCCCCGGTGGTGACGCCGCCCTCGAGCCCGCCGGCCCGATTCGAGGAGCGGCCCAGGCCCCCGCTCCGGGGCTTGTCGGGGGCGAGCACGATGGGATCGTGGACGTCGGAGCCCGGGCGCCGGGCCCCTTCGAATCCCAGGCCTATCTCCACGCCCTTCACCGCCTGGATGGACATGACCGCCGCCGCCAGGCGCCCGTCCAGCTTGGTGTCCCATGCGACGTGGCTCCCGAGCCCGACCGGGACGCCCGTCGCCACCACCTCGAAGACGCCGCCCAGCGTGTCCCCACGATCCCGGGCGCCGTCGATGGCGGCCACCATCCGCGCCGACGCCTCCGGATGGAGGCACCGGACCGGGTCGAGGTCGGCGGCGGCGTTCAACTCCTCGGGGAGCGTCTCCGGCACGGACGCGGCCACGTCCCCGATGGATACCACGTGGCTCCCCACGGCGATGCCGAACTCCGCGAGCAGGCGCTTGGCCACGGCGCCGCACGCCACCCTAGCGGCGGTCTCGCGGGCGGAGGCGCGCTCCAGGATGTCGCGCACGTCGCGCCGGTCGTATTTGAGCGCGCCCACAAGGTCGGCGTGCCCGGGCCGCGGGAGGTAGTGGGGACGCAGCGCCTTGGGGTTCTCTTCCGGGGCGGCCGGCAGGGGGCTCATGGCCGTCTTCCAGTTCTCCCAGTCCCGGTTCCACACCACCATGGCGATGGGCGAGCCCAGCGTCTCGCCCAGCCGGACGCCGCTCAGGAGCTCCGCCCGGTCCGCCTCGATCTGCATCCTCCGGCCGCGTCCGTGCCCCCCCTGGCGGCGGCGGAGCTCGGGATCCACGTCCCGCTCCATCTCCAGGCCCAGCCCTGCCGGGACGCCTTCCAGCAGGGCCACGAGGCCCCGCCCGTGGGACTCCCCGGCGGTGCGGAATGACAGGCGCGACATCCCTCTCCTCGACAAAGCAAAGCCCGGCCGGGCCGGGCGGGAACGTGGTCGGAACCTGGGCCGGAAGGGGCACGGAGAGGCCCCGGCCGGCTCCCTAAGTATATAGATGGAGCGGCGGCGTCCTCCAAGCCCCGGGGGTTCGGAATCGGGTGGGAGGGGGGCTCACGCCCCCCGTCCCCCCACACCACCGGACGTACGGGTCCGTATCCGGCGGTTCTGCTCAGTGTTGTAGGGCAAGATACCTCTCTGTGAGGTTGACGAGCCTCTGGTCCTTGAACCACTC